>JAJFJF010000043.1 GCA_021774255.1 Gammaproteobacteria bacterium
ATGTTGATAAATTTCTGCGCTTAGTTTATTGGCGGGTGGTGGTGTTGGCCAATTAGGTAGTGCTTGAGAGATGGGCTGCGCAGCTGCCTCATTCCCTATCCAACGTGCTAGATCAGATCGAAAAGCATACATTTGTTGAACGACGGCAATTTGTTGGTTTTCAACGTTGCTGAGCTCTAATTGTGCACGCAGCACATCTTTTTGATGTTGTTTTGCTGCAGCAAGCAGGGATTCAGTGACTTGTACTAAATGTCTAAATAAGACAGCTTCTTGACGGAGGAGTGCATCGGCTTGCTGCCAATAATGTAGCTCAAACCATTGTGTGCGCACTGCGCGCAGTACTTCTATTTGTTTATCTTCTAGGCTGGCTTGTTCAGCTTGTGCTAAGTTGATTGTTTGTTTTTTCCTTAAGGAAAGTGTTCTTCCTTTGGGAAAAGCTTGTTCTAGGCCGACTTGTATTTTGGTCATGGGATCTTGATCAAAGTCAAATGTATCAACTGGCACATTGAGTGTGCCGAATGTTAATTCCGGATCGGGTAATTGACCGACGGCGATGGATTTTTGTTCTAACGCATCTCGCCTTGCCTCCAACTGTGAAAGTTCCGGTGTGAGCAAAAGTGCTAATGCTTCTGCTTCAGCAAGGGTTAAGGGTTCGTTTGAAAGTGCTGCTCTTGGTAGGAACATTAGGCACAATGCGATAGGCAATAGAAGCATGCCCCGCAATACGCTATTGCAGGGAAGTCTAAACAACGGTTGAGGGTTCTTCCGTGCCATGACAATTTCCAATAATCCTTAAAAAATAAAACCTTATATCTTATCAAAAAGTATAGGATCATTTGCTAAACTGGTGGCTGTGAATGAGGATTAAAGTAAAAATAAGCCACTGTTGCTCTCATTTTGAAAATGGGAACCCAGCAGAAATTCATATTGAATTTATAAATTAGAAATTGCTGCATGCTGGGTAGTTCTAAGAGAGTGAGCTACTGGAATGAAATCAAACTGCTGCTGTTTTCGTTTTGAGTTATTTTGTACGTGAAGCCTGGGGCTATCGGATAATTAAGGTAAGTTGAATGCAGCCAATGCAAGAAAATATTGTTGTCATTATTTCAGTTGCCATTTTTTTGGCTATTTTCTTTTCAAAGAAATTTCGACAGTCAAAGGATTGGCGCGCAACGGTGACGCCATTGGCCTCTATTATTGGCAGTGGTTTCCTCATCTCTGCGCCATTGTTGATCTTAACAGCAGGCGAGTGGGCCTTTTTTGTTATGGGGATCATTGTCCTCATAGCATACGGTTTAGGCAGTGCCTTGCGCTTTAATATTTGGCATTTAGAGCCGCTTTTAAAGCAGCCGAGTAGAGGCGAAAAAGTTGTTAAGCTTGAAACGCTTTCACGCCCCCTACTAGGGTTTGCTTATATTATTTCAGTAGCCTTTTATTTAAAACTGCTGTCAGCTTTTGCGTTGAGGGGAGTGGGCTTATCAAATGATTTATACGAAAATATTTTAACCACAATTATTTTAATTTTTATTGGAGGAGTGGGGAAGCTAAGAGGACTTGTCGCACTTGAATGGCTTGAAAAGTGCTCTGTTAATTTGAAGCTAGCTATCTTTTTATCGATGATAATAGGGCATTTATTTTTTAATATTGAACTTGCCCGTCAAGGAGAGTGGCTGCTTAAAGTATACCCTCATGATTCATTCGTTATCGCGACAAAAAAGTTACTGGGTGTCTTGCTTATTGTGCAGGGCTTTGAGACCTCTCGCTACTTAGGTCAAGTTTATGATCAAGCGACACGCGTGAGGACGATGCGTTATGCACAGATTTTCTCTGGCGCAATTTATCTTGCCTTTATCGGGCTGGCAATTGTGTTATTTAACGACATTCACCAAATAGATGAAACCACAGTGATTGATTTGTGCGCGCTGGTGGCACCTGTTTTGCCCGCATTATTGATTATCGCAGCGTTAATGAGTCAATTTAGTGCTGCTATAGCAGATACGTTAGGGAGTGGAGGCTTATTATCTGAAGCGACAAAGCAAAAGCTGACATTACGAAACTCTTTTTTAGTTTTAACGGGTATTGCTATTGTGCTCACTTGGACAACCAATATTTTCCAGATTATTACATTGGCCTCAAAAGGCTTTGCGCTTTATTATGCTATTCAATGTTATATTGCGATGACGCTGGCATTAAAACAGCGCACAGATAGGCTCCGCCATTTTAGAAGTGGTTTCTTCGGTTTTTTTGTAATTCTCATGTTGCTTGTGGTGGTATTTAGTATCCCGATTGAATAGAGAAAGGGCACTTGTGTGGTTAATTTAGGGATCTCTTTTATATGCTAGTCAACTTCATTAGAGTTTTGTTATGCTAGAATCTCCTTAAGCCCTAGATCTCAACTTCTCATGACCACTTCATCAATCAACTTACCCGCAGCGCTAAAACCCCAGCCCCCAAGAGAAATTCCTCTCCTCCACAGCTGACATCTGCATCTACGGTGGTGCAGCAGGCGGAGGGAAATCATGGGGCCTGCTCCTCGAACCCATCCGCTACACTGAGAACCCCGACTTTAGTGCCGTTATCTTTCGTCGCACTTCTCCACAAGTTCGAAATCTCGGTGGCCTGTGGGATGAATCTCAAAAATTTTATGCTACCCTCGGCGTCATTCAAAAAACTTACACCCCCCTGTTACCCTATATCCCTAGACAAGCAGACTCGAATATTAGTACGGGTTTTCTTGTTTTTTCTTTGTGATTTCGCCTCAAGTGATTAAGGACGTAACTAATAACTAAGTAAGGATGGCGCTCAAGCTGTCTGCTCTCTTAATTTTTGTGCTGCTGCTGGGATGTGCACTCCGCACCCAAGCCCTCACCCAGATTTCCAATTGCCTTGAACTGCAGGCGATGAAGGATAACCTCCCTGAAGATTATGAGCTTCTGAATGACATTGGCTGCTCAGATACCGTGAATTGGGATGGGGGAGCTGGGTTTGAGCCGGTGGGTACATCCGCTGCTCCCTTTACCGGCACTTTTTCCGGCAACAAACGGGTAATTTCTGGCTTAACGATTAATCGTCCATCGAGTGATCACCTTGGGCTCTTTGGCTACATGAGTAATACCACCCGGCTAGAAAAAGTTGTTTTGCAAGGCATTGATATCTCAGGCAATATCCACATTGGGGGGCTGCTAGGCTACAACAATGGCGGTACGGTAAGTGATTGCCATGCCTCTGGAAGCGTGTCGGGCTCAGCTGGTCTTGGTGGCTTGGTAGCTACAAATTATGGCTTGGTCACCGCCAGCAGTGCTGCCGTGGTCGTGACAGGCGCCTCTGACAATGTCGGTGGGCTGGTTGGTACTAACTGGCAGACAGGTATACTGAGTAATAGCTACGCGAGTGGACAAGTCGGCTCTTCCGCTAGGTTTGCGGGAGGGTTACTTGGTTATAATTTTGGCACAGTTACTAAATGTTACGCGACCGGAGCCGTGTTGAGCGCAAATTATGCTGGTGGGCTGGTGGGTTACAATAACGCTGGATCAGTACAAAATACTTATGCCACTGGCTCAGTCTCAAGTAATAGTTATGTTGGTGGCCTGATAGGCTTGAATGATGGTCAGACCTATAATAGTTATTCTGTTGGCGCTGTTACAGGAGGAAGCCCCATCGGTGGTTTTGCAGGTCAAACAGGTGGGATAGGCGTACTCAGTAGCTATTGGGATACACAAACGTCAGGTCGACTCACAAGCGGCGGCGGCACTGGTAAGACTACTGCGGAAATGTATCAAGCAGCTACCTATGTTGGGTGGGATGCTGCTATTTGGACCATTGATGAAGGGAATGATTACCCCACTTTTGTTCGTGTTGAGGTGACTAACCCCCTCTCTGATAAAAATAACGCTATCGGCCAGCTATTTTCTTTTATTGTTCCTGCCAATACCATGGAGGATCCCGGCGACCCATCTTTGGACTACACTGCTCAACTGCTGGGCGGCACACCCTTACCAGGATGGTTAGCTTTTACCACTGCTACGCGTGAATTTTTAGGCACCCCCGCCTCAGGTGATCAGGACACTTACTCAATTGAAGTGACCGCTACCAATGATGCAGGTGTCAGCGCAAGTGATGTTTTTCTGCTAACCGTGACAAACCGCGCACCCGTGCAAGATAACGCGCTAGTGGGTCAAGTGCTTGATGCTGGCGCAACACTGAGCTACCTGTTTGCTGCAAATACCTTCTCTGACGGTGACAGTGATCCACTAACGTACACCGCTGACCTTAACGGGGGAGGTGGCCTGCCTGGTTGGATTGATTTTACAAGTGCGACGCGTGCCTTTTCAGGCGTGCCTTCCTCGGGTGACCAAGGCATTTTGAGCATTGACGTAACTGCTCATGATGGATTTGATGGTAGTGTCGTCGCCACGTTCAGCATCACTGTTAACAACCAATCACCGATTGTGCAGACCAATATTAGCACGCAGTATGTAACGAATGGCCAGCCTTTCCAATTTGTGATCTTAGCCAGCACTTTCCATGATGTTGATGGTGATAATCTAACCGTAACGGCAGCGGCTAGTGGTGGCGGTAGTTTGCCTACCTGGTTGACTTTTTCTCCAGAAACGCAAACCTTTTCAGGAACACCCACGGCTCATGGCAGTTATTTTATTGCCTTGAATGCTGATGATGGCTTTGGTGGTCAAGTAAGTGCTGACTTTGAACTTATTGTAATTAATCGGCCCCCAAGGTTAGTGGGAGAAATTAGTAGCGAGGAAACTATTGTAGATGCCGAGTTTTCATTTGTTTTTGCAGAAGATTTATTCAGCGATCCTGATAATGATCTACTACAGTATTCAGCTATGCAAGAAAATGGTGATGAGCTACCAGCTTGGTTAAGCTTTGATGGGGAACAGCGTGAATTTCGCGGCACACCTTTACTAGATGATATAGGTTCTGTGACTATTGTCATTGTTGCGAGTGATGGTTTTGGGGGTAATACCACAGCATCTTTTGGTTTGACGGTTTCTGGTGACACTGGTAACAGTAGTAAAGAGGGACTCACCAGTGGACAAATCGCTGCAATTATTGTCAGCATCACCGGCTCTGTACTTGGCATACTCTATACCTGTTACAAGTTTCACAAGAAGCGGCAGTTTTATAAGGGAGAAAGTACGAAAGGGAAGAGTGAAGATGATGCAGAAATGATAGCGATATAACCCGTCTTTAATTGCGGACACTTTAGGGGGCCAAAGTCGTCTCTAAAACAAAACCTCTCATCCTATGCTATCCAACTACCTAACCCCTTAAAAACTTACCTCCCCCTGTTACCCTATATCTCCAGACAAGCAGACTCAAATATTGATACGGGTTTTCTTGTTTTTTCTTCGTGCTTCGTTTTAAGTGATTAAGGACGTGACTAGAACTAAAAAAGAATGTCGGGAGGAGAAGAAGATCCTCTTCTCGTAAACAGCGGTGGAGATGGGAGCACCTCGTGGTGGGTGACTCATAAGAAAAAGTTTCTGATAGGCGCTGTCGTCACTGTTGTGGTTGTGGTAGCTGTTGCAGTCCCCTTGGCGCTACTACTCGATGATTCTGGTATTACTAATTGTCAAGAACTTCAAAATATGCAGAACAATTTGGGTGGGAAGCACAAGCTATCCAAGAACATTGATTGCAGTGCCACTCGGAACTGGAACGATGGTGCAGGATTTATTCCCGTTGGTGATTATGATAATCCATTTACTGGTGAGTTCAACGGCAACGGGCATACGATTACTGGGTTGTACATCTATGCACCTACGCGCCAATATTGTGGTTTATTTGGCAGGATTTATTATGCTGTTGGAGTAAAAAATGTCTTCCTTAGCGGAGCTGATGTGACTTGCGATGGTAATACTGCGGCACTAATAGGCTATGACTTGCGAGGTAAAGTTACCAATAGCCATGTGACTGGCAATATCCGAGGCAGCAACCGTGTTGGTGGGTTAATCGGTTATGCTTCTAGTTCTACAATAGAAGATTGTTCTGCAGATGTAAGCGTTACTGGAAGTGCAGAGGTGGGTGCTCTTATTGGAGGCACTCAGATGGGCTCTGCTCCAGAAAATCCTATTTTGCGTTGCTCCTCCCATGGTGTTGTAGTGGGGGTAAGCAAGGTAGGTGGTTTAGTTGGCGGATGTGGCCATGCTATCAGGTACTCATTTAGTCGTGCAACAGTATCAGGTGAATCAAGTGTTGGTGGATTGGCAGGCTATCATATTGACAAAGAAATTCGAGATTGTTATGCCTCTGGCACGGTGGCGTGCACACGGAGCAGTTCTGGAACAGCAGAGGTGGGGGGCTTTTTGGGCTATACCGCTCTAAGTGGCAGAGCGGTAAACTCCTACTCAACAGGCTTAGTCACTTTTAACTACGAAGGGCAATATATCGGTGGTTTTATTGGAAGGGGTGCTGCTACAGATTGTTACTGGGATGTGGAAACTTCAGAACGCGATACTTCTGCTGGAGATGCGATAGGAAAAACAACACAAGAGATGCAAACTCCCTCTACTTACGATACCTGGGACCAAAATATTTGGAATTTTGTGCAGGGTGAATATCCCACTTTAGTGGAAGTGCCTGAGCCTATGTCTAGCAAGCAGTAAGGTATGATTTTTTTCGAACCCCTTTCTATTTTTTGTTTTGCAATCTCAATCACAACACCTCAGAAGCAATTAACTATGCCCCAGGTGAGGAAGCGACCCCCAAAAAACAAACCCCTTATTATATGCTAGCCCCAACAAACTTCACGACAAAACTTACCTCCCCCTGTTACGCTATATCCCTAGACAAGCAGACTTGAATATTAGTACGGGTTTTCTTGTTTTTGTATCATTTGTTTAGCCAATAAGCCACTCATACTCTTCAAAATGCCTACTACTACATTTGAAGCGATTGATATTCATCCAACTCGCCGCATTCCTAGTTTTAACGTGGAGATTGATACGAGCAAAACCGCGCGCGAGCAAGAACAGCAGGCCATTCACCAAATTCGCCAACAGACTGGCTTGCGTGGAGCGATTGAAATCAAGTTTGTGATCACCGGTGATCTTATGCAGGCTCGTTATAAGTGAGTTATCTTCTGGGGTGCAAGTTCCCCATCTTACTTGTTTTGCTCTTAGGAAGGATAGAATCTCGCAACACTACACTACTAATCAGCTCTAAGGGGATAAAAAATCCCAAAAAATAAACCTCTCACTATATGCTATCCAACTACCTAATTTCTAAAAACTTACCTCCCCCTGTTACGCTATATCCCTAGACAAGCAAACTTAAATATCGATACAGGTTTTCTTGTTTTTTTCTAAATTACTAACCAACTTCTTTAGCGTTGAGTGATTTTAAAACATAAATAATAAGTAAGGATGGCTGGAGAATGCGTAGCCCTTGAAGGGAGTAATTACCCAAACAGCTCACTTACCGGTGGACTTCATTGTTGGGTTGAAGGAAGAGCCCTACTGTTTTCTTGCAAAGGCTTTTGGAGAGTCAACCTGCAGGGCAATGAATGCACCTTCATGAACAGCATCCCTATACCTTTTGAAAAGTTACATGCTGACGGTAAATGGCCAAACGAAATTACCGGAGTTGATGCGGTGATCCAGCTCAAGGGAAACAAGGCGCTGGTTTTGAGTGGAGAGCACTGCATCGAGGTGTCCACTCAAAACTCAAACTTTGATTTAACTGGAGGACTTGCTTTGATCACAGACAGAATTGATGGCTGGCCTCAAGAAGAGCGGGTATTCGCCGTGATTCATTGTATGGAGGGTGACACTCCCACTGTGGCCTATGCTTTCATAAACTCGGAGCGTTACATAAGGCTTGATATTGGTTCAAATGGTCCTGTTGTCAACAAAGATTATGGAGTCCTTCGTAATCGGGATAAGGCCTTCAGAACAAATTCGGATTGCACCGGTTACTGGCCAGCCAGCATTACACAAGGCGAGGTTAGTGCTGTCTTGCAAAGCACTGGCTGGAGTTCTCGACGAAAGCGAAAGATCCCGATCGCTTATGTTTTTGCCAAATGTGCTGAACAGGAGAAGGAAAGGCAATTTATTGGTATTCCAAAGATGAGATACATTCGGGTGGATGCTGATCACACTCGTTTTCCATATGAAACGTGGGGAAACAAAAAGGGGAAAGAGTGTGAGGACTATCCGCCTGGTGACATCAGCGCTTTTAACTGGCCATTGTTGCCCAATGCTGCTGCGTGGAAGGCACTTGAAGCCAGAGACATTAATGCCCTTGAAGCGGCCTTACAACAGTCCCAAACAGGGCTCGACCAGGCTAATAATACGGGTTGGACGCTATTACAGAATGCTGCCTTAATGGGCTGGTTAGAAGGCGTTCAAGCACTGCTTATCGCAGGGGCGGATAAGAATAAGGCTCAGAACAACGGTGCCACGCCGCTCATTCTCGCTGCCTTCAATGGCCATCTTCTGGTGGTAGAGCACCTGTGTACGGAGGGAGCAGATAAGGATAAGGCTCTGAATGACGGCATGACGCCGCTCTTTATCGCTGCCCAGGGAGGTCACCTCCCGGTAGTAGTGCATCTGTGTACGGAGGGAGCGAATAAAGACAAGGCGACGCTGAAGGGCGCTACACCACTCTATATTGCCAGTCAGAACGCTCACCTCCTGGTAGTAGTGCATCTGTGTACGGCGAGAGCGGACAAGGACAAGGCGACGCTGAAGGGCGCTACACCGCTCGCTATCGCCGCCGAAGAAGGCCATCTCCTGGTGGTAGAGCACCTGTGTGCGGAGGGAGCGGATAAGGACAAGGCTCTGAGCGACGGTACTACGCCGCTCATTCTTGCCACTCTACAAGGCCATTTCTCGGTGGCAAAGCATCTGTGTGGGGCAGGGGCGGATAAGAGCAAAGCGAGGCTGGTGGACGGTGCCACGCCTGCCCGCATCGCTTTTGCGAAGCAGGACGTGGCCCTATTCAATATAGTGAGTCATCGCAACATAGCTTTTACTGATTACAGGTAAAATTTTTTAGTGGTGTTTGCTTAAGATAATTGCTAGCAGAAGAGTTGTTTATTTTCCAAGGCCAAGTAATGTTTCTGTCATGTAAGCACTTACTAAAGCACATATTTTGTCGAAAGAGTTTGAATGGATGTCAGTTTTTGGGAAAAAAGCTCTGAGTTCAGGTGCAAAAAAAACGCCTCCATATATGCTAGTCAACCAACAAACTTCTCAAAAACTTACCTCCGCCTGTTACGCTATATGTGCAGACAAGCAAACTTAAATATTAATACGGGTTTTCTTGTTTTCTTGTTTTTTTGCTTATTAGCTATATTGGAAGCTTCACTAGATTACTACAAGAAGAAAAGGCCTATGGAGAAGGAACATTCTGTTGCCGGAAATCTGAGGGAAATTGCCGGGAGTCTGCTTATGTTGACAGGGGGAGTCTGCGTTATTGGCACAAGTGCATATTTGGCTTTAGGAATGTCTCTGACTACGCTAATTGGAGGAAAGACAGCCTATTTGGCCTACGGTAGAATGGCTGTTGACCTCTGGCTCGGAGGTTCTGTAGTGGCGGTTGGCGGCAGAGCGATTAGGGGTTCTTAGGGAGTAAGCTCCTCAAAAATAAAACGCCTCAATTTAGGCTAGTTAGCTAAGTATTTTCTGGCTATGTTAAAATACCTTCAATCCAATATCTCAACTCCTTATGACCGATTTAAACCCACTACCCTTTAAGCCCCAACTCGGTCCCCAAGAACAATTTCTCTCCTCAACGGCCGACATCTGCATTTATGGCGGCGCAGCCGGCGGGGGGAAATCCTGGGGCTTGCTCCTCGAACCTATCCGCTACACTGAGAACCCTGACTTTAGTGCTGTCATCTTCCGTCGTACCTCTCCCCAAGTGCGTAACCCCGGTGGCCTGTGGGATGAATCCCAAAAACTCTACGCTACTCTTGGCGGCATCCAAAAAACCTCTACACTCTCCTGGGAATTTCCCTCTGGAGCTGCAGTTCGCTTTGCCCACCTTGAACATGAAAAAAACCGTTTAGACTGGCAGGGCGCTCAAATTCCTTTAATTGGCTTTGATGAATTAACTCACTTTACTGAATCCCAGTTTTTCTATTTGCTCTCACGTAATCGTTCACTCTGTGGCGTTAAGCCCTATGTCCGTGCCACAACCAACCCCGACAATGATAGCTGGGTCGCGCGCCTCATCGAATGGTGGATTGATAAGGAGTCTGGTTATGCTATCCCTGAGCGAAGCGGGGTAGTGCGCTGGTTTATTCGCGTACAAGATAAGCTTATCTGGGGTGGCACCAAAAAAGAACTAATGGATGTACACCTTAACACTCAACCCAAATCATTAACCTTCATTAACGCAAGCCTCACTGACAACGCCATCTTAATGAAACAAGACCCAGGCTATGCAGCCAATCTTGAAGCGCTTCCCTTGGTTGAACGCGAACGCTTAAAACACGGCAACTGGCGAATTCGTCCGCAAGCTGGGCTCTATTTTAAGCGACCCTATTTTGCAGTAGCTCAAGCTGCTCCTACCAATATACGGCGTATTCGCTATTGGGATTTAGCCGCCACCGAGAAAACCGACACCAATGACCCGGATGCTACCGTAGGATTAAAGTTAGCTATTGATGAAAATGGAACCTTTTACATCGAAGATGTGCTCCATATCCACGCCAGCCCCCTAAAAGTCGAGCAAGCTATCCTAAATGTTGCTCAGTATGATGGCATAGAATGCCTTATTGGTTTAGAGCAAGACCCAGGGCAGGCAGGGAAGATGGAGGTGAGCTACTATACGCGTAAGCTTGCAGGCTTCACTGTTATGACTGAACGACCAATGACCAATAAAATCACTCGCGCAAGTCCTGTAGCAGCGCAAGCTGAAGCGGGCAATATTAAATTACTGCCCGGCAACTGGCATGACACGTTTCTAAATGAACTAGAGCGATTCCCTGAAGGCCGTCATGATGATTGTGTGGACGCATTAAGTGGCGCCTTTCATTTGCTGGTTAATCGGCGTGAATACCTGATGGCTTAAGTATATATAATGTAATAATATTGCTTGTAGCCTAGGCTGGCATGCCAACTGTTCCTAAAAGTGCGCCTATTGCTATTGCGGGTGCATCATGGAGCGCCTTAATGCCAACTTCCTTCAGTTTCTTTTTTATTTTATTGCTTAGTGGTTCGTTCTTCATTGCTTCTAAAGCTTGAACTCCTTCCCAAGTTAGTCTGCTTAAGCGGCTAACAACTGAGTTCCCATAATTAAAATCACCTTTGACAAAGCCGGCATCTTTCAGAAGTTCAAGATGATATATAACGAGATTTTCCTCAGCTTCAGGAGCGAGGGTTTTTCGCAAGTCTGAGGTAGACCATGATTGACACACTTCTGGTTTGGCATGTTCTTTAATTGCTTCTAGTAAGGTTTTTGCTAAATCATAATTAAATTCCATTCTGTCTCCCTAATAAAGAGTTATGTTTTCTTATGTATAATTGTAATCTGTAAGCATGTGGTAAAATGATATTATTCGCAGCTTACCAGTGATGAGTTTTTTCCAGGCAGGCGACTATACAGTAATCCAGAACAAATAAAAACCCGCTATTATTAATGCCCACATACAACAACACTTAAGCACCTCTCACCATGCTAGGCTTTTTAAGACGAAAATCAGCGCCATCCTCTAACGTTTTGGCTCAACTCTTAGGGTTTAACAGCGCCTCCTGGTCTAACCGCGACTACCAAGGATTTGCTGAGGAGGGCTACTTAAAAAACATTGTTGCTTACCATTGCATTCGCCAAATTAGCCAAGCAGTAGCTGACGTCCCGTACTTTATCGAAGTTACAGAGAAAACTCTTGAATCAGGGCCACTCGTTGAATTGCTTCAGTGTCCCAACCCCACCCAATGCTACCAAGCCTTTCTTGCAAGCATCACTATGCCACTGCTTATCGACGGCAATAGCTATATCCTGGGGAACATTATCAGTAAACAAGGCAAAGGGGAGCTCATTAGCTTACGCCCCGATAGAGTGGAAATTAAGACCTCAAGTGCAGGTCAGCCTACCCATTACGAATACAAGATTAATAACGAGACCTTTGCCTATCCTATCGATCCACAAACACATCACTCCGACATCCTGCACATCAAAGAACCGCACCCCACAGATGACCTCTATGGCCTAAGCCCCATGGAAGCCGCAGGTATTTCCATTGACCAACACAATGAATCCTCCACGTGGAATAAAAAACTTCTGGAAAACTCTGCACGTTTCCCTGGCATTTTGACCATGAAAGACCCTGGTATTGGCACACCTCGCATGACGCAAACACAACTAAGCGATATCAGTAATAAACTTAACACTCAATACACAGGCTTTCAGAACGCCGGCAAAATCCCTGTCTTTAACTTTGATATGGCCTTTCAAAGCTTAGGGATGACACCTACCGATATGGACTGGTTAAATGCTAAAAACAGCACGGCACGTGATATTTGTTTAGCCTTTGGGTATCCGCCGCATTTATTAGGCATGGCAGAAGGAGCAACCTTTAACAATGTAGGGGAGGCCAAACTCTCCTTTTATGAAGAAACCGTTATCCCGTTAACTAAACGTATCCATAGCGCGCTCTCACATTTTCTAAGCCAGCAGACAGGACAAAATATTCAGATAGTGGCTTATTTAGATCAAGTGAGCGCTTTAGCACCTAGGCGAGAGATTGCACGCAAGAACGCACGGGAGGATTTGCAAGCAGGTGTCATAACGATCAACGAAGCACGTGAAGAGATGGGCTATGACCCACTGCCTGGTTTAGACAATATGGTATCATGTGCATCTAGTTCAAGCGCCGTGATGCAAGACGAGCAGTCGAGCAATAGGTCGCAACAAACTACAACAGATGAAAGTAGCTCACCATCAAAAGAAGCTGATGCAGATAGCACTAAAACCAAATCTGCTAAAATGGACCCACAAAGTTTACAGGATTTTTTAACGCATGAAGGTTTCTCTCACAAAATGGCTAAGAGACTGGCTTGCCAAGCATTCACTACGTAAGCCTAAAAAGCCATGCTGCCGTAGTCAGCTTATCGTCGAGGGTGACTTGATTGTCCGTCAAGAGCAGCGTGTTCATTTGAAAGATGAGGAGGGCAGAAAAAGCCGCTCTACACTTGAAGTAAACACTGATAACCACAAGGACACCACACAAGCATA
>JAJFJF010000044.1 GCA_021774255.1 Gammaproteobacteria bacterium
ATGTTGATAAATTTCTGCGCTTAGTTTATTGGCGGGTGGTGGTGTTGGCCAATTAGGTAGTGCTTGAGAGATGGGCTGCGCAGCTGCCTCATTCCCTATCCAACGTGCTAGATCAGATCGAAAAGCATACATTTGTTGAACAACGGCAATTTGTTGGTTTTCAACATTACTGAGTTCTAATTGCGCACGCAGCACATCTTTTTGATGTTGTTTTGCTGCAGCAAGCAGGGATTCAGTGACTTGTACTAAATGTCTAAATAAGACAGCTTCTTGATTAAGCAGCGTATCGGCTTGCTGCCAATAATGTAGCTCAAGCCATTGTGTGCGCACTGCGCGCAGTACTTCTATTTGTTTATCTTCTAGGCTGGCTTGCTCAGCTTGTGCTAAGTTAATGGTTTGTTTTTTCCTTAAGGAAAGTGTTCTTCCTTTGGGGAAAGCTTGTTCTAGGCCGACTTGTATTTTGGTCATGGGATCTTGATCAAAGTCAAACGTGTCAACGGGCACATTGAGTGTGCCGAATGTTAATTCCGGATCGGGTAATTGGCCGACGGCAATGGATTTTTGTTCTAAAGCATCTCGCCTTGCCTCCAGCTGCGAGAGTTCTGGGGTGAGCAGAAGTGCTAATGCTTCTGCTTCAGCGAGAGTTAAGGGTTCGTTTGAAAATGCTGTTCTTGGTAGGAACATTAGGCACAATGCGATAGGCAATAGAAGCATGCCCCGCAATACGCTATTGCAGGGAAGTCTAAACAACGGTTGAGGATTCCTCCGTGCCATGACAATTTCCAATAATCCTTAAAAAATAATCCCTTATCTCTTATGAAAGAGTATAGGATCATTTGCTAAACTGGAGGCTGTGAGTGAGGGTTTAGGCAAAAATAAGTTACTATTAATCTCATTTTGAAAACGGAAATTTATAATAAATTCATATTGAATTTATAAATTAGAAATGACTGCATGCTGGGTAGTTCTAAGAGAGTGAGCTGCTGGAATGAAATCAAACTTCTACTGTTTCCTTTTGAGTATTTTATGCGTGGGAACTGGTGCAATTGGACAATTAAGGTAAGTTGAATGCAGCCAATCCAAGAAAATATTGTAGTCATCATTTTAGTCGCCGTTTTTTTGGCTATCTTCTTTTCAAAGAAATTTCGACAGTCAAGTGACACGCGTGAGGACGATGCGTTATGCACAGATTTTCTCTGGGGTGATCTATCTTGCCTTTATCGGACTGGCGATCATGTTATTTAACGATATTCGCCAAATAGATAAACCACTGTGATTGATTTGTGTGCGCTGGTGGCTCCCATCTTGCCCGCATTATTGATTATCGCAGCGTTAATGAGTCAATTAGTGCTGCGATAGCAGATACGTTAGGAAGTGGAGGCTTGTTATCTGAAGCGACAAAGCAAAAATTAACATTGCGAAACTCTTTTTTAGTTTTAACGGGTATTGCTATTGCGCTTCTAGTGAGGGACAGCTGATTTTTTTGAAAAGGTCCTGAGACGATCTCGGCACTCAATAGGAGATCGCCTAAATTTATTATTATTATTTTTAGCAAACAACTTGATTTTTCTTTTTAGGGTTTCTACAATTGGTATTCAACTAACTAATAGCATTTCAACATGCAGGGTATGCAGTAGCAGGATAAGCCTTGTACAGTCTGACCAGTTGTTTTTTATGTGGGGAGTGGTTGTGAATAGACTAGGGATTTTCCCAGTGAAATAGGGTTGATTTTGGTTATTGAATAGGTCATGCTACCAACAAATATAGTTATTACGCTAACGATATTAGTTAGCAAAGGGAACCCCGTTATTTTTTGGGGAAGCAGTATAAAAGGGCATAGGATTCATTGTGATGGAATATAGCCTCAAGGTCGCTCGCACGGCCGCACCCAAAACATTAATTTATTGTTGTAATAGAACGCCTGTTCTTACAAAAAAATCTCTTTTGCCGGTTTATTTTATTGTATAGAGTTAGGTAGCGACCTTTAATGATTGCAATACGACTAAGCAGATTGTTTGCCTTTGATAAGTCTTATTTGTCAGAGGGAACGCCGTTAGTTTTGTGCTCTTTGAGTGCAACGCTAACATATTGGGGAGCTAATCACATATTGAAGTAATATATTCGATTGGAAGTCGTTTATGTGACTAGCTATTTTTAAAGCACGGGTCTTGAGATCCGAATAAATAATAAAATAAAAACATAAAGGAAAAAGCAATGCCACGGAAAACTGATAAGCGCGAACGTCTCATCGAAGCTGCAAAAAACTTAATTCATAAGCAGGGATTTAACTTAACCACTTTGGCCGATATTGCACAGGAAGCAGAAGTGCCACTGGGTAATGTTTACTATTATTTTAAAACGAAAGAATCTATCGGAGAAGCTGTTATCAAGGAACGAGGCACCGATCTGGAGACACGCTTAAAACTGTGGGAAGAGATCCCAGATGTGAAGGCGCGCTTAAAGAAATATATTGATTATTCTATTGAAGAAGCCGATCAAACGGCGCGTTATGGTTGTTCGATTGGTGGTCTTTGTCAGGAGCTGGGTAAAAAAGGCGGGCCCTTGTCAGATGCGGTCGCTAAACTACTCAACGACACCCTTGAATGGTGTGAAGGACAGTTCCGCAGCTTGGGGTATGGCCAAAAAGCCAATGAGCTTGCTTTGAATTTGGTGTCTGCGGTGCAGGGCATGTATTTGTTGACACACACTTTTAAAGATCCACAGATCACCACACGACAAGCACGTAACTTACGTGGCTTGGTCGATCAAGCAGAAACGAGCTCTAAACTGGCCACCGCGTAACACGGCGCTGGTTTTGCCGCCCAAGGAGAGCATGAATGCTCTCTGATTTGGTAAGCATTAACCCCTTTAGGCCTGGATTCTCCCTCTCCCCTTTAAGGGGAGAGGGGCCAGGAGTATATCTCCGAGCGCCCTGGGCAAGGATACCCCAGGGCAGGCCTGCCAGCGCAGCAAGGATAGCGCAGCGCCAGGCAGGGGGTGGGGGCTTATTTTCTTGATGGCTCTCTTTTAGTTTTAGCGAGGGCCTGTGCCCCCTCACTCCTTATCAAATGCATATCAAAATCCACATCCCAAGCCAAACATTGTCATTATATTCTGGTGACAAATTAATTGATCGCTATAGTATTTCAACAGCAGCTCACGGCGCAGGGGAGCGTCTTAATAGCGGTAAAACCCCTCGTGGCGCGCATGTGATCCGCGCGAAGATAGGCGCCGGCATGCCAATCAACACTGTTTTTGTGGGGCGTCGCCCCACCGGTGAAATTTACTCGCGTGCGCTGGCCGAAAAAGCCCCCAAGCGTGATTGGATCCTGACGCGTATTTTGTGGCTCAGTGGCCTTGAAGTGGGTAAGAATCGTTTAGGTGAGTGTGACACGATGCGGCGCTATATTTATATTCACGGTTGCCCGGATGAGTGCCCAATGGGTACCCCACAATCACATGGTTGTATCCGTATGCGCCATGATGATGTGATTGCGTTATTCGACCGTGTCGAGCGGGGTACTCGGGTTGACATTTTGGCTGAAGATGAGCGGAGGACGTAGTGCCAGATCGCTTGTTTGTGTTTCAGCGTCTTCTTCTATGACTGCTAAAGCAGGTGTGTCAGTGGGCATAATTTTCAGCAAAATACCCACATGTGGATGATCAAAATAATATAAGCGATCGGTACGCACACGTTTATTCGTATAAATAGAAAGGCGCTGGTATTGCGCGGTGTCGTCGTAATCTAGATCCGGTAAGGGGTAATAACGAATAAAATCAGCTTCTACATTCAAATAAGGTTGACTGATGCTGATCGTGACGCTGCCTTCAAGCTCCCACAAACTGGGTTGAAATTGCTCGACCATTTCATATAAGGGGCGATCAAGCTCATAGCCTAAGCGATCATCAAAAAACATATGATTATATTCTTCCAGACTATCATCATATTGGTTATCGCCACCGATCACATAGACTGCTTTTGCTTGCCGTAAAGGCAAGGCGGGCTGCTGCCAAGCGGTGTGGCTCAATACACGATAAGATTTCGCGCGGTTGAGTGCGCGTACGGTGCCTTCCATCACGGGGGTATCGGGAGGGCCTGCGTGGAATGCTAGGAAGGGGTTGGTTTCAGGGCGAGGTAATTGTAAGCGTACAATGGCGTTATGATGAGGGCTTGCGACATCAATAGGCCACTTTTCATCATCAAGAACGGTTTTATCGGTATATTCAAATACCACCATTTCGACATGATACCAATCAAGATCGTCATCGGCTGTGGCTGGTGTCAGCATCAACAGGCAGGCGCTGTTGATTGAGAAAACAAAAGTCAGCTGTTTTTTCAGGCGCTTAGCCAATTTAGCCAATATAGTGAAAGTAGACATCCTATAATTATCCCTCACACCTTAATGGTATGTAAAGTTGTTAATACAAGTTCAACGGCTTGAATACGTGTTTCGGGTGAGGCCATTGGCAAGGTAAAACGGAGCTTGGTTGGGCCATCGAGCTGATAACGCTCAGGTTGCTCTTGCACTAATTTGATAATCCCCGCCGGGTTGATATTGGGGGAGTCGGTAAATTCAATTCGCCCCGTTTTGGGGCCGGCTTCAATTTTATGAATATCTAGCGACTGTGCTTTAAGCTTGAGCGCTGTGAGCTGAAATAGATTCTTAATTTGATCGGTCAACAAGCCAAAACGGTCGATCATTTCAATTTGCAGTTCCTCTAAGGCTTCCGCGTTGGGAGCATTGGAAATACGTTTGTACATCACCAGACGTGAATGCACATCGGGCAGATAATCTTCTGGGATCAACGCGGTCAATTGTAAGTCAACTTCGGTGACATTATTAAGTGGCTGCGTGAGAGACGGCTCTTTGCCCGATTTAATCGCCTCAACGGCTTTATCCAGCATTTCCATGTACAGTGAAAAGCCAATGGCTTGGATGTTACCGCTTTGCTCATCCCCTAAAAATTCACCGGCACCGCGAATTTCAAGATCGTGTGTGGCTAAGGTGAACCCGGCTCCCAGGGTTTCTGCTGCTTCGATCGCATCAAGCCGTTTTAAGGCATCGTCGGTGAGCGCTTGTTTTGAAGGTGTCATGAGATAGGCATACGCTTGATGGTGTGAGCGCCCCACACGGCCGCGTAATTGGTGCAATTGTGCTAAGCCTAATTTGTCTGCGCGATCAATGATGATGGTGTTAGCCGTGGGGACATCGATGCCGGTTTCAATGATAGTCGTGCAGATGAGCACATTGTAGCGCCGATGGTAAAAATCGGTCATGACTTGTTCAAGCTCACGTTCTCGCATTTGACCATGTGCGACGGCAATCTGTGCCTCGGGGATCAATTCTTTGAGTTCGCGTGATATTTTTTCAATGGTCTCAACTTGATTGTGTAAGAAATAGACCTGGCCACCACGATGGGTTTCACGCGTAATGGCTTCACGCACTAAAACAGGGTTGTATTCGCGCACAAAGGTTTTAATCGAGAGACGACGAGCAGGAGGCGTCGCGATAATGGATAGATCGCGTATGCCCGATAAAGCCATGTTCAGTGTACGTGGGATAGGGGTGGCGGTCATCGAGAGGATATCAACATGCGTACGTAAAGACTTAATCCGCTCTTTTTGACGCACTCCAAAACGGTGCTCTTCATCGATAATGAGTAACCCCAGATCTTTAAACTTCACTTGATTTTGCAATAATTTATGCGTGCCAATGACAATATCAAGCGTGCCATCATGCAGCTTGCCAATAATGTCATCTTGTTCTTTTTTAGAGCGAAAGCGTGAGATGCTATCGACTTTCACTGGCCACTCGGCAAAACGGTCACGGAAATTTTCAAAATGCTGTTGTGTCAGTAAGGTGGTGGGCACAAGAATCGCGACTTGCTTGTTGTTTTGCACGGCAATAAAGGCGGCGCGCATGGCTACTTCGGTTTTACCAAACCCCACGTCACCGCAGATTAAGTGATCCATGGTTTGAGGTGAGCACATGTTTTTGAGTACATTATCGATCGCTTGTTGCTGATCGGGGGTTTCCTCAAAGGCAAAACTTGCACAAAAACGTGCATAATCTGCTTCGGGCAAGATGAATTCAAAGCCCACATGCGCAGCGCGGCGGGCATACACATCAAGCAATTCAACCGCGACATCACGTGCGCGCTCGGCGGCTTTGCGTTTTGTGTTTTGCCAACGTTCATTGCCAAGCTTATGCAGAGGCGCATGCTCGATATCCGCGCCGCTGTAACGGCTCACCAGGTGCAAAGAAGAAACAGGCACGTACAGCTTGTCATTGCCCGCGTATTCTAGTGTTAAGTATTCTGCTGCATGCGCGCCGGTATCGATTGTTTTTAAACCGAGATAACGGCCGATACCATGGTCAATATGCACAATGGGGGAGCCGATACTGAGCTCAGATAAATTGCGCAGCAATGATTCGTCGTTATTTGTGCGTGATTTCCGGTGGCGGCGCTGCATCACACGCTGCCCCAATAATTGGGCTTCCGTGATCAAAGTGATCTTATTGGATACCAGCGATAACCCTTGATCTAATGGTGCAATAGCAATGCCAACGGGCTCCGTTGCATTGAGAAAAGCTTGCCAAGAGTCGAATTGGGTGGGGTGCAGTGAAATGGTTTTAAACAGGTCAAGTAAAGACTCGCGTCGGCCTGCCGTTTCAACACAAAATAAAATGCGATGCGTGTGCGCCTGAATAAACGCATGGAGTGTTTCTAAGGGTTTGTCGGCTTTGGTATCAACATTAAGCTCAGGCAGAGGGGTGGTATCAAATTGGTAATGCGCGGTTGCTTTAGCTGTTTCAGCGACAGGGTCAGGCTGCAGTGCGATACTGGCATAGTCGCTCATGATGGCCTGCGCTTTATCTTTACGGAGAAATAACTCGCCAGGTGGTAATAAAGGTCGAGATATATCAAAGCGACGCTGCTCATAACGATCGCTTACATCGTTCCAGAAATGTTCAATCGCGCGGTTTAAATCTCCTACCTGCAGTATTAAACTGTTATTAGGTAAGTAATCAAATAATGTTTGTGTTTCTTCGAAAAATAAAGGCAAGTAATACTCGACGCCGGCAACGGCAATGCCTTTGCTGATATCGCGATAGACTTGGCAATTGGTGGGATCACCCGAAAAATGTGTTCGCCAAGCCGTGCGAAACGTGGTGATGGCGTCTTCTGTAAAAGGGAACTCACGGGCCGGCAGCAAGTGGATTTGAGAAACGAGATCGACCGTGCGTTGATTTTCAGGGTCAAACGTACGGATACTATCAATTTCTTGATCAAATAAATCAATACGAAAAGGATGGGGGCTGCCCATCGGGAATAAGTCGAGCAGCGAGCCGCGTATGGTAAACTCACCGTGTTCCATCACTTGTGAGACACAGCGATAACCACTGCTTTCTAGGCGTAGACGCATCTCGTTCAGATCGATGGATTCACCTTGATCCAACAAAAAAGTGTGTGCCTCTAAATGATCGCGCGGTGCCAGGCGATGCATGATGGTTGAAACCGAAGCAATAATAATGCCGCGTTGCAGTGCCGGTAAACGATAGAGTGTAGTTAGCCGATCTGAAATAATGTCTTGGTGTGGCGAAAACGTATCGTAAGGCAGCGTTTCCCAGTCGGGCAGGGTAAGAATGGGCAGGGTGGGGTCGTCTGCCGTAAAAAAGCGCAGCTCATATTCTAAGCGCTGCGCAGCCAGGGTATCAGGGGCAATGGCCAACACGGGGCCGGCATTGGTTTTAGCAACATAACTGATCGCCAAACTCATGCTGCAGCCTGACAAGCCGCTCCATCGGTAGCTTTCTTGTTTTTTAGGGAGTATTGGACTTAGAATATCAGCAGTAGGCATAAAACTAGGCGTAAGTGTATAATAAGTAAAAAAATGACAATGCGAAGATTTAATATTATGCCATACTTTATAGTAGGAAAGCTTAATTTCCTCTTCATTGGGCTTGGTTAAAGCGGCTCTTTGAGCAGGCTGGGCTTGTATTCTATTAAGTTATTGTTTATTAAAGGAAATTGATATGACTGACTCATCGAATAAAGAGTGGAAAGAGAATTTAAAAGAAAGCCGAAGCTGGCTACGTGGTCTGTACATGTTGGTTGTATTAGCGCTTGGCTTTATTGCCTGCTTGCTGGTGTTGGCCGTCACTGCTTTTCAATTTATTTTGGCGCTGCTCACACGCCAGCCTAATGCACAATTGATCAGCTTTGGTAGCTCGCTGGCCGAGTATATCCATCAGACGATCAATTACTTGATTTACAACACGGAAGATCGGCCTTTTCCCTTTGCTGAATGGCCAAAAGCCGTTGTGACCGCTGGCGCGAAAACAAAAGAAGCGAAGCCAAAAGCTGCTGAATAAGCATCAAGCGACGCTGAGTAGTTAGGTTACCGCGCACTTTTCGTTTTCATTCCTGACAGTGAACCGTTTTCGAGAGAGGGCGGTTTACGTGTTTTTACTATTTTTCTCAAAAACGTTGTCTCCTATCTTCAGCATGCATTCGGGCTGAAAATTCATTAAAATAGCTCCCATCTGCGAATAAAAGGAGCAAACATGCAAAAACCAACTGAACGATTACCGCAAGTGGCCGCATTTTTATCACAAGGCCCATTAAAAGCGTTTATTGGCGGCAAAGCCGTGGCGTCTTCAAATGGCCAGACCTTTGATGTGTTTGATCCCGGCAGTGGCGAAAAGCTTACCGAAGTGTTTGCCATGCAGCCTGATGAGGTGGCCAGTGCTGTCAGTGCTGCGCAAACCGCATTTGATCAAACAGATTGGGCCACCATGTCGACGAGTGAGCGCAGCACGATATTGCGCCGCCTGGCGGATGCAGTGGAGCAAAAAAAAGAAGTGCTCGCACAACTTGATGCGTTAGATTGCGGTAAATTGTGGGGCTCAGCGGTGAGTGGAGTAGACGACTTTGTGACTTCATTGCGCTATTACGCTGATTTAGCCGAGCAAGCTGTTTTGCATGCACCTATCGACATAAAAGGCTATGAGGCAAGTGTGGTGCGTCGCCCCTGGGGGGTATGCGGGGTCATCGTGCCTTGGAATTATCCTTTTGTTTTGTGTGGCTGGGGGATTGCCCCCGCATTGGCGGCCGGCAACACCGTGGTGGTGAAGCCTGCCGAAGACACCTCACTTTCTACCTTGTATTTTGCAACGCTTGTGCAAGCGGCGGGTGTGCCTGATGGGGTGATCAATATTGTGCCGGGAATAGGTGAAGTTACCGGTGCGGCATTGGCGGCTGATCCGCGTCTCAAACGCCTATCCTTTACAGGTTCCTCAGAGGTAGGGCGCCAAATTGCCGAAGTCTGTGGTCGCAATTTAGTGCCAGTTAAGCTTGAACTCGGTGGCAAGGGGGCAGCCCTTGTATTTGATGATGTGGATATCGAAAAAACGGCAGACAAACTGGTATGCGGTATCACAGGCCACACGGGGCAAGTGTGTTGTGCGAGCACGCGCTGGTTTATTCAAAAGCCTATTTATGAAGCGCTTCTGGATGCATGTATCGAGCGGCTTAAAAAAGTGCGCATTGGTTATCAGTTAGACGAGACGACTGACATGGGGCCGGTGGTCAGCAAAACACAGCAAACACGCGTGTTAGGGTATTTAGAAAAGGCCTTGCAAAGCGGTGCAACGGCATTGGTCGAAGGGGGGATCCCTGATGTGCCTGGCTATCAAGGCACTTATGTGAAGCCGGCATTATTAACGGGCCCGCTGGACAATATTGCAGCACGCGAAGAAATTTTTGGCCCCGTGGCGTATGTGGCAAGCTTTGAAAGCGAAGCGCAAGGCATTCAAATGGTCAATGATACGCCGTATGGTTTAGGGAACAGTGTTTGGTCTAGTGATTTAGACAGAGCACGGCGCGTGGCGGAACAGCTTGAGGCGGGCAATAGTTGGATAAATGATTGCGCTTTGATCACGCATGGCATTCCCTATGGTGGTATTAAACAAAGTGGTATGGGCGGGGGCGTGCTATCCATGGAAACCTTGCTCGAATATTGGCGACCGCTGTCAGTGGTGCGTGCGGTCAAAGAGGCAGAGTAAATGAAAGTGGGTATTATCGCCGCGATGGAAGAAGAAGTCGCACCTATTCAAGCGCGACTTCAAGACAGACAAGATACAACAATTGCTGGTTTTGCATTTTCACTAGGCTCGCTCGAAGGGTGCGATGTTGTGCTGTTGAAATCTGATATCGGCAAAGTCAACGCGGCCATGGGTGCGACATTATTAATTGAACAATACCAACCTGATTATATTATCAACATTGGTTCGGCTGGGGGCGTGCATGCTGATTTAGAGATCGGTGATATCGTGATTGCCGAAGAGCTTTGTTATCACGATGTCGATATTGTTGTCTTTAATTACGAGTACGGTCAAATACCTGGCATGCCGGCCACGTACCCAACTGATCAAAACTTGCTGAACCTGAGCGAGCGTGTCGCCATCGAGATGATGGCGTCAAGTGACTTGCAAGTATTAAGAGGCATGATTGCGACAGGCGATGCGTTTATCTCAAAAGATGAACATGTTGCCTCGATCAAAGAGAAGTTCCCGCTCTTACATGCCACTGAAATGGAAGCCTGCGCGATTGCCCAAGTGTGCCACCGTTTTGAGACGCCTTTTATTGTGATCCGCGCGATTTCCGATGTGGCCGGTAAAGATTCCAATATTGCTTTTGAGCAGTTTATTGAAACGGCGGCGGCCAATGCTGCTAACCTGGTTACCCAGATAATCAAAGCGCTGTAACCGGGTAGCTAACCTATAGATATTTTAGATAACCGTCAAAATTAAATCTTTAAAAACGGTTATCCAAAAATTTACACTCAAATGTTATTCTATATAGATAGAAAGCAATAAAGTGTTGATTTTTGATACTCACTCCGCGCCTTTCTATCTATTTAAGCCTTCCTACTTAACAAGTCTACTTGTGTGATGTCGACGGCAGCAAACTGCTTCTACGCAGCTTTGTTGTTGCTTTCCCTGCACGCTCAGTTCAATGGGGCGCTTGCTGCAAACAGCGCCCCGCAATTTGTGCACTTTCACGATTTTTTGGATCTTCAGCCTTATCCTGACGAAAGCCCCTTTGAGCCAACGTTGGCCTTTCATCAGATAGGCAATACTCCCTTTCTGACCGTTGCGGATGCGAGAGGGTGTGGTGTTCATCGCATTGATGATTACTATAACTACCCCAGAGAGCCTGAAAAGTGGCGGCTTCATGAAGAAATTTTCTATGGTAGTCCGTCAGATGTTGTGATGTCAGCTTGTATGTTTCATCGACCACCAGACCAGGAGAGCGATTTTCTTTGGATTCAATATGCAGAATGCGACTCTGGCAGGGTGGATTGTGAGTCACCTATTTACGAGCGTACTGGAGACGAGACTTACACAGAGCCGTCACAGCATTTTGTCATACCGGGTGTGCGTGAATGTCAAGGTGTGCCTAACGAGAATGAAGTGTTTTGCGCATGTTTTAAGAATCAGAGTGGTCAAGATACGCAATCACCCGTGTACAGATGGGATGAGCGTACTTATGAACGCACTGGGCTTGAAGAGATCTTAGAGAGTGTGACGGGTGTGGACGCATACCATTTTAAGATGCGGGGGACAAAAAATGCCATGCTGTCGAGCGAAGCTTCAATCTCACCAATATACATCCCTTGCGGCGGGTGGACTGCAACACTACTGAGTGTTCCACTGGCAACATTGACGATAAGTGCTTGTGAGCTTTCTACTATGTTATATCCTGCATGTGGCTGGGCAACTGCTGATACAGGCAAAGCGGAGCTTTGGTGTCATAACGAGCACGAGCTAGAAATGAATTTTGCTGGCAATCTTGAAATAGGCAATACACGCCGTGTCCGTTGCTTAGATAGAAGAGTCGTGAGTCCATCTTATGCTATCCAAGCTTTGGATCACCCAAGCATTTCATATTCTATTCTTCACAGTTGTAATTCCGTGAGTGATAACACCCGGATCGCATGCGAGCCGTATGATGTTGGGTTCCCTCGTGCCCGTGAGGTGGACGTATTTGTTCATACCAGTATCTATTGGCCTCAAATAATCGCTTTTCTTGAAGACCGCGGGGAGCAGGGTTACGTTTTTAGTTTTTACGCAGACTCAGACATCACGGCCTCGCCGCCACCTTCGGAACCGCCTAGTTCATCAGAGGATTCAGAAGGCCCTAAAAATGGTGAAAATATTGCTATCTTGTTTGCAGTCATTGTTGTGCCGATAGCCGGGATTTTTTGCGGTGGCTGTTTGCTGTATTTGTGCTTGTTCAAACGTCCTGATGGGCAGAAGTTTGAAGGTGATAATTGTTTTCAAGTAAACTTACAAGCAGCAAAAGAAGCGATAGAGCATCTTTTTGAGCCACTCCAAGCGAAGCTTCTCTCAGTGATTAGCTTGCCGCAGTTTCGTTGGCTTTGTTTGGTTTTGGCGTTGGGAAACCTGCTTGCCAATATCTGCTTTTTTATTGTCCTCAGTCTTGGCTCTGTGTTTGCTTGTGTTGTCATCATGCTGTGCTTGTACATTTGCTTGACGGCAGAGAGGCAAGATATCAGGCTGATGCGCTTTGATAGGGTGATTATTTTGCTTGGTTTAGTGTTGAGCTATATTTTCTTTGGACTTGCTTTGATGGCAATTTATGAAGATTCCGACAAAGAAAACGATGATTTGGCGTTTGGCATTGCTTCATTCATTGCCATCTCACCACTTTATTTTAAACTGGTGAAGAGCCCTGCGGAAAAACTGTGGCGTGGTAATGATGATACCTACAGCACTATCCAGTGAGCTTTGTTTTGTTTCTGTTTTCTTTTGTGCGTTCATACTCAATAGTGCTTGAGAAGGCTTTTAGCGCTCTGATGGTGTCAAAAAAACAGTTAATAATAAGTTAATTTGATAACTTTTTTGGGCAGATTTAGGCTTATTTTTTAGCGTTCAAATGGAAGATATTAGGTTTTTAGATGTTAAACAATGAACCTGCCCCCCTCTCGGCCCATTGACTTAATTCAGTCAAGTTAACTAAATTTGGTTAATATTGACAAAGCTTGACTAAATCTTGTCAAGTTAGCTTTATCTGCTTTTTTTATATTCGTTTTCTGAAACTGGCCGTTAGATGCTGATTTTGGCCGTATTGCGGCAAAAATGGCCGCAAAGTGACTATCTTGGTAGTCAAAGTCTTCTTGGATTTTAAAAAGATGGCCGTACTTTTATCTAATCTACTTAGGCGGCATCCGGCTGATTATCAGGATGGGCGGCTTGAAAGGCGGGGAGGGTATTGCAGTGGTCATCGATGCGCTGCAGAGTCGGGAAGGCGTCCAGCGGAAAGTCAAAGCGCTTGGCGTTGTAAAGTTGCGGGATGAGGCACACATCAGCAAAGGTCACTTCGTCGCCGCAGCAAAAAGGCGAGGTGTGAGGAGTTTGTTGGTTAAGCATTTTTTCTAATGCATTAAACCCTTCATTGAGCCAGTGGTGGTACCAAGCTGTTTTTTGCGTGTCATCAACATGCAAGGTGCCGGTCAGGTATTTTAAAACGCGTAAATTATTAAGTGGATGAATATCACAGGCGATGAGTTGTGCGAGCGCGCGTGCTGTTGCTTTTTTGGCTGGCGCGCCGGGTAGCAGTGCAGGGCTGGGGTGCAACTCTTCTAAATATTCTAAAATGGCGAGTGATTGATTTAACACAAACGGTTCAGCAGAAGCGTCGCTATCATCTATCAAGGTAGGCACTAAGCCTTGCGGGTTCAGTGCTCGGTAATCTGCTTTATGTTGCTCGCCGCCATCACGCACCAAATGCACGCTGCGCTGCTTAAAAGGGAGACCTTTGTAGTGCAGCGCGATACGCACGCGATACGATGCTGTTGAACGGAAATAATCAAATAAGGTGATCATTTCGGCGGGGTGTATTCCACAATTTGCTGGTCAATGGCGCCAAAAATACTTTTGCCAGCATCACTTAACATTTCGATATGGATCTTATCGCCAAACTGCATAAACGGTGTGATAGGCTTACCGTTTTCAATAATTTCCAACATACGTTTTTCCGCTAAACAAGACGAACCAGCGCTGCGGTCTACGTTAGACACGGTGCCTGAGCCAATGATGGTGCCGGCCGTGAGCGAACGCGTTTTTGCGGCATGCGCCACCAAGGTAGGGAAGTCAAAGGTCATGTCGACGCCGGCATTAGGCTTACCAAACAGTGCTTTGTTGTAGTGTGTGATGAGCGGCAAGTGTACTTTTTTGCCATCCCATGCCGTGCCCAGTTCATCTGGCGTGACGGCCACGGGTGAAAACGCACTGGCAGGCTTGCTGTGGAAAAAGCCAAAGCCTTTGCCAAGCTCTGCCGGGATAAGATTACGCAGTGACACGTCGTTGACTAGCATCAGTAAACGAATGTGTTTTTCAGCGCCTTCAGGCGAAATACCCATGGGCACATCATCTGTGATGACGGTGATTTCTGACTCAAAATCAATACCCCAGTCTTCACTGCCGATCGGTACATCATCGCAAGGGCCAAGCAATTGATCAGAGCCGCCTTGATACATCAAGGGGTCTGTCCAGAAATGCTCGGGCATTTCCGCGCCGCGAGCGCGACGTACGAGCTCAACGTGATTCACATACGCACTGCCGTCTGCCCATTGGTAGCTACGTGGCAAAGGCGCCATGCATTGATGGCAGTCAAAGGGGAGGCTGCCGGGTAGCTCGTGATTGCTGTTGAGTGCGGCATACACTTCTTGTAGCTTTGGTTCGGTGGTTGCCCAGTTATCAAGCGCGGCTTGTAAGGTGGGCGCAATGTCCGGTACAGGGACAGCGTGCGTGAGTGCCTTGTTGACGATAACAAGTTGCCCATCACGTTGACCATTTTTGAGGGTGGCTAATTTCATAAAACGTAATCTCTTTAAAACTCTTTAACTCGTTCTTTAATTCTTTACTTTAACCTTCTAATACACCACGGCGAATTTGATCTTCTTCAATCGATTCAAAGAGCGCTTTAAAGTTACCTTCACCAAAGCCTTCGTTGCCTTTACGCTGAATAATTTCAAAGAATACCGGGCCCATTAAATTTTCAGTGAAGATTTGTAGCAAGATCCCTTCGCCTTTCACAGGCGCGCCGTCGACTAAAATTTTATTCTTTTTCAATCGTGGTAGATCTTCGTTGTGTTCAGGTACACGTTCATCCACTTTTTCATAGTAGGTGTCGGGTGTGCTTAAGAAACGCGCATCTTGCTCACGCAAGGTTTCAACAGTTTCGTAGATATCAGCAGCTGCTAAGGCAATATGTTGTATGCCTTCACCGTTAAACTCTTTTAAAAACTCTTCGATTTGTGATTTATCATCAGACGATTCGTTAATCGGAATACGAATGTTACCGCAAGGGCTGGTCATCGCACGACTTAATAGGCCAGTAAGTTTGCCTTCGATGTCAAAATAACGAATTTCTTTAAAGTTGAAAAACTTCTCGTAAAAACCTCCCCAGACATCCATGTTGCCGCGCTGCACGTTATGTGTCACATGATCAAGGTAGGTGAGGCCGACGCCTTTAGGATTGGGGTCGATACCTTCGATGAATTCAAAATCTTGATCGTAAACAGCTTTAGTTTGGTAGCGATCAACAAAGTAAATCAGTGTATCGCCGATGCCATAAATAGCCGGTGTATCGGTGAGGTAATCTTCACCTTCATAGGCCGTGGCGCCTAAATCAATCGCGCGCTGCATGGCGGCTTTGGCATCTTTGACACGAAAGCCCATCGCAGAAGCACCGGGGCCATGCGTCTCTGAAAAGGTTTTGACGCGGTCACTTTTCATATTGTTGACCAAGAAATTAATATCGCCTTGGCGATAGAGTGTCACATCTTCAGTGCGATGACGCGCCACGGGGGTGAAGCCCAGCATTTCGATTTGCTTCACAACGTGTTCGGTTTCTGGTCCACTAAATTCAAGAAATTCAAAGCCATCAGTGCCCATGGGATTCATATCAGAGGATACTTTTTCGTTCATTGCTTACTTCCTCGCGGGTGCATATTTAAATTGAAGGTGAAATTTTAAGTGATTTAGCGTAAAACTTACAGCTAGAATTACAGCTAGAAGTTGGGATGATTATACAGAACATAATGGTTTCGTAGTGAGTTATTTTGGTGGGGCTCGTTGATGTGTATTGGTGTCTGATTCAGTGGATAAGTCATTCTGGCTCAGTGGATAAGCCATGCTGCGGCGAGCCATTTTTTCCCCGCTACGCGCTGCGCGCTTCGCTCCAAAAATGCTCCCCTCCGCATGGCTGCGATCATTTTTAGGAATAACGGATGCGTAAGGGTAGTGAACTTTTTATGTAAGAAGATTTTTTGTTCGTGAAAGCGTTTGTGTTTTCATGGGAACTTAAAGCAGATATTGATATAACGAGTGATTAAATAATGAGTAAATTTATTACATTAGCCAATGCAGGCGTACAGCAATTACAGCCGTATCAACCTGGCAAACCGATTTCAGAATTAGAACGCGAGTTAGGCATTAGTCATAGCATTAAACTCGCAAGCAATGAAAACCCATTAGGACCAAGTGAAAAGGTGAATGATGTTATTAATGCAGCATTACCTGAATTGGCGCTTTACCCTGACGGCAATGGTTTTGCGTTAAAACAAGCGTTGGCTGCGCATCTTAATGTTGAAATGGAAAGCATCACATTAGGCAACGGCTCTGAAGAAATTTTGCGCATGCTCGTGCAAGCATTTGTGAACCAAGATAACGAAACGCTTTTTAGCCAATATGCTTTTGCCGTGTATGCGATTGCCACACAAATGGTGGGCGCTAAAGCCAATATTGTGCCCGCGAGTCAGTGGGGCAATGATTTGACGGCGATGCTAGCAGCCATCACACCGAAGACACGCCTTATTTTTATCGCTAACCCCAATAACCCAACAGGTACCTGGGTAGGCGAACAAGCCTTGCGTGCGTTTTTAGATCACGTGCCTAAAGATGTGTTTGTCGCACTGGATGAAGCCTATTATGAATATGCAGTTAACACCTCTGATTATCCAGATACGCTGGGTTGGCTAAAAGACTATCCTAATTTAATTATCTTGCGCACGTTTTCAAAAGCCTATGGCTTAGCCGGTTTGCGTGTGGGGTACGGTATTTCACATCCAGAAGTCGCCGATATTTTAAACCGTGTGCGCCCCGCATTTAATACGAATCAATTAGCACAAGCGGCCGCAACCGTCGCGTTGCAAGACCAAGATCATATTGCACGTGCGGTGGCCACCAATGAAAAAGGCATGCAACAGCTGATGGGGGCGTGTGATGATTTAGGGCTGGGTTATATTCCTTCTAAAGGAAATTTCCTGACGGTCGATATGGGTCAGGCTGCTGCACCGATTTATGATGCAATGTTGCGCGAAGGTGTGATTTTGCGACCGCTCGCGAACTATGGTTTACCCAATCACTTACGTATTACCGTCGGCCTGCCAGACGAGAATGCCCGCTGCATCGAAGCGTTGGGTACTGTGTGCCAATAAATCTCAGATGGCAATTTTTTCTGTTTGAACTATCTGGAAATTCCGGGTAGTTGAATTTGCTTCCAGTTGAGTAAATGCTATTTGGAAGAATGCGGGGCGGGCATGCGCATGCCTGCGTCAAAGCGGATAACTTCGCCATTTAACATGGGGTTTTGGATGATGCTTAAAGCAAGTTGGGCAAATTCTGCGGGTTTACCCAAGCGTTTGGGGAAGAGGGATTGCTGGACAAGCTCGTCTTGAACGGCGTCAGGCAAGCCTAACATCATCGGCGTGCCGATAATGCCAGGGGCAATGCACATCACGCGTATGCCAAATGCGGCAAGCTCGCGCGCAGCGGGCAGGGTGAGTGACACCACACCGCCTTTGGAGGCGCTGTAAGCAGCTTGGCCAAGTTGGCCATCAAAAGCGGCAATAGAAGCAGTATTGATAATAATACCGCGGGCGTCGTCGCTATCAAGCGGCGCGGCTTGTGACATTTGTGCCGCCGCCAAGCGCATGCAGTTAAAGGTGCCGTTTAAGTTCACGTCGATCACAGTTTTAAAAGCGTCCAGCGGCATGGGGCCCTCGCGGCCCACAATGCGTTTGGCATCGACGATGCCAGCGCAATTGATCAAAATGCGAGTGGGGCCGTGTGTGCTGCTCGCTGTTGCAAAGGCGGCCTCGGTGGCGCTTTCATCCGCAATATCGCAGGCAATGGCCAGCGCACCGATGTCATCGGCAATGACTTGCGCCGCTGAGAGGTCGCGGTCGAGCAAGGCCACTTGGCAGCCAGCTTTAGCCAGTGCTTGTGCGGTGGCAGCCCCTAATCCTGATGCGCCGCCGGTGACGACAGCCGCTAATCCATTTAATTCCATTTTGCTATTCCTAAGGTGCTACATATTGGGGTAGTTGGGGCCGCCACCACCTTCGGGTGTGACCCAATGAATATTTTGTTTCGGATCTTTAATGTCGCAGGTTTTGCAGTGCACGCAATTGGCAGCGTTGATTTGCAAACGTGGCGCATTGTTTTCATCATGCACAATTTCATACACGCCAGCAGGGCAATAACGCTGCTCAGGGGCATCAAAGTATTTTAAATTAACCGAAATGGGGATGTTGTCGTCTTTTAATTGCAAATGACAAGGTTGATTTTCTTCATGATTGGTATTGGATAAATACACCGAAGACAGTAAGTCAAAACTGATTTTGCCATCAGGCTTGGGGTAGGTGAGTTTTTTGCTGTCTTTGGCAGGTTTGAGCGTCGTGTGATCGGCGTGGTGTTTAAAGGTCCACGGCGCGCGGCCACGCAGCAAATAGGTATCAATGGCAGAATAGAGCAAGCCAGCCCATAAACCGCCACGAAAAGCCGGGCGGATATTGCGTACGCGACTGAGCTCTTCCCATATCCAAGATTGTTTTAAAGCGCTGCTGTAAGCGGTGCATTCGCGCTTGTTTTTAGTGTTTTCAGTGATTGACGCAAACACACTTTCAGCGGCTAACATGCCCGACTTCATCGCAGTATGGCTGCCTTTAATTTTCGGTACATTCAAAAAGCCTGCGCCGCAGCCAATCAACAAGCCGCCGGGGAAGGTGACTTTCGGAATAGACTGCAAGCCCCCTTCGTTTAAGGCGCGCGAGCCATACGACACGCGGCGGCCACCCTCAAAGGTTGGCGCAATCGCAGGGTGATGCTTAAATTGTTGGAACGTTTGAAAGGGATTGAGGTAAGGGTTTTCATAATCAAGCCCGACGACATACCCAACGGCCACTTGATGGTTTTCTAAATGATAAAGAAAGGAGCCGCCGTACGTGCGTTTATCCAACGGCCAGCCAATGGTGTGGATGACTTTGCCGGGTTGATGTTGTTCGGGCGCGACGTCCCACAATTCTTTGATGCCGATCCCGTAGGTTTGCGGGTTGGCCTTATCGCGTAAATGAAAGCGCTCCATTAATTCTTCTGATAGCGAGCCACGGCAGCCTTCAGCAAAAAGTGTTTGCTTGGCGCCCAGAATCATGCCGGGCTGGTAGTTATCAGTGGGCTTGCCATCATGGCCCACGCCCATGTCGCCCGTGATGACACCGGCAACTTCGCCTTCTTCGTTATAAAACACGTCGCGTGCCGCAAAACCACAGAAAATTTCCACGCCCAGGCTTTCAGCTTGCTCACCCAACCAGCGGCATAAATTGCCCAAGCTAATAACGTAATTGCCTTGGTTATGCATTTGCGGTGGGGTGGGGAGGCGATGCGCTTTTTTCGCCGTGAGGTATAAAAATTGATCGTCTGTCGCAGGCGTGTTGAGCGGTGCGCCTTTTGCTTCCCAGTCAGGAATAAGCTCGTTGAGCGCGCGCGGTTCAAACACCGCACCTGAAAGAATATGCGCGCCAATTTCAGCGCCTTTTTCGACCACGCAAACGCTGAGCTCGCGCTCATGTTGCTGGGCCAGTTGTTGTAGTCGAATAGCAGCCGCCAAGCCCGCAGGGCCCGCGCCAACAATCACGACATCAAAATCCATCTGTTCTCGTTGCATGGGGGAAGGATAACCAAAATGGTTAAGTTGTGCGAGTATCTCCCCCCGGTTATTTTTTTAAATTCATGAATTTGAGATTAAATCTTCTTTTTGTATTTTTTCTTGTCTTCGACCATTATTAGTTATTTGATTAACATTCACTTTATGCAAATAGCGAGTGACAAAAAGATATGCGAGAATATCGCTCACTAATTTTAGAGTTTAACTTCAGGTTGAGTATATGAAGATATTGGTTGCCGTCAAAAGAGTGGTGGACTACAACGCCAAGGTGCGGGTGAAACCCGACCACAGCGGGGTGGAACTCGCGAATGTGAAAATGTCGATGAATCCCTTTGATGAAATCGCCGTGGAAGAGGCGGTTCGCTTAAAAGAAGCGGGGGTGGCCACCGAAGTGGTGGCGGTGTCGATGGGTGCAAGCAAATGCCAAGAGACCTTGCGTACGGCGCTGGCCCTCGGGGCCGATCGGGCGATTTTGGTAGAGACCGACCAAAAACTCGAATCATTGGCAGTAGCGAAATTACTTAAAGTGATTGCTGAGCAAGAAAAGCCCGATATGATTTTCTTGGGCAAGCAAGCTATTGACGATGACAATAATCAAACCGGGCAAATGCTCGCTGCGCTGCTTAATTGGCCGCAAGGTTGTTTTGCTTCCAAAGTGGAAGTCAAAGAAGGGCAAGTGCACGTTACCCGTGAAATCGATGGCGGCTTAGAAACACTGGGGCTAAAATTGCCGGCGGTGATCACAACCGACTTACGCTTAAACCAGCCACGCTATGCATCACTGCCTAATATTATGAAGGCCAAGAAAAAGCCATTGGATACCACCACCCCTGACACATTGGGTGTGGATATCACGCCGCGACTGACCACGCTCAAAGTCGAGCCGCCACCGGCTCGCAAGCCGGGTATTAAAGTAGAAAGCGTAGCCCAACTTGTCGATAAACTAAAAAACGAAGCGAAGGTGATTTAATGTCTGTATTCGTTGTTGCCGAACACCAACATTCGGCTTTAAAACCCAGCACACTGCACACCCTCACGGCAGCCAAAGCGTTATCGGATGAGATAACTGTTTTGGTGGCAGGGCATGATTGCCAGGCAGCGGCACAGCAAGCAGCAAAAGTGGCGGGCGTGACCAAAGTACTCTGCGCAGATGATGTGCTTTACACACATCCCTTAGCGGAAAATCTAAGCCCGCTTATTATGGATGCTGCAAAAGGTGCGAGCCATATTTTAGCGCCGGCGTCGACGTTCGGTAAAAATATCTTACCGCGTGTGGCTGCCTTATTAGATGTGGCCGTGATTTCAGATATTACAAGTGTGGTGTCGGAGGATACGTTTGTCCGTCCTATTTATGCGGGCAATGCTATTGCGACGGTGCAATCGAACGATGCGGTGAAAGTGATCACGGTGCGTGGCACGGGGTTTGAAATGAGCAGTGAAGGGGAAGAGGCCGCTCCCGTTGAAGCCGTGAACGCGCAGCCCGATCCCGCCTTGTCTGAATTTGTGGATCAAGCGTTATCTGTTTCAGAGCGGCCAGAACTCACCGACGCACGCGTGGTCGTCTCGGGCGGGCGTGGTTTTCAATCAGGTGAAAATTTTGCTTTGCTTGAGCAGCTCGCAGACAAACTCAATGCGGCTGTTGGCGCTTCACGCGCCGCGGTGGATGCCGGCTATGTGCCCAACGATTATCAGGTCGGGCAAACCGGTAAAATTGTGGCGCCTGAGCTGTACATTGCCATCGGTTTATCGGGAGCGATCCAACATTTAGCGGGCATGAAAGACAGCAAGGTCATCGTGGCGATCAATAAAGATGAAGAAGCGCCCATTTTTCAGGTAGCCGATTATGGCTTGGTCGCCGATTTATTTACCGCCGTGCCGGAACTCATCGACGCGCTTTGAGGTAAGTATGACAGCACGTACTACGGTAGTTACTTTCTATAAGTTTGTTGATTTGCCGGACTTCCTTGAGTGCAAAGCGCCGCTTGAAGAGGTCTGCATCGCCAATGACATTAAAGGCACCGTGTTGCTTGCCGAGGAGGGCATTAATGCCACGCTCGCAGGCCCGCAGGCGGGCATTGAGGCGGTGTTACGCTTTTTAAAGGCAGACCCACGTCTGCTCAATCTCACCTATAAAACATCTTATGTGGACGCTGACTGCGAGCCTTTCCAGCACATGAAGGTGTATTTAAAGCAAGAGATCGTCGCGCTGCGCGAACCACATGTGAAACCTGCGGAGCGTACTGGTACGCTGGTGTCGCCAGAGAATTGGGATCAACTCATCCGCGATCCAGAAGTATTGCTCATCGATACCCGTAATGATTTTGAAATTAAAGTCGGCAGTTTTGAGGGGGCTGTTTCACCCAAAACAGGTTCGTTTCGAGATTTTCCACGCTATGTGCGCGAGAAACTGGATCCTAAAAAGCACAAAAAAGTAGCCATGTTTTGCACAGGGGGGGTGCGTTGCGAAAAAGCGTCTTCTTTTATGCTGGCAGAAGGTTTTGAAGAGGTATTTCAGCTTGAGGGCGGCATTTTACATTATTTAGAAAAAGTCCCTGAAGAAAACTCGCTTTGGCGAGGCGAATGCTTTGTATTTGATGATCGCGTGACGGTGAACCATCAATTAGCGCGCGGTGACTATGCCATGTGCAATGCTTGTCGCCATCCACTCACGATGAAAGAGCTTTCTTCTCCTGATTACCATGCGGGCACTTCTTGCTCGTATTGTATTTAGAAAACCATAAAATAATCTTAAAACGAATAATAAAATTCTTTTTGAAATTTTTTTGTAAAATAATTTTTCAAAAAAAGAAAAACAAAACTCGCTTCGTATTAAATAAAAAATGTTAACTAGCCAACAAAGTTTGAGTTTAAATTTTAAATCTATTTTATTCGGGTTTTTTCGGTAAATTTCTCTAAAATATAAACACAGGGGTTGTACCTATGCGTTTGATTCTGTTAATCTATGCGCCGTACTAGCGGTAGCGATGCTACTGGGTATAATTACGCAGCGATAAGGATGTTGAACTATCGCTATTTGTCCCATAACAACAACAGACGCTAAACGGATATGATGAAAAAAATTTATATAAGCCTTAGTATTTTGATACCAAGCTTTGCAATGAGTGCTGCACACGCAGTAGACGCTTCCGAATTTCCTTTCCAGGATATTTTAGAAGAATCTGTGATTCACACAGTAAAGCTTAAAAAACAACCTAGAGGCCCTATCGAAGAAGGTCGTTGGTTTATTGGCGCTTATGCTGAGGGTAATCTGAAGGAACTAGATTTTGCTATTTTCCGTGAATCAGATAATCCAGAAGAAAGAGATGATGGCAAACGCTTAACCGGTCTTCTGACAGTAGGTTATTTCTTTAAAGATAACGTGCTAGTCAGTGGTTCTTTGTTGTATGACTACGTTAAACGTGACAATGCTTTTATTGAAGGCGACAGCGATGTTGATACCTACGATGTAGGTCGTGGTGGTGAACTTGCCGTACGTTACTACAACATGATTGGCACCAAAACTGCGTTGTTCATTCAGTCAAGTGCACAATTCTTGTATACCGAAAGCAAAGAAACACCTCCAGGCGATAAGTTCATGACATGGACAGGTCGTTGGTTCGTTTCTCCAGGTTTAGCTATCTTCTTCACGAAGCGTTTAAGCCTCGACATCTTGTTTGGTCAACTCAACTTGTTTGAGTACGAAAAACAAAAAGATGTACAAGAAAATCAAACCATCCGCAGAGATACAAGTATTCATGGTTTAACCTATGATATCTTCACAACTCGCGTAGGTTTCAGCTACAACTTTGACTTATTCGGTAGCTACCGCGGCGCGCAACCTGCAGCAGCGTAAGTTCCTGAAGCTTTAAGTTAAAAAGGCGCAAGCATTGAGCTTGCGCCTTTTTTTATGGTATTAATGTTGAATGCAGTTTATTCGTGACATCAGAAATTCAAAAGACTCACTAGCCAGGCCTTGCGTTGCCACTATTGGTAATTTTGATGGCATACACCTTGGCCATCAGGCGATTTTACAGCAACTAAAAGACACCGCCGCTAAGCTGCAGCTCCCTTCAGTGGTTATTCTATTTGAACCACAGCCACGCGAATATTTCTCTCCACAGCAAGCCCCCGTGCGTTTGATGACCTTGCGGGAGAAGCTAGCCACGTTAAAACAGTGGAAAATTGATAAAGTGATCTGCCTGCGTTTTAACGCGGCTTTCTCGAAAATATCTGCAGAAAAATTTATTCAATGTATTTTAGTGGAAGACTTGTGCGTACAACATTTGATTGTTGGCAGTGACTTTCACTTTGGTCATGACCGCTTAGGTGATTTTCATTTATTACAGCTTGCCGGGAAGCAATATGGTTTTCGTGTGGCTTGTTCTCCTGAAATTATGCTTCATGGTGAGCGCGTCAGCAGTACGCTTGTTAGAGCACATTTGCTTGCCGGTGAGCTTGAACAGGTAAAGCAGTGTTTAGGGAAAGATTACACGCTGTCAGGCCGGGTGATCCACGGTCAAAAGCGTGGTCGGGAGCTTGGTTTTCCGACGATGAATATTCCAGTGAAGCACAGAGCGCTCAAAGGGGTGTTTGTTGTTGAGGTAGCAGGTTTAGGCGATAGATCGTTGCCAGGCGTGGCCAATGTGGGTATTCGCCCTACGGTAGGCGGCTCAGACTGGATACTGGAAGTGCATTTACTCAATTACCAACAATCGCACTATGGAAATAGGATTTCTGTGGCATTTTTGCATAAAATACGTGATGAGGTGCGATTCGAGTCGCTCGAGGCATTAAAAGATCAAATTAATCGCGATGTCGACACAGCGCAGCGCTATTTTGCTGAAAAGGTTAACCATGACTGATTATAAAGAAACTTTAAATTTGCCCCAAACAGGCTTTCCCATGAAAGCCAATCTTGCACAACGTGAGCCCGAACGTGTGCCTGTTTGGCAAGATATTTATCGCAAACAGCGTGAGCAAGCAAAAGGGAAGCCACAATTTGTGCTACATAATGGCCCGCCCTATGCCAATGGCCGCATTCACATGGGGCACGCCCTTAACCAAGTGATTAAAGACATTGTTAACAAGTCGAAACAGCTAAGCGGTTTGGATGCCCCCAATATTCCTGGCTGGGATTGCCATGGCTTGCCCATTGAGATGATGGTTGAAAAGAAAAAAGGCAAAGCCGGTATCAAAATAGAGCCTGCTGCTTTTCGTGAGGCTTGCCGTGAGTTTGCGGAATCACAAGTCACGCAGCAGCGAGACGATTTTAAACGTTTAGGCATTTTAGCCGACTGGGAGCACCCTTATTTAACGATGCGCTATGATTATGAAGCGCATATTTTGCGCTGTTTTGCGCAAATCACTCAAAATGGCCACTTATTTAAAGGCGTCAAACCCGTTCATTGGTGCGTGGAATGTGGCTCAGCTTTGGCAGAAGCAGAAGTAGAATACAGCGACCATGAATCCCCCGCCATTCATGTGCGCTTCCCTGTCGTGGATGAGGCTAAATTTTTAGCAGCCTGCAAAGCCGTGTCAGGTGATGCGCTGGGGCAGGGCAGAGTATCGGTGCCTATCTGGACAACCACACCTTGGACCTTACCCGCCAACCAGGCCGTTGCTTTACACCCTGAATTTAAATATGCCTTGGTGCAAGCAGGTAATGAGCGTTTATTACTGGCAAGCGATTTAGTTGACAGCGTGATGTCAAAATATGCGTGCGAAGATTACACTGTGGTCGCGCATTGCCTGGGAAAAGATTTGGAAGGTTTGCTGCTGCAACATCCACTGTTTGATAAACAAGTGCCTATTGTGCTAGGTGAACATGTCACGGTAGAGGCCGGTACAGGCGCGGTGCACACGGCACCCGCACATGGCCCCGATGACTTTGCCTTAGGCCAACAATACGGTTTAGAGGTGGAAACGCTGGTCAATGCACGCGGCTGCTTTTCACCCGATACGCCTTTATTTGCAGATCAATTTGTCTTTAAAGCCAATGGCAGCATTATTGAAACACTAAAAGAACGTGAGTTGTTGTTGAGCGCCACAAAAATCCGGCACAGCTACCCACATTGTTGGCGCCATGGCACGCCGATTATTTTCCGCGCCACACCACAGTGGTTTATCAGTATGACACAAGCAGGTTTACGTGATAATGCCTTGGCAGCAGTCGAAAATGTACGTTGGGAGCCAGAATGGGGTGAAACACGGATGGCGAAAATGCTGACTACTCGCCCAGATTGGTGTATTTCTCGCCAGCGTTATTGGGGTACGCCTATTCCCTTATTTGTGCATAAAGTGACAGGCGAGTTGCACCCTGACACACTCATGCTGATTGAAAAAGTGGCTGAAAAAGTAGAAGCAGCAGGCATTGAAGCGTGGTTTAGCAGCACGATAGAAGAGTGGTTGGGTGAAGAGGCAGACGATTACGAAAAAAGCACAGACACGCTTGATGTTTGGTTTGACGCGGGCGTGAGCAGTGCTTATGTGCTCGAAAATCGCGATGACATGTCATTTCCTGCTGATTTGTATTTGGAAGGCTCCGACCAACATCGTGGTTGGTTTCAATCCTCGCTACTGACGGCTATTGCACGTCATGGGCACGCACCGTATAAAAAAGTGGTCACACATGGTTATGTGGTCGATGCCAAAGGCCATAAAATGTCGAAATCACGTGGCAATATTATCGAGCCACAAAAAATCATTAATCAATATGGTGCAGATGTTTTGCGTTTGTGGGTGGCTACCACAGATTACCGTGGCGAAGTGAGCGTTTCTGATGAAATTTTAAAACGCGCGAGTGACATTTATCGTCGTTTACGTAATACCGCACGCTTTTTACTTTCTAATTTAAATGGCTTTGACCCACAAAAAGATCAACTGCCATTTGACGAGTTATTAGCCCTGGATCGTTGGGCAATTGATTGCGCACGGCGCCTGCAAGTCGAGGTGCAGCAAGCCTATGAAGAGTATCAATTTCATCACGTTTGCCAAAAAGTGCATCATTTTTGTGCGATTGAAATGGGCAGTTTTTATCTCGATATTATTAAAGACAGGCAGTACACCACGCAAGAAAATAGCCGTGCGCGTCGCAGTGCACAAACAGCGATGTACCATATTATTGAAGCCATGGTGCGTTGGTTGGCACCGATCATCAGCTTCACCGCCGAAGAGATTTATGAGCATATGCCAGGTGAGCGTGCTGGATCGGTATTCTTAGACACATGGTATGAAAATCTGCCTGTGCTGCCAGAGAGCGAGCCAATGAACGCGGTGTTTTGGAAAGAGATGATGCGGTTACGTGATGCGGTTAACAAAGTGTTGGAGCAGCAACAACTCAATGCATCATTAAAAGTAGACCTCAATATCTATGCGAGTGAAAAATGGCTAACGATGTTGGCGCCACTGAAAGATGAATTACGATTTGTATTGATTACTTCAACGGCTGTTGCCCATCCAGAAGAGGCTCGCCCGAAAGATGCCTTAGTGACGGATCTCCCCGATGTGTGGATCACCGTTGAAGCCTCCACAGCCCCGAAATGTGTGCGTTGTTGGCACCACCGTGAAGATGTGGGGCAAGAGGCCGCGCATCCTGAACTCTGTGTGCGTTGTGTGGATAATATCACCGGCCCAGGTGAACAGCGAGAGTTTGCCTAATGTCATCTGCTCGCAGCAACTTACACTGGTTATGGCTCTCTGGGGCAGTATTACTTTGCGATCGCTTGACCAAACTTTGGGCGGATAGTGCATTGATGCTTTATGAATCAGTTGCGCTGACGCCGTTTTTTAACTTGACCCTGCTTTATAACAGAGGGGCGGCCTTTAGTTTTTTAAATGATGCGGGCGGTTGGCAACGCTGGTTTTTCTTGAGTATCGCCTTGGTAATGGGTGGTGTTATTCTGCGTTGGCTCATCAAACTGCCTCCCAAACAGAGTGGCCAAGCGTGTGCGCTGGCCTTAATATTAGGGGGGGCGCTGGGCAATGCGTGGGATCGTTTATACTTAGGTTACGTCGTTGATTTTATTGATGTGCATGCAGGCGGTTGGCATTGGCCGGCTTTTAATATTGCCGATGCGGCCATTAGTATCGGTGTGGTATTGCTTATTTTGGGCATGTGGAAAAAGGATGAAGGAAAGGCGAGCAATGATTGATAAAGTGAAAAAAACGAAAGAGGCGTGGCGTGAAGCGTTAACGCCTGAGCAATATAAAATTTGTCGTGAAAAAGGTACCGAACCTGCTTTTTCGGGTGAGTATTATCATCATGAAGCGCCGGGTACTTATCACTGTGTGTGTTGCGGTACGTCTTTATTTTCCAGCGAAGCAAAATACGATTCAGGCAGCGGTTGGCCTAGTTTTTTTAAACCGCTTGATGAAGCGCATATCCAAACCGAAAAAGATCAAAGCCATGGCATGGCGCGCATCGAAGTACTGTGTGCCGTTTGCGATGCACACCTAGGCCATGTTTTCCCCGATGGCCCTGAACCGACGCATCAGCGCTATTGTATTAACTCAGCGGCGTTGAAGCATAAAGAAAAGGCATAAATTAGTGCCAACAATCCAAAGCCGGTTCGAGCTCGCCCGTATCGCCCATCTTCCACGCCGCTTTTTGACCTAAATGGTTGAGGGTGAGCAAGTAACAATTTTTATCACGAATGGACTGGATCTCGCTGGCTTTGGCAGTCAGTGTGTAAGTCGTCGCGTCAAGGTCATCAATCATAAGGGCATAGTGCTCGCCATCAGGGGTGAATGGCGGGGCGCCTAAGCGTGCCAGCGTGGCCTCTTCATAACTGTGCTCTTCAATAAAAAAGCGTTCCATGCGGGCATTCAAGTCAAATAGCGCGCTATGGGCATGGCTGCGGTAGCTTTTGGCGATGTATTGCTGATAGGTGGGGAAGGCAATAGCCAGCAAAATGGCAATAATGCCGATAGCGATTAAGAGCTCAAGTAGCGTGAAGCCGGCGAGAGGGCTAGCTTGTTGCGTCCGGTGTGTCTTGCGCGTCAGGTTCATTGTCATCATGGTATTGTGTTTTTAAAATAAACTCAAGATGACTGTTGCAAGGAGTGGGTGGGCTATTGCGACGTTTTAATGTGCCTTGGCAAATACGTTCACCGCGCATTTTATGAAGATGGTTGTCTACCATATGCTGGACCGCGTCAGCAATATCGTAGCCACCGCCCTCACATTCACGATAAATGCATTCTAGCGGGTGCTTGTAATAATTTTGTTGGCGTGGTTTTTCTTTATAAGTACGCGAGACGGGCGCGGCTTTTCGTGACGCATCGTAGAAGTACATTGTAAATTCAAACTGCTTAACAGTTGGGTAGTCTTCTTCGATTTTATTAAATTCAGGGTGTTTTTTAGCCATGATAAATTGCTTCGCAGTGCGCCTTCTTATTTATAAGTATAGGCTTTGTTAAAGGGATCTGCCTGCTGACAGCCATGGTATAATAAAACGCTAATCTTATCAAAAGTACTGGAGTCATTATGAGTAAAGAAAAAGCCTGCTCTGAAATGCTAAATGTAGGTCAAAAAGAGTATGATATTTGCCCGCTAAGTGCATTACCAGAACAAGATAAAGTGGCGCGCCTGCCATTTTCACTGAAAATTTTATTAGAAAACCTGCTGCGCCATCAAGCGCATGGCCATGTGACGCCTGCCGATATTGATGCGTTGCTCAACTGGGACCCGGTTGCCGAGCCCAGTCATGAGATTGCGTTTACCCCCAGCCGCGTGGTGCTGCAAGACTTTACGGGTGTGCCGGCGGTGGTCGATTTGGCAGCGATGCGTCATGCCATGTCACAACTCGATGATGACCCCAATAAAATTAATCCACTCGCGCCGGTGGATTTGGTGATCGATCACTCGGTCATGGTCGATTATTTTGGCACGCATGATGCTTTAAAAAAGAATGCCGATCGTGAGTTTGAACGCAATCGCGAGCGTTATGAGTTTTTACGTTGGGGGCAAGAAGCCTTTAATAACTTTCGTGTGGTCCCGCCCAGCACCGGTATTGTGCACCAGGTTAACTTAGAATATTTAGCGAGCGTGGTCTTTACGAAAGATGCTGATGGGCGCGTGCAGGCTTATCCAGATACGTTGGTCGGTACCGACTCTCATACCACAATGATCAATGGCCTCGGTGTACTGGGTTGGGGCGTGGGCGGTATTGAAGCCGAAGCCGCAATGCTTGGCCAGCCTGTGACCATGCTTATTCCACAAGTCATTGGCTTTAAACTCACCGGCGCGTTACCCGAAGGGGCAACGGCCACTGACCTAGTGTTACGCGTCACGCAAATGCTGCGTGAAAAAGGGGTGGTCGGCAAGTTTGTTGAGTTTTATGGTGATGGTTTAGATCATTTGCCATTGGCTGATCGCGCAACGATTGCGAATATGGCTCCTGAATACGGTGCAACCTGCGGTATTTTCCCAATCGATCAAGAAACGCTTAATTTCTTGACATTAAGCGGGCGAGACGATGAACAAGTCGCACTGGTAGAAGCCTATGCAAAAGCCCAGGGCTTTTTCCGTGAAACCGGTACGGCAGAAGCAGCCTACACTGATACCTTGCAATTAGACTTAAGCGAAATAGTGCCTTCTATTGCCGGTCCACGCCGCCCACAAGATCGTATTCCCTTGAATGAGGCGAAAAAATCGTTTCGTAGCACGCTTAGCCATTTCTTGGATGAGCGCGGCATCATGAACGGCAGTAACGATCTGACCCGTTTTGAAGACGAAGGCGGCCATAATGCCGTGGGGGTCGAGCATGAGCATGACCACCGTGCGGTGCATGCCACGATTGAAGAGGAGCAACATCCTATTCGTGATGGTGCAGTCGTGATTGCTGCGATCACCAGCTGTACAAACACCTCTAATCCAGCGGTGATGTTAGGCGCGGGTTTGGTTGCAAGAAAAGCCCGTGAGCGTGGTTTGAAAACCAAACCGTGGGTTAAAACCAGTTTGGCGCCGGGCTCTCAAGTGGTGACCGATTATTTAAATAAAGCCAATTTAATGGATGATTTAGATGCCTTGGGTTTTGATCTCGTGGGGTATGGTTGTACGACATGTATTGGTAACTCAGGGCCGTTACCAGAAGCTGTGAGCCAAGCCATTCATGCCGGTGATTTAATGGCCGCAGCGGTGCTCTCCGGTAACCGTAACTTTGAAGGGCGTATTCATTCAGAGGTGCATGCTAATTACTTAGCGTCGCCACCGTTGGTGGTGGCCTACGCGCTGGCGGGCACAATGAATATTGACTTAACAAAAGAGCCTATTGGTTATGATAAAGCCGATGAGCCTGTTTATTTAAAAGATATTTGGCCAACGCAGCATGAAATTCAAACGTTAATTCATTCCTCTGTGACACCTGAGATGTTTCGTGAAAATTATGCGGATGTGTTTAAAGGTGATGCACATTGGAACGCAATTACTATCCCACAAGAAGAAGTGTATCGTTGGGATGATGCGTCTACTTATGTGAAGTTGCCGCCTTACTTTGATACCTTGACGAAAGAGATCCCGCCGGTGAAGCAAGTCACGGGTGCGCGTGTGTTAGCATTATTGGGTGACTCGATCACGACCGATCATATTTCGCCTGCCGGTGCAATTGCACCGGATAGTCCTGCTGGGCAGTATTTAGAAGGCAAGGGTGTGCCAAAAGAAGACTTTAACTCCTACGGTTCGCGCCGCGGTAACCACGAAGTGATGATGCGAGGCACCTTTGCCAATATTCGTTTGCGGAATCGTTTAGCGCCCGGCACCGAAGGCGGTTGGACGGTGCACCAGCCTTCTGGCGAGCAAATGACCATCTTTGATGCCGCCATGCAGTATCAAAAAGAGCAGTGCCCGTTATTGGTGTTGGCCGGTAAAGAATATGGCACAGGGTCATCGCGTGACTGGGCGGCGAAAGGTACCTTGTTGCTAGGCGTGCATGCCGTCATTGCCGAAACCTACGAACGTATTCATCGCTCTAATTTGGTGGGCATGGGTGTGTTGCCTTTGCAGTTCCAGAAAGGTGAGAGTGCGGAGAGCCTCGGCCTGACAGGCCAAGAAGTTTATGATATTGCACCACTGAAAGCGCAAGGCTTAACCGATACCTTAGAGGTCACGGCGACGCCAGCAGAAGGTGAGCCTATTCGTTTTAAAGCGAAAGTGCGTATCGATACCCCTAAAGAGATGGATTATTTCCGCCACGGTGGCATTTTGCAATATGTATTACGAGAGTTAGCAAAGTGAAAAAAGCAGAATTTCGAGTCGAAAAAGATAGCATGGGGGAGCTTAATGTCCCCGCAGATGCCTTATATGGCGCACAAACGCAGCGTGCGGTAGACAATTTCCCCATTAGCGATTTGCGCATGCCGCGCGAATTTATTCGTGCCTTAGGCTTAATTAAAGCCACAGCGGCAAAAGTGAATACTGAATTGGGTTTGCTTGATGAAGTACGTGCCACGGCCATTCAAGTGGCAGCGGCTAAAGTGATTGAGGGTGAGCTAGATGATCAATTTCCTGTGGATGTCTTTCAAACAGGCTCGGGCACCAGCACCAACATGAACACCAATGAAGTCATTGCGCACTTGGCGACTGAGCAAGGCAGTGAAGCGGTGCACCCCAATGATCATGTCAATATGGGGCAAAGCAGCAATGATGTGATCCCAACAGCGATTCATGTCAGCGCCAGTCTTGCTATTCATGAA
>JAJFJF010000045.1 GCA_021774255.1 Gammaproteobacteria bacterium
TATGCTTGTGTGGTGTCCTTGTGGTTATCAGTGTTTACTTCAAGTGTAGAGCGGCTTTTTCTGCCCTCCTCATCTTTCAAATGAACACGCTGCTCTTGACGGACAATCAAGTCACCCTCGACGATAAGCTGACTACGGCAGTATGGCTTTTTAGGCTTGCGCGTTGAATGCTTGGCAAGCCAGTCTGGCAGCCATTTTGTGAGAGAAACCTTCATTTAATAAAAAATCCTGTAGTGTGAGCTTATCCATTCTAGCAGATTTGGTTTTAGTACTATCTGCATTGCTTGTCTTTGTTTGAGCACCCTGCCAGTCAAGGCGATTTTTCTCGTGCTCAAGGTGGGCAAAGCGAACCACTGCACCACTTGGGAATTCCCAGGAAAGTGTGGAGGTTTTTTGGATGACGCCCATGGCAGCATAAAGTTTTTGAGATTCATCCCACAGGCCAGCAGGATGTCGGATTTGTGGAGAGGTACGGTGGAAAATGACCGCGCTAAAGTCAAAGCTCTCTGTGTAGCGGATAGGTTCGAGGAGTAGGCCTCATGATTTGCCACCACCCGCTGCGCCGCCGTAAATGCAGATGTCAGCTGTGGAGGATAGGAATTGCTCTTGTGGGCCGGGCTGGGGTTTGAGGTTCGGTGGGTATGGGTTGCTCATGGGAAGTTGAAGTGTGTTGGGTTGGAGGGATTTTATCACAGCAAGAAAAGAATTAGTTAACTAGCCTAATCTGAGGCGTTTTATTTTTAACCTAAAACCTCCCGGAAATAATTAAACGTACTACTTATACCTCAGTAGCGGCGACTGCGGGCTGCTTGACTTTAAAGAAACAGCCCTCTACTCTTTTCTAAGTGTTTCCAGCGGGATTGCTGCTTTTGCTTGTTTAGAGAAGGAGTATTTGCGCAAAGTGCGCAAATCATAAAATAGCTTCCACATAAAGAAGAGCGATGCAACGAATGACACCAACAGCTTGGCTATCACCGTACGGTTTAAGCCTCTGCGTAACAAAAACAGCAACGCAATTAAAAATTGTGGAATATCTTCAACAAAAAAGCTAGCTGTTTTCAATCTAGCAAAACGATCATCTATCAACTCTACCCCCCAATCCAAGCGCACCAGCTCAGGGCTAGCCAAAGGAATGAGAATAATGCGCCACAATGACTTCACGCCTTGTTGTGGTATCCATTGCCCATGCGCCACGCGAAAACCATATAAACCCACCAAATAAGACGCACCCAAAAATCCAATGGAGGCCGCCCCTAAATCAGATTGGCTATTATCAAATAGTGTTTCAATCAGCACAATATCAAACAGCTTATCAAGGACCTCAAACAAGAAGCCCGCGATGCTGAGTACTTGATAATATTGCAACCATAAGCTCCATCTGATAGCTTGTGGGGTTTGCACTCGGTCAAGGAATGTTTGTGGTGATACCTGAAAAGTCTGCCAGTCACGCTGATGCGGTGAAAGCGCCCTATTACCCTCCAACAAAACGTTTAACTGTGCTCCAGCTGTTTGCTTCAGCGCAGCAATACCTGATTTGTCCACTTGATTATGAGAAACATTCAAAGACATAAGCGTAGGGTGGATACCTACAACCTCAGACCAGTATAGAAATATGAGTGAAGTAAGGTGATTGCCACTTAAATCAATCGAGCTCACCGATGGATGTGCGTTAATCTTATTCACAAGCTCTATGACATTATTATCTTCTAACAGCTGGCCAGACAAAGCTACCTCTGTGAAGGCCTTATTGTCAGGTACTAACGCATCCAGCGTCAGCTGCAAGGGCAATCGCCAAGTACGCTTATGTTCACTCGCCTGAACAAGCTGATGAGCGTACACGCGTTGATTATGACGAATAAGGCTATCAATAACGGTGTGCCCTTTGAGATCTGTCATCAATAAATCTGCGCCCTGCTTTAGCAGCAAAAAAGCTGTATTAAAATGTCCATTTTCTGCTGAAATCATCAAGGGGGTTTTGCCTGTTTCAGGATGTGCAAAATTCAACTCATTTTCTTGTGCTCGTTGCCTTCTCATCTTAAACCACACCGCAAACCACTTTCCTCTAGCTGAAGCCTCATACAGAGCTTGCTGGTAAGGGGTCAGAGTAAAGGCTGTTGAGAAAGAAGCCTCCAGCGCCTGAGCAACGTTAACATAACCACGGGCAAAGGCTATCCTAGCTGCGCGGCTACGCACCGTCTCATCGATCTTTTCAGGAGCATGCTCAAGAAGATGTACTACGACAGAAAGATGCCCCCCTTGGGAAGCGAGTATCAACGCTTTTTGCACCTCATCTGTCTCGCACCGATGTGGATGAGACGTTAAGATAAGTTTAACCAGCACCAAGTTTCCACGCTGCGCCATTAGTGACAACCAGGAAGCTGTCTCTCTTTTCTTATGCGCTATTACTGGGCGGCGACGTTGACGGCAACATATTCCAGTAACGATAAGTACGCTTAATATTGCCATTGCTATCACTAAACGGTTCAACCACTCCCAAATAGGCTCTCTTGTTTGCGGGCATTTCCCTGTCGGTGCGATGGGAAGCTCCGCCGGAAACAGTGCCTTCAAATACGGGTAACTCTCGCCTTCCACTATTGCCCAGGTGTTTTCAAAATCCCACTCTTTGTAGGTTGCTTGTTGATAAAGGTGGCCTGTGGGTTTACCATATTTGCGTAAGTGAAAGTTACTTGTTGCGCCAGCGGCTTTAAACTGCCCTGTGGTTGTTTCATCCCAGTAACATTGGTTCACGTCTTCTGGGTCTAAGTCTCTGCCAACAAGGCCACCAGAACTGTCTTGGCTACGCACACAACCTACGGCGTAATTGTTGTCCAGGTTGCCGCGGTTGAAACCTATCAAACCACCAGCACCGTTACTAGCACTTACCGTGCCGGTTGAATAAGCATTTGAGAGAGCGCCATAGTTATCGCCCACCAGGCCACCAACAGCGAACCCTAAACCCGTCACCGCGCCAGTTGAATAAGCATTTGAGAGAGTGCCCCAGTTATAACCCACCAGACCACCAACATAATCTGAACCCGTCACCGCGCCGGCCGAATAAGCATTTGAGAGAGTGCCATAGTTATCGCCCACCAGGCCGCCAACATAAGATGAACCCGTCACCGCACCGGTTGAATAAGCATTCGAGAGAGTGCCGGAGTTATTGCCCACCAGGCTACCAACCCAACCCCCACCTGAAACACTCCCGCCTTCCAAACCAAGCGCTCCAATTTGTGTCAAGGTGCCCACAGAGAAAAAGAGACCTACGCCTTGTGTGGTGGGGCGATTAATAACTAAATTTGAGATGCTATGATTATTGCCCGACAATAGACCACTTATCGTGAAGCCTGCGCCAGGCAAAAAACCGGCTCCTGCATTCCAATTGACGCTATCAGCACAATCAATATCTTGCTCAAGAATAACGGTGGCCCCCACTAGCGCAACCGCATCTTGTAATGCAGTACAGGTTCCAACAACTACCGTACGGTTACTGCAATCCGAAAAGGTTAGCTCGGGATAGCTTATTCCTTCTGCAATGGCCCACACGCAATCAAAATCCCAACCTTGGAAGGTTGCTTGTTGGTGCATCTGAGCAGTCGTTCTACCTATTACGCCGCCTCCTTTATCGCTTGCGCTCTGGCCCGATGTCTCGGTATCCCAATAGCCGTTAGCAATAGCGCCAAGGGCATTGCCCACCAGGCCGCCAGCATTATCATCATAATCGCTCGTACTCGTCACCGCGCCGGTTGAATAAACATTCGAGAGAGGGCCATAGTTATCGCCCACCAGGCCGCCAACATAAGATGAACCCGTCACCGTGCTGCTCGAATAAGCATTCGAAAGAGTGCCCCAGTTATAGCCCAGCAGGCCACCAACACCATCTAAACCCGTCACCGTGCCGGTTGTATAAACATTTGAGAGAGTGCCATAGTTTTCGCCCACCAGACTACCAACACCTTGTTTGCCTGAAAGACTACTTTCTAGCAACTTCAAAGAACTAATTGTCGCAGCATCGCTCGTGTATCCAAATAACCCAATACAATCTTGAGCAGGCCGGTTAATGGTTAAAAAGCTGACTTGGTAACCTTGGCCGCCCAGGGTTCCTGTAAATGATGCTGAAAAGAAAACACCCACCGGCTCAAACCCCTGCCCCCCATTCCAATTCACGGTATCCGAGCAGTCGATGTCATTGGCCAACGCATAATCCCCAGCCAAGTTATTCTTCATGTTTTGAAGTTCTACACAGTTAGTAATCATCGTCTGCGCCGACGCGCAGGCAACAAGCACCGCAAAAGTTAAGAGAGCAGACAGTTTCGAGGCCATCCTGCCTGAGTGCCTACTTACGTTTTAAAATCACTCAACGCTAAAGAAGTTAGTCAGTAATTTAGTAAAAAAAAACAAGAAGACCCGTACCAATATTCGAGTCTGTTTGTCTAGAGATATAGGGTAACAGGAAGGTGTATGTTTTTGAGAGGTTTGTTGGGCAGCTAGCATAAAAAAGGGCGTTTTGTTTTGGGGTTTGAACACCCTAATTAGTCGAGTCACACTCTAACAAGCAAAATATTAAAGGTGAAGAATAAACTCAGGTGGGTTCAGCCCGTTCTTTTACCCGTACCACCACATTGAAGGCAAGTAACAGGCGACTGCGAATAAGTGCCAAGCTTGGGACCACCTGGGCCTATTGCGTAACGAGGTATATTTCCTACACCGTTGCAAGTGCCGCAGGGATAAGTTTGTGGGGAATATGCTGTAGTCGTGCTTGGCGGCGGTACGTAATGACTCACCGTACGGGGCGGTGGCACATACAGCAAGGCCGCCTCTCGCCTTCTTTTCTCTTCTTGCTTACGAAGACATTCATCAATATGAGGGCGTAAGTATTTTTTATACAGCTTAGGCAAAAAGACGAGAAACACCCCAAGAGCAAATGCCACAAAATACATTAATACCTCTAAAACAGTGACCTTGTTTTTTGAATGAATAGGAGGATACGTTTCCGTGAGTGAAAAACGCAATTTAGGGTAATCATGCGTTTTATTTATCCACCATATTGCTTTAAAATCCCACGTTGAAAAAGTACTGTACTTTCTCATTTGTTTTGTATTTTTCCCTTCCCCCCCTACACTGGCAGGTTGATTTGTGGTGCACGTATCCCAATAGCTTTCTGTAATGTCCCAATAGGGATGACTCGACATATAATAGAGATTCACCAGCCCTGCAGCAGCAGTACCCGTTGAACTTGCTACTTGCCCGACGGCATAGCTATTAGTTATCAGGGCATATCTATCAGAATACCCATGGATCAAACCTGCTAGACCGCCGGCATGGTTTCTTGCCCTCACATCTCCCGTTGCGTAACAATCATTCATCAATCCAAAGTGTTCGCCTACCAAACCACCCGCGACGTCACCGGTAGTCATGACACTTGCGTCAGAAAAACTCAGTGTTAGCCTGCCCGAATGACTACCTATTAATCCACCTGCAAAGGAAGCACCTTCCACACTGCCCGCCGTATAGCTAGCATTAATAGCGCCATAGCTTGTGCCAGCTAAGCCACCAACATTGTTGCGCCCCGAAATAGAGATGCCTTGCAAAGCAATTAACGTAATAGATGCCGCCTCATCAAGATATCCAAACAAACCAACATTATCCCAATCAGCCCGAACAATCTTTAAATTAGCAATGACAAAACCTTTACTCGAGAGGCTGCCCGTAAACGGCATAACAGGCGTCCCCACTGGTGCAAACCCTGCCCCGCTGTTCCAACCGGAAGTGGTTGAGCAGTCGATGTCATTGGCTAGCGCATAATTCCCCGCCAAATCCAAATTCATATCCTGTAACCCTTGGCAGGTAGTAATCATCGTCTGCGCCGAGGCGCAGGTGGCAAATACCACAAGAAAGAAAAACGCAGACAGCTTCGAGGCCATCCTGCCTGAGTGCCTACTTACGTTTTAAGATCACTAATCGCTAATTGATATCGTTTAGATCGGAGAGAAAAACAAGAAAACCCGTATCGATATTCGAGTCTGCTTGTCTAGAAATATAGGGTAACAGGTGGAGGTAAGTTTCTGAAAAGTTTGTTGGATAGATAGCATAGAATGGAGCGTTTTATTTTTGAGGCGGTTTGCCTCTGAGGATAATTAGTCATAAGAAAAAATATTGCAGTTCAGGGTTGAAACTCAAAAGCAATCATTGAACATCTTCAACAATTTTTACTAGAGCTAGGCACGGGATTCGCCTTCGTCGGTCGGCAAAAACGACTGACGCTTGATGGAGATCACTTCTACGCTGATTTGGTTTTTTATCACACTGTACTGAAGTGCTACATCATTATTGACATCAAAACCAGGAAATTAACGCATCATGATATAGGACAGATGCAGCTCTATGTAAATTATTATGATCGTCACTGTCTATCTGAAAATGACAACCCCACGCTGGGGCTTATTCTTTGCACTGAGAAAAATGATACCGTTGTAAAGTACACACTAGGGAATAATAACAAGCAAATATTTGCAAGCAAGTATCAATTTCATTTACCCTCAGAATCTGAGCTTGAAGCAGAATTACGAAAAGAAGTATCCGACATTACGCAACAACTTCAAAACTAAGCGCTGCGAAGACCGGAACAATATTGAGATAAGGGTTCTGGGAGTTTTCGCAGGCAGCCAATAATCGTGCTCGTTCATCACCAGATAAAAAACGTACGCGACCACGAGGCTCTTTAGGCTTGGTCACTTTAAGTACAGGGTTGGAATCAAGCCAACCCCACTCTTTGACTGCGATGGTGAAGGCGTGAGAAAGAGCTGCAAGATAGCGGATGACAGTCGATGAGGATCGTTGCTCACCTCGCCTTGTTTTTTCTTGCATTAACCTATCACGATACTCAGCAATAAGGGATGGAGTAACGTTGTATAGACTATATTCACCTATTTGCTCTTTCCACCAATTTAATTGAGCAGCCTGTTTTTTCTGGCTCTTGGGTTTAGTGGGTAAAACATCTCTGGCATACCGAGCAATTAGTTCAGCCAATGTGTGCTTTCGAGCTTCCGAAACATTAATGTAACGACCTTCGCAAATAGCAGATTCTGTTTGCTGTGCCCACTTGACAGCATCTGTTTTACGCCTAAAAGTATTTGTTTGTGCAGCATGCCCCTTTAGGCGTACTTGCACACGATAGTGCATTCCTCCGTCTTTGGTTTTTCTTTGCTGGATGTATGCCATTTACCGCTACTTGTTAAAATGAATTGCACCATTATTGCACCATAACGGATAAAGCGGGGCAAGAGGAGAAGAAGGTTTTAGGGTAACCTGTTGATTTATATGGCTCCCCGGGTCGGATTCGAACCAACGACCAAGTGATTAACAGTCACCTGCTCTACCACTGAGCTACCGGGGAAAGGCAGTTGTGCAGGACAAGGATGGTACTGTGCTATCATCCTGAAATCAACCGAATGACACCCTGTGTACCTGCATGGAAGTAATGGAAGCATAAAATGTCTCACGATATTGATCATCTACTCAAAGAAACCCGCTCTTTCCCTCCTCGACCTGAGTTTTCTGCAAAAGCGAACATTGGCTCAATGCAAGAGTATGAACAGATGTACCGTCAATTCATCGACGACCCTGAAACTTTTTGGGGTAATGCAGCAGCGCCCCAAGCCATTCGCGACCATGTCACCAAGCAAATTGGCGCCTTGGCTAAACCAGATATTATTCGCTTCACGCATGCCTTGCCTAAAACGCGATCAGGTAAAATTATGCGTCGGCTATTACGCGATATTGCAGCAGGCCGTGACATTACCAGTGATGTGAGCCCCCTGAAAGATAAGTCTGTATTAACCGCACTCAAAGGAGAGAATAGCGGTATTCGCATTCGATTTTTACTCTCTGTATAATCTGGCAATATTTTTAAACAACCGACCCATTTTGCTGTTTATTAACACGCCATGATACCTTATGCTAATTGAATTCACCGGCCTGCCCGGCTCGGGCAAAACAACACTTGAAAAAGCCCTGCTCACCCGTCTGCAAGTACTTAATATTGAGATGGGTGATCGCAAAATGCTCAGGCACCAATATATCAAAACCCATCTATTCAGACTTTTTTCAACCAGACTGTCTGATTACAGCCAATTTTACAGAAAGCTATTTTCACCGTTTTATACATCAAAACTATTACCTTATGCGGCCAGGTTAAATTACGATATCTCAGAACCCAAAATTTTCTACTCAGCAAATAAACAACGCGCTCAAAAAGTTGCTGAGACGCTGCTGCTCAATGACTTTTACCTTCGTCATTATGACCCCAAGGCATCGCTCATCACTTTATCAGAAGGTTTTTTTCACACACATTCTGCTATTCTTGCTTTTAGTAAGCAGAACATAAACAAAAATATTTGCACGCCACCTAATAATCTCACCACCATTATTCATGTTGACACACCCATCGACATTGCTGCAGAGCGACTCAGCAAACGACACATCCCCCAATTTTGGGAAATTAATAACAAGCTCAGCGAAATTATACCGATTTTAGAACGCTATCAGCAGGCAACGGCCCTGTGTCTTGATCTGGCTGCGCAACGTGGCTTTACTATTTTAAAATTCGATATGGCACAAGATATTTCGCAATCAGAAAAAGCACTGCGTACATTGGTAACTGATTTGAAGAAGCAACACGCCAATAGCGAAGCGAAAGCCAAGCAATTATCGCTCTGGCGCTAAATGTTGCACCGGCATTAGAAATCACAAAGCATGTTTGAAAACTAACTTCTTTTTGTCTTTTTTTGAAAAAGTATTTGCGCCCCTTCCTTTTTTTGATCTGCAATTCACTTTGTAGCTAAAGATAAAAGTGCTTTTCCTGGCGCCATTTTCCTAAGGCCTGCTTGACACACTCGCTTCTTCTACCGTTTACCACTCACCTCGCAGAATTGGCTGAGTAAGCACCAGGCTACAAAACGACACGCAAGCCATGAGGCTAAGCAACGTCAAGGCCTCCATCAGAAGACTAAACCAAAGCGTAGAGACGGTCAGCAACATCAATAGAACGATGAAGCTGTTGAATAAGTTTCTGATAGCCTGCTGCTGTGGATTGCCTGCTGCAGGCAAGAGAAGTCTCTCACGCGCCTTACGAACAAAAAAGTATAAAACAACAAGATTAACAACGGCTAAAGGCTTCACCAAGATAAAAGCCCATGACAGGCTTGTGTCAACCCGTAATGGCCAAATGTAGGCACACGTCGCAACTTCCGTGATGCAAAGATTGGCTTCTGCACCGTAGCCCCACCAATCAGCCAATGAAAGTGAATCATTACCTTCCCCTTGTAAAGGCTGATAAACGTGCTTGCTTGTCATGGCCCGTCCATGCCCCATTATCAAGGCAATCAGAACAATGTTGGTGTGCATTATCATTATGCGCATCGAAAAAAGAAAAGACTCTCTCCCCATTTGGCACGCTGTGAGCAAATACAATTGCCAGACGATGGTAATCATGAGAAGCCTAGCGTACCGTGCACTGTGGCACTGAAAAGCCTCTTTGATTTTTGCATTTTCCTGTTGAACTACTTTTTGGTACGCACGGTAGCGAAAAAGGATGAAACCTGTGCACAATAAACAAAACGAGAAAAACTGTGCAGTCGATGTGTCTTTTGAGGCGGGAGCCTCCGCTTCAGTCTGCTGAAAAAAGCGCTCAGGATGTTCGGTAAGCTCAAAAAAATCTGCTATCGACAAGCAGGGAGTATCAAACTCGCCCAGAGCAAGCAGTAGGAAAAATAAAGCCACAATCCCGCTTAGAAACGGAACAGTGTCAGCAAGAGAAACCGCATCCATGGTATTTTATGCAATAGAAAAATGAGTGCTTCTCTTTGTATATGCAGTAACACCGCGGGGTAAGTTTTAGCGTGAGTTCAGCGCGCGGGCCCTCTTGCTTCTCTAGGCTCGGTAGGGGCACGCCATGCTCCTGCCACACACATGTAGAGATCGAAATACCCCTCTTCCAGGCAACTCAAAATGACTTTATTTTTACCACAAAATATGTTATACATATAACTTAATATTTCCGACAGGGACGCCAGGAAACCTTATCTTATTGATTAAAAAGAGGTTTCAATCATGAACCGCAAAGCAACCCCCTATTTAAGTCTCATTTTTATGTTATTTGGCTCACTTTTTTCTAGCGCTACGTTTGCCAACACAGAAGCAGTTTACGAATCAATACATGAAACCAATGGCCCTGCTGAAGGTGGACGGCTTCATGGTTGGGATATCAACAGCGCAACCAGTGCAGCCATGCAATTTACTTCAGGAAACAATTACTTGGTGACGAATATTTCTGTGTGGTTAATGAACACAGATTATAGGCATCGTGGGGATCTAGAGATAAGCCTCTGTGAAAACAACATACGTGATGATGGCGCGGAGGTACCTAATGAAAACAAATGTCATACGTGGCCAATGCGCACGCCGCCTGTGCCCATGTTTGTACCTTTCCTAGTGAGCCTGCCGGTTGAATGGCAAGAAGAGCAGGTTTTTACCAAAGAGAATCAGGCTTACTGGCTAGTACTTGAATCAGAAGATGCCCCGAGTGTGAGCACATCGTGGGTGGCAGCCTACGATACAGTTGGGTTCATGGCACGAAAATATGATAATGAGTGGCAAGGTGGCACATCAAGCGGTAGCACCACTGCCATTATCGAAGGCATACGCCGAGACGACGCAAGAGAGGAAGTTGAAGTCGCGCCGTTTTAGCTACTAGGCAAAGTCGACAACCAAAAGATAACGCCTGCTGCGGCGAGTACAATAAGCGCAATGGCGGCAATGGCGTCGACAGCATCATCCGAAAAACGTTTTTTAGGCTTGCTGCGAATGTCAGATAATGCGTTTTGATCGATTTGGTCCATGGTCAATATTCCAATCAATAGGCTTAAATTTAAGTTTATTAATTAGCATTATACGACACTCCCCCTGCAAAAGCACCAACGCTTAAGTAGTCACCTGGCTTCTCTTTATGCTATATTGCGGCAACCTGGCAATATGCATTCAAATTGAGAACCTAAGCGCCTCATGCCCAACCTGACCCTCACGACACTGCCCTTTTCAAGCGACAGCGCGGCCCTCTTTCACGCCATTGCAAAAGCCCCCTGGGCAGCCTTTCTAGACAGCTGCGAACAAGGCGTTGATATCTTAACGGCCAACCCCGTTACAAAAATCGTCACGCGCGATCTCACCACCTTTATTGAAACGGACAATCAACATCGCACAAGCCGCCAAAACCCTTTCGACATTATTAAAGCGGAATTAAGCAAACAAAATACACTGGCAGATGTCGAGCTGCCCTCGTCGCTCCCCTTTCTTGGCGGGGCCATCGGCTATTTCGCTTATGATATCGGCTTAAAAGCGCACGACATTTATAATCAACACAAACCGCGCAATACACTGCCTGACATGGCAGTGGGCCTTTATGATTGGGCGATCATCAACGATCATACCCAGCAGCAAACTTACCTGCTCTGCGCAGCTGATAAAAAGCCTGAACTGCTTGCGCTATTAAAACAAACGCCTGACTACACGCCTTTTCAGCGCACCTCTGAGTTCAAATCAAACTTAAGCAAAGAAAGCTACCAAAGTGCTTTTTATAAAATCAAACAACATATTTTTGATGGCGATTGCTACCAGGCGAATTTATCGCAACGCTTTGCGGCCAATGCCACGGGCTCACCTTGGTTGGCTTATCAAGAGCTGCGCCGCGCCAACCCAGGCAAGTATGCTGCTTATTTAAATACTGATTGGGGCGCAATTTGCAGCACCTCCCCTGAATGTTTTTTAACCGTGCGCGATGGGCAGGTGACCACCCAACCCATCAAAGGCACGCGCCCGCGTCACCTTAACGCCAAAATTGATCAAATGCTGGCCGCTGAATTGCTGAACAGTGAAAAAGATAAAGCTGAAAACCTGATGATTGTGGACTTGCTGCGCAACGATCTGGGCACCGCTTGCATCCCCGGCACTATCAAGGTCGATAAACTATTTGATCTAGAAAGTTATGCCTCTGTACACCATTTAGTCAGCACGATACAAGGCACGCTGCCGCCGCATATTCATCCTCTTGATTTAATGCAGCGTGCTTTCCCGGGTGGCTCGATTACGGGGACGCCCAAGCGCCGCGCCATGGAGATCATCGATGCCTTAGAGCCACACCGCCGCTCGATTTACTGTGGCAGCATTGGCTATATCGATACGCGTGGGGAAATGGATATGAATATTGCGATCCGCACCCTGCTCATCACAGAGCAGCGGCTTTACTGCTATGCCGGTGGCGGCATTGTGGCGGATTCAGAATGTGAAGCGGAATATGAAGAGACATTTAATAAGGTGAAAACTTTACTGGATTGTCTTTCAATTTAATAATGTGATTAATAATCTGAATATTAACCAGATAAGCTAATGTTTTTCTTTAAAATAACCTATAAGACCAACTTGATTTTTCTGCTTTCTCTCTTCCTAAATGCAATCTCCAAGCGCCCCTCGCTCTCGCACCTAAATTAGTGATATAAATCAAGGCATTAACCACTACCGCAAAAAAATATTACAAATTAATTGCATTTTATGTGCCTTACATTCAAATGTTACACAATATATATAGAGAAAAGTAAAACTTATTCTTGAAAATAATGAAACCCATCCAGGATATTACAAAAACAACAAAAGCCTGCGAAGAAGCTGAAAAAGAGAAAACCACCGGCCAAGATACTCAAGAAGCTGAACCGGACCTCTTCTTCCCGCTTAGAGCGCGTTTTTCCAAGCTTGAAGATGAGAGCTTGCAAGCACAACTGCGTGACCTCTTCCCCCCCCCCTCCAACAAAGGTGAATCCTCTCCAGCAGCCAGACGAAGAAGAACCATACCGCACCGTTGCAGAACGTTTTAAGGAGCTTGCTGATCGCTCCCTGGTAGAAAAAATCCTTGTCGAGCTCCAAAAGTGTACGAAGGATGAAAATGCGGCTATCTGCAAGGTAGCCTTCCATACTTTTGTCGCACTTTTTCCCCTGTTTGATGCTACTTGGAAAGGAAAAGTGCTTGATGAGATTGAAGCGCTTGTGAGTCATCAAATGGCGTATGTCCGGAGCCTGGTTGCCGAGCAACTTAAAACACTCTTCCTCAATATTGATGACAGCGACAACGATTCACAAAACCGAGTGCTTGAAATGCTTTTTAAGCTGCTGATGGATGAAGATGCGGAAACCGGTATAAGGACATGCACTACCTTTTCTGCGCTTTTCCCTCAACTTAAGAAGAAAGCGCACGCACAACAAGTGGTTAACATGCTCCAGCAATATGTGGAAAAGAGAGAAGAGGATGAGGACCCTCCCACGGGGGCACTCTCACTCCTTGTAAGATATTTCTCTTACCTTGGTGATCCGTGGCCTCAAAAACTGATCAACATGCTTGAAAAGCATCTGGAAAATCAGTACTGGGTTACCCGCCTGCTCGTAGCCTCTGCCTTGAAAGCACTTCTCCCTCAACTTAATGAGGAGGGCCAACAAAAACAAGTGTTCTGCATGCTTCAAAAACATGCGGATGATGAAAACGAGGGTGTCCGCAAGAAATGCCTCTCAGCCCTTGCAGGATTTTTCCCCCAGTGCCAGCATACGAAAGATGAGGATGAGGGTGTCCAGAAGACCGGTCATTCTACCGTTGTAGCTTTCTTCTCCCCACCTACCTTTGCAGAATCATCTGCAGAATCACCCTCCTTGCTTGCTGCTAAGAAGCGCCAAAAGGAAACGCTTAACATATTAGAACAGCGTGCAAATGATGATGCGAACCAGTTTGTCCGCGCTCACGCACTTTCTATTCTTGCTGAACTTTTCCCGAAGCTTGATGATGAGAAAGAGTCAAAAAAACAAGTGCTTGACACACTTATTAGGCGAGCTAAATTGGACAAAGAGCTCAATGCCTGCACAGCAGCCTTCTTGGCTCTTAAAGAAATTTGCGCCCATCTCGATGAAGAAGAACACGCCCTTGTGCTCGATATGCTTCTTGAACACGGCATAAAGAATGAATCCAGCGGTTATCCCCTCACCTGCGCTTTTTCGCTCCTTAAAGCTCTTTTTCCTAAGCTCAATAAGGAAATGAAAAAACGTGTGCGTATTGCATTGCTTAAATGTATTAAAGCCAATGGAATGAAGAGGACAAGCGAATCATACTGCACTTTTTCTCAGCTTTTCCCGGGTGACGTTGATAATATCGATGCTGCTTTCAAAGAACTTGGCAATCTCGATATTGACCCCCAAGGAAGTCGATTAGCTCGGTCCTGATCCAGACACGGATGACGACGATATTCTGCTGGTAGAGGCTGGTGCACAAGATTCGTAGATTTTTAATGCTTCTAATTTAGTGCCCCAAATTGAAGTACTGGCTTGAGCAGTATTAAGAGCCCTTTTCAAAAAAAAATCACATTAAGTTAGCTGGTTAAATTAAATTGTCAGGAGCCCCTTATTCAGTGCTAGATAAATTTGAATAAGAAAAATAGGCCCTGAGGAAACAGCTTTCTCTTAAGAGGGGATAACTTCTGTTAGCGTAAGAAAATGCTGCTCCAGTGGTGGGACTCTGCCTGATTCAGAATGTGAAGAGACATTTAATAAAGCAAAAACTTTAAGGATTGTTTTGTACTTAAAATAGAAACTTAAATAACTACTTAATCAATCAAAATAAAGTTATAAAAATAACTTTATTTTGGTGATTTTTTTGAACTCTCTCTTTGTCGAAACGACACTCAAACCTGAATGCTGCTCCCCCCTGCTTTGCCCACTTTAGTAAAAAAGCATGGGCAGCAACCGTGCAAGCAGGCTTTCAGGGTATAGAGGATAAGGATCCCAATAAGCATCCCTATCACAACAAATGCCAAACCCACCGGGCCAACGAGCAACAGCTGAAGCCAAAAAGCATAGGCCAAGAAAGGCGCACGCTGGCAATCACAGCTGAGCGGATCGGCTTCAAACGCATCTTCGCAATCAAGGGCCGATTGAGGAAGCGGCATGGGGTAGATTTCGCCACTCAACACAGCGAGCAGGATGAAAAAAAGAATAGAAGCCAACACAGCGATGCAGAGAAGGCCTTTTCTGGTTTTTAGCTTCTGGAAAATAACGGGCTTGTGGATCTCGCGTCGAATAAGGTAAATCAATCCCGTCAATCCTAGCGTATTGAGCACCAAAAAGGCGGCGAGGATCCCGCGGTCTACCCGTTTCACCGCGGTGAGTTTCACCCCACCACAATCGTTGTACTCCACAAGAAAAGGCACAAAAAACATGCAAAACGAGTACGCAATCCAGTAGAGAATGCTTGGCACACCCACCAGAATCACCATTGAAATGTCGAAGCAATTGACTCCCCCGCGAGGAGTCAGCAAGGGAACGGCTGAATCATCCACTCTAGTAGGATCATGAAGTTGCGTTGGAGAACCACCCATTATGACTTTGCGCTAGATAGTTCCCTATCTGAAGATATGCTGTAACATTCGAGGGTAAGTCTTTTTGTAAACGTTCACGGAAGTCACTCCGCTATCTTTATATACTGATAAACCACCTGTAGAGGCGAGCGGTGGTCGCCCCTACAACACGTACAGAGATCATCCCCCGTGAACTGTTACGTATTTTTATAGACGTTTAATCCGGCTTCTTATTCACAATGCCATGCGGCACATGCCCCGTGGGAACATGTTGGCTAGCGGAATCGCAATGCGTGCTTTGATCATCAAAAAAGATATCAGCATTAAACGCGCGCAGGAAGGTGCCTTTATCAATACCGCCTAAAAACAAGGCCTCATCGATGCGGATATCCCAAGCGCGCAAGGTGCGGATCACCCGCTCGTGAGCAGGCGCCGAGCGCGCAGTCACCAGCGCGGTACGAATAGGGGAAGATGCTTGCGGGAACGCTTGCTGCACAGCATGCAGCGCGCCTAAAAAGCGTTTAAACGGCCCACCGCTCAATGGCTCGTTGGCCGCGGCTTGTTCGCTCGCTTTAAAAGCCTGCAAGCCATCTTGCTGGTAAACCTGCTCTGCCTCATCTGAAAACAATACCGCATCACCGTCAAACGCAATTTTCAATTGCTGCGACTCACTGCGCTGTTTCGAAGAAGGAAAAATCGTGGCAGCGGCATACCCGGCATCCAAAGCATCTTTCACGTCTTCAGGATGAGCTGATAAAAACAAATGGGTGCCGAAGGCGCGTGCGTACGCATGCGGCCCCTGCCCGCTGGTAAAGGCCGCCCGCTCAATCTCAAGTTCATAATGTTGAATGGAGTTGAAGATACGCAGACCGGTATCTGGGCTGTTGCGCGACAAAAGCACAACTTCAACTAATGATTTACCTTCAAGCTGCAAGGCCAAGAGTTTTTTAACTAAAGCGTAGGCTGTGCCGGGTGCCAAAATATCGTCTTCATGTGCAATCTGATATTTTGCATAAGCTTCAATGCCTTTTTCTTGATACAGCTGGTGGCTTTCATCCAGATCAAACAAGGCCCGGGATGAAATACCAACGACTAGCTTGCCTTCAAAGTGTGTTTTCATAACTATTTGAGCGTCTTTCCTTTATATTTAATTATATCAGCAACTTGCCAATAATTCACTCAATGGGAAATTTTCTCATGTCCAGCACCAAAGCCCTTTGCTAGAATAGCACCATGAACACTTCACCTATTGGTATTTTACTGCTCAACACCGGCACACCGGATAATACTCATATCAGCACAGTACGTCGGTATTTACGTCAATTTCTATTTGATCCACGCATTATTGATTTGCCTGCTTGGCTGCGTTGGCCGCTTGTTCAGCTCATTACGTTATTCCGTGCAAAGCGCTCTGCTCAAGCTTATAAGCAGATTTGGACCCAAGCAGGCTCTCCCCTTGCTTACCATAGCCAACAGCTCGTGAGCGGGCTGAGCAGCGAATTAGGGCAAGACTATAAAGTGGTCATTGGCATGCGCTACGGCAACCCCAGCATTGCTTCCGCCATTGAGACGCTACAAGCCGCCAACTGCCGTCAAATTATTGTGCTGCCTTTGTTTCCACAATATTCCTCAGCCGCCAGTGGCTCCGTGATTGAAGAGGCCTTGACGCGGCTTGCCAAACGCTGGAATATCCCGCCTGTTAGCGTCTGCGAGCCATTTTTTGATCATCCTTTATTTATCAATGCTTTTTCCAATAAAATTAATAAGGCTCTTAAAGCACAAAGCACGCAAGCTGAGCTGCTGCTCTTCAGTTATCATGGTATTCCTGAGCGGCATCTTGATAAAGCGCAGTCTTGTCAGCCACGCTGTGATCGGCAATCGCCTTGCCCCAAGCAAACAAGAAATCACTTTTGCTACCGATCGCAATGCTATGAAACATCAAGAAAAATAGCAGAGAACATATCTAATGTGCCACATGAGATTTCTTTTCAGTCTCGCCTGGGCAGATTAGTCTGGACGCGCCCCTACACGGAGCAAATATTAAACACACTGCGCGAACGCGGCATTCAACACCTCGCCGTGGCATGCCCCTCTTTTATCGCCGACTGTTTAGAAACGCTGGAAGAAATTGGCATACGTTTGAAGGCGCAATGGCAAGCGCTTGGGGGTGAAACGCTCACTTTGATCCCCACACTTAACAGCGATCCTGAGTGGGTCTCAGCCTTAACCAATATTATTCACAGCAAAACGGAACACGCTAATGGAAGAAAAGCCTAGAACAAAACAGACTATTGCCATTTTGGGTGGAACAGGGTTTGTTGGCCATGTGCTCAGCAGGCATTTAACTGAACTTGGTATGCGCATTAAAATTGCTAGCCGCAATCCAGAAGTGCATCGTGATTTGCTGGTGCAACCAAACACCAGTGTCTCTGCCATTGATGTGTATGATCAAACACAGTTAAACCACTTTTTAACAGGTTGCGACGTGGTCATTAATTTGGTCGGGATCCTCAATGAAAAAGGACACAAGGGAAAAGGGTTTTATCAAGCACATGTCGAACTGACTCAAAAAGTGCTTATCGCTTGTAAAACACATCATATTACGCGTCTGTTGCATATGAGTGCAATGAATGCCGATCCCAACAGCAAAAGCCACTATTTACGCACCAAAGGGGAAGCCGAAAATTTAGTGCATGCTGCACCAGATTTACAGGTAACTAGCTTTCGCCCTTCTGTTATTTTTGGGGAGCATGACAGTTTTCTCAATCGTTTCGCTAAATTGCTGTGTATTGCACCTGGTTTTTTCCCGCTACCCTGCGCAAACAGCCGCTATGCGCCAGTTTATGTGCTCGATGTTGCACAAGCTTTTATTAAATCATTGAACGACCCGCAAACTGACGGCCAACGCTATGACCTCTGTGGGCCGCATACTTACACCTTAAAAGAACTTGTTAAGTATGTCGCAAAGATCACACATAAAAAGCGATGGATAATTGGGTTAGGAAATACAGCCTCTAAAGCGCAAGCGATGATAATGGAATTTATTCCTGGAAAACCCTTTTCTTTTGATAACTATTTAAGTGCACAAAAAGATGCAGTTTGCAAGACAAACGGCCTAGAACAGCTGGGTATCACTCCGACCCCACTGGAAACCATTGTGCCTCTTTACTTAAAATAAAGATAAGCAATGAAAACAAGCTTTTTTAAGATTGATGCCTTGCTTGAACCTATCGGATCCGGCGCGCTTATCTTAACGCCAACACAGCGGCTCAGTTCCCATATCCATTTAGCCTACCAAGCATACCAACAACAACGTGGCCTCACGGCCTGGTTAACGCCACAAGTTTATGCCTTTGAAATATGGCTCTGCAATCTATGGCAAGAATGGGTGAACCAAGGCAACGCCTGCCAGCAGTTACTCAGCCCCGCAGAGGAACGACTGCTGTGGGAGAAAATTGTCGCGGATTCTGGCACGGTGTTATTGCGGCCACAACAAGCAGCCATACAAGCACAACAAAGCTTTCAGCGACTGGTATTATGGAATATTGCTGTTGAGCACCCCACCCTTCACGAGCATCCCAATAGCCAAGATTTTGCGAGTTGGGCAAAAACATTTGTTAAGCTGTGCCAAGAAAAACACCTTATCACGCTACCAGAGACTGTCCCTATTTTGCAGGCAGCATTACTTGAACCAGGCACGGTCAGTCAAGACAAAAAGCTTGTTTCTCCTATGGCAACACGCCTGGTAGGCTTTGACGACATCTCGCCCGCTTATCAGCAACTGCTCGATGTTTTACCTGATGTAAAACGTCTTGATCCCAGTATCAGTTGCAAGCGCCGTGCACGTCTTACACTTGCTGATCGTGCACATGAATTAGAAACCGCCGCCCGCTGGGCGAAACAAACCTTGCGTGATGAGCCTCACGCGCACATTGGGATTATTATTCCCGATCTCACTGCACGTCGTGAAGAAGTTGATCATGTTTTTAGTCACATTTTTTCACCTACCGCGCAGCTCCACGCGCAACCCACACACACCCAGCACTTTAATCTTTCAGGCGGCGTGCCGCTCGCGCAAACACCGATTATTCACGCCGCTTTTTTGTGCCTGACATTCTCTGGCTTACCGCAACGCCCACTCGACGTCGCAGAGCTTATTCAGCTGGTAGGCAGCCCTTTTATCGGTGGTTGGGAAGCTGAGTTTGAAGCCAGAACGCGTTTAGTAGCTGCATTACACGACCACCAACATTCAAGTATTACTTTTAAAGCATTTTGTAAGCTATGCGAGAAAGCAGGCTGCTTTATATTAAGCGAAATATTAGAAAATTTTAATAACCACCTGAATAATAATAAAAATTTTTGCATCAACACTTTAAACAAAACACTTAAAGTAATGAATTGGCCAGGAGAGCGCGTTTTAAACAGCCACGAGCATCAACAAGTACAGCATTGGCATACCCTATTAACACAGCTTGCCCCGCTTGAAACACTCACAGGCACGTTTAGCTTTGATGAAGCACGCCATACCCTGCGTCACTTAGCACAACACACCTTATTTCAGGCACAGACTTCCAATAGCAGACTGCAAATTTTAGGCACATTAGAAGGCGCCGGCTTGCACTACACCCACCTTTGGCTAATGGGGTTAAGCGCCAATGTTTGGCCACCTGCCCCTCGCCCCGATCCTTTTATTCCCGTGGTTTTGCAACGTCAGTATGATATGCCGCATGCCACTTATGAGCGCGAACTGGCCATTACACAAGCGCTCATGCAACGTTATATTAATAGCGCAGAGCAGCTTATTGTCAGCAGCCCGCGCCAAGAAGACGATATGCCCTGCTTACCCAGTCGCTTGATTGAAGCCTTCAAAGAAAGCACACCAGCAGACTTACGCCTTGCACCTGAAAACAATTTACTGGCAGACATGGCTAATAGCGCGACCCTGGAAACAAGCCCCGAACCCGAGACGCCCGCTTTAAGCGATCTGCATGAACCCCTTGGCGGCACGCAAATATTACAAGACCAAGCGGCCTGCCCTTTCCGTGCCTTTGCCATTCATCGCTTACACGCCAAACCGCTAGGGGAATACAGCCCGGGGTTATCGCCCATGGCACGTGGTATCTTATTACACAGCGCATTAGAGGATCTTTGGGGCACCTTAAAAGATCAGGCGACTTTGTTGGCTACGGCAGAAAAAGATTTACAAACCATTATTCACCACGCTAGCCAACAAGCCCTGAGCTCCCTGAAACGCTGGCACCCTATTGGCTCTCGTTTCAGTGCACTAGAAAGTGCGCGTTTGGAAAAGCTATTGCAGACCGCCTTAACGTTAGAACGTGAGCGCGCGCCGTTTAAAGTGGTTGCACGTGAAACCGCCCAAACAGCTAAAATAGCAGGCTTGCCCTTGCGGCTACGTGTTGATCGTGTCGACGAACTGGAAGACGGCACGCATGTCATCATCGATTATAAATCGAATACGCCTTCTATCATGAGCTGGGAGGGTGAGCGCCCCGATGATCCGCAGCTGCCGCTTTATGCCTGCGTGTCTGACAAACCTGTCTCTGCCTTACTGTTTGCACAAATTAATGCTGAAAAAACGTGTTATAAAGGCTTAGGTGACGCTGAAGCGATCGCACCGGGGGTGGAGGTCACAGAAGACTGGCCTGAGCAGCTCGAAGACTGGCAAGCCACACTTGCTCAATTAGCAACAAATTTTATGAATGGCGTCGCCGACATTGCCCCCAAAGATCACAACACCTGTACCTATTGTCACCTGCACGGACTTTGCCGGATCAATGAATAATATAGTCGATCATCAAGAACGTGCGCTCGCACTGGCCCCCAGCCAATCGCTTGCGATCAGCGCCCCTGCAGGCTCAGGCAAAACAGGTTTGCTCACACAGCGTGTGCTGAAACTGCTTAGCATTGTGAATAAGCCTGAAGATATTTTAGCGATCACTTTCACGCGCAAAGCCGCGGGGGAAATGAAAGATCGTATATTAAAGGCACTGCGCACTGCCGCGACGCAAGCTCCCCCGCAACAGCCCCATGAGCAAACCACTTATCAACTTGCAAAAGCGGCGCTCGCACGTGATACCGCACAATCATGGCAGCTGCTTGATAATCCACACCGCTTGCGTATTCAAACGATTGACGGCTTGTGTGCGAGTCTCGCTCGCCAGCTCCCCATGCTGTCACAATTAGGTGCCTTGCCTGACGTGACGGATCAAACCACACGCTACTACCAAGAAGCCATTGCCACCCTGCTGGCCAGTTTAGAATCAAAACAGCCCTGGTGTGCTGCCTTAGCGCAGATGATCACCCACCTTGATAATGATTACACAAAAATCGAGCGGCTCTTGATTAATCTATTGGCAAAACGCGATCAATGGCTTCCTTATCTCGGCACCTTACAAGATTCTCCTTCTGTTAAACATGAGTTAGAAACCACTTTTAAAGTGTTGCTTGAAGATTCACTTATTGAAGCAGAAGCACTTTTTGGCGAACTGGGCGCTTATTTACTGCCCTTGGCACGCTTTGCCGCCAGCCATCTGGCACTTGAAAAACCTGACTCATCGATCTGTGCTTGCGAAAACTTAACCACCCTACCCGGCAAGGAGCCAACTGAAGCAACAATGGCGGCCTGGCGCGGGCTTGCCGAGCTATTACTCACAAAATCCAGCAGTACCCCTAAAGCGGCAAGCTGGCGTAAGCCTAGAGGCGTGAACAAAACCATTGGCTTTCCGCTGGGTAACAGCAAGGAAGAAAAAGCACACTTCAAAGAAGTCAAACAACAGTTTCAAGCTTTACTTGAAACGCTGGAAAGCGATCCACAGAGTGAGGCACGCCTGGAAGTGCTTAATACTTTACGGCTACTGCCCCCCTTACACTACAGCGATGCACAGTGGGCTCTCTTGCAGGCCTTAGCCACTGTATTGCCGGTACTGGTTGCCCAGTTAACCGTCACTTTCCGCGAACAAGGCGTGTGCGATTACACTGAAATCACCCATGCCGCTTTAAGGGCTTTGGGCAGTGAGGAAGCCCCTAGCGATCTGGCTTTGCTGCTGGACCATAAAATTCAACATATTTTAGTAGACGAATTTCAAGATACCTCCGCCGTACAAATTCAATTGCTTGAAAAGCTCACGCAAGGTTGGACAAAAAACGATGGTCGTTCCCTGTTTATTGTGGGCGATGGGATGCAGTCTTGTTATGCCTTCCGCGCGGCGAATGTCTCTTTATTTCTTGCCGCCAGACAATTTGGCATTGGGGAACTGCCCCTTAAAGCACTTGATTTAAAGCTCAACTTTCGCTCCCAAGCAGGCATGATTGAGTGGGTCAATCGTGTGTTTATCGATGCCTTTCCCGCCCAAGCCAATATCAGCCGGGGCGCCGTACCTTACATTGATACCACCGCCTTTCATCCTGCTCTTGCTGGCCATGCCGTGGCATGCCATGGCTTTTTAGACCAAGATGATCGCCAGGCCGAAGCCAATAAAATTATTGAGATTGTTCAAGAAGCACAACAAGAAGACCCTCACAAAGAAATTGCCATATTAGTGAGAAATCGCAGTCACTTAAGCGATATTATTCCTGCGCTACATGAGGCTAATATCGCCTGGCAAGCCACCGAAATTGACCCGCTGAATACCTGCATGATTATCCAAGATCTGCTTTCTCTCACACGAGCCCTGCTACAGCCTGCCGATCGCATTGCCTGGCTGGCCGTGTTGCGCGCGCCTTGGTGTGGCTTGAGCTTGGCGGATTTACACAGCCTGGCCGCTGCCGACTCGACCGCGCCACTCTTCACGCAGCTGCAACAGTATCAATCACTCCCCGCACTCAGTGCAGAAGGCGCACAGCGTCTTGCTCGCGTTGAAACGGTCTTTACCCAAGCCTTTCAGCAACAAGGGCGTAAGCCTTTACGCAGCTGGATTGAGGGCGTCTGGCTTGCTTTAGGGGGCCCTGCTTGTGTGATCACCCTTGATGAACTCAATCACGTGCCCGTGTATTTTGATCTACTGGCCAAGCATGAAATGGCTGGGCAGCTTGATGTAGCCGTTTTTGAAGAAGCCGTTGGCAAGCTCTATTCCGCCGCAAGCCACCCTGATGCCAATTTGCATATTATGACCATCCATAAAGCAAAAGGCTTGGAGTTTGATACAGTCATTTTGCCGGGGCTCGATCGTGGCTCAGCAGGAGATGATAAAGCCTTGCTGCTTTGGCAAGAGTATATTTCGCGTGAAGGGGAAAAACACCTTTTATTAGGCCCCCTGGCCCCGATTGGCGACTATAACGACCCATTATACAATTACTTGCAGCATGAAAATAAAGTTAAGCAACAACTTGAGAATACGCGATTACTTTATATCGCCACGACCCGCGCCATCAATAAGCTTCACTTACTGGCCCATGCCAAAACAGATGACAAGACAGATACTATTAAGCCCCCTACACGCCGTAGCTTATTGGCCCCTATTTGGGAAACGGTAAAAGAAGAGTTTAATTGGGTCGCTGTTGAAGAAACGGATACCGCGACCGAGCATACCATTGAAATTGACTTCGAACCCACTCACATACGGCGCTTGCCACAAGATTGGCAGCACCCTATCGCTGTGCCTGAGCCACCTGCATTAAGCTTGCCTGAAGATAACCCACTGAACCACCCTGTTTTAGATTGGCCAACGACGGCGCAGCACATCGGTACGGTGGTGCATCGTTGCCTGGAGCAAATTGTGAAACAAGGCATTGACCTTTGGACACCGGCTTATTGTGAAGAAAAGAAAGGTTCGTGGGCGGCACAATTACGCACTCTCGGCGTGCCAAATCACGAACAAGAAGAAGCCACTCAGCGCATTTACCAAGCCATCACACAAACCTTAGACGACCCTAAAGGTCGCTGGCTGCTTGATAACACGCACCAAGATAGCGCATGTGAATTGCCGCTGAGTGGCAGCAGCAGATCAGGGCGCGTGCGGCACTCTATTATCGATCGTACTTTTATTGATGAGAAAGGTGTGCGTTGGATTATTGACTATAAAACTAGCTCGCCGACCTCTCAGGAAACGCAGGCTTTTATCGATGCGGAAGTGACAAGCTACCGGGACCAACTCGAAACCTATGGCAAGCTATTTCAAGCCATGGGAGCACAAAAAGTGCAGATGGCACTTTATTTTCCGCTACTATCCCATTTTGAAACTATCGACTCTACCTTTAGTGAAGCAAATCTGTCCGCCAAAGCTTGTTAGGCCGAAAGCGAAAGCTGGCTGATGATGTGGTTTTGCACAAAATCGAATGCCTCATTAAAATTCCAACTTGTCTGGTGAGGAAGCAGAATGTTCATATCAACCTGAAAATCCTTATTTAGTCGCTTTATTTCCAAATTTTTCTGAAACAATTCCCCAGAAATAGTTATGCCCTCGTTTGCACAGTATTTTTGAAAAACATCAATCACTTGATTTTTATCCACTAGTTTCTGCTCAAAAACATGCCATAAATCAAATAAATCTCTCCCTTTTCTTCTTTGATAAAGGGCGCGCAACTTGGTTGCAATTAGTTCTTCAAGCGCATACGTGACGATTTCACTATTACCTTGGAACCATTTGGATTCAACAGAAAAAGGCTCAAACCTAAGGGGCAATACTTGAAAATGTTCGCTGGTGTTTATCTCTATTTTTAATTTAGCAGGCAGTTCTCCTATTGTCAGATATTTGTAAACAATCTTAGCGCCTCGTTTGGTGATTTTCCATTTAGGCTCACCTAACCAAGGTTTTAGCAAGCCTCGGATCCTGTTGATAGTTGGACCAATTGGCTTTGCTTGTCTTTGAACAAAATCAATATCCTCACTGTAACGTGCTGCTGGTTTAATAAATAGCTTATTTAATGCGGTTCCGCCTCGAAAAACAAGACTATCTTGTATTTCAGGATCATTGTAAAGGCAAACAAGTGCTCGGCTAATGATTAAATCTTGTTCTACCATGGAAAGTGTTTGCCACTTTGCAGAAGAACGCCAATTTTCAATAAAACTTTCTGGAATCATAAATCACTCTCAATATCAGTGTTAGCAATTATCATCCATTTTTTTACACGAGGGCACCCTATATTAGGAAGCTCTGGAGCAAGTGGGACAAAAATTTTTATTTTATCCACCAAATATTTTTCCAATTTATCAATGATGCATTTTGCTTTCTCTTCATCCATGAAGTCAATTTGCTCAAGAATATATCCAAGCCGTTGCAAACAAGCTTTTTCTCCAACAATATTTGCTAACGAGATCAGTTTATTTTCATCAATGGCCTCAATAAGTTCAGATAAAACTGTTGCAATATGGTTAAGGCCACCACTTTTAACTGGATACTTTAGCAAATCCAGCGCAATCAATTCTGGGGTACCGACTTTCAAATAACCTGTACTAACAGTAATATCTTTAGTCGGTAATTTATTCAAGGACTTTTTATAAAGTAGTTCTATTTTTATTTGACCAAATTCAAGAGGGTGTTTGATTCGCTTGTTGGAAATAACTTGAAAACGGCCTGGTTTTTGATGAGAAGCTCCAAAATACTGCGCACCTGAAAGCAAAGAGACATAGTAATCCGCTTTTAAGTACTCCATCAGGATAGGTAGCAAGTCTTCTGCCGGAATAGATCCTTGGGGCTGGTGTTCTGGGGGCACAATAACATAAAGGCCTTTAGCTGGGCTTATTAGATCACCATGAGATCGTAGACGATGTATTGCCGCCGAGACTGCATTTGCTGACAGGCTAAGGTCTAACATAGCCTGTTTTAATGTAAAAGAACGTTGGCCTTTTTGACGGATCTTTTTGATATAGCCTGAAACACCCATTATGCCCTCAAAATTACTATTTTCGTAACAGTAAGGACATGATAGGTCATAAAGCTGAGAAAATCAACTCTACTCTATTAATTTTCAAAGCAAAATTTCATAAAAACGCTAAGCCCCCCGAGGCACCATCATTTTTTTAACAAAAGACCCAATGGTGAGACCTTGTATGATGATCGAGAACAAGACCATGGAATACGTCATCATGACCACCACGTCACGCGCTGGGCTCAGTGGGATAGATAAGGCCAGCGCAATCGCAATACCACCACGAATACCGCCCCAGGTCATGATGAGCGACGTAGAATGGCCATAACGCAGTTTCTTCCAGCCTGTTTTGCTGTTGGCGCATAACCAAGGCAACACGGCAAAATAACGCGATACTAATACCACCGGTATAGCCACCAAACCAAGCAGCAACCCTTGCTGTGTGATGTTTAAGCTTAATACCTCTAAACCGATTAACACGAACAGCGTGGCGTTAAGCACAGCATCAATTAAGGCCCAAAAGTCATCCAAACGCACAATGGTGCTTTGCGACATGTCAGCTGTTCGCAAAGTATTACCGATAATTAAACCGGCCACCACCATGACAATCACACCTGACACGTTCACAATGGCATCGGTTAAAATATAACCGCCCGTCACCAGTGCCAGCGTCATGAGAATAGCCACTTCTACATTATCGACTTGCCGCAATAAATAGGCCGTCATACCGCCCAATATCACACCAAATACAATGCCGCCGCCTAATTGCCGTAAAAAGGACACGCTGACATCTACACCGGATATTTCTGTTGTGCCTATCGCCAAACTTAATAGGAGCAGGAATAAGACAATGCCCATACCATCATTAAAAAGCGCCTCACCTACAATTTTGGCATGCACACTTTTAGGTGTTTTCAGGGTCTTTAAAACGCCTAACACCGCAATGGGATCGGTTGGCGAAATTAACGCGCCAAACATCAAGCAATAGAGGAGATGGATCTCCATGCCCAGCAAGCCAATGACCCACCATAATCCAAAGCCAACGAGTAATGTGGATACGACCACACCCACTGTCGCTAAACTCAAAATTACCCATTTATACTGCACCAAACTAAAAATATTGATGTGCAAGGCACCGGCAAACAAAAGAAAGCTTAATATCCCTTGTAAAAAGGTCTGGTTAAAATCAATGCTGGCCAGCATCGACACGGCGGGTAAATCAATATGAAAGCCGAATTTGCTGAGCAAGAGATAAGACAAGGCAAGCACTAAGGTCAACAAGGTGATCCCAATTGACTTCGGTAGCTTAAAGTAGCGGTAGTTAATGTAGCTTGCTAATGCCGTAAAGGTCAGCAAGAGTGCAACAATATGCGATATCTTCATGGCTTCGATCTTTTTTTACCTTATTGTATTCCTTTTCTAAGATCTTAATAAGAATCTGAGATTTTAATAAGAAATAGTATAGCATGCTCTTTATTGAAATTATGTTAAATTAAATACGTTAAAATTCTCTCTGCAGACTCAAGAGGCGCGCAAAGTGTTATTTAACTAGCTTTATTTTAATTGTTTTTTTGTCCTTGAATTCAGATCGCAAGTGCAACAGCAACCGTATCAAAGGGTTAGCGGCCAGTAGTACACTAAGCGTAGATTTGATATGGAGGAAAATGCACTTTGAGATACAAGCAGCTAACCCAGGACCAAAGGTACACGGTTAGTAAGTTATATCAAGATAGATTTACCCTCACCCAAATCGCTCGCATTATCGGGTGCCATAAATCGACTGTCAGTCGTGAAATTGCACGTAACAGCACACATGGCGTCTACACGTACAAAGCCGTCAGCGCACACGATAAGGCCATGGCACGCCGTCGTTATTCGCGTCACACTGCTTGGGATTTAGAGATGCTGGCGCATGTGATAGGCAAACTGAAGCAACGCTGGAGCCCACAACAAATTGTAGGGTGGAGTAAAAAGCATGGCATACCCTGTGTAAGCCATGAATCTATTTATCAGCTCATTTGGAAAGATAAAGCATGTGGTGGTACGTTGTATCAATGCTTGCGTCATCATGGCAGAAAGCGCAAAGCGTACACCGGCACAAAGGAAACGCGTGGACAATTTAATAATGCGCCATCAATTGATGAACGACCTCAAAAAGTAGAAAAGCGAGATGTGTTTGGCCACTTGGAAGGTGACTTAGTTGTTGGGGCAAAGCAGTCAGGCTCTGTGGTGACATTGGTAGACAGAAAACTTCGACGTTTATGGGCTAAAGTGCTTCCTAACAAATCTGAAAGCGTTGTCACCGAAGCCATTATCACTCTGCTGAAGCCGATTAAACATTTAGTGAAGAGTATTACGTTTGATCGTGGTAAAGAGTTTTCGGGTTACGAGCGCATAGAAGAGGAATTGGGAATTAAAGTTTATTTTGCGCATCCTTATTCTTCGTGGGAGCGCGGTACAAATGGTTTGTTGCGAGATTACTTTCCCAAAAAGAAAACAGACTTTAAAAAAGTATCACAAGAAACGCTTGATGCAACAGTCGTTGAATTAAATCGTCGGCCACGCCGTTGTCTAGATTATGCTTCACCTGAAGCGGGGTACAACGCATTACTCGCAGCCTAGAAAAATAAATTGAGATGCGCCGAATG
>JAJFJF010000006.1 GCA_021774255.1 Gammaproteobacteria bacterium
GTCTCTTGACGCCCAACTAATCCACCTGCACCGCTCGAGCCCCCACTTGAAAGATCGCCAGTCGCATAGCAATTGCTTACCACACTGCTGTCTTCTGTCGCACCAATTAAACCGCCTACACTCGCACTGCCAGAAACACTGACGCTACTCGAGCAGTTTTGCATTGTGAAGTAATTGCGGCCAACAACGCCACCTAAATAGTTGTTGTTAGCTGTCGCTGTACCTGCAACAGCAATACCAGTAACTGTCCCTGCATTTGCACCTGCTAAGCCACCGACATAGTTGTTGCCCGTAATATCAGCAAAATCGATATTCAGATCACTTACACTCGCACTTGCGGATATATATCCGAACAAGCCAACATAGTCAGTGGAAGGTCGATTAATAAACAACGTGCTAATCGTGTAACTGTTGCCAGAAAAAGTACCTGTAAACTGTACGCTATTTGTTCCTAAGGGCTCAAAGCCGGCACCACTATTCCACCCTAAGGTAGCAGAGCAATCAACGTTTCCTGAAAGCGCATAACTAGCAGTCAAATCACTATTGATGTTTTGTAATTCAACACAACTAGCAATCATTGTCTGCGCCGAAGCGCAGGCTGCTATGAAAGTTAATATCCCAAGAGCAAGCAACAACTTGGAAGCCATTTTGCTGTTTCGCTAATCAAATATTATTGTTTGACGTAAAATTTAAAAAACAGTTCAACCTGTAAATAGAATCAAAATCTCCTGAATCTCATAAGTAGTAGCGTAACATTCGAAGGTAAGTTTTTTGGCTCATTTAGAGATAATAAACTCAAAAAAGAGTTACAAAAGAGATGCTTGTTGCTAGGTCAAAAAAGTCATAACAAGAAAGATGAGTTGTTTAGAGGGAACGTCAGGCTTGCAGTTTGAGTATTAATGGGTAATATTAGCCATGTTTGACCAGCGCAGGAAGCGTGATGGATTGTTGGTCGACAGATGTTGCTTTTTTCATTCACAACTTAACATGACTTCTATAGGAGAGAACGATGGCTGAATGTGGAAAAAAACCGTTGGACTGTATTGTGATGATTTTAATGATTGTCGGTGCGATTAATTGGGGACTCGTTGGCCTGTTTGAGTTCAATATCGTAAGCGCCTTACTTGGCTTTGTGCCAATTTTAGAAAAAATTGTTTATATCCTTGTCGGTGTAGCCGGTGTCTGGGGTATTTTCTTACTTGCAAGATGTAAAAAATCCTCTGTCAGTTAACCAGAGAAACCATATGGGATCAGGTTGCCAAGCAGCCTGGTCCTATTATCACGCTTCACGCCCCTTCTTTGAGCTCCCCCGCCGCTTCCTCTAACCGCGTTTGATCATGCCCGCGAAACACCACAGAGACATTGTGCTGGCCTGTTTTTGCATTTAAATAAGGGTAGCTGCCGATTTCAATATCTGCGTATTTGTCTTGTAGGCGCGTAAGTTCAGCCGCAATTTTGCCTTCCACGGTTTCAAGCACCACGGTCACGGAATACACTTTATCGCCTGGCGTTAAATACTGAATAGCATTTTCTAAAGTAGCTTGCATAATCACCGGCACACCGGCCATCACAAACACATTGTCGATTTTAAAGCCGGGTGCGGCGCTAATGGGGTTGAGCAGTAAGGTCACCCCTGCTGGCATATCGGCCATTCTGAGGCGGGCATCATTGAGATCTTCAGGTTTATAATGCGCTTGCAACATCGCTTCTGCGGTTTGGTTTCGTTCAAAGGGCACCTCAAAGGCGTTGGCAATTGCTTTTGAGGTAATGTCGTCATGCGTCGGGCCTATGCCACCCGTTGTGAACACATAATCATAACGCTGGCGCAAAGTATTCACGGCATCAACGATGTCCGTTTCATTGTCTTTGACGACGCGCGCTTCGCTTAAGTTTATGCCAATTTCGGTGAGCTTTTCTGCAAGATGATGGAGGTTTTGATCGGGCGTGCGGCCGCTTAATAACTCATTGCCAATGAGTAACAGCGCTGCAGTGACGGTTTTAGGCATTAGGCACCTGCGATAGTCATATTTTCAAGTAATATCGAACCACTGCGGATGTTGCCGCGCAAGTCTATATCATTCCCCACGGCGACCAGGTTAGCATACATCTCTTTTAAATTACCTGCAATCGTAAATTCTTCAACGGGGTATTGGATCTCACCGTTTTCAACCCAAAAGCCCGCCGCGCCTCGGGAATAATTGCCGGTAGTGAGATTCACGCCCTGCCCCATCACTTCTGTGACGAGCACGCCGCGCCCCATCATGTTGAGTAAAGCTGCCAAGTCGTGTTGGCCTTGTGGTTTAGCTTCTGTGGCACCTGTCGGTGTGACCATTAAATTATGCACGCCGCCTGCATTGCCGGTGGTGTCTAAACCTAATTTGCGCGCAGAATAACTGCCCAACACATAGCGCTGTAATACGCCGTCACGAATAAAATCTTGTGCAGATGTTTTCACCCCTTCGTTATCAAAGGGCGCACTGCCTAAGGCTTTTGGCAAATGGGGCGCTTCATGAATATGCACCCATTCAGGGAAGATACTTTTACCTAAGGTGTCGACTAAAAAAGAAGTTTTACGATATAAATTGCCGCCTCGAATAGCGCCAATAAAATGGGATAACAAACTGCCGGCAATCTCCGCGGCAAATAATACGGGCACTTGCATGGTAGACAAATGCTGCGCCTCTAAACGACGCACGGTGCGGTGCGCGGCCTCATCGGCCACACGTTGCATGGCCCACAATTCATTGGGATCGCGCGCAACGGTATACGCATAATCACGCTGCATGCCTTTTTCATCTTTTGCCACTAATACACAACTCACGCTATGACGTGAACTGTTATAGGCACCACAAAAACCATGGCTGTTTGCATAGACGCTTAAACCATCATGAGAATTAACCGTCGCGCCTTCAGAATTAATAATGCGCTTGTCTTGCTCGCGCGCCAACGCTTCGCACTCTTTGGCCAAGGCAATGGCATTGTCAGTGCTGATTGACCAAGGATGATAAAGATCTAAATCGGGAATATCTTTTGCAAGCCACTGCGGATCGGCCAAACCGGCGTAAGCATCTGCCTGCGTGGTGTTAGCAATATCATAGGCTGCCTGCACAGTATCTTGAATGGCCGCCTCACTTAGATCGCTACTGCTGGCTGACCCTTTTTGCTGGCCGACATAAACGGTGACATGCAAGCTTTTATCACGGTGATATTCGACGGTTTCCACTTCGCCTAAACGTGCCGTGGCAGATAAGCCTTCTTCAACGTGTAAATCTGCTTCCGCAGCGGTGGCGCCTAATTTTTTAGCACGCTGAAGTACATCTTGAGAAAGAGAAGTAAACGAAGTGCTTGAGGGTAAATGTGTTGCCATTTACGATGCAGCCACCGTTTGTACCGTGCCGGTAATATGCTGGAGTAATTCGTTGAGCCTGTCTTCATTTTCACCTTCCACCATGACACGCAACAGCGGCTCCGTGCCAGAAGGACGCACCAGCACACGCCCGCGCAAAACGGTATCAGCTTCCGCCAGCTTAATTGCTGCTTGCACTTTTTCGTGCTGCATGACGGCTGCCGGTGCCTCCACGGCAATATTTTCAAGACGCTGTGGCACTTTTTCCATGCCGGCACACAAGTCGCGTAAGCTCGCGCCTTCTTGTTGCATGAGTGCTAACACTTGCAAAGCAGCAACCGTGCCATCCCCCGTGGTATTGGCCCACAAGCAAATAATATGACCGGATGATTCACCGCCTAATTGCCAACCTTGCTCTCGTAGCATGGCCATGACATAGCGATCACCCACGGGGCTGCGCATAAAAGGGATCCCCAATTTTTCAAAGGCACGCTCTTGCCCTAAATTACTCATCAAGGTGCCGACCACGCCGCCTTGTAATTTACCTTGTTGCGCACGGTATTTCGCAATAATATAAACTAATTCGTCACCGTCCACGGTTTGGCCACGATGATCAATCATCATGACCCGATCGCCATCACCGTCTAGGGCAATACCCACATCCGCTTTTTCTGCGACTACGCGGGCTTTTAGCGCATCAAGATGTGTTGAACCACATCCGGCATTAATGTTTAAGCCATCTGGGCGTGTGCCTATTTCAATCACGGTTGCACCCAATTCAGATAACACATCGGGTACCGTGTGGTACGTTGCGCCATTGGCACAATCCACCACAATTTTTAGGCCTGTTAACACTGTGTCAAACGGTACGGTGGCTTTGCAAAATTCCACATAACGCCCCACCGCATCATTCACACGCGCCGCTTTACCTAAATGTGCTGAGTCCACAATCGTCATGGGCTCATGCAACTGCGCTTCAATGGCTGCTTGCGTCTCATCAGGCAATTTCATGCCATCACCTGAAAAGAATTTGACGCCATTATCGTAATAAGGATTGTGCGACGCGCTGATCACAATACCGGCTTGAGCACGAAAGGCGCGGGTTAAATAGGCAATAGCCGGTGTGGGCATGGGGCCTAATAAATGGACATCCACGCCTGCAGCAGATAAACCAGCTTGCAGAGCAGATTCAAACATATAGCCTGAAATGCGGGTATCTTTACCGATGAGTACTTTGCTACGCTGCTCGCGCGCAAACACACGCCCCGCGGCCCAACCCAATTTCAGCATAAAATCAGGCGTAATAGGCGCCTTGCCCACCGGACCACGAATACCGTCGGTACCAAAATAATATTGTTGTTTGTTTGTCATCTTTTATTCACCTACTCGCTTGCTAGCACGGCGGTTAGCATACGTAATGCATCGACTGTGGGTTTAACATCATGCACGCGTAAAATATGCGCGCCACGGCTTGCGGCAAACACAGCAAGCGATAAACTGCCCGCCAAACGATTATCCACGGGCTGGTCTAATACGGCCCCAATCGTGCTTTTGCGTGAAAAACCCATTAACAGGGGGTAGCCTAACGCAACAAGCTGCTGGGTCGCCTTCACCAGGCTTAAATTATGAGCAATTGTTTTACCAAAACCAAAACCGGGGTCTAAAATGATTTTTTCTTTTGGAATACCCGCAGCCACACACACTTTCGCACGCGCCGTTAAAAACGCACTGACATCATCGACCACATGGGTGTAATGCGGCTCATGCTGCATACTACGCGGCTCACCTTGCATATGCATTAAACACACCGGCACTTGGCATTGCGCTGCCATTTCAACCGCGCCCGGTGCTTGTAAGGCCGTCACATCGTTGATCATGGTTGCCCCGGCGTTCACGGCCGCAATCATCACTTCAGGTTTACTGGTATCAATAGAAATAGGTGTGTCGAACGTATCAGCCAGTGCAGAAATAACCGGGATCACACGATCAAGCTCTTGCTGAAGCGAAACAGGCTGCGCGCCGGGGCGAGTCGACTCACCGCCAATATCGATGATACCCGCGCCATCTTGAATCATTTGCTCTGCTTGCGCTAACGCGTGGTCGCGCGCTAAAAAGCGCCCGCCATCAGAAAAGGAATCGGGCGTGACATTCAATACCCCCATCACGGCGGGGGCAGATAAGTTTAATGACAAGCGTTCAAGCATTGTAGCCCATTACTGATTTTCTAAACCATCAATAATATCTTGTTCCGTCGTCGGTGGTTTAGGCGAAGGTGTTGTCTTTTTCGATGGTTTGTTGCCACTTGCATTATCTTCATCCCACCCTTCTGGTGCACGCACTTTCTTACCGGCCATGATATCTTTAATCTGATCAGGATCGATTGTTTCATACGTCAGCAAGGCTTCTGCCATGGCATGCAGTTTGTCCATATTGTCTTTTAAAATTTGCTCAGCACGCTGGTAATTGCGATCGATAATCGCACGCACTTCTTCGTCAATCATATGCGAGGTGGCATCTGAGATTTCTTTGGTGTTGGTGACAGAACGCCCTAAAAACACTTCGCCCTCTTCTTTACCGTAAGTCAACGGCCCCAGCTTGTCTGACAACCCCCATTTGGTCACCATGCTTTGTGCCAGCTCGGTGGCCCGTTCAATATCATTACTAGCACCGGTGGTCACGTTTTCAGCGCCAAATATTAGTTCTTCTGCCAAACGCCCACCAAAGAGGCTAGAAATTTGGCTTTCTAAACGTAGTTTGCTGTGGCTGTAGCGATCTTCTTCCGGCAAATACATGGTCACACCCAAGGCGCGCCCACGTGGAATAATCGACACCTTATAAACCGGATCGTGCTCAGGCACTTTCAAACCTACAATCGCGTGGCCCGCTTCATGGTAAGCGGTGAGCTTACGCTCTGCATCACTCATCACCATGCTACGACGCTCGGTGCCCATTAAGATCTTGTCTTTTGCTTTTTCTAAATCGGCCATATGAACGGTGCGTTTATTTTGACGTGCGGCAATCAAGGCTGCCTCATTCACCAGGTTGGCTAAATCAGCCCCTGAAAAACCGGGTGTGCCGCGCGCGATCAGCGCAGGTTTCACATTTTCATCCAGTGGCACTTTACGCATATGCACTTTTAGAATTTTTTCACGACCGCGCACGTCTGGCAGATTCACGACCACTTGTCGGTCAAAACGGCCTGGGCGCAATAAAGCAGGGTCTAATACGTCAGGACGGTTGGTGGCGGCAATCACAATGACGCCTTCTTTGCCTTCAAAACCGTCCATTTCAACCAGTAACTGGTTTAAGGTTTGCTCACGCTCGTCATGGCCGCCGCCCATGCCGGCACCACGATGACGACCGACCGCGTCGATCTCATCAATGAAGATGATGCAAGGCGCTTGCTTTTTGGCACGTTCAAACATATCACGCACACGCGAGGCCCCTACACCGACAAACATTTCAACAAAGTCGGAACCTGAAATACTGAAGAAAGGGACTTTGGCTTCACCGGCAATTGCTTTCGCCAGTAAGGTTTTACCCGTACCCGGTTGCCCCACCATCAACACGCCACGCGGAATGTTACCGCCTAAACGCTGAAACTTACCGGGGTCGCGCAAGAACTCTACTAATTCCGCGACTTCTTCTTTGGCTTCTTCCACGCCCGCCACATCGGCAAACGTGACTTTAATTTCATTTTCCCCCATCAAACGTGCACGACTTTTACCAAACGACATCGCCCCGCGGCCACCGCCACCTTGCATCTGTCGCATAAAGAAAATCCACACACCGATAAATAATAAAATCGGGAACCAGTTAATAAAGATATGCATTAACAAGCTTTGTCGCTCGGGCGGTTTACCCGCCACCACCACGTTGTGTTGCATCAGATCACCGAGCAGAAGTTGATCTTCCACCGGCATATACGTGGTGAAGGCCTGACCGTTAATCGTCGTGCCATCAATATTGCGATCATCGATGCTGACTTTTTGCACCTGATTGTCTCGCACATATTGTAGAAATTCAGAGTAGTCCAAACGAACAGCAGAAGGTTGGGTAGGGCCAAAACTATTGAACAGGGTGACCAGCACCATGGCAATAATTAGCCAGAGAAATAAGTTTTTTAGCATATTATTTTACTTGTTTATTGGATATCTAAATTATAGCAAGAATAGTGCGAGAGCGCTTCTATCGCCTGCCTTGCGCCAACACATACGCTTCGCGAGAGCTTGACTTTGACGCGGCTGGTTTACGCACGCGAACTTGCTCAAACTGCGCTCGGCAGGTCTTAACGAAAGCGTCAAAGCCTTCGCCATGAAATACTTTCGTGAGAAAGGTGCCGCCCAGCTTTAGCATTTCAATCGCCATGTCTAATGCCAACTCTGTTAATGCGCCTGCACGAGCACTGTCAATGTGTTTATTGCCGCTGATATTAGGGGCCATATCCGACATCACCAGGTCGACTGGCTCCCCAGCTAAGGTATCTAGCAAAGCTTGTTGCACTGCAGGCTCGTCAAAATCACCTAAGATAAAATCAACGCCTGGGAGCGGGTCCATTGGGAGTCTATCTAAGGCAATAATTTGGCCATGTTTACCAACAAAACCAGCGACCACTTGCGACCAACCGCCGGGGGTTGCCCCTAAATCTACCACACGCATCCCTGGGCGCAAAATCTTATATTTTTCCTGTAGTTCCAGCAACTTATAGGATGCTCGGGAACGGTACCCTTGTTTGCGGGCTTGCAAAACATAAGGGTCATTGTGATGAGCTTGCAACCAGCGGTGACTACTTTTTGAACGCGACATGAATGCATTATAACACAGACGCCCCCTAGCTAAATCAAATTTTCTTGTTAGAATAAGGAAACTTAAGGTTAATCCAGGCACATCAAGAGGAACCACTCATGCCAACACAACTACACAAACACCTACGCTTAATCGGCTGGATTACCTTGGCGATTGCCGTCGTGACGTGGGGAATGGATTGGTTTGGGGTGCTTGAAGAATGCATCTATTGCCGTGTGGTCCGTACCTGCATCGGCGTGATTGCTATTTTAATGCTGCTGCCAAACTGCCGCTATTTCACGCCTATCCTGACCCTGACGTTTGGTTCCATGGGGGCTTATGTGGCAGCCGAAGGCATGTTCATCAATATCCAGCGCGCAACTTGCTTCAATACCTTCACCGTACTCGCCGCAATTGGGCTGGTGATTCTGGTCGTACAAGTCTACACGCTATGCACGTATACGTGTTGTCACGCTAAAGGAACGAATCAGTAATAGAATATTTTGCTGGCCACTCAGCCTTATCGTGAGAGTTTAGTGGCCTTTTTTTACCCATTAGAAAAGGCCACTAATGGGTTAAATTGTAGGCTAGTGGCCTTTTTTGAGACATAATAAATGGCCACTAATAGTGAAATGGATAGCTTAGTGGCCAAACAGTAAAAAAATGGGGGTCAGGCCCTTCTAAACAATTATTTTAAATTTAGAGAAACGTGTTTTTAGAGCCCTTCTCAGACTTTACGAAAAACTAAGATTTCCCCGTGAAGGGTTACCTTTTGATATACCATTCACGAAAGGGAAAAAGGATTCTGAAATCACACCTGACGCCGCCGTCGCTGGCGGAAAATCACAAAGGCAAATAAAGCAAATGCAGGAATGAAAAACCATTCTGGGCGAGGTTGCGGGGCGGGTTTGGCAAGCCCTGTGATCACATTACGATTTAGCACATTCAAGCCCATGTTTTCTGCAGGGCTAAAAAAGACCACATCTTTAACAGCATACGTATCCCCTTCTCGCTCGACTTCCAAACCAATATTTTCCAAGCGGTCATCCACCGGGCCTTCCGGCACACGGAATACAAAGGTGCGTTGCTTTACTTTATCGCGCTCATGAATCGTCATATTTAGACGCATGGGATCATCCACTTTGAGCTTGGAAAGTGCTTGCGAGAATTCTTTCACAGGCACCTCGACAAACGGTGGGAAAATTCTATCGACCCAAAAGTCAGGGCGGAAGAGCGTTAGCGCGACTAAAATTAATATCGCACTTTCCCAGCGGCGACTGCGCACTAAGAAATAACCTTGTGTGCCCGCGACAAAAATTAAAATCGCTACCACGGCCACGATAAAGATTTTCAAAAACCCCCAGAAACTGTCGATGCCAATGAGCAATAACTCGGTATTGAAGATAAAGATAAAAGGCAGCAGTAAAATACGCGCGCTGTATGCAAACGCTTGCAGACCTGTTTTAATCGGATTTTCACCGGCAATCGCCGCCGCAGCAAATGCGCCCAAACCCACGGGCGGGGTCACATCGGCCATCACACCAAAATAAAATACAAACAAATGAATCGCGATCAAAGGCACCACTAAACCATGTGTTGCCGCTAACGTGGCGATCACCGGCGCCATTAAGGTCGCGACCACAATATAATTGGCCGTGGTCGGCAGCCCCATGCCTAAAATCATACAAAATATGGCCGTGAGTATTAATACTAAAGCAAGCGAGCCCATTGAGAGCATCTCCACCACATCGGTTAAGGCAAACCCAATACCGGTTAAACTCACGACCCCCACAATAATACCTGCTGTCGCCGTTGCCAACGCAATCGGCACCATATTATAAGCACCACCGATTAAGCTATCTTTAAATTCCAAAAACCCTTTTTTTAGCGCCACACGCCATTCTAATTCATGACGAAATGCAAAAAAGATAAAGTGTTGTGTCAGCAAAATCACAGACAGTGAAACCACGCTGTAAAAAGCAGACAGCCCCGGTGAGAATTTTTTAATGGCCAAACACCAAATTAATACCAAAATAGGCAACAGGTAATACAAACCTGTTTTAGCGGTTTGATTTAACGGCGGCAATTCAGCCAAAGAGTCGACTTTCAGGCGCCGCAAGATGGGCGCTTTTGTACTGTAATAGACTAAATAAATATACAGCCCGAGCAATATGACAAACAACGCGGCGTCTGCCCATGCGCCAAACAAGCGAGGCAGCATGGTCAGCACACCATAAATTAATCCGATGGCGGCAATCGATCCACTAAAGGTAAGCCCGAAGCGCAGCAAGCGCCATTTCCATGTGTGCTGAGGCCCTTCCCGAAAAATAGGCAAGTCGGCCTTCAGCGCTTCCAGATGCACCAAATAAATCAGCGCAATATAACTAATTAAGGCAGGCAGAAACGCATGGCGGATCACTTCCACATAAGGTATGCCTAAATATTCCACCATTAAAAATGCCGCGGCCCCCATAATGGGTGGCATCAGCTGCCCGTTCGTTGAACTGGCCACTTCTACAGCGGCAGCTTGCGCACGTGTATAGCCGGCCTGACGCATCAAAGGGATCGTAAAGGTACCCGTTGTCACCACATTGGCAATCGACGAGCCCGACACCAATCCTGTCAGACCTGACGCCACCACGGCGGCTTTTGCTGGCCCGCCACGCAAGTGCCCTAGCAGCGAAAAGGCGAGCAAAATAAAATAGCGCCCTGCCCCTGCTTGCTGCAACATCGCGCCTAATAAAACAAACATAAAGATAAACGTGGTCGACACGCCCAAGGGCACACCAAACACCCCTTCTGTGGTGAGCCATTGATGGGTCACCAAGCGATCTAGTGACGCGCCTTTGTGTGCAATCACATCGGGCAAATACGGCCCTGATAGCGCATACAGCAAAGTAACCACTGCAATAATAGGCAATGGCCAACCCACTGTGCGTCGCGCTGCTTCTAACAAGACCCCTAAGCCCACTAAACCTGCTGTGATATCAAGCGGGCTGGGATCGCCCAAGCGCAACGCCAGCTGTTCATAAAAAAGAAATAAATACCCACCGCAAAAAGCTGCCGCTAATGCCAAAAACATATCCAGTATCGGCAAGCGCCCTTGGCTGCCGTGTTTATCAAAAGGGTAAATTAAAAAGGCAAGCAGCAATGCAAAAGCCAAGTGTACTGAACGTGCTTGGGTGTCATTAAACACCCCCACGCCCAACCAAAAAGGCAGCGGTGAATTAAACCACAACTGAAAACAAGACCAGGCAAGTGCCACGGCCACCAAACAGCGAATTGCATTTTTATGCAAGCGTTCCGTGCCTTCTTTAGCGGAAAACAGTGCCGCCGCTTCAGACTCGTGCTCACCCAGCGTTGGCTTTTGACTACTTTTCTTCATCATCACTCAACCAGCCTTGTTCTTGATAATATTGCAGCGCACCTGGGTGAAAAGGCGCTGAATTAGCTTCCAGCATTGTTTCCGGTGTGAGCATCATTAATGCAGGATGCACCCGCTGCAATTGCGATAAATTTTCAAATACGGATTTCACTAACAAGTATGCCACTTCATCAGACACATCTTCTCGCGCAACCAGTGTGGCTTTTAAACCGAATGTTGACACCGGATCAGGATTATTACGGTAGAGGCCACCCGGGATCTCCGCCATCACATAGTAAGGATTTTCTGCTAAGAGTGAATCAATAGCGGGCCCTTCGACAGGCATAATCGTTACCTGACACGTGGTGGCCGCTTCTTGTATTGAAGCGTTAGGGTGACCAATGACATAAATAAACGCATCGATTCGGTTATCGCATAAGGCTTCCGCATGCTCACTGGCTTTTAACTGTGACACTAAAGTAAAGTCATTGTCTGTCCAGTCAAGATGTTTCATCAATACTTTCATATTGGCATACTGCCCTGAACCAGGATCACCAATATTCACGCGCTTACCTTTTAAATCTTCAAACGTATTAATATTTGCATCGCGTCGCGCGACGATAGTGAATGGCTCCACTTGCAGAGAAAATAAAGCGCGTAACGATTTATCGGCCCCCCGAGAGGCAAAGGCAGAAGAACCATTCCAAGCATGGTATTGCCAATCTGATTGTGTGATCCCAACGGCCATATCACCATGGGCCATGGTGTTTAGATTAAAGATTGAACCGCCCGTGGCTTCAGGCGAACATTTCAGCACCACATCGGCATAAGCGGCTTCTCGATCCAGCAAACGACAAATGGCTGTTCCCGTTGGGTAATACACGCCCGTAATACCGGCTGTACCGATGTTAATAAAGTGTTTGCCTTGCTCCACAATCAGGTGCGCGCCCATCCGCAATAATAAGGCGAGCGCAAGAATAGAGACCACCACTAACCAGTAGTTGAAATGGTACTTATTTTGCTTTGCAAACCGCGACATGATTTTACCCAAAATCCTTTTCGTCCAACTTTAAAGTTTAGCTGGATTTTAGCTTTATCGCACAAAAATACAACTCAAAAAGAGGCCAAAATCAGGGACTCCCTGCCATCTCATGAGCAATAAACTTTGTAAAGGGTGCCATATCAAACTTCATATGTGTTTTCTCAAGAGTGTCGATGTATTTTTTTCGATTATCCACCCGCACCACCGTCCATGGATATCCTCCAGAAGCCAGCAATGTGTTCATCAAAAAACGGCCAATACGACCATTTCCATCCATATAAGGGTGAATAAAGACAAAGAAATAATGGCCAAGTACTGCCCTAACGGCTGGATGCGTCTCCTCTTCGAGACATTCAAAAAAAGCTTCCATTGCATCAAGCACTGCCTCTTTTGGTGGTGGAGCATGTATGGAATTACGAATAAAAACTTGATCATTACGGTAACCCAGCAAATCTCGAGGTAACAGAGTACCTACTTGCAGACCAACACCAAATAATTTCTGATACCACACTTGTAAATTTTCCTTGACGAGTTGTGCGGCGTTTCCTCCATGAATAATTTCTTTTATACAGGGTTTAACTGTTTGGAATGCGTCAAAATATCCACGCGCCGCCATAGCATCGCGTGAACTCGCATCTTCTTCATTAGTATCAGGTGACCAATTATCACTTTTTACTCGCTCAATTAATTCGGGTGTTACATGATAACCTTCAATGGACAAAGAGTTATACGCATCGTATTGATAGACTTCATCAATATGATGCATATACTGTTCCGGATTTTTGGGTAACCCTGGAGGCTTTGGAAAGTAAGTAATAACTGATTTTCTTGCTTCTGCCCACATAGCATGAATACGTCCAGCATAGGGAGATTTTATCCTTGATTGTTTTAATAAGGGAGCTGGTCGCTGAAATGGGTTAGTAGGCCTAACTCGAATACCTAGCACAGATAAAGTATTACTCATTTCTTTCGCAGTACTATCATCTCCCAAAAATTGATAAGCGCCAATCAATCTCGCTGCTGCTGTTTTTAAATTGTATCGCATAATTGAATGTATTAAACCCGTCGGGGTTTGAAGCATTCTTAAAGCAAGTTCAGCATTTCTAGGATAATTATGAAAATAAGTCGGTGTGATTTTGCAAAGCGCAAGCGGCAAGCTCATAACACGCACACCTTGTTTTTTAGTGGTTTCCTCTGGAAAATTTTTAACATTCTCATAAATCATCAATGAAGTAGCATGCATCAATTCTCTGAAGCCAGTACCTTCTTTCGTGATCACAATAACTTGTTGGGGTATGGTTGGATTTTCGATATGTAGATCAAGCGATGATTCAGCTGACAAGCAATAATCATCATGAAAGCGATCTGCTAGATAAATACGGATAAAATCCCAAAAATTAGCGTACCAAGCAGCAGTATCTCCTGTTGCTGTGTCAGGCCTCACAAGCATATACCAACCACGAATAATCTCTTGCAGCCACCCCGTTGCACAAAGCAATTCACGATCTGCACGTGATAACTGAGCAGAATAAATAATCTGAGCATGTTGGCTATCTGCCGCTGCTTTCGCTCTTGTTAACGCAGCACTGATAGCTTCTCGAGTAGCCACAATCTATCTCCTGAATTACTTGACTTTAATGTTCGGCATAACTTGATTTTAGTGCATGCAATACGAAGAGTACAGTAAATTTAAACATCGTTCATTTTTAACAATTCATCTATTTAATTACTTGATTTTAATGTTATCTATTACTTGATATTAATGCTCCAAAAATTGCCTAAATATCAATGATCTATATTCTTATATTTTTCATTTTACAAAAACAAGGCAAAAATTAGTTAAATAGCAAAATAACAAAGCTCACCCAAAGACAGCATATAAAGATTCTATTTACTTGAAGAAAGAGCAGTAATTATTGCTGCTCAGAAGAACAACTACTCGTATTTGACTTGACTGATTTCATATTCCACCTCACCAGCAGGGGTGGTGACGACGGCGATATCGCCTTCTTCTTTGCCTACTAAGGCGCGGGCGACAGGTGAGCTCACGGAAATCTTATGCTTTTTGATATCGGCTTCGTCTTCACCAACAATTTGGTAGGTAATGGTCGACTCGTCTTCGAGGTTAAAAATTTCAACCGTGGAACCAAAAATAACACGCCCGTTGTTTGGCATGTCACTGATATCAATAATTTGTGAATGTGATAATTTGCCTTCAATGTCTGCAATACGGGCTTCAATAAAGCCTTGTTGCTCACGTGCAGCGTGATACTCTGCATTTTCTTTTAAGTCGCCGTGCGCGCGTGCTTCGGCAATCGCGGCAATGACATTGGGGCGATCATGTTTTTTGAGTTTTTCTAATTCTTCGCACAGTAATTTGGCACCATGAACGGTCATGGGATATTTAGTCATGCTGGCATCCTCTTGTATAACGATTGCAAACTGGTCACACGCTGCTTAATATTATAGGTTAACGCCACAATGGCAGCACGCGCGCCGGCCAAAGTGGTACTGTAAAATACTTTCTCTTGTAAGGCACTGCGGCGGATCGTATAAGAATCGGCAATCGATTGCCGGCCTTCTGTGGTGTTCACAATAAAATCTATCTCGCCATTTTTAATCATATCGACAATATGTGGGCGACCTTGTTTCACTTTATTGACAGGCTTGCATTGCAATCCATACTCATTTAAAAAGCGGGCCGTGCCGTTGGTGCCAACTAAATTGAAACCTAAGGCAATTAAATCTTGTGCGACTTTCACTGCGCCGGTTCTATCGGCTTCGCGCACACTGACAAAAGCACAGCCCGATGTGGGTAATTCCGTGCCACCACCGAGCAAACCTTTTGCAAAGGCTTCACCAAAACTCTTGCCCACGCCCATCACTTCACCGGTTGAACGCATCTCTGGGCCTAAAATGGGGTCCACACCCAAGAATTTAGAAAATGGGAAAATCGCTTCTTTGACACTGTAAAACGGTGGCACAATTTCAGTGGTACGCCCTTGCTGTACCAAGGTTTGACCAATCATGCAGCGTGCGGCCACTTGGGCTAACGACACGCCGCAAGCTTTTGAAATAAAGGGCACAGTGCGCGAACCGCGCGGGTTCACTTCTAATACATAAATTTGATTATTTTGAATCGCAAACTGCGCATTGATTAAGCCCACCACACCTAACTCTAAGGCCATGGCACGCATTTGTTCGCGCAACGATTTTTGTAGCTTGGCGGATAAATTAAACGGTGGAATACAACACGCCGAATCACCTGAGTGCACGCCCGCCTGTTCAATATGTTCTAACACACCACCGATCAATACGTTTTCGCCGTCACACACCGCATCCATGTCTACTTCTGTGGCATCGTCTAAAAAGCGGTCGAGCAATACAGGGGAATCATGCGAGACATCCACTGCATGTTGGAAATAGTCACGCAATTCGTCTTCAGCGTAGACCACTTCCATCGCGCGTCCGCCTAATACATAGGAAGGTCGCAACATAATCGGGTAACCAATTTCATCGGCGAGCCTCACGCCCTCTTCAACAGCAAATGCCGTGCGATTATCAGGCTGCTTTAACCCCAAATGTGTGATCATCTGCTGGAAGCGTTCCCGATTTTCAGCGCGATCAATCGCGTCTGGCAAAGTACCAATAATTGGTGCACCGGCCGCTTCCAATTCTCGGGCTAATTTAAGCGGGGTTTGGCCACCAAATTGCACCACGACCCCTTTTGGTTTCTCAAGTGCTACAATTTCCAGTACGTCTTCGGCAGTGAGCGGCTCAAAATATAAGCGATCGGAAATATCATAGTCCGTGGACACGGTTTCTGGATTACAGTTGACCATGATGGTTTCCATGCCGGCTTCTTTAAACGCCAGCGCCGCATGCACACAACAATAATCAAACTCAATACCCTGACCAATACGATTTGGCCCTCCCCCCAGCACCATGATTTTATCGCGCGCAGAAGGTGCCGCCTCACATTCCTCATCATACGAGGCATAAAGATAGGCCGTATCGGTATCGAACTCGGCGGCACAACTGTCTACACGTTTGTACACAGGCTGCACGCCTAATTCACGGCGGCGCTTGCGGAAGCTGGCTTCACTGACATCAATTAAGCTGGCCAAACGGCGATCGGCAAAACCTTTTTGTTTTAAGCGACGTAAAGTCACTGCATCAAGACTGTTCAAATTTTGTTTTGTAAACGCATGTTCACTTTGGATTAAGTCACGCACTTGCACTAAAAACCAAGGGTCGATACCACTTAAACTTTGTATTTCATCCAGCGATAAACCCAGACGGAAAGCATCACCCAAATACCATAAACGCTCGGCGCTGGGGTGGCTTAATTCATGGCGCACGCGCTCTAATGCCTCTTCATCGGCAGGGTCGACTATCGGCTCAAAACCATAATGATCTGTTTCTAAGCTGCGCATGGCTTTTTGCAGTGATTCTTGGAAGGTACGGCCAATGGCCATGGCCTCCCCCACTGATTTCATCTGTGTGGTGAGCCGTTTATCTGCTTTCGGGAATTTTTCAAAATTAAAACGCGGGATTTTGGTGACCACGTAATCTAATGTGGGCTCAAACGAGGCCGGTGTGCGGCCACCGGTAATTTCATTTTGCAGTTCATCCAGCGTAAAGCCGACAGCCAACTTCGCAGCCACTTTGGCAATGGGGAAGCCTGTTGCTTTTGACGCTAAGGCCGATGATCGTGACACACGCGGATTCATTTCAATCACAATCACGCGCCCATCTTCCGGGTTCACCGCAAATTGCACATTGGAACCACCGGTATCGACACCGATTTCACGCAATACCGCAAGCGAGGCATTACGCAGTACTTGATATTCTTTGTCGGTGAGCGTTTGTGCCGGTGCAACGGTAATCGAATCACCCGTATGCACCCCCATCGCATCCACATTTTCAATCGAACAAATAATAATGCAGTTATCTTGGTGGTCGCGCACCACTTCCATTTCATATTCTTTCCAACCGATAATCGATTCTTCGATCAAAATCTCGGTGGTCGGCGAAAGTTCTAAACCGCGCGAACAAATTTCTTCAAATTCTTCTTTGTTATATGCAATACCGCCGCCGCTACCGCCCATGGTAAACGAAGGGCGTATAATGGTCGGGTAGCCAATTTGCGCCTGTACTTGCACCGCTTCTTCCATGCTATGTGCGATGGCAGAGGTAGTGACCCCTAAACCAATTTTATCCATGGCTTTACGGAAACGTTCGCGATCTTCGGCTTTGTCAATCGCATCACGCGTGGCACCGATCATCTCCACGCCGTGTTTTTCCAGCACGCCCTCACGTGCTAAATCTAACGCACAATTTAAAGCGGTTTGGCCACCCATCGTGGGCAACAAGGCATCGGGTTTCTCTTTTTCAATGATTTTGGCCACGATTTCCCACTGCACCGGTTCGATGTAAGTCGCATCGGCCATGGTCGGATCGGTCATGATAGTCGCGGGATTAGAGTTCACTAAAATAACGCGATACCCTTCTTCGCGCAGCGCACGACAGGCCTGCGTGCCAGAATAGTCAAACTCACATGCCTGACCAATCACGATCGGGCCGGCCCCGAGAATTAAGATGCTTTCAATGTCAGTACGTTTAGGCATGGGCTTGTTGGGTCACTCTCATTAATTCAATAAACTGATCAAATAAAGGGGACATATCTTGTGGCCCGGGACTGGCCTCCGGATGGCCTTGGAAGCTAAAGGCCGGCTTATCGGTGCGCGCAATCCCCTGCAAAGACTTATCAAATAACGAACGGTGCGTGGCACGCATATTATCGGGTAATGTTTTTTCATCCACCGTAAAGCCGTGATTTTGACTGGTAATAAACACCTTATTCGATGCCAAATCTTGCACCGGATGGTTCGCACCATGATGGCCAAACTTCATTTTAATGGTGTTAGCGCCACTGGCGAGCGCGAGTAATTGATGGCCCAAACAAATACCGAACAGTGGCATGTCAGCATCAAGAAGTTGTTTGATCGCGGTGATGGCATAGTCACACGCTGCCGGATCGCCCGGCCCATTAGACAGAAACACGCCATGTGGATGTAAATCAAGCACGTCACGCGCAGGCGTTTGTGCCGGCACGACCGTCACGCGGCAACCGCGCGCGACTAACATACGCAAAATATTGCGTTTCACACCATAATCATAGGCAACGACGTGAAAGGGCTGGTCTGCGGCTTGCGCTTCCGTTAAAGGCGCAGGCTCGGCCAACTCGGTGGGTGACCACACGCTTTGGCGCCATTCAAATTGATTTTCAGTGCTGACTTGCTTGGCCACATCCATGCCTTCCAGGCCCGGGTATTTGCGCGCAAGCGCAACGGCTTTTTCGGGATCCAATTTATCGCCCGCCATGATGCAACCATTTTGTGCGCCTTTATCGCGCAGTAAGCGGGTCAAGCGGCGAGTATCGACGTCTGCAATGCCCACAATGCGCTGCGCCGCTAAATACTCTGTTAAAGGTTGCTCTGAGCGCCAGTTACTCACGCTTAGGGATAAGTCACGCACCACTAAGCCCTCGGCCCAAATGCGGCTGGACTCTTCGTCCCCGGGGTTGACTCCCACATTACCGATATGCGGCTGGGTGAATGTGATGATTTGTTGCGCGTAGGAAGGATCGGTCAAAATTTCTTGGTAGCCGGTCACGGAAGTATTAAAGACCACTTCACCACAACGGTGGCCATCAACGCCTATCGACGTCCCCTCAAATAAACTGCCGTCTGCCAGTGCTAATAGTGCCTGCTTAGCCACCAAAACCTCTCCAAGTTATTGAATTTACGTTAGTTTAGCTTATAAAAAAAGCGGGATAGGACATATGCCCATCTCGCTTTTTAAATGTTTTTGTTTGTTCGACTCACAAAATCCGATCTTACGGGATATCTTATCAGCTGTCTACATTGCGAGAGGTAAAGTTCGGTGGGAGGCCGGGTTGTTTCCGTGCCAGGCAGGCTTCATGCTGTCGGCCTTGATCTGCAAAAAGCCAACTAACTAGCTAACTAGAAAGGCTTTTAAAAACTTGAAAAACAGGTGCCAGCCCGTCTCTCAAAAGCCTAAAAAATATTGTTAGCTTTGTTAACTATCGTGTTCTTGTATCTGCTCTTATGTGTTTTTTTTTGGTCGGTGTGGGGATTTGTTTTCTACAGGACGGTGCAGCTCATCATTTCCTCCAGCTCCCGAATATCAAGCTCCGAGCTCCCGAGACCTATGTTTCGGCTCCCAGATTTTAAGCTCTAGCTCCCGGATTCTAAGCTCCACCTCCCGATTCTTAAGCCCTAGCTCCCGGACATCAAGGTTTGTTTCCCGGAGCTCAAGCTTTAGCTCTCTATACTCGAGCCAAAGCGGCTCCAGGAAACCGCGCGACCTGAGAATTTTTCGAGCTGCATCGAACAGCCCGTGCGCGGGATTGATATCAGCCGGGGCTGTGGCTGTGTCGTCGTCAGTAATTACTCTCCAGCCCACATTCACAAGGGAGCGGAGGCGTTGCTCCTCAGTTCCCTCTTCAAGGAAACCAGGGGAGCGCACAGCTTTCGACATAGCCTCTTCTGTATCACGCATCTGGAGATAATCCCTGGGCATATTGAAAGTATAGTGGCTATAGGAATCGCAGTAGAGCCAATCTTCTTCTTCCATTAGCCTCTGGAGCGCCATTTGGAGGACTTTGTAGCGTTCATCTTTCTGAGAAGGGAAATCAGAGGAATACATCATTTCAAGTGTTACCTCTTCCATCTTTTGGTGGTGCCTTGGCGTATAGATTTTTTCAATGATATTCCGTATCTCATCTTCCAAGATAGTTTGAAATCTCATGTGTCGGCATTCAGCTACTCGTCCTGGCTCCTCTACGTCAGAGAAACAGATATTCAGGGAGGTAGCCGCCGCCTGCGTAACAGCAGCTATCAAGCTTGCGTGGTCTTCTCTGTCAGTGGCAGTGCCTAAAGATAACTGTGCGGCAACGCTTCGGATTGTTTCCTTCAACTTCGGGATAAACACGATGCGGGCTTGCCACGTCGCTTTCATCTCACACCACTCTTCCACTGCAGATATGGCAGCATAGGTTGGAAGCAACTTGACCTTGGTCAGCAGCTTGTTCAAAACGTTTTTAAGCTTTTCCTTGAAAGCCTTATAATCATCACCCGGGTTTTGAGACATTTTCTCCCAGAGACGCTTAAGGCAGTTACCCCGACGCAGAGTAGAATCCACTAGAATCTCGTTAAAAAAGTAATCAATAGAAGGCGAGGATTTTTCCTGGCGATAAAGAGTCCAAAGGTTGCCGATGCGTTGATCCACTCTGAACTGCTGGTCGCTCTCATCATCAATATCTTCATCAACACATTGAGGTGTTACTTCCCTGCCCCCGTTTGGCGCTTCTGTCAGCGTTTCCAATAAGTGCTGTTCTGCAGCCAAAAAAATTTTTGTGAGCTCTCTAGTTTCGTCATCATATTTTTCATCAATTTCCGTATCTATAAGGTCAATAAGACAAGCACGATCGTATTGATCTAAATCTTCCAAACCGATTTCGTGGGCTTTGCATTCAGCAACACGCATCACATCAGGAGAGAATTGGTTCACAGCTTCCCTTATTGCCTCTTGCAAGCGCGGCGTAAAAGCATCAAACACAACTCTTTTGATCAGAAGCTTTTTCTTTTCTTGCGAAAGCTCGGCTTCAGAAATGTCGGCACTTTCAAGTGCCTGCGTCACACGCTTCTTGAAAGCAGCAAGTGTTTCACCCTCTTTCAGATCCCAATTTTCTATGAGACCGTCAAGCGTCTGCCTGAGGGCAGACGGCCCCGCAACAGACTTACAATCCTTACAACCATAATCAGCAAAAGATAACCCTATCTCCTTAGCATAGCGTGACATTAGAAATAAAAAATTTTCTCACTTTTCTCAGTATATGGCGTAACATTGAAATGTAAGTTTTACTTAATTTTAAATAATGATACAATTTAAAAACAGCTATTTTTCTAACTTGTTTTTGTGCTCAAGCAAATCTGTCACCGCTCAGCAACCTTTACGGGTGCTGTGCTGTGCAATCACGCTAATGAGCAATCATTGATTTGGCTTTGTTTGCAGCAGCCAGATAAAATAACCCCATGGACTATTCCCTCTCTAAAGGCGAAGCGCATCTATGGATAGCCAAGTTGGATGCTGCCGCCGCGGCTGACGCATTACCAGCGCTCTATGCGCTACTGGCACCGGACGAACAAGCTCGCGCCGATCGCTTTCATTTTGATGCGCGTCGCCATGAATTTATTCTCGCCAAAGCTTATTTACGCAAACTACTTGGCCGCTACTTACAGCAGGCGCCCAAAGACATTGCATTTGCCTACACCGAGCATAAAAAGCCTTATCTCAGCACGCCCAGCAACCCGCCGCTTGCCTTTAATGCCTCTGACTCGCATGGCATGGCGCTGTACGGTTTTACCTACAACGAAGCCATTGGTGTGGATATTGAAAAAATGCGCCCAAATGTGCACTGTGATGAGTTGGTCGAGCGCTTTTTTTCTGTGGTTGAAGCCGCGCGCTATCAGCAGGTGCCCGAAACAGAAAAGTGCGACGCTTTCTTTAACGCCTGGACACGCAAAGAAGCCTTTATTAAAGCCATTGGCAAAGGTTTGTCTTTTCCATTAGATGAATTTGATGTGAGCCTGGCGCCCGATGAACCCGCCGCCCTGCTTGCCATTCGTGGCGATGCAGAGGCTGCCAACGCTTGGCCGCTACAAGAAGTCGCTGCCCCGCTCGGCTATAAAGCCGCTGTGGTTACCAAAGGGGAATCTGCCATCAAGATTTATAACGCTTCGACGCTTTCTATGGCCTCTTGATCGGCAAGCCGATCTAACGCCTCACCCGTTAAGCGGTGCACTGTCCAGTCAGACATCCCTTTGGCGCCAATGCTTTCATAAAAACCAATAGCGGGCTCATTCCAATCAAGCACGGACCATTCCACACGCCCGCAGCCACGTGCTTTAGCAAGCTTCGCCAAATGGGTTAAGAGCTGTTTGCCGGCACCCACGCCACGCGCCGCTGGGCGCACATACAAATCCTCAAGATAAATACCGGTCCGGCCTAAAAAAGTGGAAAAATTATGAAAGAATAAAGCAAAGCCGATGGCTTCTCCTGCGTGCTCTGCAATAATCACTTCTGCATGTGGCCGCTCACCAAATAACATCGTGTGCAGCAACGCTTCCGTCGCCACCACTTCATGCGCTAGCTTTTCATACTCCGCGAGCTCTTGAATAAACTGTAAAATCACCGGCACATCTTCTGCTGTCGCCATTCGGATATTGAGATTATTTTCTTTCATCGTACTAAACCTATCGTTGCGTTATATAGCCTATTACTTCATTGACTGCCCGCACTAATTTATCAACGGTCATAGTTCTACTCCTTCAGACAGGGCAACTGTTTTAAATGCTGAATCATCAGCGAATGTATAATTTACCAAGTCTAGTTTCTGTTCACCAAATTTTTCATAAAACTGCTTTTTAATGTCCCAAATAACGGGCCGCTCTACCAGTGCTTCAGACAAAATAAGAATATCAATATCACCGCCCTTCTTATTATCATCTACCCGCGAACCAAACAGAAAGACTCTGCTGCCAGGTATTTTCTCGCCGATCACTTGTTTAAAAAATTGTTGTTGTTCGTTAGAAATACGCATACTAGGGAAAATAAACGTTCAGACACTTGTCAGTATCAAAAGATGCAGTTTAGCATATGATTTCATCACCTGTAATTTTTTGCAAAGCAATCAATAGGATAAAGTGTTAACTTCACTTTTTTCGGGGCAATGACAGTCTTATCTTATTAAAAATGGGGGCAATTTTCGTGAGCGGCCTATGATAATACCCCCCATTTTTAATAAGATAATTTTTATTAGACCGGCTAGAGGTGTCGGGCATATTTTAAAACAAAAAATAACCCCAACCACTTTAGGGTGCACCTCTCTTCTACTTATTAAATCAACTCCGCTTGGATGCTTCACGTTAGCCCAAATAAAGTTAGAAAAATTACTTATTTTTGACCGTTTTAAAAAGCTTGAAAAACAGGAACAGGCCCGCCTTTCAAAAGCTAAAAAAGTATTGCTAGATACGTTGTTGTTGGCTGGGTATCGAGTTTTGTTCCCTACGAGTCGGCAGCCATGGAAGAGGGAGGCGCAGAAGCGCTCTCTTTGTATTCAGCAAAAAGCTCTTCAATGAACCTAATGCCAGACCTCAGCCCCTTAAACTCATACCTGTCGCACCACATGTAGCGGGGAAGTGCGTAGGAAAGCGCTTTAGCTGTTTTTCCAGCTGCTTCCACAAGATGCTTCTTACGCTTGTAGGATCCAAGCTCAACAAAGCCATCATCATACATGGCCCGACGCATTCCTTCTTTTATCTTTGGAAGATAAGTTTCGTGAATTATTTTCGCCTCCTCAAGAGACAACCAATCATTCAAGTAAAACACTGAGTTTTTGAAATCAGGCTCTTTCCTCACATCAGGAACGCGGATACCCAGATTGCGAGCCGCGTCTATGCCAGCCTCTATCAAGTGTTTTCTATCCTGCTCAGCGTTGCTCCCTAAGAGGAGAAGTTTTCTCATCGGCTCTTTGAAACGAGGCAAAAATGCAGAGTAGAGTTGCTTCATCATCGCATCCTCACACCAGGATTTCATATTCGGTATGTTAGCGTAGTTTGGAAGCACCGTGGTCACCACGCGCTCGAGCTTTTCTTTGAAAACTCGAGGATCATGACCCGGGTTTTTTCTCATTTTTCTCCAAACGCAAAAAGGAAAGCTAGATTTCTCATACTCTCCGCCCAAAACATGCATCAAAAAAACATCAAAACAATAGTCTGGTGTTTGCTGGCTAAGAAGGGTCCAAAGCCTGTTGATCCGGTCATCAAGGTTGGGGCGCTTATCAACATCTTCATCACTAGCTTCACGCGCGATCTCCCAATCCTCATCTGGCTTATCTTCCAGTGTTTCCAAGAGGTGTTTTCCGGCAGCCGAAAGAATTTCCTTGATTCTTTTAACCTCTGCGGGAACTTCATCAACTTTTAAAGCATCTAATCGTAAGTCTTCAGGAGCACCTTCCATCACACATAAAAATGTCTCTCAATCTTCTCTATATATGGTGTAACATCGAGATGTAAATTTTACTTATTTTTTGCATTTGTTACTTTTTGTATTCATTAAATTACAAGTTATAAATTTAACTTATTTTTGATCATTTTAAAAAGCTTGAAAAACAGGAACAGGCCCGCCTTTCAATCGCCGCTAATTAAAAATATTGTATAACTGAGCCTTAACCCCGCTAAAAGCTCCCTTAACAAAAAAGAAATCAGATAAGCGGATTATCAGTTTTGCCCAAAAATAAAATCAGACAACTAGCTTAGATTTGATTGTTTTTAAAAAAGTATTGAGCTCAAGCAGTAAGTTTTGAGTGTGAGAACCCATTTTTAAAAGCGCTTACTCCCCATTCATCAGTCTTTCTTAGGATGGGGATCACCAAGGTTCTCGATGCCCATGGCGAAATTGAATGTCCATTTGACAAAAGCTAGATATGACGCGCGAAGAGCAGAAGAGCCATTTTTCTGTACGAAGTAGAAATCAAGGAAATAAATGCAAGTAGGAAACGTTCCCCATAAAAAGCCAGGCAAGACTCTCTCATCCGTAAGGCTCTGCAAGCGCCAAAACAGCAAGGTAGCCAGAACGAATATGCAGCACACTATCATGGCTATCACCCAGTCCTTCCACTGTGGCCAACTCACCCTACTGTAGTCATACGAGGGGCTACAGGGTAGTTCGGGACGCTTACTCTCCAAATAGAACCAAAAACCAAAGAAAAGAGGAACCATCAAAAACAAAGACAGCACATATCCATCATGAAACAAAACATCCTCTACGAACACCTTCTCTTCCTCAGGTGTGGGAGTTGTTTCAGCTGCAGCTCCAACAGAAAGCTGCAGACACAAAAGGATCACAAGATAAAGGTTGCACATGATGAGCAAGATCTTGTTCTTCAGTAGTGATTTTTTACGATTTTTGAAAAAAATGAAGTACAGTTTGTTTCAATACTTACTTCTTACTATATGGGATACTAACAGTGTGTAAGTTGTATACTTGTGAGGGGGTTGAGCTTGTATAATTTCTATATCCACTTGAAAAATAGATATTTTTAGAATAAAACGCCGAAACGGAAGATAAGGAATGCAGTATTTAATACTTAATCAATTTTAAAAAAAAGCACCTGACAAATGACTTTCAAACCCTGAGCATCCAGAAGATATATCCAAAAAGATAAAAGTAAGTGGATAAAAAATTAGTCTTAATTTAAGAAAGAGACCTTGCATCTGTCAATAAATACTCAATCAACTGCTGCATATCATCTGGTAACGGAGCTTGCCAGCTTAAGGTTTCGCCGGTGGTAGGATGCGTAATGCCAAGCTGCGCAGCATGTAAGGCCTGGCGTTTAAATTGGCGGAGCTGCTCGCATAAGGCTTCGCTTGCGCCTTTGGGAAAGCGTAAACGCTCACCGTATACCGAGTCGCCCAATAGCGGGTGGCGTTTGGCGGCCATGTGCACACGAATTTGATGCGTGCGGCCTGTTTCGAGTTTGACGCGCAAACGCGTGTGGCCACGGTAGCGTTCGGCCACACGATAATGTGTGACAGCAGGCTTGCCTTTTTCTGTGACGGCCATGCGTGTGCGAGAGTGCGGATGCCGGCCAATCGGTAAATCAATCGTATCGCCACTAATTAAGATGCCACAAGCAATCGCTTCGTATTCGCGTAAAAATTCACGCGCTTGCAATTGTTCGACTAAATGATGATGTGCTGCGAGCGTACGCGCGACGACCAGCAAGCCAGAGGTATCTTTATCGAGTCGATGCACAATGCCGGCACGTGGGAGCACCGCTAATTCGGGGGCATGGTGTAATAGCGCGTTGAGTAGCGTGCCCTGCAGATTCCCTGCCGCCGGGTGCACCACCCAACCGGCCGGTTTATTGACGATGATCACAGCATCGTCTTCGTACACGATGGGTAAATCCATCGCCTCGGCTTCCCAGGTATCTTCGGGGAGACATTCGGCGGTGATCAGCACCGCTTCTTCGCCCACGACTTTCTGACGAGGCTGCGTGCAGACCGTGCCGTTTAGCTGTACCCACCCGTTGCGGATCCAGCTCTGGATACGACTGCGGGAATAATCACTGAAGAGGCTAGCCAGCGCTTGATCGAGCCGCTGCTGGGCAGACTCTGCCGGGATCGTACCCGTTAAGTTTATGTCGAGAGGAGTTGTTTCGGCAGGAGTCGGCATGTTGTATTTTGGGTTGTCTATCTATTTTAAAGATCGAGGTTCAGCGGTAATTCGTATTGCGTCTATTGTATCACTTCTTTCTGCATCTGGGCTGGTGTATTATTGGGATCAATTTTGAGATTAACCCCTCACCCCAACCCTCTCCCCTTGGAGGGGAGAGGGAGATATCCTTTTAAAATTAGGCACCAAACCTAACGTAGAGGATATTTCCTCAATACTGAGCAGACCGGGGGCCGTAACGAATGTATACCGCTATGAGAAATTTCCCAACCTTAGCATCAATTAACCTTCTGATTTTATTGGTTCTTTCTGGCTGTGCTTCAAAAGGCGGCGAAGAAGGCCCCGAACGCCCTGCGCGCGATATCTATATTTCTGCCAAGCAAGCCATGGATAAAGGCAACTTTCAAACCGCCATTGAGCTTTACGAAGATCTGGAAACCCGCTACCCCTTTGGTCGCTACGCTGACCAAGCCCAACTAGAAATTATTTACGCCTACTTCCGAGGTGGCCACCTTGCTTCTGCCGTGGGCGCGGCTGATCGTTATATCCGCCTGCACCCCACCAGCCCCCATGTGGATTATGCCTACTTTATGCGTGGCATGGCACACTATCGCACTTACATGAGTTTTATATTCCGTTATGTGGCGCTCGACCCTTCTCGGCGTGATCTGACTGCGGCCAGTAATGCTTTTCATGATTTTGACGAGTTAATTCGCCGCTATCCAAACAGTATGTATACTGCCGATGCGCACCAACGTATGGTGCATATACGCAACGCCTTAGCAGAACAAGAGCTGCATATTGCCGATTACTATATGCGCCGCGAGGCTTATCTCGCAGCAGCCAATCGTTCCCGTTATGTGGTAGAGCATTTCCAAGGGGCCCCCGTCATGCCCGAGGCGCTCACCACCTTGGCAGAAGCTTATGAAGCGATGGCGCTGCCTGAGCTGGCTGAAACCGTGTGGAAAGTGTATGACGACAACTTCCCTGAACAAGCTGCGTAACGCCATTGTTGGGGGCTAACTACCCCCTTACCCTAACCCTCTCCCCCTTAGGGGAGAGGGAACTGTTCCAAGGAAATCCATGAAAAAAAATATCAAAAAAATATTCAGCAACTTAAGCGTCGCTGCACTGACACTCACTTTCCTCACCGCCTGCGGCTCAGACGACAGCCATAGCCGCTTTCAAATCAAAGTGGGCACCATTGCGGGCCCTGAAACTGAATTGATGGAAGAAGCTAAAATCGTTGCAAAGCAAGTTTACGATTTGGATATTCAAATTGTTGAATTCACCGATTATCAAACACCGAATATTGCGGTGGCGGAAGGCGCCATTGATGCCAATATGTTTCAGACAGAGGCCTTTTTTAATGAAGTGGTTGCCGCACGTGGTTATGATTTAGTGATTGTCGGTTATACGTTTATCTACCCAATGGGTTTGTATTCTCATGATTATAGCGCACTAAGCGACCTACCTTCAGGCGCAAAAGTCGCGATTCCTTCCGACCCAAGTAACGAAGGCCGTGCGCTATTGTTGTTGGAAAAAGCCGGTTTGATCACGCTCAAACCAGATCTTGGCAATAAAGCGTCTGTGAATGATATTACCGATAACCCGCTGGGCTTACGCATTAGCGTGATGGATGCCGCGCAAGTGCCACGTGCATTGGATGATGTCGATTTGGCTGCGATTAACACCAACTACGCGATGCTGGCGGATTTACTGCCTAGCCGCGATGCGTTATTTCTTGAGAGTGCCGATTCGCCTTACGCGAATATTGTGGTGATTCAAGCTGGGCACGAAGACGACATCCCGGTATTAGAATTAATGGGCGCACTACACTCGGATGCCGTGCAAGCAAAAGCAGAAGAATTGTTTCAAGGGCAGGCTATTCCGGCTTGGTAAGTAACCGTAGAGGAAATAACCCCTCACCCCAGCCCTCTCCCCTTAGAGGGGAGAGGGAGTAATATCACTAGGAACAACTACTGACATTACATTGTCTCTACTGCACTGGCAGCTGGCCTTGGGCTATCCCTGCCCAAGGGAGAGAGGGAGCGTATTCTTTTCAACAGCCAACTATTCCCATTTAATTAGTTGTTCCTAAAAATGGTCACAGCCATGCGGAGGGGAGTGTTTTTGCGCCGATCCGCGTGAGCGCGCAGCGCGGCAAGCGTGGCGCACAAAACAGCTCGCCGCAGCATGGCATTACCACCAAACTAAAATAGGAAAAGATTCTTTAGCCAACTATCCCCATTTAATTAATTGTTCCTAAAAATGGTCACAGCCAGCCAACATAAAGCATATCAAGAAGTGCTTCCCGCCTCACTCTCACCATAACGCGAGGTGATGGGGTAACGGCGATCGCGGCCAAAGGCACGCTGTGAAATACGCACGCCAGGCGCGGTTTGCCGGCGTTTGTATTCATTGCGATCGACCAGCTTGGCCACTCGACGCACAGTCGCTTCATCAAAACCTTCTTTCACAATTTCCTGAATGCTTTTATCGTGCTCAATGTAGCGCGATAAAATGGGATCAAGCACATCATACGGTGGCAAGGTGTCGCTGTCTTTTTGATCAGGCGCTAACTCTGCAGAAGGTGGGCGTGTGATCACCCGCTCAGGAATAGCATGTGATAATTCATTGCGGTAACGCGCCAAACGATACACCCAGGTTTTTTCCACGTCTTTTAAGACACAAAAGCCACCCACCATATCGCCATAAAGCGTCATGTAACCAACGGCTGTCTCGCTCTTGTTGCCCGTGCTGAGCACCAGTTTGCCTTTCTTATTTGAAATAGCCATTAAGATCACACCGCGGCAACGTGCTTGAATATTTTCTTCGGTGACATCTGACGCCAACCCCTTAAACTCATCTGCAAGACACGCTACAAATGCTTGAAAAACGGTATCAATCGGCATTTCATGGTAAGTGCACGCCAGCAACTTTGCTTGCTGGGCGGCATCATCTTTACTCATCTGGCTGGTATAACGACTGGGCAGCATGATAGCTTCGACTTGCTCAGGGCCCAGTGCATCGACGGCCACGGCCAACGTGAGCGCTGAATCCATCCCGCCCGACAAACCAATCACCACACCTTGAAAGCCATTTTTACGCACATAATCACGCACGCCTAATACCAAGGCTTGGTAAATACTCGCCTCTTCTGACATTGGCAAGGCTATCGGGCCAGGCGGGATAGTCACTTTTTCACTATCAATGTCGAGCTGTACGGGATATAACGCTTCTGCAAAAAAATCGGCTTGGCCACACAATTCACCTGCACCATCAACCACTATTGAACCGCCATCAAACACAAGTTCATCCTGCCCGCCAATAGTTTGCACATATAAAATAGGCAAATTATTTTCGGTGGCGCGCGCTGTGACCACGGCTAAGCGATCTTGCGTTTTATTGGTATGAAAGGGAGAAGCATTTAAACACAGTAATAATTGCGCACCGGCCGCTTTGGCCTGCGCCGCCACCTCGGGAAACCAAATATCTTCGCAAATACTTAAGCCCACGGAGACACCACGTACATCAAAGACGCCATGTTCTGTGCCCGGCACAAAATAACGTTTTTCATCAAAGACACTGTAATTAGGAAGATGTTGTTTCGCATAGCGTGCGATGATGTTGCCATCGCGGAGCACGCACGCGGCATTGGTGATACCCACATTGCTTTGCCCAGGGTAACCGAGCACCACATCGATACCACTGACTTCACGGCCAATGGTCGCTAATGCCTGCTCAATTAATTGGGAGAGCGCCGGGCGCAATAAAATGTCTTCTGGAGGGTAGCCCGTGAGAGTCAATTCAGGGAAAACAATCAGGTCGGCATCATGCTCATCCCGTGCCTGTTGCGATAAGGCAATGACCCGTTTAGTATTTCCTTGGATGTCACCCACCAGGAAATTGACTTGGGCCATGACAATGGTTAATGACGAAACACTCATAAATACACTCAATGTGAATTAAGTTATAAAATACGGTATAATAAACAAATGCTATTTCTTCAAATCATACTCACTATTATACTTGTCATTATGATCTTACGTCTGCTTGCTGGCTACTTATTTCGTCGTTTTTTTCGAAAACTGCAATCTAATTTTGATGCATCACAAACGCCGCCGCCTGGTCAAAAAACCATGGGCAAAATGGTGAAATGCGATTATTGCGATGTGTATTTACCCATCGAAGAAGCCATTAGCAAAGGTCAACACTATTATTGTAGCACCGCACACCTACAGCATCACGATAAACAGTGAGCTGCGCCATGCCATGAGTGCCACCTTTACCGTTTCCCTGCTAGCCATTCGCGGCTAAGATAATCATCCCCACAATCAACCAGGTAATCGTGATAACTGCCATGAAAATCGGTAAGGCCGTGCTCCGTTAAGGCAATCACCCGTGTGGCGATATTGTTAACAAAATGTCGATCATGGCTCACAAACAGTAAGGTGCCTTTAT
>JAJFJF010000007.1 GCA_021774255.1 Gammaproteobacteria bacterium
ACCCCTTGCTTGACGTCATGAGCGAAATTGACTTGCCGCTTTTGATCCACGGCGAAGTGACCGATAAAAACGTCGATATTTTTGATCGCGAAGCATACTTTGTTGAGCAGGTGCTTGCGCCACTCACCAAACGCTACCCCAACTTGCGCATCGTATTAGAACATGTGACGACGCAGCAAGCCGTTGACTTTGTTAACGACAGCGGCCCACGCATTGGCGCCACTATCACGGCACATCACTTATTATTACAACGCAATGATATGCTCGCCGGCGGTATTCGCCCACATTATTATTGTTTACCCATATTAAAGCGCGACACGCATCAATCTGCCCTGCTGCGCGCCGCCACCCACGGCAACCCGAAATTTTTCTTAGGCACTGACAGCGCCCCGCACTCACAATCCCGCAAAGAAAGCGCTTGCGGTTGTGCTGGCATTTATACCGCGCATGCGGCACTGCCTTTATACGCCGAAATATTCGAGCAAGCCGGTGCGCTTGATAAGCTCGAAGCGTTTGCCAGCCATCATGGTGCTGACTTTTATCAACTGCCACGCAACCAGCGCACCCTCACACTTGAAAAGCGTGACTGGCATGTGCCTGAAAGCTACCTGCTCGGCAAAGACGCACTCATTCCTTTTCGTGCTGGCGAAAGCATCGCTTGGCAACGCACGGCATAATATGGCAAGTAAATTTAAAACACCCATGGCACAACGCTTTCGCGGCTTTTTGCCTGTTGTCGTTGATGTCGAAACCGGCGGGCTTGATCCTAAACGCGACGCACTGCTCGAAATTGCGGCTATCCCGATTGCCATGGATGATGAAGGCTTAGTCCACCCCCAAGAAACAATAGCCTATCATATTGAGCCTTTCCCTAAAGCCAATATTGATCCAGAAGCCTTAAAAATTAATGGCATTAAACCTTTTCATCCCTTTCGCTTGGCGATCCCCGAAGAAGAAGCCTTGAATGAAATTTTTACGCCGATACACGAGGTCGTCAAAGCCACTGGCTGCGACCGCGCGATTTTAGTCGGCCATAATGCCCATTTTGATCTGGATTTTTTAAACGCGGCTATCAAGCGCTGTAAAATAAAAAAATCTCCTTTTCACGCATTCAGCAGTCTCGATACTGTGAGTCTCGCAGGCCTGGCTTACGGCCAAACGGTGCTTGCGCGTGCGATGAAAGCCGCAAATCTGGCCTTTGATACTAAGCGCGCCCACTCGGCTATTTACGATACCGAAGCCACCGCCGCACTTTTTTGTAAAATCGTGAACCAATGGCAAACCCTGGGTGGCTGGCCATTACAAAAACAATCCTAGTCAGTCACACCTTGCTGCCAGATCCACTGTGTGGCTTATCTGCTTTAGATTATCTAGCAAGCAACACTACAAGTTAGAAGTCTAAGCAATAAACAGTCTTTTTTTTCTGCATCGACCAAGCTTTCCTTTTTGAGATGAAGATACGGGAGTTTATGCAAAAGCATTCTACCCGCTTGTCGCTAATCCAACTGCGTGTACGTCTTCATTGCTTCCTTCACGGCGTACAGCCCTCCTCCTCCCAAAATAAGCCCCTGCAAACATAACATGGCAACAGCTGTTTTGTTGGCATCATCTTCGCCAAAGTAGAGTATGGGAGCGCTAAAGAACATCAGCGTCGTGACAGCAATCGAAACGAAAAGCACGCGCAACATCCAATAAGCAAAATCCAGCCTCTTCAACTGCGTATCGTCGGAAACCAACCCTACAAAGAAGATAAAGAAAAACAAGGCCAAACCAAGGTATATGCCACTGGCAAACCCAATACCCAGCGCAGCAAAAAGCACAGGGAGTGGCATCAACAAACAGCAAAGCACTTTTATGCCTCTCTTCTTCACTCTTTTTTCCAACTGATCAAAGTAAATAAAGTGCCAGAGACCCAAGGCTTTCATAAAGGCTGCTCCAGGCTTTTCACCTCCTCGATAGAAAAAGAAAAAGGAAAGCAGACTGAGAAAAATGAGCACAAAACCAAATGCGCAAAATCCAATGAGCATGTCTTTGCCGTCATCAAGGCCATTGCTCGAGCTTTTTCCTTCAGTAGCGTTGCCTGGCGGCGAAACAAGGCTGCTGCTTAAACTGCTTGACGGACTGGCTGCTGGTAAAACGGTCATTCCACCATTTTCCTGGGTAACATCTTTCTCCACATAACGAGCCGACACTTGGCTCATACAAAGTAACACCCACACAAAACGCAAAAGCGGCTGCATGTTTTTTGGATTTTTGAAACGATGAGTACGAGACGAAACTAAGGCAGTTCAAAATATATAGAATAACATTTGGATGTAAATTTGATGAGGCGGAAGGTGTCACTGTTCGCAGGGGGCACCCGTGTTTCTCTCTGTTTGATCAACACCTACAGAGAGTGGGAGCCCCCCGTGAACGCTTACGTTTAAAGTTTCTAAACGAAAAATAAGTTAGAAATATAAATTAATAATAATTGTTTTTTTCAGCGGCTTGTTTCCTTGCCACTCAGTTTTTCCAAAAAAATGCAAAAGCAAAAAAAGAAACAAACAAAAAGTAAATGAAAAAGAAAAGAGGTTGGGGCGCGTGAGTGCCTGTGTTTTTGTGAGCCCTTTTTAGGCAACCGTGTCGTACCCACCGCCGCTGCCGCCGTCGGTGCTGCTGCCCCCCAAGGGCACACCCGTTTCAAGACGCAATTGCATCAGCGACATCATCGGTTTGACAGCCGGGACCCAAGCCAAGATCAAAAGCATGATGATTGCGGCATTGTCTTCACCCGTCACAAAGTACTTAGCTGGCACGGCAATCACGGAGATGATCCAAAAGACACCGAGCGCAAGCACGAAGCCCCAGAGTGAATACTCACCAAATCCCAACCTCCGCGCGTTTTCCTTTTCGGAGACAAGCCCGATAAACACAAAAAAGCAGAAGAGCGCACCGCTGAGCAAAGCGCCATCACCCTCAGCGACCCCAGCAATAACCAGCAAAACCATCAGCAAGCTTGAAATATAGCACATCATTTTGATGCCGCGGATCCCGATGATGCCCTCCATCGCCCTGAAAAAGAAGCGATACCAGACACCCATCACATCATTGAACCACTCGGCAAAACCAGAGGTACCTGCATCACCTTTGCTCCAGAAGAAAAGGCCAGCACCCACACCGATCACCATCACCACAATCATGATGATCGCAACGGCAAGCAACGCATCTTCGTCGTTAAGGCCCTTGTTCGAGCCTTTTGGCTCAGGGGAAATGCTCGGGCTCGGCACAGGCGTGTTTGTGGGAGGCGCCCCCCCATCCGTCGGGCTCGCCCCAGGAGAAACGCTGGCACTGCCACTGAGCACCTCCTGAGCATCATCATCAACAAAACGCGCAAACCCCTGGCTTGCACAAAGCAACAGCAAAAAAGCAACGTCGTAACGGAACGTCATGGTTTTTTCAGATGTTTGAATGCTTGAATACTTGAAAAAAATGCGTGTATTTTGAGACCTTGAGGCACCCAGACACTAAAATCCTGCAAAACGTATCTTATTATATGGCGCAACATCGGCGTGTAAGTTTTTAAGTAAGCGTTCACGGGAGGCTCTCAATCTCTGTACGTATTGTAGATGCACTCTTTAAGATCAAGCCTATTTTTGCTTATTTTTAGCTAACTCACTTTGCATAATCAAATAAGTAAGCGCAAGTTGGGCATAGGCAATGCCGCCCGCTAGGCGGCATTGCCTTTTTCAACAGCTTAAGTCCATTGGGTCTTGTCAGCAAAAATGACAGGACGCCCTTACCTTCAGCCCGGCGCTCGAGCTCTACGCAGCCATTTAGAGAAAAATGCTACGGGTACGGATCATCATTGTTTTTTCGGTCAAAAGAAACGTGATATATAAGGAAATCAAACGCAGACAGGATCTCTCTTTCTATGTAACGTAACATCGGGGTGTAAATTTGTTGAGGCCTCAGGCGCCAATCTATTAACACTATTAGATATACCCGACCCCCTTGAGAAGCGTTTTTTTAATACAACACAAAACCTCTTTTTCCTTTTTACGCCCCTTTGATGCTATGGCCTGTGTCCTTGTGTCTGTTTGAGCAGCCTTTATAAAGCTTGATTGTAATCCCCAGCGCCACCCGGTGTCTGGTAGGCACGGGTAGTGCCGCTGCCGCCTATAAAATCTTCCCCATCACTGCCTCGACTCCACCGAGCGCGAACGTCCTCATTACCCCATTTACCCTGATGACGAATAAGCCCCTCACACAGATTCTTGACTACTTGCCCACACAGCCAAAGTGCGACCAGCATGGACAACACGACAGCCGTATTGTCATCCGCGGTTGCGATATACATTGCTGGGATAATAATAACCAAACAAGTAAACATGAGCGCGTAGTAAAACAAAAAAAGACACACGCCCACCCTCGTCACGCAGTCAGGATGCACCATCTCTTCGTTAGCGAGAAAGCCCGAAATCAAAAAGCATAAAAACAGCGCGGCGGCCATCAATTCTCCCTGGCCTTCTACTATTCCTTCGGCCACCAACACAAATGAAACCAGGCCCAACAAAAAGCAAAATGGCATGATCAGCCTTTGATGACAAACCATCAGAGTAAAACGAAGCAAAAGAACGTGCCAAACGCTGAACATTTTGCTCGCCCAGACTCTGCCGCAACAAGGCATCTCCTCCTCGTCTTCGATATCGGTGGATGGATCGTAAGTGATATAGGCATAAAGGGCAGGCATGCTTATCAAAGCCAGGATAACACTGGCCATGCTGAGCAACACCCCTTCGCCCTTTGTGAGTCCTTTGTTTGAGTCATCATCGTCAGAATCATCAGGCTCACTGCCCGCCACAGGGGAAGCACTGGTAGAAGGCATGGCGGCAAGCGTTGGGGTTGGGATCTCCGATGCGGTTTCCGATATCGCTTTCTTGCTCGCGTCATCACCAGCAGCACGCGCGACACGCTCCATCATCGGATGTGCCACCACAAAAGAAACACACAGCAAGAACAACAAAAACCAACCCGGCCACAGCATTTTTTCGTGCGCGTTGATTATTTTTTAAGTTTGAAAAAACAGCTTTATTTTTTGGAATCAGGGATACAACAGCGCCAACCTCTTCAATCCATATAGGGTAACATCTGAATGTAAGTATTTACGTAATCGTTCACCGGGGGAGCACATTTCGCCGGAACCAGAATGACAAAACAATTTTATCAGCGAAGAGTCTTCGCTTTTTCAATTAAATAAAATGTCATAAAGCTAACTTAAAATGCCTCTTTTTTGAGAGCTGATCCCAACCTTGTATAATGACTCACACTAAGCCTTCAGTGTTGCAGTTCACGGTTGAAACCAAGAAAAGGAACCACTGTTTGCCCATCTTGCTCTTCGCCCTGACGGGCACCCTTCACGGTGAGAGTAAACAAATCATTTCAAATATAAAATGCACTGGCACAAAAAACACTCGACCTACTCTCCAAAAACGCCAGTACGCGATGCGACTTAATCGATCACGGTATAGGCTGCGCTCTTGTCTGAGATCATGCCGTACAACGCTTTGGCACCCAAAAAATATCCCAGGAACATGAGCAAGACAAGTCCAGCGTTACCTTCTTGGCTATTGTCGCCGCCAAGCCGCAGACCAGGCGCCACCATCGAAAGCACCAGCACGGTGCAGGCAATGCAAAACGCAAACACCTCAGAGAGACTATGCGGAAAATCCAAATCCTTGTATCGCACTGGGTCAGAAACAAGAGCGGCAAAGATAAAGAGAAAAAGCACAGCAACCCCCAATAGGGTACCGCTGGCGATGCCCATACCAACCCCCCCCAGCAGAAAGGGAAGTGCCACTGAAACATAGCAAATTCCCCTCATCCCTTTTTTGGGGATACAAATTAGCATCAAGTCAAAGAAGCAGCAATGCCAAACACTCAGGCTAGCCATGAAGCCCCTCCAACCACCTGGCGTTTCCTCACCCTCTTCTTGCTTGGGATATTTGTAGTGGTACGCCATGCCCAGCACAATGAGGAAGATAAGAAAGACAGTGATGCCGAGCAAGCTATTTTCACCTTCTTTGAGGCCTTTGTTTTCGTCTTCATCACCAGAAGAGCTGTCGTCAGGGATCGGCGTTGGGGAATCACTCGGCGCGCCGCCCGTCGGGCTGGGAGACATACTCGCGCTCACACTCGCACTGCCGCTACCCCTGATTGCGCTCTCTTCAGCAAACGGCGCCGCCGCGGCCTGCCCCATGCAAAGCAGGCACAACAGGAAAGCCGTGCGCATCATCATGATGTTTCAGTTGTTTGAAGGCGTTGAACAAAAAGCAAGTAAGGTAAATTGATCTGCTGCGAAAAACAAAATATAGAGATTGTCTTATTATATAGGGTAACATTAACGTGTACGTTTTTAGGTGCCCGGCTTGTGAGATATGCTTGAAAAAAAGGACACACTTCGCCGTGCTTCTCATGAAACTCAACAGCGTCAAACACACCCAAAACATCTTCTACCACGCCCCATCGGCAAGTCATTGACGACGGGTGAATGCACCACACCGTTTCTATCGATGATAGACCTGAAGCGTGACGCTAACAAGCAAAGAGAAAGTCATAATTCAAACTTAAAATAAAGCTTTTTTTTAAAGCGCCCTACACATTATTCCCTACGGCTGCTCATGCGCCCATGTTACGATTCGCTGCCAAAAAACAGCCGCGCTTAATATGCCTTCAAACTCAAGACACACTGGAGTATGTACTGCCACCACCCGCTTGCTCTGCCTTATACAGCTTAACCACCGTATACTCAGCCTTGCCACCCAACACCGCACCAAGGATCATCAGGATGATGATCCCCGCACCGTCTTGCCCACTGACAAGGTACATCGCAGGCGCCGCAATCAAAAAGAAAATCAGCATCAAAAAGTGATACAAAATCAGCAGCAGCTTTGCGATCTGAGAAAAATCTAGCCGTTCACATTGATTTTTGCTTGAGATCAATCCCGCAGAGAGGGTGAAAAAAAGCAACGCAACCCCCAGCATCGTACCACTGCCAGCATGGAGCCCCTCAGCCGCAAGCACAAAAGAAAGTACTGCCGATAGAAAACACACTATCTTCGTGCCTGTTTCGTGCGCGCAGGTCACTGTCACTGCATACAGGTAAGCATGCCAAGTTTCCAGCATGATCATGAAATTGTCCCAAAGCGTCCCTTCTTGAGTTTCTTGTGTATTCTGATGCTGGCACCCTTGCATCATACCGAACACAATGATGATGATGATGAAGCCCCCGATGCCAACCAACACACTTTTGCCTTCTTCAAGCCCTTTGCTTGATTCTTCTGAGTCAGAAGAGCTCGTGGCATTCGGTGGAAACGAGGAAGTCGGGCTGGCTGTCGTCATCGCAGAAACCGTTGCCGACGGTGCAGGCACGCTGCTGGCACTCTCACTGGCACGGACTGCATCCTCTTCAGCAAACGGCGCCGCCGCGGCCTGCCCCATACAAAGCAGGCACAACAGGAAAGCCGTGCGCATCATCATTGTTTATTTTTTAGCCAAAAATTTGTCTTTGTAAAAATACGAAACCAGTAGAAGATCTGTCTTTGTAAATGGCGTAACATCGAGAGGTATGTTCCGTTCTCTGCATGTGTTGTAGCAGCATGGCACGCTGTTTATCGCACATAGAGAAAGAACAGGCGCTCCGTGAACGGTTAGGTTTCGCTGTGGAAAAGCAGGGAGTAGAAATGAGGCAATAAATAAGTCATAAAAATAACTTATTCTGGAGGTTTTTTTGAAAGAGGAACCACCGTTTATCCATCTTGCGCTTCGCCCTGACGGGCACCCTTCATGGTGAGAGTAAACAAATCATTTCAAATATAAAATGCACTGGCACAAAAAACACTCGACCTATTCTCCAAAAACACCCGTGCGCGATGCGACTTAAATTAGCGGGTCATAGGCTCGCTCCTTCAGCAACATGATGGTGCGCAAAGCTTTCTGACCCAGAAACACTCCCAGGAGCAAAAGCAAAGCAAGCGCAGCGTTATCTGCTTTGTCGTCGTCAATGAGCCTCGCAGGTGTCACGATCGAAAAGAAAAGCACCGTGAAGCAAATGCTGCCTGCAAACAGGCCCAATACGCTATCACCAAGCTCCAGCGACTCGCATTGTTTTTTGTCAGAGATAAGTCCTGTGAACACAAAGAAGAAAATCAGTCCCACTCCCAGCAAGGTGCCGCTGGCTTCAAGCTCCCCCGCAATTGACAGCGCAAAGCAAAGCAAGGCTGAGACATAGCAGATCACTCTCACTCCAAACGGCCCCAAGCAAGCATGCACAAAGCGAAAGGGCGCGCGATGCCAATCATTCAACATGTCACTGATGAGGTCCGAGCGTTCGGGCGCTTCCTCTTCCGCTGTGTCCTGAGCAGGATGCCAATACCTATGCAACATACCCAGCACAATGAGGAAAGTAAGAAAAACCGTGATACCGAGCAAAGTATCTCCTTCTTTGAGGCCCTTGTTTGCGCTTTCAGAGTCAGACGTGCTATCAGGCCTCGGTGTCGGAGTCGCGATCGGTACGCCGTCAGTCGGGCTGGGAGACATAATCGCGCTCACGCTGGCGCTACCGCTGACTGCGTTTTCTTCAGCAAACGGCGCCGCCGCGGCCTGCCCCATACAAAGCAGGCACAACAGGAAAGCCGTGCGCATCATCATGATGTTTCAGTTGTTTGAAGGCGTTGAACAAAAAACAAGCAAGGTAATTGATCTGTCGCGAAGAAAAAAATATATAGATTATCGTATTATGTAGGGTAACATTGACGTGTATGTTTTTAGGTACCCGGCGTGAGATATGCTTAAAAAAAGGGCACAGTTTGCTGTGCCCCTACATCAATTTTTCAGGCTTTTGTGTTTGATGAATTTTTAAAACTTATAACGACTCAGATTCTTCGGCCAAATAGCTTGCCACACCTTCAGGGCTTGCTGTCATGGCTTTGTCGCCTTCTTTCCAACCCGCAGGGCACACTTCGCCGTGTTTTTCATGAAACTCAACCGCGTCAAACACACGTAAAATATCTTCTACATCGCGGCCAATCGGTAAGTCGTTGACGATTTGTGAACGCACCACACCGTTTTTGTCGATGATAAACGCGCCACGCAAAGCCACACCCGCTTCAGGATGTTCTACACCGTATGCCTGGCAAATTGCATGGTTCATATCAGCGACCAAGGTATAACCTAATTGACCAATACCGCCTTTATCGACGGACGTATTGCGCCATGCATTATGGGTAAAGTGTGAATCAATCGAGACACCGATGACTTCTACGCCACGCTTTTTAAAGGCGTCCAAATGATTATTAAGTGAAATTAATTCTGAGGGGCACACAAATGTAAAATCCAGCGGATAGAAAAAGACTAGGGCGTATTTACCTTTGGTGGCGTCTGCAAAATTATATTGATCAACGATTTCACCATTACCCAGTACAGCAGGGGCTGTAAAGTCAGGTGCTTGTTTTGTGACTAAAACGGTCATCAGCATTTACCTCTTATTTATTAATTGAAAACGAAATGTGTGTCGTAGCGGCAGCCTGTGAAACCGCCCCTGATTGATACCCATTGTACCTGCCTCTGCCAAACGGATGCAATTTCAGGCAATGGCATTTCCCTGCCAAACAATATTAGCAATCATTCTCATTTGGGGCTATAATTATATTATAAGGGTAAGTAATAAGGAGGAGCACACCATGTATGTTTGTCTCTGCCGTAATGTCACCGAACAGCAAATTCGCCAAGCCGTTAACCAAGGGGCGTGTACCATGCGTGATCTTTGCACACAGACCGGCGCGTGCTCACGCTGCGGTAAATGTGGCCCTCATGCCCGAGAAGTGCTGCAAACCTCACTTGAAGCATCCTCCAGCACGCACAGTCGATAATTGTCCCCTCTTTCCTAAATAAAACTGATTGTCATTTACCTTTCAATTTCAATAAGTTAATTTATATTTCCCTTGACGCCACGCAAAAAAATCCTACACTTGTCATACAGCCATGTTGTCAATAATCTAAAGAAAGGAGCCGGCATGAGAGGCGATGAAAAAGCAATCGAGTATTTAAATCAAGCACTTGGCCGTGAGTTAATCGCGGTGAACCAGTTCTTTTTACATGCGCGCATGTATAAAGATTGGGGCCTCACCAAGCTTGGCGACAAAGAATACGAAGAATCGATTGAAGAAATGAAGCATGCCGATCAATTGATCGAGCGGATTTTATTTCTAAATGGCCTGCCCAACCTTCAAGAGCTTGGCCGCTTATTGATCGGCGAAAACACAGAAGAAATGCTCAACTGTGACCTCAAGCTTGAAACGGAATACGTAGACTTACTCAAAGAAGCCATTGCTTACTGTGAATCGATCAAAGACTACATCAGCCGCGATTTGCTGCAGGGTATTTTAAGTTCTGAAGAAGAGCATGTTGACTGGCTGGAAACGCAGCTAGGTTTGATTGAGAAGATGGGGCTACAGAACTACCTGCAATCCCAAACCTAGTAGACTTCTCCGGAAACTCTACTGTGGCGGTGAATTGCTTTGTTGCTCCGCTGCTCGAATCCTCAGGGACTAACGTGTCCATTGCGGTTCTGCGCTGCTCGCGCCTCGCACTTCACTCGCCACAGCGACTTTCCGGAGAAGTCTACCGGCTTAAAAACAACGCTACTGTGGCGGTGAATTGCTTTGTTGCTCCGCTGCTCGAATCCTCAGGGACTAACGTGTCCATTGCGGTTCTGTGCGTATCAAACCGAGCACTTCACTCGCCACAGCGACTTTCCGGAGAAGTCCTACCGGCTTAAAAACAACGCTACTGTGGCGGCTTGTGCTTCGCTGATTGGCTTGTCTTAAGCCGCCTCAAGCATTTTCTGCAGTTCACCACTTTGGTAAAGCGACACCACAATATCGCAGCCGCCCACCAATTCACCTTTAATATACAGCTGCGGGAAAGTCGGCCAATTTGCATAAAGTGGTAAGGTCGCACGAATGTCAGGGCGCTCTAACACATTCACCGACGCAAATTTTGCTTCACAAATATTCAACGCCTGCACCACTTGGGATGAAAAACCACACTGCGGAAATTCCGGCGTGCCTTTCATATACAGCACCACCGGGTGCTCACTCACTTGTTGCTTAATGGTTTCAAGTACTTGTTGCTGATCAACATCAGGGGTTGCCGTCATGATTTAGCCTCACTTTCCGGGGTTGTTTTATTCATAATGAGCTAGTTTACCACAGTTCCTCTTACTTGGCTTGGCACATTGCCCGCCAACCCTTGCTTTAGCCACAATGGCACTTTAGACTGGCTCTCTCAAATCAATGACATCAACAAAGGAGCGCTATCATGGCTTTTGAACTACCTGCCCTGCCCTACGCAAAAGATGCGTTGGCCCCGCATATTTCCGAAGAAACATTGGAATACCACTACGGCAAACACCACCAGACTTACGTGACCAACCTGAACAATCTGGTAAAAGACACAGAGTTTGCTGATCTCTCTCTTGAAAAGATTATTACCAGCGCCCCTGCAGGCGGTATTTTTAATAACGCTGCACAAGTTTGGAACCATACTTTTTATTGGAATAGCTTAAGCCCAAATGGTGGCGGCGCACCCAGCGGTGCCTTAGGCGAAGCAATTGATCAACATTTTGGCTCTTTCGAAAACTTCAAAGAAAAATTTAGCCAAACCGCCATCACCACGTTTGGATCAGGCTGGGCATGGCTTGTGAAAAAAGCAGACGGATCACTCGACCTTGTGAGCACCAGCAATGCCGGCACGCCACTCACTGATGGCCACACACCCTTGCTAACATGTGACGTGTGGGAACACGCGTATTACATTGATTACCGCAATGCCCGCCCAAGTTATGTTGAACATTTTTGGCACCTTGTGAATTGGGAATTTGCTAACGCAAATTTTGCATAAAATAAACTTTACCGGCTGCTGAATCATGTCTAGCTTTTTAATGCCCACGTATCAACCTGCGCCTGTGGCCTTCACCCATGGTGAAGGCGTATGGTTATGGGATACCGACAAAAAACGCTATTTAGACGCTATTTCTGGGATCAGTGTCACCAATCTCGGGCACGCACACCCTGCGGTGACCGAAGCGATTCAAACACAAGCCGCTAAATTACTGCATACTTCTAATCTGTTTACGATCACCGCGCAAGAGGCACTCGCAAAACGCCTGGTCACATTAACCGGCATGAGCAAAGTCTTTTTCGGTAACTCGGGGGCAGAAGCCAATGAAGCTGCCATTAAATTGGCGCGGCTATACGGCCATCAACAAGGCAAAACAAACCCCACCATCATTGTGATGGAAAAAAGTTTTCATGGCCGCACGCTCGCGACCTTAAGCGCAAGCGGCAGCCGCAAAGTGCAAGCGGGTTTTGAGCCTTTGCTAAAAGGCTTTTTACGTGCCCCTTATAATGACATAGCCGCCTTGCAACACATCGCCGCTAGCAGTAATGAAGTGGTTGCCGTATTCGTAGAGCCCATCCAAGGTGAATCCGGCATTATTATGCCTGATGATAATTACCTTGCCCAACTGCGCGCATTGTGTGATGAACATAATTGGTTACTCATGTTGGATGAAGTACAAACCGGCATGGGCCGCACGGGCGAATTGTTTGCTTACCAACACACTGAGATCACACCTGATGTAGTGACTTCCGCAAAAGCACTCGCCAATGGCGTGCCGATTGGCGCTTGTCTGGCGCGCGCACCTTTTGGTGATATTTTCCAACCAGGCAATCACGGTTCTACTTTTGGGGGCAATCCTTTGGCCTGCCACACAGCCCTTGCGGTATTGGATGCCATGACCAAAAACCCCATCTTCAAAAACACCGTGGCTCGCGGCGAACAATTACAACAGGGTTTGCGTGCTGCTTTTGAAGGCACCCCCGCAGTAGTGGATGTACGCGGCAAAGGCCTCATGATTGCGATCGAGCTTGACCGCCCTGCTAGCGAACTACGCCAGAAAGGATTAGACCAAGGTCTCTTATTTAATATCACCGGCGACAACCAACAGATCCTGCGCTTACTGCCGCCTTTGATTATCACGGAAGCAGAAACCGATCATTTGCTTCAGGGACTGCTCCAGCTTATCACTGACTTTGTGAGTGAAACGGCTTCTGCCTAATGCCAGTCATAACATCAACATAATACAGTTAATCGACTTCACTTAGCTATCTGTATAAAATAAGTCCATTAAATCACTAACTAAAACATCAATAATATCAACATACTATAATTATTTAGTAATATAAATATAAAAATGCTTGCTTAGCGAGTTCTAAATTGATATAAAGTTATCTGCCAAACAAATATTCCAACAACAATAATAATAAGGGGAACTCTCATGGCAAAACACAACAATAAGCGCGACCGCCTAATTCAGGCAGCTAACAACCTAATTCATCATCAAGGCTACAACGCCACCACACTTGCTGATATTGCTAAAGAAGCTGGGATCCCTCTGGGTAATGTCTATTACTACTTTAAAAGTAAAGAAGAAATTGGCCACGCGATCATCGAAGAGCACACGCAACGCCTCAGTAGCTTATTTAAATCTTGGGATAACCTCCCTAACGTAAAAGATCGTTTATTAGCGCTGGTTTACAACGATTTAAAGCAAGCCGAAGACACTGCGCGTTTCGGTTGCCCGGTTGGCAGCTTATGCCAAGAATTTAACAAACGTGGCGGTGAGTTACGTGAGGATTCGTCTAAGCTCATGATGCAAGTCTATGACTGGTGTCGTCGACAGTTTGAAGCCGTGTCTACAGGTGCTGAACAAGCCAGTGACCGAGCGTTATACTTACTGTCTACCCTGCAAGGTATGTCTTTATTGACCAATACCTTCAAAGACCCTGGCTTGACCGCACAGCAAAGCCACAGCTTAAAAGCGTGGTTAGATACCATCTAAGCCTTTAAGCACCTCCTATGTTCAAAAACGAGCACGCCTTCGGGCGTGCTTTTTTATATCTGTGTTAGCAGCCCTACGCCTCATGTCTCCTTAAAACTGACCTAACCCTCTCCCTTTTTTACCTCTATCACTGCCTGTAAACCTAACATGTAACGTGCATATGCAGTCATTTTGAAGAAATTTAAATAAAATTTTGCCTGTTTTTATAAGTTAAATACCCTAAAATGCATTTAAATTATATTTATATATTTCATATGCTTAGCTAAAATTTTAATTGAAATTAAATTATAGTGATTCGTTTATTTATTATAAATCATTAAAAATATAAAACATACACAGTGATGTTACACCATATATAGAGAAGAAGTTAATTAACTATCTACTTTGTCTTTTGACGCGTTTACAACTGTTCAACGACGACATACGAAAATAACCAAGATGACGGACTTTGTTTCTATGACTTGCCTGGAGGCCATGATGGCCGATGTTGACCACACGGTGGTTGGGCTTAAGAAGAAGGCGCAGGCCGAGGCCCACGCGGCTCGCCCGTTTTATGAGAAGCTGTGGGAGCGGCTGGACAAGACCTGCAAGAAGCAGAAGAGCAAGCCCCAGGAAGCGCCTGAGGTCAACTTCGACGAGGACGCTGTCTTTGCCGAGCCTGCGCCTATCGAGCCCCTCCCCAAGGGCATGACGCTGGAGATGGTCCGCCACCAGAACACCGCGGCTTTTTACGAGGCTGAGGAGAGCGGAGCGGCTAACCTTGACCAGCTCAAGCTCGACGCGACGAAGACCGCCCAGACGGCTGCTTCCCAGGCCTACGGCGCTGCCGAGACCCTTGAAAAGGTGGTTCGGAAGGCGACGGACGCTGAGCGCAAGAGCAAGAAGGCCTACCAGCAGTTTCTGACTGCGATGAACGGCCCCTTCACCCGGATGCAGGACCTGCTGACCTTTCTGCGTCAAGTGAAGACTGCGGAGCACACTGCGTCATCTGCCAAGGAGGAGCTCACGGCGTGCCGGATCTTCCTGGGGCAGGAAACCAAGCAGGTTTTCAGCTACTTCCTCACCCGGAAGGATGGCCAGACCGATGTGCACCAGCAGACGCTGAACCAGCTCTACGAGCAGCTTGGCCTTCTGGAGGCAAGCCTCAGCCTGGTCGTCAGCCTCTTCGCTTGCGAAGCCTAAAAATTTATATTTTTATAATCAACCACGCTTAACAGCAAAAAAATTAAAACGTCTCACGACACCAAAAAAATCAAAAAAACCTAAAATAAAAAAAACAAAAAAAATACCTCAAACCACCCAAGTGTCTTTTAAAAAGGATGCTTAGGTAGTTTGGGGTATTTTTTTACCCCTACCATTGGGGTCAGGCACATCTATCACCTTTTAATATTTATATTCAAATAATTTATTATTAATTTATAGAAGATAATTTTTTATATGACTTTGTTTTTAGTTGTCATTTTTCTTTTTTTAGATAAACCACCTCATTGAATAAGGTAATTAGCTAACTTACATGCTGATGTTACGCCATATATAGAGATAAGGAAAGATTGTAGAGACCCTATCAAATAAAATAAAAGAAAGATGCAGACTATCCCGCTCGAAACCATCCAGAACGTCGACACCATCATCGAGGCGCTCAAGGAGGAGAAGAAGAAGCTTGAAACCGCTTCTCCCTTGCTCACGAAGAACAGCCTTGATAATGGTAAGACGGACTCACCCACTCTGGAGCGCAGATCCAAGGCCCAGCAAACGGTGCGCCTTTTGAAGGCAATCCTGCAGTTGTGCAAGAACGAGGAATACGCTTCCCGGGATCTCACTCATGAGCTCATCTCGCAGGGCCTTTACTCGCTCGAGGAAGGTTCGGAGGCGCACAGGCTCCTTACGGCTCTCCAGGCGGCACTGCCGACGCCTGCAACGCTTCTCGCGCCCTCGGAACCCGTCTGCCCCTCTATTGCAATGAACACAACCAAAGGCACTTGGTTCAAGAAGTTGGGTACCCACTTCCTCAAGCGCGCCCCCGTGTTTTGAAGCACCGCAATACCCAAAACTCTTTTTCTGTATTGATGGTTTGTACTTTTTCACAAACAAACTTTCAGGAAAAACAAAACGTCTCACGACACCAAAAAAATCAAAAAAATCAAAAAAAAACCAAAATAAAAAAAACAAAAAAAACACCCCACACCACCCAAGTGTCTTCAAGGTAGGATATTTAGGTAGTGCTGGGGTGTTTTTTAAACTTAATATAAGGGTCAGGCATTTTTAATATATTAAAAAAACCTAACTGTCTGGGGCAACCAGAAAAAAAATATAAGTTATTTTTATAACTTGTTTTGTGGCTTTTTTTTAAAATTTCCTTTGAGAAGATCCTTGAAGAAAACAAATGATGTTCACTGCTGTCTTAAATCGTTCTTCTTTTTGGGAATGATAGAAATCACTCCTCCTCCTGCGAGTGCAAGCCACTCACCCCCTGGGTTCCCTTAAGCTTGGCACGGCAGTTGGGGAAAGGGCAACTACCTCGGAAACGGCATTGTTTGCAGAGAACCAAATGTCCCACATCCTTGTGCAGCACAGCAACTTCGATGGGTTGCTTGTGGCAAGATGCACAGAGCCCACCCGGCGTGGGAAAAGTCTCAAGACGCAGCGTCTTCGTAAACTTGTTGCGGCAAAACAAGCACACACACCGGGCACAGGTATCTGCTTGGTAAGCTCGGCCACGTCTGTAAGCATCCTGATGGGCCTTGTCCTGCCATTTGTGGTTCTCGGTCCAAGGGACATAACCTTTGGCACAACCTGAACAGACACAATGGCAGACCTCCCCCGTCGCTGAAATAAAAAGCGTGTCGGCTATACTATCAAGACAGACGCTACACTCTTCAAGTGCAACTGCCTTCACCTCAAGACGGCGGGCGGGTCCAGCGCCATCTCCAGCAGCCGCTGCAGCTTCCACGGCAGCCGCGGTCTCCATTTGCTTTGCTTGCAAGCGTTTCACACGACGTCTTTCAAACGTAACGAAACGCTGAATACGCGTCTCGATCTCTTTTGGATTGGCAATGTTCCAGAGCTCAATCACGCCGTCCTTGTGGAGATATGCAAATCCACCGTGAGGCGAAAACGCACAAGGCGGGATCCAGGTATACTTTTCAACGTCGGTGTTTTCCAACATGCTGTCAATGGTGACTGGGTTGAAAAGCCCTTCTTGCATGTAAGCAAAAATCTCCTTATCACCCGTCGCTTTCAAGTTCGCTGCTGGGTTGCCCGTTTGATAGTGAAAGCGCAGCGGCGTCGGCACGAAGAACAAACCAGGCCCCGGGCAAATGGCGTTTACCCGTAACACGTTGTCCTCGCTACCTTGTTTTTGAAAGTAGACGTAGGAGCCGTACTTGAACATGTTCTGGTAGGCTTGTTCCACATCACTAAGCTGCCTCTGGCGAAACACTTGACCCTGCTCTTCTTCTGTCACAACCACCTGGAATAACCAAGCAAAATGCGTTGCCTCTTCCGGGATACCCGCCGCCTTCCTAGCCTGTGCGCCCAAGGTCACCGGGTGTTGCCTGGACATCATGTGCATGACCTGATCGTTTGCCTGAGAAAACAAAGTTTCTTTCGGGTAAAAGATGGCCATGTGCGAGCCAAGGTACAAATGCATCTCTCTGAAAAAACGATCTGTGTCAACTTTTTCCGTCCCAAAGGGGCCGGGCTTGGGGTTGCGGCGTGTTTCCTTGTTGGGATAAAGCAACGTGAACAGGGCACGACCGATCATGTTGATCGCGTTATGCTGCGCTTGTTCTTGGGAAATGCCGTCAGCCTCTTCGGCAAAAGCATCGATGATGGGGATGTTCATGAGCAGGGCCAGCATCTTCTGCGAAAACTGGATGTTGCCGTTGAGACGAACGATGACGATGGGCTTGCCCTCCAGACGCATCTGGGTGATCAGCGTATCGTAATCCATCTGTTTGCTGAGGTCGTGTACAACAATCACCAACGCTCGAGCATCAATAGTAGGAGGATGAGCTGGAACAATGCGATCCCAATGAACGATTTCATGGTCCACTTTTTCCGGACTGCTTGGCGTCCTGGTGCTCCGTTGCAGAAATTTCCCGAGACTCTTGCAAAAGTCCATGGATTCATACGTAGCGCCACCACTCCAAACCAGCACTTTAGGCGAGGGCCTTGCTGCGCTGCTTCTACCTGAGGAAGAGCTTGTACTTGTCGTCGTAGAACGGCTGGTGCCAGTTATCGAAGATCCAGAAACGTAGTTGCCGACCAAAGGCCGTGGCGGCATACTGTCATGACTGCCAGCAGATGACGGCCCAGGAAGGGGGTCATCGTCACTCACAAGCATCGGCACACTGAGGTGTACGGGATCACGAAGGATGAACGAAAGAGACTCAGACTGGATCAGCTGAACACCTTGCGCCCTCATTTTCTCTTTCATTGTGTTAATCGTCTCCGGGGCCACACCACGGCAACCGTCTTCAATCACCAAGACATTAGCACCGGGCCAATCAGCTTTGGCATCCAAGGCGCTATAGGCGACGCAGTAATCGAGCGCAAGACCGAGAACGAAAAAGTTAACACTGTCATCTCCAGGATGAATGCCTTTTCCCTTCAACACATCATAAATTCGAGTCTTCGTCTTGTGATCGTTTTCTTTGAAGACAGAGTAAGAATCAATGTGTTGATTTCTCCCCTTTTGGACAATCTGGAAGCCAAATCCTTCGAGGGCCCTGAGTACATTCGGATGAAAGTCCGCACCATGCGTCCCTTCAACACAATGAACCGGCCACATCATTTGATCGAACTTCTTCCCATCGGTACCTGTAAACGCCTTCATATTGAAGGGGGCACTTCCCGGGTTGTTCTCAGCAAAAGACATGTGGTCCTCCGGATGATAATCTTGACTCAGAATGATCTGATCAAAATGATATTTCTCCAGAACGCTTTGAAGGACAGGGATCACTTTGTCTCCCTCGCTGACCTGCAAACTACCACCAGGCAAAAAATCATGCTGGATATCAATAATCAGAAGCACATTCTTGCGACTCGGCTCCATATTACCTATTGTTGAATTAAGGAAACTGCTATTTTTTTCAAATAAATCAACACTACTATGCACAATTTATAAAAAAACCACACACTGCAGATACTTTTCAACACTCACCTTGTAATACTGACAAACAATCTTCTTTCTATACATATAGCGTAACATTTGAATGTAAGTTTTACTTTTTTTATATTATTTTTACAATTATCTTGCATTTCATCCCAAAAGTTATTCTAAGCTAAAGTTAAATAACATTTTTTCATTAAAGAAATCTGCCAGTTCATTACACTTTAATTAAGCAATCTAGCATTAAGCGATCTAGGAAATACCCTATGAATGTCTATTAATTGTGATCTTACCCGTGACTGTTACTCCATATTTCAAGACAAACGATTTTATACAAATCTCGTTATAACTCATTTTGAGAAACAAAAAATGACAGGCGTTCCCCCCTCCACTTACAACCCCTATGCACTGCAAGCGCGTTTGATTGAAATGGCAGCTCAACTCGACGCCCCACCTTGCGACCTTGCGGCGACACTTCTGACACTCTTTAATGAGACCTTCGTAAGCAAACCATTCTCTATCGTACCCTCCGATGAGCAGTGGTTGCTGCTGAAACAATACTGCCTTGCGCTGGTAATCTGTGCAACAACACAACCCAGCGACTCGACAACAGAAGGCCAGCCTCCTGAAGAGCAACATCGCGCTCGGATCAACCAGCTTGCAAAACCAACTCTGCTGCAGCACCTGTTTGCCATGTTGGGAGAAGAGGGTCCGCAGATAGTGATATCTGCATGCCACCTTATCCAGATAAAACGGCCCGCCGACAAATGGTCATGGCTGTTGCTTGCTAAAATGTCCATGAACCTCCCCCCCGCACATGGACCGCTACCCGAACCTCCCCCTGCACCAAACAAACAAGACTCTTTGCTTTCACAGCTTGCTGCACTACACACACAATGGGAAACATCCCTCGGCCGCGTGACGCTTGCGTTCAGAACCCACATGCTAGCAGCGGTCGCTGCGCTGGTGGATCAATTCGCAGTTGAAGCACGTGCGCATGCTATCTACTTCACAGGGCCTCGCGCGAGCGACATCGCCACCCTGCCTCTGCTCGAGCAAGCTGCACAGTTCATCAAAAGCTGCAAAGCGCTTGTTACCAAGATCACAAGCAGCCAGGCAAAAAAAATCGCTGGTGGAATAGCGGCAAGCATCCAGCATTTCTTGCCGACACTGGCGCTCACTCTGCACAGCGCCCCTGAGAAAGGTAAGACCATGCAGCGAAAATGGATTCTAGAAATTGAGGGCGCATTGTTAACACTCCAGACATGTTCAACACAGAAAGACGAAGATGCCGTGCTTCAGGAGATGAAAAAAGCGATCGCGCTGATTTTGCCAACCGTTACCCCCAACAATCGAGCATTCTTTGACCGAGTGAAGGCGCTTCATGAAGAGCACTTCCTGTTCTACCGCCAGCGATACGGTGACAAAAACCAGCGCAACTCTGTACGGCCCACATACTATCTTCTGCGCAACGAAGCTTTCCTGGAACGCCAGCGCGCAGCATCTGCCGTAAACAAACCACTTACCGCTGTGAAAGCGGTCGCCGCTGCCTCGCCACGCTTGTGTGCGAAAATGCTGCGGCCGCTGGTGTCTGTGCCAAACCCGCAACAGCACGCTTCGGATGAATAGAATACCGCTCACAACTTGTACAGTACGCAAAAAAAAAGCCTAAAATTAAGCAATCTAAATAACTAAATGGGGGTCAAATGAAGGGGGTCAGGTGCATTGTTTAACGATCAAAGCGTTGGATGTTAAACAATAAACCTGATCCCTAACGGATCTCTAAATGCTCAATCATAAATTGCACCTGGCGGCGCCCACGATATTCGTTCACATCTAAACGATACGCGGCGTGGATTTTCTGTGCAGCATTGTTTGGCCATTGCTTAGGATCAATATTAAACGCGATGGCATCAATGGGCATGCCGCCTTCGTCTATCGCAAGCGACAATTTTAAATGTTTTTCACCCACGATGCGCTGCGACAGCACCCAAAATTCACCGTCAAACGTTGGCTCAGGAAAGGCTTGCCCCCAGGGCCCCGCATCACGCAACATTTCAGCAAACGGCAATGACACATCACTTGCTTGTAAACTGCCATCGCTCATGATTTCACCGCGCAAATCAGCCGGGCTTAAGTGACGACACACTTCTTCATCAAAGGCTTTTTGAAAATCAGCAAAGCGATCGCGCGCCAAACTTAAACCTGCCGCCATAGCATGGCCACCAAATTTTTGGATCAAACCAGGATGACGCGTGGCAACCGCATCTAAGGCATCACGAATATGCAGCCCTTTAACAGAACGTGCAGAACCTTTTAATTCATTTTCGTTGACTTTGGCAAACGCAATCACCGGGCGATGCAACTTGTCTTTGATACGTGACGCCACAATACCTACTACACCTTGGTGCCAATCGGCTTGATATAAACACAAGCCCGTGGGTAAATTTTCGCTCAAAGATAACGCCTCTAATGCTTTGAGCGCTTGCGCTTGCATATTACCTTCGATACTGCGTCGCTCTTTATTTAAAGCATCAAGCTGCTGCGCCAGGGTAAGCGCCGCTTCCGCGTCGTCGCTGAGCAAACACGCAATGCCGACTCGCATATCTTCCAAGCGCCCCGCTGCATTTAAACGCGGGCCGACTGCAAACCCTAAATCAGAGGCAACCAAACGTTGCGGCAAACGATTGGCGATCTGCAATAAGGCTTGAATACCGGTACAACATTTTCGTGCACGAATACGTTGTAAACCTTGATGCACTAAAATACGGTTATTGCTATCCAAGGGTACCACGTCGGCGACGGTACCCAACGCCACCAAATCTAGCCACTTGCCCATATTGGGCACAGGAATATTTTTGGCTTCAAACCAACCGTGTTGTCGCAAATGCGCGCGCAGTGCCAACATCACGTAAAAAATCACCCCCACACCGGCAAGATTTTTACTGGGGAAATTGCAGCCGGGTTGGTTTGGATTAATGATCGCATCGGCGTCGGGTAACTCGCTGCCCGCCAAATGGTGATCGGTAATTAATACCCGCATGCCTAAGGCTTTTGCAGCAGCGACCCCGTCAATACTGGCAATACCGTTATCAACCGTGATCAATAAATCAGGCTGGTAATCGCGTGCCACTTCGACAATTTCGGGCGTTAAACCATAACCAAACTCAAAGCGGTTCGGCACTAAATAATCAACATGCTGTGCTCCCATTGCCGTGAGGGCACGCATGGCTAATGCGCTGCTGGTCGCGCCATCGGCATCATAATCGCCGATAATTAAAATACGTTGATCTTTTGCGAGGGCTTCACTTAAACAGCTCACCGCATCTTGAATGCCTTTTAACTGCTCAAAAGAATGCAAGTGTGCTAATGAGCGACTCAGCTGCGCACTGTTCTCAAGGCCTCTGGCTTGATAAATCTGCTGTAATATTGGGGGAAGTTCAGAAAAAGCATCTGTACTTTTTGCTTTATTTATTTCTGACGTTGCCTCACGCCGCTTAATCACAATAGCCATCTAAATTACCAACATCTCCATAAATTCATTCACTGTTTTATGATCCAGTGCCACCGGATCGTCAAACAAACTACGCACGGCGGTTGCGCGCGCTTCTGGCAAGCGTGTGCTGATATTGTGCTTAAATTTTGCTTCCAACAACGGCAAGCCTTCGTCACGACGACGATGATGCCCTAAGGGATAATCAATCTGCACTTTTTCAGTATGGCTGCCATCTTCAAAAAAGACTTGCACAGCATTGGGGATCGCCCGTTTGTCAGGATCCAAATAATCTTGGCTAAATTGCGGATCTTCGACCACCTGCATTTTCTCGCGTAACGCGTCGATACGGGTGTCACTCGCCACACTGTCTTCATAATGTTGCGCGGTCAGCTCACCAAACAGCAGCGCCACGGCCACCATGTATTGTAAACAATGATCTCTGTCAGCAGGATTATGCAAGGGCCCCGTTTTTCTGATAATACGCACAGCAGGCGATTGCGTGGTTAATACGATTTTTTCAATCTGGTTTAATTTGGGATTGATCTCAGGATGTAATGTGAGCGCCGCTTCGACAGCAGTCTGCGCATGAAACTCAGCCGGGTAGGCAATTTTAAATAAAATATTGTCCATCACGTAAGTACCAAAAGGCTGAGAGACTTTTAATGGCTTGCCACCAAATAACACATCACAAAATCCCCAGGTTTTAGCGCTTAATGCACTGGGGTAACCCATCTCGCCTCGCTGCGCCATCCAAGCAAGCTCCACACCGCGGCGCGTGGCATCCCCCGCCGCCCACGATTTACGCGTACCCGTGTTAGGTGCATGCCGGTAAGTACGCAAGCTTTGCCCATCGACCCACGCAAGCGATAAGGCATTGATGATTTGCGCACGCGTGCTGCCTAATAAACCAGACACCACCGCCGTGCTGGCGACTTTTACCAACACCACATGATCTAACCCGACTTGATTAAAACTATTTTCTAACGCCAACACGCCTTGGATCTCATAGGCTTTGATCATGGCCATCAAAATATCATGCACGGTCAGTGGCGCTTTACCGTGTGCGATATTTTGCGCACTGACATAATCTGTCACTGACAAAATCGCCCCCAAGTTATCAGAAGGGTGGCCCCACTCTGCGGCTAACCAGGTGTCGTTATAGTCTAGCCATCGAATGAGTGCACCGTTATCAAACGCCGCTTTCATGGGATCAAGATGATAGTCTGTGCCAAGCACGCGCGCGCCGACAGGCACGTGTGTACCAGGCACCAACGGGCCTAATAATTTACAGCACTCAGGAAAACCCAACGCCAACATCGCACACCCTATGCTATCCATTAAGGCGTAACGCGCGGTGCTCAGGGTCTCTTTTTTATTCACCTCACCGTAGAGCACGTAATCTGCAATATCTTCTAATAATGCGTCAGGTTTAGGCTGCATATTTTCATCGGCGATGGATTTGTTTTTTTGTGTCATGATGTTATTCGCTCTGTTTATGCGACTGGGCGCTCGCCAATGGGCACATACGCACGCGGCGCAGGCCCCGTATAATCTGCCGTGGGACGGATCAGTTTATTATTTTCACGCTGCTCGATAACGTGTGCTGCCCAACCCGTGATGCGTGACATCACAAATAAGGGTGTGAACAGTTCTGTGGGAATGCCACAAAAGTGATAACACGACGCACTGTAAAAATCGAGATTAGGGAAGAGTTTTTTCTCTTTTTGCATCACTGCTTCAATGCGCTCTGACACAGGGTATAATACGTGATCGCCTACGTCTTGCGACAAGGTTTTTGCCCACTGCTTAATAATATCAGAGCGCGGATCAGACACTTTATACACGCGATGGCCAAAGCCCATCACCAACGCTTTGTTTGCTAGCATGCGGCGAAGCCCTGCTTCTGCCATTTCAGGGGAATCAAATTGTTCGATCAATGCCATCGCCGCTTCATTCGCTCCACCATGCAGTGGCCCGCGTAGGGTGCCGATAGCGGAGGTGATCGCCGAATAAAAATCAGATAACGTGCCGGCTGTTACCCGCGCAGCAAACGTCGACGCATTAAATTCATGCTCCGCATACAATATCAACGAAATATTCACGGCACGTTCCCATTCCGGTTTGGGTGCCTCTCCATGCAATAAACGTAAAAAATGACCCGCCACATGGTCTTCATCACTTTGCGTGTCGATACGATTACCATTTTGATGGAAGTGATACCAATACAACAATATGCCCGGAAAGGTGGCTAATAAACGATCGGCAATTTGATATTGATCGCGTTGTTTACCTTCAGGCTCTAGATTACCTAAAAACGAACACGCTGTGCGCAATACATCCATGGGATGGGTATCGCCTGGCATCAGCTCTAATACATTTTTTAACGCTTCCGGGAGCACACGCAAACTGATCAAACGTTGCTCGTAAGCCACCAGTTGCGGCACGGTGGGCAACTCGCCATAAATTAATAGATAAGCGACTTCTTCAAAGCAATCACCGGCTACCAAATCTTGAATAGCGTAGCCGCGATAATGTAAATTTTCGCCCCCTGCGCCGACGGTACAAATTGCTGTTGTACCGGCCACGACGCCTGCCAAGCCACTGCTACTTTTTTGCTGTGTCATTTCTGCTCCTTTTTCCTGTTTGCATCTGCCTGTTCTTCATACCGATAATAATCCAGCACCTCGTAGAGTGCTTCACGGGTTTGCATACTGTCGATTAAATCTTTTTGCGTGCCTGCGCGCCGCAAGGTTTGATAAGCATGCAGTGCTGCTTGGCTCATCATGCGAAAAGCGGTTAAGGGATATAACACCAGTGCCACGTTCACGCTTGCTAATTCTGATACGGTAAAGAGCGGCGTTTTGCCAAACTCCGTGATGTTCGCAAGCACAGGTACCGAAACGGCTTTTGTCATTGCGGCATAATCATCCAAGCTGCTTAACGCTTCTGGGAAAAGCATATCGGCACCCGCTGCAACGTACGCCGTGGCACGTTCCATCGCGGCCGGTAAACCATCCACTGCCACCGCATCGGTGCGTGCCATCACAACAAAATCTGGATCATTTTTTGCGGCAACGGCCGTGCGAATGCGCTCGCACATGTCTTCGGTATTCACGATTGCTTTGCCCGGGCGGTGCCCGCAACGTTTTGCCGTAATTTGATCTTCAATTTGGACGCCAGCCACACCCGCACTTTCTAACGCTTCTACTGCGCGTGTGATCATAGCAAGACTTCCCCAACCCGTGTCGATATCCACTAACAACGGCAAGTCTGTCGCCGCTGTGATGCGCTTTGCATCGCATAACACATCGTCTAGCGTCGTCACGGCCAAATCCGGCAAGCCTAAAGAGGCGTTGGCGACCCCCGCACCCGATAAATACAAGGCCTTGAAACCAGCCCGCTGTGCCAGCAAGGCACTGTAGGCATTAATGGCCCCGACGACCTGCAAGGGGCGCTCTTTCTCCAACGCGGCTCGCAGCTGCGCGCCGGGCTTAAGCTTTTGTTTTTCCATGGTTAATTCCTAAAACCTTCTTGGCTTGGAGTCTATCATATCCCATAGGTGAAATCTTGACCCCAAAATCAACTAAACTTATCAAAATAACTTATATTTAGATTCATCATGAAATACGCAATCATTATTTTAGGCTTGGCGCTGCTGATCGGCTGTCGGGAAAACGGTGAAGCAAGCGCCCCTTCTACGGCGCGCCCTTCCAGCGTACCCGTGGCGGAAGACACCCAGGCTTTTAAAACAGCCACTGCACGCAAACGACCTGCTGCAATGCATGGGCAGGCATCGGGATCTATTTACCATGCGCTGGTAGGCGAAATCGCTATTCGCCGTAACCAATGGGATACCGCGTTAAATCGTTACCTCATGTTATCAGAAACACTTGACGACCCCGCGGTGGCCGAGCGACTCACTCGTCTGGCCATTCAATCCGGGCAATCTGAGTTGGCCTTGGATGCCGCCACTTTTTGGGCCAATCATGATCTGAATAATGCAGAAGCACAATGGATCTCTGCAAGCATATTGATCAAAGCCGACCGCGAAGACGATGCCCTGCCCTTTTTAGAACATCTGCTGACCATTCAACCTGACAATGCCGAAGAAAGCTTTTTGTATATCGCGTCGATGATGGAAACAGATGAAGAGCAGCAAGATTTGCTTCACCAACTGCAACACCTTGCTGAAAAAGCACCCAATGATTTTCACGCGCTATTAACCATTGCGATGCTCACCCAAACTTGGGGCGATCCAAGTGACGCGTTGCCGATGGTCAATCAAATTTTGTATGAACACCCTTATGCCACGCGTGCTATTGCATTGCGCGTGAAGCTGCTGCCGCTGCGCAAAGGATTAAACTATCTTAAGGCCTTGCGTAAAGCACAACCTGACAATAATGACATTCGACTGATCTATGCACAGCAATTAACAGAAACCCGATCCATTTCGTTAGCCAGAGCGCATTTTCATGCGCTCACTGATTCACCCGCACATCGCGCGCCTGCCTTGGAAAGCTTAGCCATGATTGCGTTGCAAGACTATAGGCTTAATAAGGCCAGTGAATACCTGAATGATCTAAAAACGGAAACAGGTTACACCGCCATGGCCCATTTTTACTTAGGGTTGGTGGCAGAAGAGCAAGGCAACATTAAAGAAGCCATTCAATTTTATGACACAATCGAACCCAGTGAGTTTTATTTGCGTGCACGCATTCGCGCAGCGGATCTACTTGCGGAATACGACAGCGTGGAAGCCGCACGTGGGCACTTGCAAAATAGCACCGTCATGCATGGCGAAGATCAAAAATATCTATACTTGATGGAAGCACAATTGCTTATCAATGCGGACCGCACCGATAGCGCGATCAGCTTGCTAAACCGTGCGTTGAGTATGACCCCCAACGACCCTGCCCTGCTGGCCACCAAAGGCTGGGCCTATTTTCAAATTGATCAAAACAACAATGCACTGACGTGGTTACGCAAAGCCTATGCCGAACAGCCCGACGCGGCGATCGCTGCCCGTTTAGGCGAAGTATTATGGACGAACGGCGACGAAGCGGCCGCGCAAACGATTTGGGATGAAGCCTATCAGCAAGACCCAAGGCATCCCGTGCTGCAAGAAACCTTGTATCGATTTAGCAAGTAGGGGCGCTTGCCGCTCTACTGGCGTTTCAGATACGCCACAACGTTTGTCACACTAACGAGGGTAGGTCATCCCTTGCCGCATAGGGAGATATTATTTGTAGGGGCGACCCCCTGTGGTCGCCCGGGCAGCCACAGCACAATGGTAAACAGAGCAGGAATATAAAAAAACACCTTTAATTTAACATAACATTAATTCTGTTCCCCTAACGCTTTACCCAGCCAGCCAGGACAACTATCATTCTCATACCATGCTTATGTTCAAACAGTTCACTCTCATCACCTTACTTGCTGCGCTACTGGCTGCCTGCGCGGCCCGTGGACCTATGCTCACTGAAGCAGAACGAGAAGCCGTCTGGGAACAACATCAAGCCACCCTGCTGGCAGTGGATGCCTGGGAATTAAGAGGCAAGCTCGGGATCCGCACCCCTGAAAAAGGCTGGAATTTATCGATGAACTGGGAACAACAGCAAGACACCTATGAAATCCAGGCCATTGCGCCTCTGGGTCAAGGCAGTGCGCATATTACCGGTCACCCTGGCTATGTCGGCTTGCGCACCTCAGATGGCGTGACGACACGCGCCGCCGATCCGGAAACGCTATTGGCCGAGCGGATGGGCTGGAGCCTGCCTATTTCACAGCTGCATTACTGGATCCGCGGGATCCCTGCCCCCGATACCCATTACTTGGGTGAGCTCAATGAACAAGGCCTGCTGAGTGAGCTTGAGCAGCATGGCTGGCAAATCCAATATGAGCGTTATGGCAGCTTTGATGGATTGTCTCTCCCCACTCGGTTGGAGCTGGCTCAAAATGAACTCAATTTGAGAATTATTATCCGTCAGTGGGATCTCTAAGCAAATAAGCCGGCCTCAATAAGGCTCTCAACTAAAATAAACCCAACATAATCTTAGCTTTTACCCGGCCTGTAATTGACAGCGTGCGTCTTGAGCCTCAAAATACGCTGTTTGGTGTGAGGCCATTAATTGGGGTGTCGCCAAGTGGTAAGGCACGGGGTTTTGATCTCCGCATTCCCAGGTTCGAATCCTGGCACCCCAGCCATCTTAATCTGCTGGTTCAAACACTTGAGCCAGCAACACGCACAACAACGACAATACGAGGCTAATTGTGTTTGAACTCGCATTATTTAGCGGCAACGCTAACCCGGAGCTCTCTAAAAAAATTGCATCACAACTAGGGGTCCCATTAGGTGAAGCCACGGTCAGTCGCTTCAGTGATGGCGAAGTCATGGTGGAGATTTTAGAAAATGTCCGCGGTAAAGATGTGTTTGTGCTACAACCTACCTGCGCACCCACCAACGACAACCTCATGGAGCTCATCATCATGTGTGATGCGCTGCGCCGCGCATCTGCCTCACGCATTACGGCCGTCGTGCCTTATTTTGGTTGCGCCCGTCAAGATCGCCGTGTCCGTTCTGCGCGCGTCCCCATCAGTGCGAAAGTCGTGGCAGACATGATGGCGTCTGTGGGCATTGACCGCGTGTTAACCGTTGATTTACACGCCGATCAAATTCAAGGCTTTTTCGACATGCCTGTAGACAACGCTTATGCTTCTTTTGTTTTAGTGGAAGATATGAAACAGCAACAATACCAAAACCGTATTGTTGTCTCACCTGACGTGGGCGGCGTGGTGCGTGCCCGCGCGTTTGCGAAACAATTAAATGATGAAGAGTTAGCGATCATCGACAAACGACGTCCTGAGCCTAACCAAGCAAAAGTGATGCATGTGATTGGTGATGTGAGCGGCCGTGATTGTATTATTATTGATGATATGGTCGACACTGCCGGCACCTTATGTTTAGCTGCAAAAGCGTTAAAAGAAGTCGGTGCAGGGCAAGTGGTTGCCTACTGTACGCACCCTGTGCTTTCTGGTAAGGCGGTCGACAACATTTCCAATTCTGAACTCGACGAACTCATTGTCACTGATAGCATCCCGCTTTCTGATGCCGCTAAAACCTGCGCGCGTATCCGACAGATTAGTTTGAGCGGCATGTTGTCTGAAGCCATTCGTCGTGTGAATGAAGAGGAGTCAATAAGCTCGATGTTTGCTGTATGACTTCTTCCGAAACGCTACTGTGCCGGTGAATTGCTTTGTTGCTGCGGTGCTCAAATCCTCAGGGACTATCGTGTCCATTGCGGTTCTGTGCGTATCAAACCGAGCACTTCACTCGCCACAGCGACTTTCGAAAGAAGTCTATTACGCTGAAGTTTACTACTGAAGTCTATCGCTCTGGTCGCGGAGTAATAGATATATTAATAACCCTTAAATAACCCTACTAAAGACGGAGAAAAATAATGTCTAAAAATTTTGAACTGAGCGCCACCGTGCGTCACGACAAGGGGAAAGGAGCGAGCCGCCGCCTACGTCGTGAAAGCAACCAAGTACCGGGTATTATTTATGGTACGGGTGGCGATCCTGTGCCGCTTGCTGTACCGGCCAATGAATTGAATAAGGCACTCGAAAGCGAAGCCTTTTATTCTCAAATTTTATCTATCAATATTGATGGCAAAAAAGAACAAGCTGTACTCAAAGATCTACAGCGCCATGCTTATAAACGTAAAATTTTGCATCTTGACCTGCAACGTGTGAGCGCCACCGAAACACTGCAACGTAATGTACCGTTGCATTTAGTCGGTGCCGAAGACGCACCGGGTGTGAAAGTCAGTGGCGGTGTGATCAGTCACCATATCACTGAAGTCGAAGTACGCTGTTTACCTGCTGCCCTGCCACCTTTTATCGAACTCGATATCAGCGAGCTTGAACTGAATAACACCTTGCACCTTTCTCACTTGACCGCACCGGAAAATGTCGAATTTGTTGCTTTAACATTGGAAGAACCTCAAGACCTGCCTGTTGTCAGTATCAATGAGCCGAAAGAAGTGTCTGTAGAAGAAGAAGCACCGGCTGAAGGCGAAGCAGGTGCCGAAGGCGAAGGCGGCGCTGAAGCAGGTGAAGGCGGCGAAGAAGGTGGAGAAGCTGACAAAGGCAGTGACGAAGGATAAACCTTGAGCACCGGCATACGATTGATTGTTGGCCTGGGCAACCCTGGGCCAGAGCATGCCCACACACGTCATAATGCAGGGGCCTGGTTTCTAGAGGCCCTTGCTGAACACGCTGGCACCACTCTCAAACCTGAGAAAAAATTCCACGGCCTATTTGGCCAAATGAATTGGCAAGGCAATAGCTGCTATTTGCTGCTGCCTACCACTTTTATGAATTTAAGCGGTAATGCCGTGCTCAGCGCGGCACATTTTTATAAAATTCCACCGGAAGCGATTGTGATCGCCCACGATGAATTGGATCTGCCTGTTGGCACCGCCCGCATTAAACAAGGTGGTGGACACGGCGGCCACAATGGCCTGCGTGACATTCACGCAAAATTAGGCTGCAATGATTATTATCGTATTCGCTTAGGCATTGGTCACCCGGGTCACAGTCATCTTGTCACGGGTTATGTCTTGGGCAAGCCCAGCAATAGCGATCGCGAAGCCATTTTTAAAGCCATTGATCACAGTATTGATGTGCTCCCTTCGCTGCTGACGGGCGATACCCAAAAAGCCATGCGCGAACTACACACTTGATACGTCATCAACAACATCACGAGGTAAACAATGGGATTTAAATGCGGTATTGTCGGTTTACCCAATGTGGGCAAATCCACGCTCTTTAACGCGATCACGCGTGCCAGTGTGGATGCCTCCAACTACCCTTTTTGCACCATTGAACCGAATGTCGGTTTAGTGCCCGTGCCTGATCCACGCATCGATCAGATCGTTGAAATTATCAACCCCCAAAAAGTGATCCCCACCACCATGCAGTTTGTTGATATTGCGGGTTTGGTGGCGGGCGCCGCACAAGGTGAGGGCTTAGGCAATCAGTTTTTAGCCAATATTCGCGAAACCGATGCCATTGCGCATGTGGTACGCTGCTTTGAAAATGAAGATGTCACGCATGTGAGTGGAAAAATTGACCCCGCAGAAGATATTGAAACCATCAATACCGAGCTGGCCCTGGCTGACTTAAGCACCGTCGAGAAAATCCTGGCAAGAAGCCAAAAAAACGCCAAAAGCGGGGATAAAGCGGCGCGCGCAGAAGCGGCGCTACTGGAACGTATGCAAAAACACCTCGCAGAGGGCTTTCCGCTGCGCACACTTAAAATTGATGACAATGAGCAGCCCATGCTGCACTCTTTTCAATTGCTCACATTAAAACCCACTCTTTATATTGCCAATGTGGATGAGCAAGGTTTTGAGAATAACCCGTATCTCGATACGGTACGCAGTATTGCGGCAGAAGAAGACGCCGTCGTCGTCCCCATTTGTATTGCCTACGAAGGCGAGCTGGCGAGCTTGGATGATGCCGACAAAGCAGACTTTTTAGCCGAAATGGGGTTAGAAGAGCCGGGCTTAAATCGCGTGATCCGTGCCGGTTATGAATTGTTAAAACTTCAAACGTTCTTTACCGCTGGCCCCAAAGAAGTGCGCGCCTGGACCGTGCCCATCGGCGCCACCGCCCCGCAAGCCGCCGGCCAAATCCATACTGACTTTGAACGCGGTTTTATCCGTGCTGAAGTCATGGCTTTTGATGATTTCATTCAATATCAAGGCGAACAAGGTGCCAAAGCGGCTGGCAAGCTGCGCTCAGAAGGCAAAGAGTACATCACCCAAGATGGCGACGTGATGCATTTCCGATTTAATGTATAGATATGCTATTATTCGCGTCCTTACCTTCTACTGACCCTCTCATGGCTATGTAGCTCAGTCGGTTAGAGCACAGCATTCATAATGCTGGAGTCGGTGGTTCGAGTCCACCCATAGCCACCAATTAAATCAATAGCTTACTACCCATGAACATCATGTGCCACTCACTGAGTTGTTTAGAGTGAAGCTTCATTAAAGTACATCACTATTTTCAAGCCGCCAATTCTCTTTACACTGTAGAGAAAATCCTCCTTGTTCAAAATCATCCCCCAACCTAAAAACATAAAAATCATTTTAAATCAATCAATTACATACAATCTTTTCCTTTTTCTTTGAAATCCAACTATTATTTAACCGCCAAATATAAGCTATATCTAGCGATAATAGTCAGTAAAGCCATCATTTCCGCTAGATATAATGCTATAATTAGCGGAAACATGTGTTTTTAACCCACTTACCGCCAAATATAATATTATAATTAGCGGTAAACTTAATGGGCAACCCCCTCACCAAAAGAGAATCACTATGATCGTAGGTCGAAAGAAAGAGCGCCACATCCTTGAAGAAACCTTATCCTCGAATCAGGCTGAATTTCTTGCTTTGTACGGCCGTCGCCGTATAGGTAAAACCTATCTTATTAATCAATTTTTCAAAGACAAAGGAATTTACTTTGAGCTCACTGGCATGAAAGATGCCAAAATGCCTGAGCAGCTACGCAATTTTTCAGATGAGTTATCTGAACGCTTTTTAAAAGGTAAAGCGGTAGATACTCCAAAAAACTGGCACGAAGCATTTAAATTACTGCGGCAACAAATTGAAAAATTGAAGACAGATAAAAAAATCATCCTCTTTTTTGATGAGCTACCCTGGCTTGCATCCAAGCGCTCAAAATTCTTAGAAGCGCTTGACTATCTTTGGAACCGCCACCTATCACGCAATGATAAAATTGTTCTTGTTGTCTGCGGTTCTGCAGCCTCATGGATGCTCAAAAAAGTGATTAACAATAAAGCCGGGCTGTATGGCCGTCTAACAAAGCAAATTCGACTACTGCCCTTCACACTCACTGAAACAGAAGCATTCTTGCAAGCAAAAAATATTGATTTAGATAGAAAACAGATCATTGAGCTTTATATGGCAATGGGCGGCGTACCGAAATATCTTAATTACATCACACGCGGGAAATCTGCAATCAAAAATATCAATGCCATTTGTTTTTCTCCTGATGGACCACTTTTTAGTGAATTCTATAAGCTATATCATTCTTTATTTGATAATCACGAACACCATGTCAATATCATTAAAGCGTTGGCAGAAAAACCAGCGGGCATGACAAAAGAAGATATTCTGAAAAAAATTAATCTTCAATCAGGTGGCTCAACAACCACTCTCTTCAGAGAATTAGAGGATTCTGGCTTTGTCACCCCCATCCCATCATTTGGAAAATCAAAACGAGGCAAATATTATCAATTAATCGATGAATACTCTATTTTCTATATTACCTGGATAGACGACATTAAAAATTACCATGCCCATGACTTAGAAGAAGACTACTGGATGAGAAAGCAGCTCTCTTCTGCTTGGCAAGCATGGTCTGGTCTTGCTTTTGAAAGCATCTGCCTTAAGCACATCAAAAAAATAAAAGAAGCATTGGGGATAAGTGGTGTGAGCACACGCATATCAAACTGGCGCTATCGCCCTCACAATCAAGCAGAGCAAGGTGCCCAAATTGATCTCATCATTGATCGCGCAGATAACTGCATTAATTTGTGTGAGATCAAATACTACAATAAACCATTTCAGTTAAGCAAAGCCGATGCCAATAAACTACACAATAGAAAATATATATTTAAAGAACATACCAACACACGGAAAGCACTCTTCAGCACACTGATCACAACGTATGGCGCAGAAAAAAACCCAAACTACCTTGCCAGCGTAGACAATCAAATTACCATGGATGCCCTCTTCTAACACTAAACACTGCTTCTATCATGGCAATGTCGCTCAGTCGGTTAGAGCACAGCATTCATAATGCTGGAGCCGACGGTGCGACTCCACCCATAGCCACCGACTATTCAATTAGCTAGCAAAGCTTTTCCCATAAAATTCTCAAAATGAGTAATTGAGGCCTTCTACAAGTTCAAAGGAAAAGTCTGACACTTGCAAACAAGATAAGTCAGCGATATATTCAACTTAGTAGGTAAGTTAATGAAAATATTGGTAGATAGTGCCGGCACCACCTGAATATCTGATCTATCCTACAAATTACAGCAAAAAATTCAAATCGAGAAATAATAGTGCCTCCACGCATCAGCAAGAAGAATATAATTACTTTAAACAACTAGACAGAGAAAAATAAGGCATGGACTACGAAGATAGAATCCGGACTCTAGCAGATCGCGCAAAAAAACAAAAAGAACATATCTCTACAGAAGAAGCGACCAAAACAGCATTGGTTATGCCGTTCATCGCTGCTTTGGATTACGATATATTTAATCCTCTAGAAGTTATTCCAGAGTATACCGCTGATATTGGAACCAAAAAGGGGGAAAAAGTAGATTACGCTATCAAACAAAATGACAAAATCATTATGCTGATCGAATGTAAGTGGCACGGCTGTGATCTAAACAATGAGCATGCCTCTCAGCTATTTCGATACTTCTCATCTACAGAGGCACGGTTTGGGATCCTGACCAATGGCCTCATTTATCGTTTTTTCTCAGATCTTGAGCAACCGAATAAAATGGATGAGCGTCCTTTCTACGAATTTAATATCCTAAACTTTGAAAGCCACCAAATTGATGAACTTAAGAAATTCACCAAACACCATTTTAGTCTAGAGGATATTATAACAACTGCGAGCACTCTAAAATACACTGGTGCAGTCAAAAAGATCTTAGGGCAAGAGCTTCTTGACCCATCTGAAAGCTTCGTTCGGTTTTTCGCATCTCAAATATACGATGGGAAGCTGACTAAATCAGTTTTAGAGCAATTTAAAGAAATCGTTAAAGATGCCAGAAATCAATTTATTAACAATAAAATTAATGACCGTTTAAAATCAGTTTTAGCACAAGCAACAACCCCAGAGGAGAAACAAGATAAAAATACCAAACAAAAAGAACCATCCTCCTCTGAAAATGCTATCCTTCGAACAGAAGAAGAAATGCAAGCTTACTACATGGTTAAAGCAATACTGCGCGCTTCCGTTGCCTCAAATCGTATCTATATGCGTGACCATAAAAACTATCGCTTAATTTTATTAGACAATACCAATAGAAAACCTATCTGCCGCCTTTATTTTAGTGACTCAGCAAAAAAACAAATAATGCTTTTCAATAATGATTCTAAAGAAAAGCTTCCAATTAGAGACCTAAACGACATCTTCTCTCATGCTGAAACACTGCTGACAACAATTGACGAGTACGAAAACAAAAAAACATCGACTGACGAAGCAACTAATCAAGCTGTTCAAGGAAAAACTACTTCAGAGTATGAGCATGCTTAACTTGCCGACAAGTAAAATTTATAATCAGCGGTAACACGGTTTTTTACCCCACTTTCCGCTAGATATGATCCTTTAATTAGCGGTAAGATTTAATAGGTAAGGCCCCTTCGCTAATCATAACGTCGCTCAGTTGGCATCGCCTTTACTATGCTTCAATTTGCCTGCATCTCTAATATATGACTTCAATACACCCCAGGAATAAGTTATCTAAATAACAAATACTGGAGTGTTTTTTTTGCCTTAGACTCGATTAACAAGTGCAACTGCATCCTATTTTAAATAGCCATCATTTCAGTATCACCCTCTCGGGGTGTACCACAACGTAGTTTGAATGCCTCTAAATAGCGCCCATCAAACCCTACCGCACAAATATATAAATCTGAAAATTCTGTTGGCACTCCCGAAAGAGTCATTGTTTTCCGATCAAAGTGCAGCCAATCAGGCAGATCATGCTTATCAGGCAAGTTTTGATACGAGCTGCCGCATAAGCGCCTGAGGCAAACTAAAAGTTTGTTTTGGGCTAGCACCGCAGGTGGTTTATTAAAAACTTTGATCAACTCTATTTTCTCACTAGGTACAGAAAATGTATGAGTAAATGTTTCGTGCAATGAAGCCTCTTCAGCATCTTGCTCATATTTTTTCTTGAGCAGAGTGTTCCACAGCAAAGCTTGCTTGCTGTATATGCCAAATATTGTAGACGCAATACTGCCAACGATAATCAATGCAGTAATAACTTCCTGCACTGCAGACGCGCCTGCCACCGATAATAAAAAGCTACTACAAGCGCTCACGGTTCCATCGCTGGCGCACACTTTGATCGTGTGTTTGCGATCTGCATAAGTGTTTGTGTCTGTGTTACTAGGCTTGCCCGAAAAGGTCCGTGTTGTTCCATCAAAGCTTAGCCAGTTCGGCAACGGCTTGTCGTTTGATTGCATAGCGCTGTACACAAGCACATTACCATTAGCATCAAAAAAAGTATCATCCGACACGGTGTATTGGAAGCTGCTGCCTACATTAACATTTTGATTAGGCAATTGATTCAACAACTGAGGAGGGAAATTAGTGTTGTCACGAATGGTTAAAGTAAACGTATCTAACACAAAACCACCACGCCCGTCTTCAGCACGTACGCTAATGCGAATAAACCCAACGATGGCTGGCGTACCTGCAAACGCTTTAGTTTGCGTATCAAACGCTAGCCAGTTTGGCAGTATCGCGCCACCTTCCAATGCCGCAGAGTAAGTCAAAGGGTCACTGTCTGGGTCATCAAATGTATTGGGAGGCACCGTCAAGCCCCAAGGCTCAGCATTAGTTGCAGTTTGATCTGGAATTTCTACAGTGACCACCGGAGGGCTGTTACCCGAGCCAACAGCCCCAACAGAAAGAATAAATGCTGTTGAAACAAACCCTCCGTACCCATCGTCTCCGCTTACCTGTAGTGTATATTGCCCCTCATCTACTAATGAGGGTGTGCCACTGAGCAGTCTAGTGCTACTAGAAAAGGTGAGCCAATTGGGTAGCACACCTAAATCAAATAAAACCGCATCATACGTTAAACTATCGCCGTCTGGGTCAACAAACGTATTGATAGCAATGGTTAAGCCAAAAGGGAGGTTATAAAATGCGTTGGCGTCATTTATTGGGTTTTGCAGCACAGGAAGGCGATTGTTCACTGTTAAATTGAAAGACCCGGTTACGCTTCCACCAAATTCATCGCTAGCCGTCACAGCAACATTGAGAATACCTTGGCCACCTGAAGTAGGCACTCCAAAAAAAGTGCGCGTGCTGCTGGTAAGGCTGAGCCAGCTGGGTAAGGCTCCGCCGCCACTTTGCCCGGCAGTGTAGTGTAAGGCATCGCCATCTCCATCCGAGAAAGTGTTGGCGGCAAAAGTGTAGTTCAATGTTGCACTCACGTTTACGGCTTGGTTGGCTAGGCCGTTATCTTGCACCGGGTCACGATTGGTGACGGTCAAGATAAACTGATCGCTGGCGGCAGTACTCGCATTATTCGTCGCCGTGACTTCGATATTGTAGCTCCCTTGGTTGCCCGAGAGCGGCGTGCCGGAAAAGGTTCGCGTGCTGGGCGTGAAGGTCAGCCAGCCCGGCAAGGCTCCTCCGCCAACAGATTGGGCGCTGTAGTCCAATGTTGGATCTAATGCGTCGGTAAACGCATTCGCTGGCACCACAAAGCTAAAGACCGCATTGACTGCGGTTGATTGGTCTTGCAAGGGATTGGTGACCAATAGATCTGAGAATGTAAAGTTATAAGCAGCAAACCGCCCCTGACTATCTTCGACTTTAACAGTAATAGTATAGCTAGCTTGAACTGTGGGCGTGCCCGACAGTTGCCATTGACTCACATCGATAACCTGAAGACCTAAATCAGAATCCGCCACATAGGCGAGCGTGCCCACCACTGTGATGCCAAAAGCATCGCCCGGGGTATTGTAGCTGCCCACCAAGGTCGGCACACTGGGCGTGCTTACATCGATTATCTTAAGGCCTGAAAGGCCATCCGCCACATAGGCGAGCGTGCCCACTACTGTGATGCCAAAAGCAGTGTTCGGCGTGTTGTAGATTCCCACAAAGGTTGGCGCACTGGGCGTGCTCACATTGATAATCTGAAGGCCTGAACTCCCATCTGCCACATAGGCGAGCGTACCCACCACCGTGATGCGGTGAGCAGTGCCCGGTGTATTGTAGCTTCCCACCAAGGTCGGCGCGCTGGGCGTGCTCACATTGATAATCTGAAGGCCTGAATTCTCATCTGCCACATAGGCGAGGTTGCCCACCACCGTGATGTCATAAGCATTGTCCGGGGTAATGTAGCTTCCCACCAAGGTCGGCGCACTGGGCGTGCTCACATCGATTATCTGAAGGCCCCTATTATAATCCGCCACATAGGCGAGCGTGCCCACCACCGTGATGCCCCGAGCAAAGCCCGGCGTGTTGTAGCTTCCCACAAAGGTTGGCGCACTGGGCGTGCTTACATCGATTATCTTAAGGCCTCCATCCGCCACATAGGCAAGCGCGCCCACCACCGTGATGCCCCGAGCAAAGCCCGGGGTATTGTAGCTGCCCACCAAGGTCGGCGCCTTCATCGTTAACGTCACCCCACTCGGCAGCGGCGAGCCGTTAGCTTGCTGGACTGTTAGAACTAAATTCTCATTAATGTCAGGGTGGCTAAAGTTCGTTCGTAAGTTAATGAGTTGATTCAGCGGCGTGCTCGTCGGCTGGTCTGGAATTTGCTGCAAAATCACCGGCCCCTGCGCCACCACTGTGATGCAGTTCACCAAGACAAGCGCAAACAAAACGAGAAGCGCCCTGCGCAGCATCTTTTACAAAGACAGTTAAAGCCGTAAATTTGTTTCTTCTAGGAACTCACTTTCCTTCAAAGTTTCTAACAGTATGTTGTAACATCATGGTGTAATTTCATTGCGTATCAGTTCGGCTGCTCAAAAAATGACCAGATTCATGCAATTACTTGATTTATATATAAAAATAAATTTAAATTTTTTGTAACAGCCCGCAGGTATGAGGAAAAACGCCCCACACTTAACTCAAATTGAGGAGAAATATATTGTCAGCTAGCAAACTTTATGTTAGAATGTTTGCTGCGAATACCGCAACAAGAGAAAAATATTAATAAAAAGAGGTCCTTATGTTTAATCTTAAACGATACCTGTCTGTCGGCTCTGCTTTAGTTTGTTTCCTAGCTATTCCTTATGCCAGTGCTGAAACCAACACCATTGACTCAATGGCGTCAGTCGAATCAACCGATTCACCTATCGCTGAGTTTTTCGATAAATCTCGCGCAAACTTCCAAAAAAATGTCTATCTAGAAGGTAACTTCGGTTATAGCACCGGTGACGCCTTTGATGACTTTTCATCTGATTATTTTGATGTCACTGACGGTGGTTTTGGTTTCAGCACCAACGTAGGTTACCAATTTACTCCTTTCTTCGCGCTAGAAACAGGTTTCATCTATTTTGCGCCGCAAGAGGTTGAAACCAACTGGGGCGATAAGCTGACACAAGATGTTTATGCAGGTCATCTTTCTGCCAAAGGGATTTTACCTTTAGCGGACAGTGGCTTTAGTGTATTCACTAAACTAGGCTATGCGTTCACCTATACCGAAGTAGAAGCCAGCGGTGGCTTTGCTGACGGTTGCACCGATGACGAAGTAGGCGGCAGTTTCTTGCTGGGTTTTGGTGCAGCTTATGCGATTAATGAGCGCCTAGCAGCCAATGCACAGTGGAACCGTGTGTTTGCTGTCAGCAACATCCCAGGTGGCAGCGACTTTGACATGGATCTCTTCACCGTCGGTCTTGCTTATAAATTTCTTATCTAAATAAGACAGACTGTTTCACCAACAAAAAAGCGCGCTATCGAACGGTAGCGCGCTTTTTTTGATCTAAGGCGTGTTGTGGGTGGAATTGTTTTCATCCGATGCGCTATCTGCTTGCTTGGCCAGCTCCCAGCGCAGTACGGGCAAGTAGCTTAAAAAGGCTAAAATAGCGGCCCCACCGGCAATCAATGCCATTGACCACATGGTGTCGTTGTATACCATACTCATCACCAAGCTTCCTAACGTGCCGCCTCCCATCATGCAAAACGACAACAACGCCGACGCCGAACCTTTAGATTGCTTCACGGCAGATAAGGCCGTGTTACTGAGTGCCGGATGCGCTAAACCAAACCCAAATTCAAGCACCACAATACTCACCAAAAAAGCGGTTAATGTCGGCGACACAAAACCAACCCCTATCAACATAATGCCCCCTAATAGGGATAGCACTAGCCCCGCTAAAATAATTTTATAACTCGCAACACGCCTGGCAAGCTTGCCGGTAATGGTCGCACCCACCATATAACTTGCCATCGCAGGGATCAATGTGAAACCCAGCAACTGTGGTGAGATCCCTAGAAATTCAATCACAATAAATGACACCGACGTAATATAAGCCAAAATGGCACCGAGCAAGGCGCCCAGTGATAGCGCAGGCCCTAAGAAAGCATAATTTTTTAATATCGATACATAAGTGCTTGTTAGCTGCTTTGGATTCAATGCCTCTGGGTTTAAATTTTCATTGGTTTCCGGCATGCGACGCCATAAACCCAACAATAAAACCAACGCAATGAGGGCCACCAGATAAAAATTGGCTTGCCAGCTGATCGTAATATAAACCACCCCCCCGATAATGGGCCCCAGAATAGGCGATAGCGACGTGCAAATACCCAGCAAGGCCATCATTTGCGTGGACTGGTGCGTCTCTTTAAACATTTCATTCACAATGGCCATTGCGGCAATCAGCAAGCCCGAAAAAGCCACCCCTTGCAATACGCGTCCAATAAAAAAGACAACAAAACTAACAGAAAATGAACACAGCAAACTGGCCAGCACTAACAATATGCCCGCGCCTAATAATAGCGGTCGTCGACCATAACGATCAGAAAGTGGGCCAAAAATAAGTTGAAGCAGTATCGAACCGATAAACCAAGCAGACAGCGTTGCCTGAATCCAATTATCAGAAGTATTAAATACCTCTGTCAGTATTGGCATACTCGGCATGTACATATCGTTAGATAACGCACCCACAAAGGTGCAGCTCACGACTAAAAAAGAAACAAGCGAAAATAATTTAACCGGCGATGAAGTCATTGGCATTCCAAATAAAATTTTTCATAGGTTACAGTATATTACGTTACAATTTCAAGGTGCGTTTGCTTTCAGGGCAGCAAAACTTGCCTCTGCGCTAAAACCTGGCATGATGAGGCTATCAAACAAGGAGGCCATCAATATGACACTCACCCCCACGGTTACCAGTAAACTCCCCCACGTAGGCACCACTATTTTTACGGTGATGTCACAGCTTGCACACCAACATAAGGCCATTAATCTTGCGCAAGGCTTTCCTGATTTTGATTGCCCCGCGCCACTTCGCGAGCGCGTCACTTTCCACATGAACGCCGGCAAAAATCAATACGCCCCCATGCCTGGCGTGCCTGAACTGCGCGAACAAATCGCCATTAAAACCAAAAAGTGTTACGGGCGTGATGTATGCATGGACAATGAAATTACCGTGACATCCGGCGCAACGGAAAGCTTATTTTCTGCCATCAGTGCAGTGGTACATCGAGGCGATGAAGTGATTATTTTTGACCCGGCGTATGATGCTTATGCACCGGCAGTGGCGCTTTGCGGAGGGAAGTCGATTCACATTCCTTTGCTTGCCCCTGATTATGCCATTGACTGGCAGCAAGTCAAGGACAGTATTTCTGACAAGACACGTTTGATTATTATTAATTCACCGCATAACCCTACCGGCAGTGTATTAAGTACTGATGATTTAGAGGCGCTTGCCAACCTTGTACGCGATACGCCGATTTTAATTATTTCCGACGAAGTGTATGAGCATATTACGTTTGATGGTGAGGAACATGCCAGCGTGTTACGCCATCAAGCACTTTCTGAGCGCGCTTTTGTTATTTCATCTTTTGGAAAAACGTACCATACCACTGGTTGGAAATTAGGCTACTGTGTGGCCCCCAAAGCACTGACGGCTGAGTTTCGCAAGGTGCACCAATACCTGACGTTTTGTAGCACCACACCGATGCAGTACGCCGTAGCAGACTACCTTGCCCAAGCGCCTGAACACTATGAAGCCTTGCCTGATTTTTATCAAGCAAAGCGCGATAAATTTTGTGCACTATTGAAAGGATCGCGTTTTCGTTTAATGCCAGCAAAGGGCACTTACTTTCAGTTGCTCGATTACAGTGATATCACCGATCAAAAAGACACCGACTATGCACGCTACCTTACCGAAACATTAGGCGTGGCCAGCGTACCCATTTCTGTTTTTTATGAAAACCCACCCGCACAACATATGTTACGCTTTTGTTTTGCAAAAGATGAAAAAACATTGATAGAGGCGGCAGAACGCTTATGCACAATTTAACCGTTACACTTATTCAAAGCCCACTACACTGGCATGCGCCCGAGAAAAATCGCGTGCTGTTTTCTAAAAAAATTGATGCCCTTGACGGCACGACTGATTTAATCATTTTACCGGAAATGTTTACAACGGGCTTTACCATGGCGGCAACAGAGCTTGCTGAGACGATGACCGGTCCGACTGTCGAGTGGATGCACACAATAGCGCATGCAAAAAACGCTGTTATCACAGGCAGTTTAATCATTGAAGATAACGGCCATTACTACAATCGTTTAATCTGGATGCCGCCCAATGGCGCACTGCAGTACTACGACAAGCGCCATCTCTTTCGCATGGCAAAAGAGCATGCACATTATACGGCTGGCCACACTCGCCCTCTTTTTATGTTACATGGCTGGCGCGTGTGCCCGCTGATTTGTTACGACTTGCGTTTCCCTGTTTGGAGCCGCAATAACAGTGATAATGCATTTGATTTGCTAGTTTTTGTGGCCAATTGGCCTCGTGTACGCCACGGTGCCTGGAAAGCACTGCTGAAAGCCCGCGCGATTGAAAATTCAGCGTATGTGGTTGGCGTTAATCGTGTGGGCCAAGATGATAACGATATTGATTATGCAGGTGACAGTGTCGCACTGAATTATCTAGGGGAAAGTTTAATCGACTGTGCGGATAGAGACACTGTGCAGAGCGTGCCGCTAGATTACCAGGCGTTGCAAGATTTTCGCGCCCGCTTCCCTGCGCATCAAGATGCTGATCGGTTTACTATTGATCTCTAAAACGACAACACACCCCTTACTATCCAATAGCCCCCGACACTTAACCACAAAAACAAAATCAGCCCTAAATAAAACGGTTTCACCCCTACCGCTTTAATCTTTTTAAAACTGGTTTCCATCCCCAAGGCACACATTGCCATCGTGAGTAAAAAAGTATCCAGCCGATTGATCTGTGTCACCAAACCCTCTGGCAAAAATTGTAAAGAATTGATCCCGGCAAACACAATAAAACCAAAGGCAAACCAAGGAATAGGCACTTTATGTTTTGCCACCTCACCTTCTGCTGGGTGCTGCGCCCGCCACGCTATCCACGCCCCCATGATGAGCAACAACGGTGCCAACATTAACACACGCCCCATTTTCACAATCACCGCGGTTTCAGCCGCACTCTCACTCACTGCCTTGCCCGCTGCCACCACTTGTGCGACTTCATGCACGGTGGCGCCCGTGTAAATTCCGTAGGTTTGCGCATCAAAATGTAAAATGCCCGTGCTATAAACGATCGGATATAAAAACATCGCCAGGGTACCAAACAAAACGACGGTCGCCACCGCAATTGTTGCCTGGTGTGGTTTTGCACGAATGGTAGGCTCCGTTGCCAACACCGCTGCCGCGCCACAAATAGACGCGCCCATCGCGGTTAACAAAGAGGTGTGTCCATCCAACTTCAGCAAACGCTGCCCAGCGACCACGCCGAGCAATAAGGTACTGACTAAAATAATGAAGCTTGCAAGCAACCCAGCCCCCCCCACAGCCACTATCTGCTGAAAGGTAATATGAAAGCCATACAGCATGACCGCCAAGCGCAAAATTTGCTTGGTGGAAAAGACAATGCCCGGGTTCCACTGCGCTGGCAAGCTATCACGAAAGGTATTGGCATAGACCATGCCCAATACCACACCGATAATAAGCGGGCTGATATTCCATTGCGCTACTAGCGGCAAGCCCGCTATCAGGCTTGAAACCAAAGCAAACAAGGCCACGAAAATGACACCGCTGGCGGTGTGGTGCATTTTAAGCGTTAAAATAGGCATATCATCCTCAAAAAGAAAACCATAGTATTGCGGCCCCACATTTTGTAAACTACTCTTCGTTTTGCATAAGTCGCTCGAGAACAGTTTGATGCGCTCACAATTTGGACAACTTGGACCTGCTTGTCAATCACTTCACCACACTCTTTTTGCACTTTTAATAGGGAGTGTGTTACTCATCGCAGGCATGAGCACGGCGATTGCCTTGCCACCGGGTGACGGCTTCACTCTCGCCGCCCAAATTGGGCCAGAAGACGCACCGCGTTATCAACTCACGATTTCCAGTGAAGACAACACTGCTATTTATACTCGATTTGCGGAAAAATTCTATCAGGTCACCGTGACGGATATCTTGCCACTCCATGATGCCGATCTGACTTTTCTTTATGAGCTCGTTGATCACAGCGACTTTTTCTCACTTCCTTCGCATTATACCTGCGATGCCACCTGTGAGGCCGACTACCTGACGATGAGTGCCAGCATGAATGGCGAGTCTCATACTGTACAGGCGCAAAACACATCTGTCCTGACGCTTGAATTACTCATATTGGCGATGAATACGCTACTGCCCAAAGAGCGCCAGTTACCGGTTGCTATCGATCCCCCTGACATCACGATTACCTGGTTAGGCGACCTTCATACAAAAGTCACTGACATTGACAACTGGGAAACTTCCACGTTGGCGGCACTGGATCGCTGGCACACCGCGCAGCTTAATATTCTCATGACCACACCAGAAGCCTCAGATTATGACGCGCGTCTGGCTGAGATCACACGCGAATATGAAACGGTACTGCATGAAACACAACGCTCTGCAGAAATACTATTAGACCAGCAGCTCATCACACCGCTAAATGCCGTACTGGCGAGCCCTTCGATCCGTTACGCACCGGAGGCTGAATTAGAAAGCAGCATTGCCACACCCGTGCCGCCCTTACCTGCACCGCATTTAGATGCGCCCGATCCACACATTATCGATCTGGATGCGATACTGAAATGGCAATACCGCCCTTACCTGCAAATTGATTTGGGTTATAGCGACACCAATTTATTCCGTATTTACCCTTTTGACGACACCCTTAGCGCCGACATTGATTTCAGTGATGATGGCTTTGTCTATATGGTCGCAACGGGTTATCAATTTTTATCTTTCTTAGCTGCTGAAGCGGGCTTTATTCAATTTGCAAAGATCACAGAAGACGTGAGTGACATTCGCGGTATTGGCCAAGGAAATGACTTTCTCAATTCAGATCTGCAGCTTTATTCATTCTATCTTGCTGCCAAACTGATTTTACCGGTGCATCGCTGGGGCTTGAGCTTTTTCAGTAAACTCGGTATCGCCTGGACCTGGCTCGACATCGAACTCGATGGCTTTGTCTGCAGCGAAGGCGGCGAGCTTGATTTAAGCAAAACAGAAGACGGCGTGAGCTTTTTGCTCGCCTTTGGCGCCTCTTACACCCCTGAACGCTTTCCCAATTTTGCCATCAACCTGCAATGGCTGCGTTTATTCGATGTTGAAAATGCGGACGTGATCGACGATGTCGTCGTCAACCTCGATAGCTTTGATATTGATGCCATCACCGTCGCGCTGGTGTATCAGTTTGATCTCTTTGATTTAGTCAACGGCTCACGTTAAACACCGCATGCGATAGCATTTGAAGGCACTCTCCTCAAGCACAAAAACAAGCAAGTTGATTTACTTATAATTTGACCTGCCCCTCAAATTAAGATACTTTGCTAACCTACTTAAAAATATTTTTCCTGAACGCGTAAAAAAAGGGGGCGTTATGAACAAAGCGATTGTTCCTTCTCTCGTAGTCTCAATTGCACTTTTCTCGGTGCAAGCACACTCTAAAACTTCTCTTGAAACCCATCTCTTAGACCCTAGCACTTGCATCAGTGTCGACAACTGCCCAGCCGGCGCTTATTACTTTTCTCCTGAACACGATGTTGCCCAACTCAACCAGGTAGCTGATATTGTGTTGCAAAAAATGGAAATGGACAGCGAATTTTCCACCGACCGTTATGCTTTTTTGTTAGCACCGGGTGTGTATACGGGTACGCAAAATGGCGATGACGTACTTTATCATCGCTTTGCGTCTGATGAAGTTAAACAAAATGCGGGGCTCAATATTGTGTTGGGTTACTACACGTTTGTGCATGGTTTGGGTGATCACCCTGCCAGCGTGAGCATCAGTAATTTGGAAGTGCGTAATCAGTGTGACCCTAGCATTCCTAACAACCCTGATTGCATTCAACCTGGCGGCTTAGATAACTTTTGGCGCGGCGCCGAAAATATTCGTGTTCACCGCACGGCACCGGGGGACATTATTTTAGCAGCGTCACAAGCCGTGCCTTTTAGAAACTTAGATATCCATTTACCTGAACCGACTCCAGACTACCCTAATCCACAACTGTTACTCTGTGACTATCGCACACCCGAAATTTGGGCATGCGGTTACACCAGTGGTGGTTATATGGCCAACGTGAATGTGGCTGGCAATATTGTGCCGGGTTCGCAGCAGCAATATTTTGTGCGTAACAGTGAATTTACTGAAATGAGTTTAGGGGCATTATGGAATACCGTCGTGCTGGGGTCGGGTGAACGCTATACCGCCCCCGATAAAGACGACATCGAAATTGGCGGTGAGCTCTGGGATACCTTCCCTTACACACTTGAACAAGACGTGCCGATCGTTGCTGAAAAACCGTTTATTTGGCAAGAAGGTGGCGGCGATGCTAAAACCTTTAAACTTCGCGTACCCAATCGCATGATCAATCGTGAAGGTGTGCATTGGCCTATTCAAGGCAATGATATTGAGGTAACAGAAGATAACTTTGTGATTGTCAGCCAGATCAGCGACCCGAGCGGCAAGCTTAGCCCACAACGCGTGAGCGAAATTAACCATGCGATCAATAATGAAGGCAAACATTTGTTGTTTATGCCGGGTGATTATTTGATTGAAGATACGATTCAAGCACAAAGAGATGGCGTGATTGTACACGGTATTGCCACCACCATGGTCTGCGGTAATGCGCAAGCCTGTTTAACAGTTAGTGGCGCGAACAGTAAAATCAGCGGCTTGACCCTCGATGCTGCTTACGTCAGTGAATCCGCTCCCAAAACACCCGCACTCTTGCATGTTCAACACACCGCACGTGATGCTGATTTAAGCGATATTGCTTGTCGTGTGGGCGGTAAACCAAGACCTTATGAAGTGCAATCAAGCGATCAAGATCTCGTCAACAACTTGGGCACCTGCCTGCAGGTTGACGCTGACAATGTCATTATTGATCACGCTTGGCTATGGCGTGCAGATCACGGTGAAACCGGCTCTAGCAACAACGATGATTATATCGGTTGGGAAGTGAATAAAGCCGACCACGGTATTGTGGTGAATGGCGCGAATGTGACGGCGTACGGTTTATTTGTTGAGCATTTTCAGCATTACCAAACTTTATGGAATGGTGAAAACGGTCGTACCTTTTTCTATCAGTCAGAGCTCCCCTATGATGTGCCTGGCGCGGCGGCATGGCAATGTGATCAGTTAAAAGGCGATGTCAGCAATAACGTAGGCTATTGCGCCTCGTATAAAGTGGCCGATCATGTGAATGCACATCAGGCAAAAGGGTTAGGTGTGTACTCTTATTTTGACGATTTCCAAAACCCAGGCGGCGGCCAAGGCGAAATCTATTTAGCCAATGCGATTGAAGTACCGGCTAAACCGGGTATGCAATTTAGCAATATCATTGCCGTGTATCTTGATGGTATTAAAGATTTGCCGGCACAAAAAAGTGGCTTTTTAAATATCATTAACAATACAGGCGGCCCTACGATTGGTTCGGTGGACATGCTAAATGATGGCGAGTTTGAAAAGCTAAGAACTGCCCTGCCTGGTTACGCAGGTTGAATTTATACTTCTAACTTGTTTTAGAATGTTTTAAAAACGTTATGTTGAAAAACTGGGTGCAAGATCCCTTGTGCCCAAGAGTTCTTTGGGATATCTCCTCATCCCTGTACGTGTGGTAGGGGCACGGCGTCGTGCCCCTGCCATCACTTTTCCCGAGCAACTACTCCCAAAATATACACCTCGATGTAGCGGATCTGCTCCCCCAGCCCTTTTTGCAAGGTAGCCATCTTGGTCAGCTCATCGAGGCTCTGCCCTGTTGCCCCGGTTGTTGCCCACCTCCTGCTTCTGCCTCGTCTTCCTTTTGATGAGCCGCTAACCGCTTGCTCAGCTCCTTCACCTTCTGTTGCTGAAAGCTTTGCGACTAGTGATTCAAGCACACCATGCTCCCAGTGTGCCTGGGCAAGCAATATTCCTATCATGCTAAGCCATGAGTGATGCTCAACATCCTTCTTGCCAGGAACAGAGCTGATGTAGGGCATATCCAAGCATACCTGAATGCCATCAAACAACGTTTGGCTATTAGCAAGAATACACGGTATCTCTGAAACGCTTGGAAGATGATCAAACGCGTAATTTATTTGTGCACGCAATGCATGCCGTAATGAAAAGATCTGCTCGTCGGTGTGTCCTATTAAAACTGCAGCCTCGAGTGCTTGGAGCTGTGTAGTTGCCTCAAAGAGTAAAGCTTGAAACTTCTTTTCAAATGCCTCAACCGTCACTCGCCCAGGAGAAAGATACTGGTCACAAAATTGTTGATTTAGTTGAGCTAAGCTAGCCAGCCGTGTTTCACTTTGCCCTATTAACCCAGTGGCTTCTTCCTCAAGTGCATCCCTATCTTTTGTTCTACGTTCCAGACTCACTCGCAACTGCAACTGATCGCACACCCTACGAATCGGACTTTCAGGGTGCGCGCGTTGACTGTGCTTTCTAAGCTTGCCAAGCAGTATTTCTGCGGCATCCACTTCCAACCCTTGTGTTTCCCCCACCCGCTTTTGCTCACCACATAAACGTTCAAAATTATCTCTCTGATCATCTCCCCGCATCAAAAGTACCTTCAAGCATTCAAGTATTTTTTTAAAATGCTTACAAAGTACATTGAGTTTAAGCATTGTACTCACTGCTTCAGAAAGTGGATCAGTGAAAATACTCATATCCTCATTGAATTCTTCATCTTCCTGTGTTGTGAAATCGACATCGAGAATATCAATATTTTCTAGGTTCAAAGAAGAAACAGCCTCACAAACTTCTCGCAACATTAAGCAAGCTCCATTAGTTTGCTCAATGGCCCAGCACCGAAATGTTTTCCTAAACGCAGGCAACTTCGTCGTCATCTCTTCGAGCAATTGCATGGCACCCACGCTTCTGGCCTTTTCAACTTCACTTTCTAAAGCGACTAAACTTTTTACCACCCAAAAAAAGAACGTGGATATTGTTTGGCAAAAACGGTTCAAGTCTTCTTCGGGGCCAATGGAGGGCAAGTGCTTCAATACAATACCCAGTGCTTGCTTAAGCAACGGCGTTGTTGCTGTCTGCAAAGTTTCAAGCAACTTCTCGTGCATGCGATCTCGTTGCATGCATCCGTGCCCTGTCCGCGCTGTGTATTTTTCATTAAGCTTTTTTGGGCTATCTACATCTGCATGGCTCATCGCCTGCGACAACTCTTGAGTGTAAAAACCACCCTCTGTTTCTGAGGTTGAGCGAGTAGCAAGATCAAGATACTTTGACAATTCACTAGATTGTCCTTCAAGAAGTCGTTGTGATGCCTCGGGATCAAGTTCTGGTTTGCTTCCCTCATTCCCCATCTCATCACTGTGTCTCTCTGATGATATTGTGTAACATTGACAGGGAAATTACCTAGCTTCCAAATGAAGTCGAGATGAGACCTATAGCACGCTAACCGTGCAAAAAATTACCTTTGAGATTCAATCTACCGCACTACCGCTGATGCAAATTGGCTAAGACATTCATCACCCATTTGTTGGGCATGATGCGAGAAATGTGGGAACTGATGTAATTGAAAAAACCGGGAATGTAGACGCGCTTGCCACCCATCATGGCCTGATACCCTTTTTTAGCGACCTGCTCGGCTGTCATCATCGGTACCGTGCCATTGTGAATAGGGCTATTTTTGAGATCCGCGGCGTCAGAAAAGGCAGTGGCCGTCGGGCCTGGGCACAGCGCGGTGGCGGTCACGCCCGTGCCTTTTAATTCGCGACTTAACGCTTCTGAAAAAGACAACACATACGCTTTGCTGGCAAAATACACTGCCATATAAGGGCCTGGCTGATAAGCCGACGTGGAAGCAATATTAAGAATGCGCCCTCGACCACGCTCAATCATCTGCGGTATTAAACGCTGCGCTAGCTCCGTCAACACCACCATATTCACCATCATCATGGCTTGATTAAGGCGCGGCTCAATCTCATCCAGCCGCCCTTTCATACCAAAACCAGCATTATTGACCAAAATATCAATCTGCAGGCCGCGTTGCGATAAGGCGCTAAACAGCTTATCAGCTGCATTGGGCTCAGCAAGATCTTGTACAATCACCTCTACCTTGACGCCATACTCGCGGGATAACTGCTCAGCCAACGCATTGAGCAACGCTTCGCGCCGCGCAACAATCACCAAATTATGCTGCTGCTTGGCCAATTCTTCGGCAAGCGCCTTACCGATGCCGCTGGACGCGCCTGTGACGAGCGCAGTTGAAGATAAATTGTTATTTGCCATGCTTGTGGACTCAATAAAATTTTCCCTGTTATTACAGTATAGTTGAATTTTATTAAAAAACGTCATTTAGCTAACTTATACAATAAGTTTGCAGTAGTTGCTTACTCCCTACCCCATCATCCTTTATAATACGAGGTCTTTTAAGCAAAACAGCGCTCTTTTTTTAGGAAATCGACTTATGACCAGCACCGCACACCCTTCTCCAGACAGACTCCGTATTGGCTTGCAGAAATCTGGCCGTTTAAGCGACGACTCACTGCACCTACTTGACCGTTGCGGAATTAAAATCCGCAAACACCGAGACCGCTTGTTTCAACATAGCGAGAATTTCCCCTTGGATGTGCTACTAGTGCGTGATGATGATATCCCTGAATTGGTGATGGATGGGATCTGTGATATCGGCATTGTAGGCACCAATGTACTGCATGAAAAAGCCTTAAAGCGTAACCAACAAGGTATTGATGATGGCATTGAAACCTTACACACCTTAAATTTTGGGGGTTGCCGTTTGTCGATTGCGGTGCCCGAACAACTGGAATACGTCGATATTAATTGCCTGGCCGGTAAACGCGTGGCTACCACCTACCCTTATTTACTGCAGCAATTTTGTGCCGAGCAAAACGTCGACATGAAAGCGATTATGCTCAACGGCTCAGTGGAAATTGCACCGCGCCTTGGCATTGCCGATGCCGTTTGTGATTTGGTCTCAACCGGCGCGACACTACAAGCCAATGGCCTGCGCGAAGTGGAAACCGTGTTTACCAGCCAAGCGGTGATGGTGAAAAACCAACATGAATGGCCTGTCGAAAAACAAGCGACCGCCGCATTGCTCGAGCGCCGACTAGAAGGCGTGCTGCAAGCCAATGAAAGTAAATACATCATGCTGCATAGCTCCAAAGCTTCGCTGGAAAAAGTGATTGATTTACTCCCAGGCGTGGAACACCCCACGATTGTACCGCTTGAAAAAAACAATGACGCGGTGGCAATCCATGCTGTCTGTCATGAAACGGTATTCTGGAACACCATGGAAAAATTAAAAGCCGCAGGCGCCAGTTCTATTCTCGTGCTGCCGATTGAAAAGATGATGCTGTAATGAAAACGATTATTTGGCACAGCCTCTCACCCAGCCAACACACTACCCTGCTGGCACGCCCCGCGCTGGCAGATGCTGCCGCTTTACGTGAGCAAACCCTACAGATTATTGAGCAAACACGTGCGCAAGGTGATGCCGCGCTGATTGCACTGACTCAAAAATATGACGGTGTGACGCTCACACCAGAGACGCTGCGTGTAGAGGCGAGCACGTTGGCGGCAGCCGCTGAGAAAATTACCACCGCTGCCAAGCAAGCCATTGACCACGCCTTTGATAACATCACGACTTTTCATCAAGCACAAGTGCCAATGCCAGTGCGCGTTGAGATACAAGCAGGCATTTGGTGCAGCAAAGCACCGCGCCCTATCGCGCGCGTGGGTTTATATATTCCAGGTGGCACGGCCATACTGCTTTCTACCGTGCTGATGCTGGGCGTGCCGGCACAACTGGCCGGCTGTGAGCAGCGCGTATTGTGCACGCCACCCAATCAAAGCGGCGACGTTGATCCGCATATTTTGTATGCCGCGCAGCGCTGTGGTATTACCCAAATTTTTAAAGCCGGTGGCGCGCAAGCGGTTGCCGCCATGGCGTATGGCACAGATACCGTGCCTAAAGTGGATAAAATCTTTGGCCCCGGCAACGCGTGGGTCACGCAAGCTAAATTGTTGGTTGCACAAGATCCACAAGGCGCTGCCTTTGACTTACCTGCCGGCCCTTCTGAAGTGATGGTAATTGCAGACAGCAGCGCCAACCCTGCTTTTGTGGCTGCGGATTTACTCTCACAAGCTGAGCATGGCGTAGACTCACAAGCGATTTGTGTGTGCACTTCAACAGCGCAAGCTGAAAACATTGCCGCCGCAGTCGATGCACAGCTGGCAACATTGCCACGCCAAGCGATTGCCGCACAGGCCTTGCAACATAGCAGCATTATTGTGGTGGAAGATGTGTCACAAGCCATTAGCATTGCCAATGACTATGCCGCCGAGCATTTGATTTTACAGCTGGATAACGCTGAACAATGGATGGAAGCGATCACCGCCGCCGGCTCTGTGTTTTTAGGCCACTTTGCCCCTGAGTCGGTTGGCGATTATGCCAGCGGCACCAATCATGTGTTACCGACTTACGGCTATGCCAAAAATTACAGCGGCTTATCGGTCAGTGATTTTATGACACAGATTACCTTTCAATCACTGACAGCAAAAGGTTTACAGCAACTAAGCCACACCGTTGAAACCCTAGCAGAAATAGAAGGCTTGGCAGCACATCAACGTGCCGTGAGCCTACGCTGCGACTGTATTGCGGCGCAAGATGCTGATTTGCCCGCCACTGAAAAAACCATATAGAGACACACCCATGGATGCATTGCTTGCCTTAGCGCGACCCGATATTCAAAAACTCGTCCCGTATGTCTCTGCTGGCCATGAAAACAGATCTGGCAATATTTACCTTAATGCCAATGAAAATCCTTTTACGCTGAATAGCAGCGCGGCTGATGCAGCTTTTAACCGTTACCCTGCGCCACAGCCACCTGAATTAGTCTCTGTTTTGCGTAATCTCTATTCCGTGGATGACACTGCGCTTTTGATCACACGCGGCAGTGACGAAGCGATTGATTTATTATTGCGCGTGTTTTGCCGTGCGGGCATTGATGCGATATTAACCTGTTCGCCCACTTACGGGATGTACCCTGTTTCGGCAGGCATACAAGGCGCGCGTATTGTGGATGTGCCCTTGCGCCAAGCAGACGGCTTCAGCATCGACACGCAAGCGATCCTCGAACGCTGGGATGAGACTATCAAGCTTATCTTTCTGTGCTCACCTAATAACCCCACGGGCAATGTCTTATCGCGTGATGCTATTTTACATTTGTGTGGTGCTTTAAGTGATAAAGCTTTAGTAGTGGTAGATGAAGCCTATATTGAATTTGCTGACACACCCAGCCTCACACAAGACTTAAAAAACAATCCTAATCTTGTGGTGCTGCGCACACTCTCAAAGGCCTATGGTTTGGCGGGTGCGCGCTGTGGTGCGGTGCTGGCCCACCCGGCTATCATTGCGTTGCTTGCCAAAGTGATCCCGCCCTACCCTTTATCTACACCGACGGTACTGGCTATCCGCGATCATCTGACACCTGACTATTTAACCAATGCCACCGCGCAAGTGAAGGTCCTGAATCAAGAGCGTGAACAGCTGCGCGCCTTTCTGAACAATTTGCCTTTTGTGAAACAGGTTTACCCCAGCGATGCGAATTTTATTTTAGTTGAAGTCAATGATGCCGCTGCTTTAATGCAACACTGTGAAGACGAAGGTGTTATTTTACGTGACCGTAGCCAAATGCCAGGTTTAGAAAACTGCGTGCGTATTTCCATTGGCACCCCCGAAGAAAATGCTTATTTAAAAGAGGTACTCACCCGTGTCTAAACGCAAACTACTCTTTATTGACCGTGATGGTACGTTAATTAATGAACCGGCTGATCAACAGATCGATTGCTTGACCAAACTTGCATTTGAACCGGATGTTATCCCTTCTTTACTTGCTTTAAAAAAGGCTGGTTACGGTTTTGTGATGGTCAGTAACCAAGATGGGTTAGGCACCGACTCTCTGCCGCAAGAAAAATTTGATCCACCGCATGATTTAATGATGAACATTTTACTGAGCCAAGGCATTGCCTTTGAAGATGTGCATATTTGCCCGCATTTACCCGAAGACAAATGCAAGTGCCGCAAACCACAGGTGGGGCTACTCTATGACTATTTACGTGATGACAGCCTTGACCGTGCTGGCTCAGCGGTCATTGGCGACAGAGAAACCGATCTGCAACTCGCTGAAAATCTCGGTGTGCAAGGCATTTTATATGGCCAGCAACACAGCTGGTCTGATATCGTGCGAGAATTAACCACTCACGCCCGCCGCGCTAACGTTGAGCGCGTGACCAATGAAACTAATATTAACGTGTCTGTTGATTTAGATCACAGTGGCGACATTCGTGTCAGCACGGGCTTAGGCTTTTTTGATCATATGCTAGAGCAACTCGCCAAGCACGGTGGTTTTAATGTAGACCTACAAGTCAAAGGCGATCTACACATCGACGAGCATCACACGGTAGAAGATACTGCGCTGGCGTTAGGGCAAGCCTTACGGGAGGCACTCGGCGACAAACGAGGAATTGGCCGCTATGGTTTCTTACTCCCCATGGACGAAACACTCGCGCAAGTGGCGCTGGATTTAAGCGGCCGGCCTTATTTTGTATTTGAAGGCAAATTTCCCCGTGATGATATTGGCGAGTTACCGACTGAACTCGTACCACACTTTTTCCGTTCGTTGAGCGATACACTGGGCGCCAATTTACACCTGCAAGTACAAGGTGATAATACGCACCATATGGTAGAGAGCTTATTTAAAGGCACTGGCCGCGCGTTGCGTATGGCGTTTCAAAAAACAGATAATAGCGCCGAATTGCCCACGACAAAGGGAACTTTATGATTGCCATCGTTGACAGCGGCGGCGCCAATATCACTTCGATCCGCTTTGCCTTTGAGCGTTTAGGTGTGGAAACAGCGCTCACCGCTTGCCCAAAAGTGATACAACAAGCCAGTCATGTCATTTTACCTGGCGTGGGCGCAGCACAAGACGCCATGGTGCGCCTGGAACAACATGGCTTATGCGATACGCTGCGTTCGCTCACACAGCCAGTGCTGGGGATCTGTTTAGGGATGCAGCTGCTCTACGATTATTCTGAAGAAGGTGACACCGCGTGTTTAGGCATACTCCCTGGTCGCATCAAAGCCCTACCAGCACAACCCGGTATTACCGTGCCGCACATGGGTTGGAACACACTTCAACAGCAACAGGGATCCCCTTTACTCAAGGGCATTGCTGACAACCGCTACGTCTACTTTGTGCATGGTTTTATTGCGCCTGTGACTGAGCACAGCTGCGCCACCAGTCACCATGGCCAAACGTTTACGGCTATTACCCAAAAAGACAATTTTTTCGGCGCCCAGTTTCACCCTGAACGCTCAGGCGCCGCGGGTGCGCAGATCCTGAAAAACTTTTACGAGGCCTGTTAAGGAAAACCATCATGGAAATTTACCCCGCCATCGACTTACGCGCCGGCCAATGTGTACGCTTACTCAAAGGTGATTTTAATCAAGCCACACATTACCATGATGATCCACTCGCCATGGCAGATGACTTTGCTGCGCAAGGTGCAAAATGGCTGCATGTCATTGATTTAGACGGCGCCGAGCAAGGTAAAACACAACAAAGCAAGATTATTAAAAAAATCGTGCGCCATACTGATTTGCTTGTGCAGGTGGGCGGTGGCATTCGCAAAACCGATCACATCAAACAATTGCTCGATAGCGGCGCTTCTCGCGTGATCATCGGCAGCTTAGCCGTTTCAGCACCTGATACCGTGATGAAATGGTTTAAGCAATTTGGCAGCGAGCATATCGTGTTGGCACTGGATATTCGTTACCACACCGATAAACAGCCTTATATTGCCACCCACGGTTGGCAAGACTTAAGTGATATCAAGCTATTTGACTTGATCGCGCAGTATCAATCTGCAGGCTTAAAGCATATTTTATGTACCGATATTGATCGCGATGGTACTTTAGAAGGCCCTAATCTTAACCTATACCACAGCTTAACAGAGCAGTTTCCTGAACTGCATCTGCAGGCCTCGGGGGGCATTGGGCAACTCAGCGATTTAGAAAAATTACGCAGGATCCCTGCCGCAGGCGCGATTGTTGGTCGCGCGCTTTATGAAAAAAAATTTACTTTGCAAGAAGCCTTAACATGCTAGCAAAACGTATTATCCCTTGTTTAGATGTCAGAGACGGTCAAGTCGTCAAAGGCGTGCGCTTTCGTGAGCACCGTGTTGTGGGTGATATTATTGAATTGGCGCAGCGCTATCAACAAGCCGGCGCTGATGAGCTTGTGTTTTATGACATCACAGCCAGCACGCAAGCACGCACCGCCGATCCGGCGTGGATTAGCGCGATTGCACGCGTGATTGACATCCCCTTTTGTGTGGCGGGCGGCATTCGCGACATTGAAAGCGCGCGCACGATTTTGCACGCGGGTGCTGATAAAATTTCAATTAACTCCCCTGCGCTGGAAAATCCTGATTTGATCAGCGCACTGGCCCGCACTTTTGGCCAGCAATGCGTCGTCGTCGGCATTGATAGCCATCAAACAGACAATGATTATTACGTGCATCAATATACGGGCGACGAAAGCACACAACGTGCCACTGCGCGCCGTACCTTTGATTGGGTAAAAGAAGTCGAAAGTTTGGGCGCCGGCGAAATTGTATTAAACTGCATGAATCAAGACGGCGTGCGTGAAGGTTATGACATTGCGCAATTGCATGCCGTACGCCAGCAAACCTCGCTACCACTCATCGCCTCGGGCGGCGCAGGTAGCCAAGATCATTTCGCCCAAGTTTTCACCCAAGCGGATGTCGATGGCGCCTTAGCCGCCAGCGTCTTCCACAGTGGTGAACTGCCCATTTCAGACTTAAAACAATTTCTCGCAGAACAGAATATCGAGGTAAGACAATGAGTGCACCACTTCATGAACAATTAGATTGGGATAAACAAGCAGGTTTAATGCCTGCCGTGGTACAAGATGCTGATACCTTGCAAGTGCTCATGTTAGGCTATATGAATGCTGAAGCCTTAAAGCAGACACTCGCCAGCCAGCAAGTGACTTTCTACAGCCGCAGCAAACAGCGTCTTTGGACCAAAGGCGAAACCTCAGGTAATACGCTGCAGCTTATTGATATCATGCCCGACTGCGACAACGACACCCTACTCGTTCGCGCCAAACCCACCGGCCCCAGCTGTCACCTTAACAACACCAGCTGCTTTGGCACCCTCGATGCCCCGGGTGTGGGTTTTTTAAGCAAGCTTGCCGGCACCATTGCCCAGCGCCATGAGACCCGCCCAGAGAAGAGCTATACCACCACGCTGTTTGAAGCAGGTGTTAAGCGCATTGCGCAGAAAGTCGGTGAAGAAGGCGTGGAAGTGGCGCTTGCCGCCATGACCGACTCTCGCGAAGAGCTCACTGCTGAGGCCGCTGACTTGCTCTATCACCTGCTCGTGCTGTTAAAAGCCAAAGACATCCCGCTTTCTGACGTGATGTCTCTGCTACAAAGCCGCTAATCACCACCCCTTCCCATCTGGCTCGCTAGGCTTATTTAACACAACAAGCCTAGCGCCTATTGTTCCCTGAAACAGCGTCACCAAAAAATTTCTTTTATTATCAGCTGGTTATCAAAGGTTCGCGCCTCTCCAGCAGGCAAGTCATAACCTTCTGAGTTAAAACATTTTAAGTTAACGTATTTTGAGTTAAAACACTTTGACTCAGTTGCTTACGAGTTATGAGGAAAGGTATTTAAAGCAGATGCAAAATATAATCATCACCCGCTTTCCAGCTGCGCTTGGTAAGCGGGTTGCTGGTGCAATATTTTGCTGCATCAAAATCAACATAACGATACATGAGATGATCATCGCGCCCTTTCGGGATCCCCAAACGGCGCGTGTTAATTAACTTTTTCGGTCGATAGCCCACATCTTCCACATAAAATGTTTTCTTGTCGAAAGGCTGTGCGTTCCACTGTGGTACTTTTAAATTTAATGATTTACACATCAAGGTTTGGCCTGCACAAAGCTTATGCAGTGGCCTTGTTTCACCCGACGGCAGCGGATTTAAAACCTGCATGGCTTCAATTGTTTTTTGAGGTGAACGCCTGTCGGTATGCGGGTAAGCGGATTTTACCAGCACCGCATTGCCCTCACCCCCACAGCTGATATTGAGCGAATCGCCCCCGCGCGAGTAGTACATATAAATCGTGCCGGCCGCCATAAACATCGCGCGCCGGCTGGGCGTATGCCCTTTTGAAGAATGACTGGCTTTTTCATTTAAGTAATAACTTTCAGTTTCAATAATACGCGCCGCCAACCATTGCCCTTGGTAGCGATGTCGCAGCACTTTACCAATCAACTCTTGGGCAACAATACACGCATCCCGGTTAAAAAAGTCTTTTGTTAGCATGAAGTCATTGTGCAATAGCGGCTAAAAATTTTCCACTGCCATCAATCTAAAACTTACCCGTGGTTGTTACTCCACTTGTGTAGATAGAAAGTTTACTAAACATTTTCTGTTCTCTTTTTGAGAAAAACCACTGACATCCCTCTTCCGCCTTTAAAATGACAACGCTCAAGTACTGTTTTCTACTCGTGCTTCTTCTAAGCTGCAAGATCAACAGCAGCAAAGGCCAAACACCCATAAGCAGCTGCAGCCTCTGGACCAGCACGCTGGGGGCAAATCTTGGGGGAAGCTTTATCCTCACAGCAGATCTCGATTGCTCAATGCTTACCCTAGCACCCATTGGCTCAACATCAAACTGTTTTACCGGCACGCTAGAAGGCAATGGCTACAAAATCATCGCCCCAACCATTGATCAAGTTAACCGCTTTGACACTGCTTTATTTGCTTGCCTCGCAGGCGCTAGCATTGGTAATGTGATGATAGAACAGCCAAGCGTCGACTGGGCAGCTACGCGATCAGATCGGCTTGGCTTCTTAGCGGGCAGTGCCCTCAACACTGACATTCACAACTGCACAGTGAATGGCGGCCTGCTAGATCTTAATAACGGCGACCGAGGTGGCAGCGCAGTAGGCGCTTTGGTTGGTCGCTTTGAAGGAGGCTCTATAACAGGTTGCGGTGTACTTAATACTCTCGTAGGCTCAGACAACACAAACACCGTCGGCATCCTTGTCGGAGAATTGCTCGGCAGCGCACTACTTGATGGTTGTTACAGTGCCAATAATGAAGTCTGGGCTTTCCAACTCGCGGGCAGCATGATTGGCACTTGTGTTGCCTCAATAGTCACAAGAAGTTTTTCATCAGACACTGATCTCATCACCGTTGTACAAGATAAGGGCGCTGGTTTTGCTGGCTCTTCTTGCAGCTGCACATTTGGAAATGATTACTCTCTATCTACTGTTCATGGACCTAACAGTGTTTCAACGGTTGCAGGATTTCTTGGACAAGCCATTGCAGAAACACAAACAGGCGCAGGTGATTGCACAGAGACGATTATTAATAATTGCTACCGCGCAGGCAGGCTAAACGCCACTGGACTGAGTGGATTTTTTGGCCAAGGTGATGCCGTTGGCGGTAATTGCAACACCCTTTTTTGGGACGAGCAATTGGACTTTTCTCCTTCGTGCCCCTCGTCCCCGCCTGCTGCAACTTGCGATCCCTATGCCATCCCACTTTGCACAGATGCTATGCAGAGCCCGACAACCTACACAACAGCAAATTGGCCTGAAACAACTTGGCTGTTGCTTGAAGGAGAATATCCTAGTCTGCAAAGCGTTTCCTTTGAAACGCAAACGTTTTCTTCGTCCCCAAGTAGGTCAGAAAGTATGTCAGCATCACCTTCACAATCACAGTCATCTTCGCCTAGTCAATCGCAAAGTATGTCAGCATCGGCATCGCCTACACCAGAGCCTCCCGCAAAAGATTGCGAACTTGATGGTTTGGAATACACAACTATTGTGCTTTGTTCACTCTTCTTCGGCTTCTTTCTAACTATTGTAGCTGGCTATCATTCTGCTTATTTATGGGATCATTATCAAAATTTTAGTCAGAATATACAATCTCAGCGCACAGTGAGAATCTTTCTTGCTGCATTTCTTATTAGCATTGTGTTTGTTTTTGCTTCGCTTTCTGTGGACCAAGGTAGAGCAGATGAGAGTCAACAAAAAGCCTGTATAAACACAGCTGCTCGTGCCACATTTTTTAGTGTTTTAAGTGCATTAACGGGAGTGATATTAGGCTATATTGGTAATGAAATAAGAAAACATTTCAAAGCGCAAAGAGCCAGACGCCGCGCTGTCGGGCAAACCCCTCTCCAATAACAACACAGCCACCATCTGGAACAGGAGCAGCAACTACCTCCACCACTGCTTCAGCAAGTGGTGCTCATACCTAATCCCCCTTCCAAGGCAAGCGAACCAGTGTCCGATCTCCCATCAGACATCCCTGCTCAATTTGGATGACCAGTCTCTGCGCTGTCACCCCTAGAAACTAGCAACACAGCCCCTGGTCACGCGCACTTTTCAGTGCGAACACTTTTTGCTAAATGATGGTCTCAAGCTTGAGGTGCAACACTGGAGGGTTAATGTGAGTCATCATACAAGATTGGGAACACTTACCCGGAGGTATTGCACTTACTAATTGAATCCAAGGGAAAAAAAAAGAAAAATACTTTGTTATTTTGCTAAATAATTTTTATCCCTAATTTCTATACAAAAGCCACAATAGCATTGTTAATTTTTCCACTTTATTCCCGATAGAACTGTTTTTTATGCCTCTTATACCTGAAAAACTGTAAAGTACACTTTGCAGTTTTGGGGTGATTTTGTAATGTGCTCTTGACATTTTTCATGTCAGATTGCAGTAAAAATTACTGCAATGACTAGGTTAAAAAGAGAAGAAATAATGAAAAAACTTATTATTAAACAACAGATAATGTTAATTTTTCATTAAATGATGGCCTGCATCCTATCTCAGCTGGTACTTGAAAAACAGATACCTTTGCTTTAATTTACTCTTTTTGAGAAACAGAATAGTTTAAATTAACACCTGACTTTAGCTTAACAAGCAAAATTATAGTAATTAATATAACTTAAAATGAGCTGATATACGCTATCGCTCTATGCCACACAGGATGACATACCATGCTTACAAATAAAAAAACGTCTATCAGTATTAGTGCGCTAATATCTTTGACCCTCACAACCCTTGCGTCGTACGCAAGCTCCAATGATTACCTTCCTGTAATTAGCATCTCAAATTGCGCTGAGCTGCAAACAGCATTATTGGAGCAGCCGCAAGCTAACTATGAGCTAAGCACAAGCTTCAGTTGCGAAGGATACGACTTTGGTGACGGCCTTGGTTTTATGCCTATTGGTAGCGAACATATCCCTTTTACGGGTTCGCTTGATGGCAACGGCCACACCATCAGCCACTTACACATTCACAGAAATTCATTAGATTGTACCGGATTATTTGGCTACGCAGTGGGTGGTACTATTAAAAATTTATCTCTGACTGCTGTCGAGATTAATGGTCACTCATTTGTTGGTGGTTTGATTGGATGTGGTGAAAAGTTGAACATTGAAGATGTCAATATCTCTGGAAAAGTAGCTGGCTTTATCGACGAGCAAAATCCCAGCTACTATACGGCTAACCATATCGGTGGCCTAATAGGCCACAGCGAACAAGGCTCCTTATATAATATTTCAACTGATGTTGAAGTGTCGGGCACTATTGGTGTCAGTGGAATAGCGGGCTACAGCAAAGAAAACTCTATATCTGATATTTTAGTTAACGCTGATATACTTGGCTATCAGTCTCTTGGCGGAGTAGTTGGTTATAGTGATACCAATATGATCAGTCATAGCGATGTATCAGGCATGCTAACGGCTACTCTTTTTAATCTTTCTGGCTATGCAGGAGGACTGGTAGGTTATGACCGCGGCAGCAGTCACATATTTAACACCCACACTGTAGTAACCATCAGAGGAGAGATACGACTAGGTGGATTAGTTGGATATGCGCACCTTGGAGGATTAACCGTTACAGCTAGCAGTGCCACAGGAGAAATTATTCAGACTGGCAGCCCGCCTTGCGCTAACATCGGAGGACTTATTGGCACAGCGTATAGCACTACTATTGTTGACAGTGCTGCTACTACCAATGTGATAGCCAACACATCCGGAAATACAGGCAACTTTGTCGGGGGGTTAGTAGGCTCCATGAGTGGTGCTGTTTACAACAGTTATGCTGAAGGTACCGTTATTGGTTACAGCGGCGTTGGAGGTCTATATGGGTATAACAATGGTGCGTTTACTACAGATAGCTATGCAACAGGTAGCGTTTCTGGTGTTCAGCGTGTTGGAGGATTAATCGGATACCGTGCTGGTGGCTCAATCAATAATAGTTATGCTACGGGTCATGTCTCTGGTGATGACTTAGAGACTACTGGTGGCCTAGTTGGCTTCGAGCGTAGCACTACAGCACAAACCATTAATAATAGCTATTGGAATATAGAAACCACTGGGCAAACAAGCTCAGCCGGTGGTGGAATAGGTATAAATACAACGCAAGAGATGCAACAAAGAATGACTTACTCAGGGTGGGACTTTTGGGGATACAGTGAAACACCTGTTTGGGTAATCGACGAAGGAAAAGATTACCCTCGCCTCTTGTGGGAATTTACAACGACTGAAGAGAATTGAGCAGGCAATACTTACAGCCGCATTCTTAAACTTCCCCAGTGCAGAAAACAAAATAAATTTGCCTTCCATCAATAAAAAAGCCCCATTCAATGGGGCTTTTGCAAAACTACCTGGCGGCTGCCAGTGTCTTAGAAAGGAATATCGTCGTCAAAGTTAGCGCCAGCGCCTTCAGGGGCCGGTGCTTGGCTGCTACCTTGTGGCGGGGCTTGCTGGTAATTCGATTGGCTTGGCATATCAGGTTGACCCGCACCTTGGCGGCTATCGAGCATTTGCATTTCGCTGGCGATGATTTCAGTGGTGTAGCGATCTTGGCCGTTTTTATCTTGCCACTTACGCGTGCGTAAGCTGCCTTCTATATACACCTTTGAACCTTTGCGCAGGTATTCGCCTACAATTTCAGCCAGACGATTAAAGAACGACACGCGGTGCCATTCGGTGCGCTCTTGTTGCTCCCCACTTTGTTTATCTTTCCAGCTCTCACTGGTGGCGATGGATATATTGGCTACGGCGCCGCCGCTCGGCATAAAACGCACCTCAGGGTCGTTGCCTAAATTACCAATAATAATGACTTTGTTAATACCTCTTGCCATAACTGTCTCCTAATACTATTCAAATAAATTATTCACTTTATGCACGGGGGAGCGCTTGCTTAGCCGCTTTCAATTTGAGTTTCTTGGGTCTGCCCTTTTTCAGATTGGACACCCTTTAACATGACCAGCAACCAAAGCAGCATCATCATACCACAAAATAAAAAGACGCCAGCGGCACCTTGCTGCGCATAACACCAGCCGCCGACAATGCCTCCCACAAAGGCCCCTAAAAACTGCGCCGTGGAATACACCCCCAGTGCCGTGCCTTTGTGAGCCGCTGGGGCAATGCGTGAAATCAAAGAAGGCAGCAGCGCTTCTAGTACATTAAAGGCTATAAAAAATAAGAATAAATTAATCACGAGCTGCGTGAGGGTGCTATGAAAACCCCATAAACTCCACTGCACAATACCTAATAAGGTAACGGCGCCCATCAAGAGCCAGGCCACGCGCCCGCGGCGCTCGGACCAAAGCAGCAAAGGAAACACGACCGCAAAACTTAATATTAATACAACAAGATAGAGATAAGCATGCTGGAATATCGGCATGCCCAGCTGTTCATGCAAAATCAGCGGCACCACCACAAACATCGCCATCAAAACGGCATGCAGACAAAAAATACCGATGTCTAAGCGCAATAAGCTGCCCTCGCGCAAAACAGATTTGAGTGAGCCGCGCACGATGCCGGTCTGGGAAGCGGTTTGCGCTGCGCCACCGGTTTCAGGCGCAGCCGGTAAACCACGATAAGCAATGAGGCTTGCGAGCATCGCCATCGCGGCAATCGCCCAAAACACACCGCGGATCCCAACCAGGCCTGCCACCAGCGGCCCCACAATCAAGGCCAGGCAGAAACACGCACCGACGACCATGCCTAAAATTGCGATCGCTTTGGTGCGCTGGCTATCGCGTGTTAAATCCGCTGCCGTGGCCAGTACCACACTGCTAATGGCACCCGCCCCTTGCAAGGCACGCCCAATAATCAAGGTCAAAGAAGACTCTGCCAGCGCGGCAATGACGCTCCCGATCAAAAAGATTAACAAGCCGGTGATAATTAAGGGCTTGCGTCCAAATCGATCTGACAGCATGCCAAAGGGCACTTGAAATATCGCTTGTGTCAGGCCATAGATCCCGAGGGCTAAGCCAATCACAAACGGCGAAGCCAGCAGCTCCGTATTCACGTACACGGCCAACACCGGTAAGATCATGAATAGGCCCAGCATTCTCAGAGAAAGAATGCTGGCAAGCGCACCGATGGCCCGCTTTTCAAGGGAATTTAACTGCGACGTCATGCACCGGATCATACCAGCTTGCTGATAAAATAACTGCTGCTGGCGGGAACTCTGGCTGCGAAAAAGTTATAAAAATAACTTATAAATTGACTGCTTTTCATAACGCGCAGAAATCGCATCAGGGAAGTGTGCATTGCGCTTCTAGCAAGGCTTGTCTATGCTACCTGCTTAATCCACATGCATGATTGATGGCATTCCTGTAGGCGCTCACCATGGCAAAATCGCTGACGCAATTATTTCAACAAAGCCAATTTGAACGGATGGTGGTGCGTTCTAAACAGCTGGCAAGCCTTAACCGTCATCTAGAAACGCACTTACCCGCGCCTTTAGCGCAGCACTGCCATATTGCAAATTATCGCGACAATGAATTAGTGCTAGTGGCCGATAATGCGACCTGGGCAACACGCCTGCGCTATCTTGCACCCGACTTAATCACCGCACTGCAAAAAACACCTGTTTTTAAAGGGCTGAAAAATGTTCACTGCCGTGTGGCGCAACCGTCCGCCTCCTCCCCTGCTTCAGCAACGCAAACAGATGCACCGATATCACGTCATATTTCAACACAAAGCGCGGAGATACTGAAAGCAACAGCAGACAGTGTGTCGGATGAAAAATTGAGTGAATCGCTGCTGCGGCTGAGTCAGCGGTGTCGTTCGTAAGAAAAGAACCTCTCACCCCTTGCTGGCGCTGCACTATCCCTATTTCGGTGGTTTGTACTCAAATAAGTCTGTCTCATTACCTCCTAAAAAGTTATTAAGTTAACTTAAAAATGCGTATTTTTTCGATGGGATCAATATTCCATCTAAAGTGCCTGTCGCTTTTGTTTTATCACTCGATGAAGTGTGACAAATTACGCCATCCATATATTGGCCACACAAAAGAGATATGCAAAATACAGCCCAATGTTTATTCAGGAGCAGGAGGTGGTAATTGAAAATGAGGATGCTGGAGATTGAGCTCCTGGAACATATCTTCAACAGCAGGCAGCTCACCTCCAGGTGAAGGAACCGCCATACTAGGCAACAGCCCACCATCATGACTCCAGGTTGTTGGCCCAGTAGGCCCGGCAAAGTCTGCAGTACCCAGTGGTACTGGCAAGCCAGCCCCGAAAGATCTTCTCCTTTGATTGAAAATCCCTGCATCCTGAGCCATCACCGCCACCTGATCTTGGACAGAGGCAGGGATCCCCATAGAGACCGAGGGTGGCAAGGCAGTAAAGCTAGTACCAGGCTCGAACACTACCGCCGTTCGTTGCGCACGAGAACCCGGCTGCCCAAAGCCCGAAAAACCGTCTTCCCCAAAAATACCCTCGCCCTGAGGTGTCATTTGAATGTGAACCCGGCTCCCCGGTACAGCCGCACCTCCTTCTATGGCGGGTGTGGGTGGCGGCGCCAAAGTCGGCGGCTGACCAGCCCCACCAGTATGCCGTGCAGCAGGGTCCCCTGGGTTTGAAAAGCCTACTAAAAACTGGTTGATATACTGCTTCTCCTTTTCCTCTTCTTCGTCAGCCAAGTCTCCTTGCGTTCCACGACTCGCCATGTTTGCAAAACCACACCTTGCTATTATGAGTTCTTCTGACTCTCTCTCTATATGCTGTAACACCAAGAGGTAATTGAAAGGTTTTCCAAAAAACAAGCATTCACCTACTTCCGATTTTAAACGTATTCCTCCCTCTCCCCTCCAAGAGGGCAGAAGTCTATCTCCGAGCGCCTTGGGCCCCTTCCCTACGCCAAGGCTTCGGGAGGCAAGCAGGGAAAGCCCAAGGCAAGCTTGCCAGCGCAACAATGAGCCGGGGGGGGGTTATTTTCTTTGTGGCTTTATTTTAGTTCGCTACAAGAGTCATTTACCCCCTCACCCTAACCCTCCCCCCCCCACGGGGGGAGAGGGGATAATTGATAGGGTAAATGGTTATCTGCCCCCCCGTGAATGCTTATCTCCCCAAACTTACACGTCGATGTTCTTCCATATGTGTAGACAACCGATCTCTGATAAAACCCAAAACAGCAAGCAATATGGATGAAGAAATTCCTCCGTTCATGGTCGCACGAGCCTTTTCAAACGGTGTTCTGCTTGCTATTTTCTCAATCTTTTTTTTCTTGCTGTTGGCACTTTTCCCGTTTGTTTGGGGTGAGAAACAAATAGGGGGATGCATTAGCTTCGAAGTATTTTCAAGCGGCAAAAAGCTGACCACGACCGCCTTTGATGCTTTCGCGACCCCAGGCGGGTATGCTTTAGTTTTTATTTACCTCGGTAGCCTTGCCCTGTTTTTGTTAAAGCGTGCTCTCTTTGACCATGACCGTCTCTCTTTGAAAATCAAACACGCCTATTGCTTGTACCTGGTGTGGTTTGTACAAGTGCTGGCATTTTTTACCGTGTTCTTTTGGCTGTTGTCTGCCGCTTGCTTTTTGTTTACGCCACGATTTTCTTTTACGACGCGACTTTTCTTGATGAAGATTATCCCCGCCGTCATCATTTTTATTATTGGAGCAAGCAATGTAGCCCTAATGCAAGGCAGCTACGCGCTTTTTATAAAATACCCCGCGCTTCAGATCACAGCATGGTGGGCAAACGACATGACCGTTGCCATTGTTACCGCCCGCTTAGCCGCACTGTTTCTGCTTTTTTGTGCTGGAATACGCCCGTTTTTTTCAAACGATGAGCAAGGCATGTTCATGAGCAAAATGTTTGTCTTTTGCCTGATTTTTCACTTGCTATTGCTCTTGGTGCTTGAGTATCTCGGCGATGCGTGGATTGCGTCTACGATCAAGCAACCCATACCCTTCGGGTGGAAAATAAGCTACCAAGCAGCCACCCTCTTTGTGATGCTTGTTGATTTGTATTACCTCTCGCTGCTTGATGAACTGCCACAGGAAGATATCGAATTTGCTATGCTTGTTCTCAATCCATTGCTTGGCGTTTTTTGCCTGGTGCATATGCTCAAGGTCGACGTACCCGAAAAAAGCCGTACCGATTAACACTGAAAAATGCATAAATATCTTCTTTTTCAAAAACGCGTTTATTTTGTCATTTGTCTAACACAATAAAAAGGGGGAAGCTAACATTTGTAGAAATAGGCAGGTCTTTTATTAGGGCGGCCACAGGGGGCCGCCCCTACAAAATAGGTAGAGAAAATTAAGGTGTACCCAGTGCCGTTACCGGCTTGAGGTAAGAGATAGGCATGTCAGCCGGTTCGTCGAAGGTGACGATTTCCCAGGCGCTTTCGTCGGCCAGGAGGGTGGTAAGAAGTTGGTTATTTAAAGCATGGCCAGATTTATGGCCTTCAAATTCACCGATGATGCTGTGACCCAGCAAATAGAGATCACCAATCACATCTAATACTTTGTGTTTCACGAACTCGTCGTCATAACGCAGGCCGTCTTCGTTTAAGATGCGGTATTCATCGACGACAATCGCGTTATCCAGGCTACCGCCTAGCGCTAAGTTATTCGCGCGCAGCAGCTCAATATCGCGCAAAAAACCAAACGTGCGTGCACGGCTGACTTCTTTCACATACGAGGTGCTTGAAAAATTAATCTCAGCTTTTTGTAAGCGATCGTTAAAAACGGGGTGGTCAAAATCAATGGAAAATCCAACCTTAAAGCCATTAAAAGGCGCGAGGCTCGCGGTTTTATCACCGTCTTCCACAGACACTTTTCGCTTAATGCGGATAAAACGCTTGAGGCTGCTTTGCTCAGCAATACCTGCAGATTGTAATAAAAACACAAATGGGCCGGCGCTGCCGTCCATAATAGGAAGCTCAGGGCCCGCCACATCAACATAAGCGTTATCAATACCCAAGCCTGCTAACGCAGACAATAAATGCTCAACGGTTGAAACGCGCGCACCGTCTTTGACAAGACTGGTTGATAAAGTGGTATCACCGACATACTCGTTTCGGGCAGGAATATCGACCGGGGGATCAAGGTCAACGCGACGGAACACGATACCTGTGCCGACGGCCGCTGGGCGCAAGGTAATATCGACTTTTTTGCCTGTGTGAACGCCTATCCCGGTGGCGCTAATCGCATTTTTGAGTGTTCGTTGTGAGACCATATAAGGAGTATACCGGAAGTGTTACTTTAGTCAATTAACTAATACTTTATTATTAACCTGTTGATTATTCTGCTTTTTCTGATTGACGACGCAAAAAGGCAGGAATATCCAAATAGTCTGTTGAAGGTTCTTGGTGACTCATAACAGACTCGGGTTTCTTGGGTGCCGACTCAGGGGCTGTTTGCTTACGCAGTACAGTCGGCCGTTCAAAGCGACCGTAATCAATGCTGCCATCTGATTTGGTATTTTCAATCAAGCTCAGGCGCTCTTTAGGCTGGCTTTGGCCTAAACCTGTTGCGACCACGGTCACACGCAGATCATCGCTCATTTCAGGGTCAATGACGGTACCGACCACCACGGTGGCATTTTCAGACGTAAAGCTCTTGACAGTATCACCCACTTCTTCAAATTCACCAATCGACATATCCATGCCGGCGGTAATATTCACGAGCACACCGCGTGCACCGGATAGATTGATATCTTCTAATAAGGGACTGCTGATCGCCGCTTCGGCAGCCGCCGCCGCGCGACCTTCACCACGCGCCACACCGGTGCCCATCATCGCCATGCCCATTTCAGACATGACCGTGCGCACGTCTGCAAAGTCGACGTTAATTAAACCAGGACGGGTAATGAGCTCAGCAATGCCCTGTACCGCACCTAATAACACATCATTGGCGGCTTTAAACGCATCCAGCAAACTGATGCCTTTGCCCAATACCATTAATAATTTTTCATTGGGAATGGTAATCAGTGAGTCTACATTGCGGCTTAATTCAGCCATGCCGGCTTCTGCCACTTGCATACGACGACGCCCTTCAAAGGGGAAAGGCTTGGTCACCACGGCGACGGTCAGTATGCCTAATTCTTTTGCAATTTCAGCGACGACTGGCGCACCACCGGTACCCGTACCACCGCCCATACCGGCCGTGATAAAGACCATGTCGGCGCCTTCTAACACTTCGCGAATGCGTTCGCGATCTTCTTCCGCAGCTTGCTTGCCGATTTCAGGATTGGCGCCCGCACCGAGGCCTTTTGTGATCCCGGTACCCAACTGAAGATGGACACTTGATTTCGAGTTTTTAAGTACTTGCGCGTCGGTATTGGCACAGATAAATTCCACACCTTCGATATTGGCGGACACCATATGCTCAACCGCATTACCGCCACCCCCACCGACACCGATGACTTTAATAACCGCATTATCTGGACTGCTATCCATTAACTCAAACATGGAGTTCTCCTCTCACGCCTCTTACTAAAAATTACCTTGAAACCAACTTCTCATACGCGACCACATACCACCAAAACCCTGCCCTGACAGCATTTCGGAAGGACGACCTGCATTTTGCTTATGACCGTATAATAATAAACCCACACCAGTAGAATACATGGGATTACGTACCACATCTGACAAGCCGGTAACGTATTGGGGTGAAGCCAAACGAACAGGCATGCGGAAAATTTCTTCGGCCAGTTCAATCGCGCCTTCCATTTTAGAGGCGCCCCCTGTTAACACAACACCTGCGGCAATAGTATCATCAAATCCGGCACGCCGTAACTCAGATTGCACTAAGGTGAATAATTCTTCGTAGCGGGGCTGGATAACTTCAGATAAGGTTTGACGTGATAAACGACGCGGCGCACGTTCGCCCACAGAAGGCACCTCAATCGCATCATCGAGTTGTGTGAGCTGCGTGAGTGCACAACCGTATTTTATTTTGAGCTCATCGGCATGTTTGGTTGGGGTACGTAATGCCACCGCCACATCACCGGTGACTTGATCGCCAGCGATCGGGATCACGGTCGAAAAACGAATCGACCCTTCCGTAAAGACAGCCACATCGGTGGTACCACCACCAATATCGATTAAACAGACGCCCAACTCTTTTTCATCTTCGGTGAGCACCGCATAACTGGAAGCAAGAGGCTGTAAAATAATATCATTCACCTGCAAGCCACAACGGCGCACGCATTTAACAATATTTTGAGCGGCACTGACCGCACCGGTCACCATATGCACTCTGGCTTCAAGGCGTACACCCGACATGCCAATGGGCTCGCGAATACCGCCTTGCTCATCGATGATAAATTCTTGCGGTAAGATATGTAAGACTTTTTGATCAGAGGGGATGGCCACCGCACGAGCCGCATCAATGACGCGATCGATATCGGCATGGGTGACTTCATTGTCACGCACGGCCACAATACCATGCGAATTTAAGCTATTTATATGACTGCCTGCGATACCGGTGTAGACAGAGTGGATCTGACAACCGGCCATCAGCTCGGCTTCTTCCACCGCGCGTTGAATGGCATTCACCGTCGACTCAATATTGACGACCACGCCTTTTTTGAGGCCGCGGGCCGGCTGATAGCCTATCCCGATAATGTCGAGCTCACCTTCGCTGGTGACTTCGCCCACAATGGCGGCAACCTTTGTTGTGCCAATATCTAGCCCAACGAGGAGCGGCTTTTCTGTCTGTTTAGCCATTGACCCAACCTATTGCAATCCCATTTGTATAACGCAAATCCGCATAGGCTATCTGACGCTCAGGCGGAATATCTGCTAACAATACCAAAAAACGACTAATACGCGCCATTAAATCTTGCTTCCCCAACATTAAGATCACACCATTGTCTAACTGTAACTGCCAGGAGCCTCGCTCGGCCAGCGTTAATTGCTGAATACCTAAGCCTCGCGGCAAAAGAAACTCAGAGAGAGCGAAAAACTGTTCCCAAACCGCATGAATTTGTTCATCCATGCCACTTAACACCGGTAAGCTCGGTGGGAACGTGGCAGGCTTTGGTGTAAACAACTCACCCTGCTCGTTCATGAGCGCACTGTCTTGCCATTGCGCCTTGGCTTGCTGCTCCCAGATCTGGATGCGCAAAGTATCTGGCCAAACACGCCGCACCGTTGCATTTTCTACCCAAGGCGTTGTGCGGGCTTGCCGATGAAGCGCTTTCACATCCACTGAAAAAAAACCGCCCGTTGCCAAGGGCGCTAATTCAGCATGCAGTGCCGCTTTATCGAGATAGTGAAAATCACCTTTTACTTCAACGACCCGGATAGGCAACATCATTGGATCGCGTAGTTGGCTAGTCACCCAATGCAGCAACAGTACTATAGTGGAGAATGATACCACACCTAATAGCCACCACTTAAGGTGCTTGAGCATAATTTGGGCAATTTTTTGCATTATTCTGTGTTTTGGCTTAAAAATTCATTTTAACATTATTATCCCCTCTCCCCCTTGGGGGAGAGGGTTAGGATGAGGGGGTAATTGGCCTTAGCAAAAAACTAAAGAGAAAAATACTTCCAAAATATAAAGGCAAACAAATACTACAGCGTAGCTTTCTGGGAAGCGTGAGCACATACCTCTTCAGAAGTGTGGCTTTGCGTACCCCTCTCACAAAAGCTAGTTTCCAACACCTGCCAAATCATCTGCGGAAAATCGATACCGGTTGCGGCCGCTGCTTTAGGCACCAAGCTCGTGCTTGAGAGCCCCGGCACGGTGTTGATGTCGATAACCCAGTTTTGGCCTTGCGCATCCCGCATCATATCCACTCGGCCCCAACCGCTGCCACCCATGACGTCAAAGGCCTGCTTTGCCAATGACTGTGTCGCTTGTTCTTCTTCAAGCGTCAGACCTGATGGGCAATGGTATTGGGTCGTGTGCTCTTCGTATTTGGCAACGTAATCATAAAATGGGCGTGGTGTTTCAATGCGGATCACGGGCAAAGGCTTCTCACCCAAAATACCGATGGTATATTCACCACCGTCAATGCCTTTTTCAGCCAGCACACAGCGGTCATATCGCACCGCTTCTTCATACGCTGCCCTCAAGTCTTTTACATCATCAACACGGCTAACACCCACACTGGAACCCAATGAATCGGGTTTCACAAACAACGGCAAGCCCAGCTGCGCCACCATCTCTTCAGGCACAAAATCTGGAGGCAAAATAGCAAAATCGGGCGTGGGCAACCCTGCACCGCGCCATAAACGCTTGGAAACCAATTTAGTCATCGATACGGCACACGCTAACACACCACTGCCCGTATAAGGCAAGCCAATCATTTCTAAACCTGCTTGCAAAGTACCGTCTTCACCGATACCGGCATGCAGCGCAATGAAGGCACGATCAAACTGCTCTTTGCGTAAGCGATCTAAAATATCGGGGCCGATATCAATGCCATGCGCATCCACTTGTTTTGACTTTAAAGCTTCTAGTGCCAAACTGCCTGACTGCAATGACACGGCACGCTCAGCCGAATCGCCTCCCATCAGCACGGCCACTTTTCCAAACTGCGCGGGATCAACAATCTTTTTCATTCAGCTTCTCCTAAAATATGGACTTCACGCACTAAATGCACACCCTGCTTTGCGGCAACGGTTTCTTCAACGTGCTGGATAAGTTGCTCAATGTGCTTGGCGGTCGCGTGGCCTTGATTGATAATGAAGTTAGCATGTTTTTCAGACACAATGGCATCGCCTATTTGAAACCCTTTTAGGCCACTTGCTTCAATTAAACGTGCAGCATAATCACCCGGTGGGTTACGAAAAACGGAGCCGCAGCTGAGTTGCCCAATGGGCTGTGTTTTGTTACGTTTGCGTAACAATATTTTAATGTCTTCTGAGGCGGCGTCACGGAGATCTCGCTCGAAATGAAAGGTCGCCGCTAAAAACCATTCGTTTTCAATATCATGGTGTTTGCCCTTTATTTGACGGTAAGCAACTTCATACTCTTTGGGTGTGCGTATAACACGTTTACCGGCTTTGTTGACCGTTTCCACTTCCACGACATGCGGCCAGGTTTCGCCACCAAAGGCCCCGGCATTCATGCGCAACGCTCCACCAACCGTGCCCGGCACGCCCGCAAAAAATGCCCCGCCTTGTAATCCCGCGCGTGCACAAAAGCGCGCTAGCTTGGCACAGGTGACACCGGCTTCCGCATGTATTGTTTCAGATCCTGCTTGCATTAAGCCGTTCAAGGCACCTTGTGTGAGAATGGTCACGCCAGGGATCCCCCCGTCGCGGATCAACACATTGCTGCCTAAGCCTAAAAACGTAATGGGTTTGACAGTAGATTGCGTTAAAAAGTGGATGAGATCTTCCGAATCTGCCGGTTGATAGCACAGTGCAGCGGGCCCACCGACACGCCAGCTGGTATGAGATGCGAGAGACACATGCTCTCGTAATGTACCGCGTAAAGATGTCATCTGCTCAACAATCCAGGCACTTCGCCCACATCGCCCGCCCCTAATGTCAGCACGAGATCGCCTTCTTGGACAATATCCGCCAACACCGCAGGCACTTCTGAAAAACGTTCCACGAAAACAGGCTCGACTCGGCCACGGTTCCGGATACTACGACATAAATCACGCCCTTCGGCACCCGCAATCGGTGCTTCGCTGGCCGGGTAGACTTCTAGCAACACTAATGTATCGACATTGGATAAAATATCGACAAAGTCTTCGTATAAATCACGTGTGCGTGTATAACGGTGCGGCTGAAATACTAAGACCAAACGACGATCTGACCAGCTGGCGCGTACTGTCTCCAGCATCGAGGTCATTTCGCAAGGATGGTGACCATAGTCGTCTACCACCAAAACCGTTTTACCGCCTATCACACGCTCACCGATATACTGACAACGCCGGGCAATACCATGAAAATCATGCAAGCTGCTGCTCATCACGTCATCACTGACACCCAATTCATTGGCAATCGCAATGGCAGCCAATGCATTTAATACATTGTGTTTACCCGGCAAATTCAATGTCACGGGTAACGCTTCTACTTGACCGGGTTTGCGTGTGCGTCGCAACACGGTGAAAGCACTGTGCATGCCCGCTTGATGAAAATCCACTGCGCGGATATCGGCTTCTTCATTGAAGCCATACGTGATTGTGGGGCGTTCAATTTCAGACAGCATATTGCTAATAATCGGATCATCACTGCACACCACGGCCAAGCCATCAAAAGGCAAATGGTGTACAAAGGTTAAAAAGGTTTGACGTAATTTATCAAAGTCGCCCGCGTAGGTTGACATGTGATCGCGATCAATATTGGTTAATACAGCAATGCGGGGTTGCAAATACAAAAAGGACGCATCGCTTTCATCTGCCTCAGCCAAAAAATAATCGCTGGTGCCTAAACGTGCATTGCTGCCCAAACTATTTAACCGGCCACCGATCACAAACGTTGGATCTAAGCCACCATCGGCCAATAAACTGGCCAATAAACTGGTTGCTGTTGTTTTACCGTGTGTGCCCGCCACGGCAATGCCATAATGCAAGCGCATAAGTTCGGCTAACATGGCGGCACGCGGCACCACGGGAATTTGCAATGATTTTGCTTGGGTGACTTCTGGATTGTCTGCAGAAATCGCCGTGGACGTGACCACCAAATCAGCAGTTTCCACATGTTTTGCTGCGTGACCGATGTGGATAGTCATCCCCAAAGACTGCAGCTGCTCGGTGACAGGGCTCGCTTTCACATCGCTGCCCGACACCGTGTAACCTTGGTTACACAATACCTCTGCGATCCCCGACATACCCGCCCCGCCAATTCCCACAAAGTGTATTTGCTGGACGCGATTCATTTTTGGAATGTTATTTTCCACGTGATGTCTCCAAACAATAAGTGACCACGGCTTGTGTTGAATCTTGCTTAGCCACTTGCCGTGCCTTTTCAGCCATGGTCAGTAACTGGCTGCGATCTTGGCACAGTGTGTGCAAGACTTCGCTCAAGCTGCCAGCCGTCATCTGATCTTGCTCAAGCAACTGCGCGGCACCTGCTTTGACTAAAAATTCAGCATTGCGCACCTGATGATTATCAACGGCATGTGGATACGGTACAAATAGTGCCCCCACACCCGCCGCGGCCAATTCTGCCACCGTCATGGCGCCTGCGCGACAGAGCACGAGATCGGCCCAGGCATACGCACTGGCCATGTCATCAATAAATTTATCCAGGCGCACCTCAATAGACTGTGCTTGGAAGGCCTTTTCAGCCGCCGCATACGTCAGTTGCCCTGTCTGTTGCCACACATCGAATGCTACATCTGATTTCAGCGCCACCAATGCTTCCGGCACTTTTTCATTCAACACTTTTGCGCCTAAGCTGCCGCCGAGCACTAATAATCGTATGGGGCCTTGGCGATTTTTAAAGCGCTCGGCTGGGCTGGGGAGATCACTAATATCGCTTCTGACGGGATTGCCCGTGCAATAGGTTTTCTTCTTAATCGCGAAACTGCCTGGAAATGCTTCTAATACCATATCGGCCAGCTTTGCTAGCAGGCGATTGGTTAAGCCTGCCACCGCATTTTGTTCATGGATCACAATAGGCTTGCGCAGTAATTTGGCGGCCACACCGCCTGGCCCGGTCACATAGCCCCCCATGCCGAGCACCACGGTAGGTTTCACCCGACGAATAACCTGCAACGATTGCCACAAAGCACGCATTAATTGCCAGGGTGCAAATAACCGTGTCAGTAATGATTTGCCTCGCAACCCTGTGATGGTAATGTAATCAATGGGGATATCTGCTGCTGGCACTAAGTTTGCTTCAATACCACGACGTGTGCCTAACCAATGCACTGTCACACCACGCTCGCGCAACATTTTTGCGACAGCCAGGGCTGGTAAGACATGGCCGCCCGTGCCGCCCGCCATAATAAGCACACAATCGTTATTCACTTTACTCATTTTCGTCTACGCTGCTTCGCGCAACCCACTGCGCGCTGATTTTCATAATGCACGCGACACAATAGTCCTATCGCAATGCAGGTGATTAACAAGCTGCTGCCGCCATAACTCATCAAGGGCAAGGTCAGCCCTTTTGTCGGCAACATCCCTGCATTCACGCCAATACTGATTAAGGCCTGTACCGCAAGCCACAGCCCAATACCGTAAGCCACATAAGCGCCAAACTGTAGCTTAAGCGCTTGTGCTTCTCGCCCAATTTGCATGGCACGGTAAACCAATGCTGACAACAAACTAATAACAAACAACACACCAAACAGCCCCAGCTCTTCGGCTATCACGGCAAATAAAAAATCCGTGTGTGCTTCGGGCAAATAAAATAATTTTTGTATCCCTGCTCCCAGCCCCACACCAAACCATTCGCCTCGTCCAAACGCAATGAGTGCTTGTGTAAGCTGGTAACCCGTATTAAATTGATCGGCCCACGGGTCTAAAAAGCTGGTCATCCGTGCTAAGCGGTAAGGTGCCGACACTGCCAATACCACAAAGGCCCCTGCCACAATCAATATTAACACCAAAAACTGTCGCAATTTTACATCGGCTAGAAACATCATCCCGAGTGCGGTTAATACGACCACGACGGTTGCCCCCAAATCAGGCTCCATTAACAATAATACCGCCGCGAGACTGAGTACGAGCATGGGCTTTAAAAAACCGCTGACTTGCGTACGCACTTCTTCGTAGTGACGTACTAAATAGCCTGCCATATAGATAATCATCATTAACTTCATGACTTCAGAAGCTTGTAATGAAAACGGCCCCAACCGCAACCAGCGCATGCTGCCGTTCACCGACACGCCTATCCCTGGAATTAATACCAGCACAAGTAACAGCAATCCAAATAATAATAGGCTGCTGCTTAACGTAAACCATATTTGCAGATCAATGCGCATCACGACCCAAGCAGCCAACAAGCCTAAACTCAAATAAATACCTTGGCGAGTCACATAGTAAAATGCTTGACCTACTTGGCGCTCAGCAATGCTCATCGAGGCAGAGGCGACCATGACCAAGCCTAAACCCAACAATGTGAACACTGTCACCAACAAGGTACTGTCATACGCAAACCCTTGTCTAACATTGCTATGCATGTGTGCTCTCGACGGCATGGCGAAATACGTCTCCTCGCTGTGCAAAATCTTTAAACATATCAAAGCTCGCACAGGCGGGTGACAATAGCACGTGGTCACCTGGTCGCGCTAATTGCTTGGCAGTCAAAACCGCTTCTTGCATATCCGCTACTTTTGTTATCAACACCGCCTCCTGTAAGGCAGTTTGCAAATCAGCTGCGGACTCGCCTAATACAATCATGTGGTGCACGTGTTTTGTGACCACTTCTTTTAAGCCCGTGAAGTCGGCACCTTTTCCGACGCCCCCTGCAATTAAAATCACCGATTTACCTTCACCGGCCACACCCGATACCGCGGCTCGCGTAGCACCGATATTGGTGCCTTTTGAATCATCATACCAAGTCACCCCTTGGTACTCTGCTATGTACTGACAGCGATGCGGTAATCCCGAAAACGTTTGCAAGGTTTGCAGCATGGCTGCTTGTGGCAACTGCACGGCACGGCCCAAAGCTAATGCCGCTAACGCATTTGCCCAATTATGACGACCCGCCAGCTTCATCGCTTGCACAGGCAACCACTTTTCATTGCCGTAAGCGATGTAAGACTCGCCTTGGTGCTCACTAATACCAAACTGATTGGGACCGGGAGATTGAAGCGTAAAACCTGTCATGTGATCAGACGCAACCGCTTTCAGCATGGGGTCGTCCTGATTCACTACCCTATGGCGGCAGTGCTGATAAATACGCTGCTTTGCCGCGAGATAATCCCCTAGGCTGTGATGCCTGTCTAAATGATCTTCAGCCATGTTCAATATCACCGCGGCTTCTAACGCGAGGCTATGCGTTGTTTCAAGTTGAAAACTTGAAAGCTCAAGCACATAAAGATCGGGTTCTTCTGATTGCAGGAGATCTAAAGCCGGGATCCCAATATTACCGCCCATGCGTACCTCCTGGCCGGCACAGCGTGCCATTTCAGTCAATAAGGTGGTCACGGTGCTTTTGCCATTTGAACCGGTGATCGCCACGATGGGCGCGCGTGCTTGCCGGGCAAATAATTCAATATCCCCTACTATGTTGGCGTCTTCAGTACAATGTTGTGCAAATTCTGGGGAGCGGGTATCAATACCTGGACTCACCACGATTTCTTCAGCATGGCTTAACCAGTCTTTTTGCCAGGGCCCCAGTGACAAAGGCACATCCGGAAATGCTGATTTAAATTCAGCTAAACCTGGCGGTGCTTGTCGGCTGTCCATCATTACAAACGGGACTTGTTGCCCTGCCAAAAAGCGCGCGCACGATAAGCCCGTCATGCCGAGCCCTACGACGGCTTTAAATGTGCGCTGATCGGTAAATGGCTTCATGTACGATTTTATAGCTTTTTGTGATTAACGTATTTTTAAGCTGGCGAGTGCAATTAATACAAGTATCACCGTAATAATCCAAAAGCGCACAATCACACGTGGCTCTGGCCAACCTTTCAGCTCAAAGTGATGATGTATCGGCGCCATGCGGAAGATCCGTTTTCCGGTGAGTTTGTAGGAAGTCACTTGCAGTATGACCGAGACGGTTTCAATCACAAATACACCGCCCATGATAAACAACACGAGCTCTTGTCGTACCAGTACGGCCATCACCCCTAACGCCGCCCCCAGTGCGAGCGAACCGACATCGCCCATGAACACCTGTGCGGGGTAGGTGTTAAACCACAAAAAACCTAAGCCTGCCCCGACGAGTGCACCACAAATAATCACTAACTCACCAACACCCGCCACATGTGGCACAGCTAAATAGTTGGCAAAATCAACATGCCCTGACACATACGCAAACACCGCCAGTGCAGCGGCAATGAGCACCGTTGGCAAAATAGCCAAGCCATCCAAACCATCGGTTAAATTAACGGCATTACTGGTACCGACAATGACAAAATAGGTTAAGACGATATAGAAAATACCCAGATTGATGACGATCTGTTTAAAAAACGGTACGATTAATTCGATTTCTGCAGGTGACTGTACGGTGAGATATAAAAATAAGGCCGCCGACAAAGCAATGATCGATTGCCAAAAATATTTCCAACGCGCCGGTAAGCCACGTGTGTCTTTGCGCACCAGCTTACGGTAATCATCCATCCAACCTATTGCACCAAACGCGAGTGTGACGAATAACACCACCCAGACATAGCGATTTGCCAAATCAGCCCATAGCAAAATCGTCAAGGTGACCACAAATAAAATAAAGGCACCCCCCATGGTCGGCGTACCGGCTTTATTTAAATGACTTTCTGGCCCCACTTCACGAATGACCTGCCCGATCTGATAATCTTTTAAATAACGAATAATCATCGGGCCTGTGAGAAAAGCAATACACAAGGCCGTCAGCACACTTAACACTGCGCGCAGTGTTAAATAGTGAAAGACCTGAAAACCACTATAAAATTCTGATAATTGTTGTGTTAACCATAACAACATAATTGCGTTACCTGTTTATCTGTCGAATAGAATTATGCTTGCACCAATGCTTCAGCGATTGTGCCCATATTACTGCCGTGTGATCCTTTCACTAATACCACCATATCGTCATGCAGTATTGCTTCCGCCGCTGCAATCAGTTCATCATGCGAAGCAAAATGTTTGCCTGTTTCACCAAAGGCCTCTACGGTGAAACGACTCCACTCACCTACTGCCAATAAATGTTCGATACCAAGCTGTCTGGCCTGTTCGCCCACTTGCCTGTGATACGCTTCACTTTGACCTGCCAGTTCACGCATATCACCGAAGATAACCATTTTCTCACCTTCATGACTTGCTAATACACCTAAAGCCGCTGCTACGGCGTGCGGGCCAGCATTATAAGTATCATCAATAATCACCGAGTCATTTTTACCTCGATGTTTAACTAAACGTCGCTTATAAGGCTGCGTGGCTTCTAAACCTGTTTTAATGTGCTCGAGCGAGGCACCCGCCGCGATTGCCGCTGCTGTTGCTGCAATCGCGTTGTACACGTTATGACGGCCCATTAATTGCAGCTGTATGTTTATTTCACCTTGTGGGGTGATCAGTAAAAACTGCGGCATGCTATCGTTGAGTGTGATGTGACGCGCCGTCACTTCGGGTAAGTCTCTGCCGTATTGATGTAAACCAAAACAAAGGGTTTTTCGCTCACCCACCGTTTCTTGCCAATACTCAGCATAATCATCATCACGATTAATAATAGCAACACCGTCTTCGGATAAACCATTAAAAATTTCACCTTTCCCATGCGCCACACCCGCAAGATCACCAAAACCTTCAATATGGATTGGTGCAGCACAAGTCAACACAGCAATATTAGGTTGTGTAATGCGTGTAACGTAATCAATCTCACCAAACTTATCGGCGCCCATTTCAATCACTGCAAAACGATGTGAGGGCTCGAGCCGCAAGAGTGTCAGTGGCACGCCCACATCATTATTTTCATTCGCTTGTGTGGCGAGCACAGGGCCTGCTTGTTGCAAAATAGTGGCGAGCATTTCTTTTGTGGTTGTTTTCCCCATGCTGCCAGTAATGGCAATGACGGGAATATTATGTTGCTGGCGGTGCCATCTTGCTAAACGGCCATAAGCCACACGCGTATCATTGACTTGTAGGCAAGGTAAGGTTGTTTCAAGTTGACGGCTCACCATGACAGCCGCCGCGCCTTTGGCTTGTGCTTGCTCAATAAAATCATGCCCGTCAAATTGAGGCCCTGTTAGCGCAATAAATAAATTGCCCGGCTGTAGCGTGCGTGTATCTGTGCTGATCCCTTCAAAAGAGACATCTTCACCCAACAATGTGCCTTGTAAACACTCAACACAGCTTGATAAGCTTGCCTTAATCATTGGCTTGCTCCTGTAATGCTATTTGTATTTGATCAATATCACTGAATATCAGCTTATCTCTTTTCACTTCTTGGTAAGCTTCATGGCCTTTACCTGCAATCAAAATAATATCCTGCGCGCCTGCACGCTTAATGGCCGTGTCAATTGCGCTAGCACGATCTAAAATCACATCGAGACTCTCTGAAGTCGTGATCCCTGATTTGATATCCGCCACAATTGCTTCTGGCTCTTCGAACCGCGGGTTGTCATTGGTGAGAATAATGTGATCGGCATAGCGATCAGCGATACGCCCCATGATCGCACGCTTACCTTGATCGCGATTACCACCACACCCAAACACGCACCACAGCTTTCCGGGGTGATGGGCACGTAATGCCTGGCATACCTGATCCAATGCATCGGGTGTATGTGCATAATCAACGACGACTAAAGGTTGCCCTTGTTTTCCGCCAAAGCGCTGCATGCGACCTTTCACTGTCGGCAACGTTTGCGCACGCGCTAATGCTTGTGCTAAAGGCACCCCCATGACGCCCAGCACACTGATCATCGCAAGAATATTACTTAAATTAAATTGCCCCCACTGTGGTGAGGTAAGCACACCCTGCCCGTCAGGTGATGAAATGGTTGCGGTCAAGCCATGCGTATCTTGTTGAATATCATGCGCCGTCACCATGGGCACGCCCTTGATTGGTTTGCTATTGATCCCATACGCCCACACGGTTAATTTATCGCAATAATGAGCGATTAATTGACGACCAAAAGTATCGTCTGCATTGAAGACGGCTTTGCTTAGCCCCGGTGCAGAAAACAAGCTTGCTTTCACCGAAGCATAGTCATCCATGTCTTTATGATAATCTAGATGGTCTTGCGTTAAATTGGTGAATAAAGCGACATCAAATGCCACCCCCGCGGTTCTGCCTTGTGCGAGCGCGTGAGACGACACTTCCATTGAGACCGTGCGCACGCCTTCCTGCTTAAAAGCAGCCAATTGGCGATGCAATCTAATAGGCGGCGGCGTGGTGGCTTGTGTGTCTGCCATCCTACCCAATTGCCCTTGGCCTACCGTGCCAATCACGGCACTTGGCGCGTGTGCGTCATGCAAAGCATGTGCAATAAAATGTGAGCAAGAAGTCTTACCGTTGGTGCCTGTGACACCCACCACCTGTAAATCTTTTGAAGGGTGTTGATAAAAAGCAGACGCCACATGCCCGACTTGTTTTGATAGATTGCTCACGGCGAATGCCGGCACGTGGGTAGGTGAAACAAATCCTGCTGGCAAATTATCGGCTTCATATAACACCGCCGCCGCACCACGTGCAATGGCCTCAGGAATAAACTGGCGGGCATCGCTGCTTATTCCCTGACAAGCCATAAACAAATCACCTGACGCTACTGCTCGACTATCAACAGTAATACCTTCAATATTACCATCTACTTCTACTGTTATGGTTGGGATAGCGGCATGCATTAGCGCAGATAATTTCATTGCGATACCTCTAACGACACGGTACGCACGTTGTTTTTCACCCATTGCACTGGCGGGGATGGCTGAGACGGCATGGCAGGTGGCACACCGGGTGCGGCCTCTTTCTCTTTTGGTGAGATAGCATCTGGCATAATATTGAGTAATCGCAACACGCCACCCATCACTTGACCTGCTACGGGTGCCGCCACACGGCTACCCGAATAGTGATCAGCTTGTGGATCATTGATCACCACAATGACGACAAACCGTGGTGCACTGGCCGGTGCAATGCCCACAAAAGAAGCAATGTATTTATCTTCGGCATACCCGCCACCGCTGGCTTTACGTGCCGTGCCTGTTTTACCCGCAACACGATAGCCGGGCACTTGTGCACGTGTGCCTGTGCCTTCTGCCACCGCGGCCTCCATCATCATCAGCACTTGTCGTGCCACACCCGGATCAAGCGCTTGTGTGCGTGTGGCCGGTTTATCTACACGCAATAAAGAAATAGAGGGCATGATGCCTTCTGCTGCAATCGCGGTATACGCTTGTGCCAGCTGCAAGGCGGTCACCGACAAACCATAGCCATAAGACAGCGCGGCTTGTTCAACCGGGTGATTGGGTAGGCGACTGGGTAAGTTGCCAATGCGTTCACCGGGAAAGCCACTGCCCGTATTCATCCCCAAGCCTAAGCGCTGGTAGGTCGTTAATATTTTTTCGGGCGGTAAAGCTTGCGCCAATTTAATCATGCCCACATTACTGGATTTTTCAATCAAGTTGGCCATGTCCAGCTTGCCGTAATCGCGTGCATCACGGATCGTATAATTTGCTAACGTGATCCGGCCCGGTGACGTGTCAATCACCGCGTCGGGCGTAAACACACCACTTTCAAGCGCGGCGGCAATCGAGAACGGTTTGATAGTGGAACCTGGCTCAAATAAGTCTGTGACGGCACGGTTACGTAAATTACCTTGAAAACCGCCAATCGTACTGTTTGGATTAAACGAAGGTTGATTGGCCATCGCCAACACTTCACCCGTGTGCACATCTAACACAACCACTGAACCTGACTCGGCTTGATTGCGCTGCACGGCCACTTTAAGCTCGCGATACGCCAAATACTGAATAGCGTAATCCAAACTTAAATGAAGATGATTCCCTGCGCGCGGCTCTTTAATGCTTTCTAAATCTTTAATGGTGCGCCCTAAGCGATCACGCATCACACGCTTTTTCCCGGGCAAGCCTTGCAACCACTCGTTATACGCTAACTCAACGCCTTCCTGACCATGATCATCAATATTGGTGAGGCCAAGCACATGTGCACTGACTTCACCGGCAGGGTAATAGCGGCGGTATTCGCGCATCAAATGCACGCCGGGGATCCCCAAACCTTGCACTTGCTCTGCCACGTCCGGATCCAAGCGACGTTTTAAATACATAAATTCACGTGTGGCATGACGTGCTAGTCGTGCTTGTAGTTCTTCTGTGGGTAATTCAAGCAATGCGGCCAATGCGGGCAAATTTGAAGTCTCTGAAGAAAGCGTTTGTGGATCGGCCCACACGGTTTGCACCGGTGTACTGAGCGCAAGGGGTTCACCGTAGCGGTCCAGGATCATCCCACGGTGTGCAGGCACACTTTCAACGCGCACCGTGCGTGCGTCACCTTGCTGCTTTAAAAAATCGCGGTCGAGCACCTGCAAACTGACCATGCGCCCACTTAACGCAACAGCCGCAAGCAGCATCACGCCTAATATAAAGCGATAACGCATGACGGAAAGCGATTTTGTTTTTTTACTGCTTTTCATGCAAGAAGACTACTTCACTCATTTCTGGACGCACCATTTTTAATTCTTCACGGGCAATACGCTCCACACGACCATGCGACGCCCACGTGCTTTGCTCCAACGATAACTGCCCCCATTCCGTGGTTAAATTATCCCCTTCTTTTTGTAAGTCTTGCAGCGTAATAAACAACTGCCGACTGACATGTTTTGTGTAGACCACACCTAAAGCAGACAAAAAAACGGATAAGCATAATACTGTCACGCTCACCGTTTTAAGGGATAACCAATTAATAGCTCGTGTTGTCATATTGCTTTCCTTGCTCGCTGTTAAATTTTTTCGGCAACCCTTAAGCGTGCACTGCGCGCGCGAGGGTTATCTTCCACTTCTACTGTGCTTGCTGCTTCTGCCTTTCCTATTAACCGCCAGTGCGGCACGGCATCGTGACCGAAAGGGAAATGCGCGGGTAGCGGTTCTGCACTCGCATCACCCCGCATAAATTGTTTTGTGATGCGATCTTCTAAAGAGTGAAACGTCACCACCACTAAACGCCCGCCGGCTGCCAATACGTTATAACTTGCTGCCAAGCATGCTTTTAAATCCTCTAACTCGCGATTAATAAACAAACGTATCGCTAAAAAACTGCGCGTTGCCGGGTGCTTATGTTTTTCCCATGCTGGGTTGGCTGCTTTCACAATCTCCGCTAACTGTTTGGTGTCCGTTATCGCCTCTGTTTCGCGTGCCGCCACAATGGCAGCGGCAATCCGGCGAGCATAGCGTTCTTCACCATATTCTTTTAATACGGCTGCCATCTCTTCTTCTGGCGCTTGCGCTATCCAGTCCGCTGCACTCATGCCTGCTGTCTGGTCCATTCGCATATCCAATGGCCCTGCTTGCATAAAACTAAAACCTCGCTCAGGCGTATCAAGTTGTGGCGATGACACGCCTAAATCTAACAGCAATCCTGCCACTTTCCCTGTCCAACCCAAGCCTTCAACGATCGAAGCCACATTCGCAAAAGAACCTTGCGCGATTTCTAATCGTTCATCTGTTGCGGCCACTTGTTTCGCCAAGGCGATCGCTTCGCTATCTTTATCAATCACCAACAAACGCCCTTTCGGCCCCAGCTGCTTCAAAATCGCTTGGCTATGCCCGCCGCGACCAAATGTCGCGTCGATGTAATAGCCTGCTGGTTTTATGGCTAAACCCGCAAGCGCCTCACCCAACATCACGGGCACATGGCTGTTTGTCTCATGAGTCACTTGCATCGCACTTCATTATTGCCATTATATGGAGAGCACCTGCAATGCTTCTGGCAATGAAGCGCTATCTTGCGGTGCACTGGCTGCCTCCAACCACACGTCGCGGCGCTGTTGCCAGTCTGTTTCACTCCAGAGTTCAAATTTCTTACCTTGCCCTACTAAAATCAGTGCTTTTTGCAGGCTGGCATAATCACGTAAAAGCGGCGGCACCATGATGCGCCCCGTGCCATCGAGCTCTGCTTCGGTGGCATGGCCAATTAACAAGCGTTGAATGCGGCGTGATGTCGCATCAAAACTGGGTAACGCCTCCAGACGCGCTTCTATCGCCTCCCATTCAGGCAGGGGATACAGCAGCAAGCAGCGCTCATCCGTATCGATAGTCAAAACGAGTTTTCCTTCGCATCGTTCGTGCAGGCGCTCGCGGTAACGTACTGGCATGGCCATACGTCCTTTGCTGTCTAAATTAATTGAGCTGACACCACGAAACACGACACGAAACCTCTATAGTTATTGGCACTTAGGGATCTTTATTCACCAAAAAAATCCACTTTCTCCCACATTCTGCCACTATATCGTATTTGACAAGGCTCTGCTATCCCTCTTAGTGCACAAACTGCACTCAAATCATCTTATTAACTCAAATTGAATCACACAATAATAGTTATCTAACAAGCTATTTCTCAGAATGCGAATATTAGCACAAAGCAGATCGCGTCCCTATCTTCCTAAGGAAATAAAAGCGCTTTTAGTGAGCTCTCACTGGCCCAGAACAATTAAAAATCGCGGAATAAAACCTTTATCTCGCGGTTTCCTCAATTTTTTTGATGCTTTCGCTGGGTATAACGGTAAAACAATAACTTACGAGGCGGATTGCGAACAAAGAATACTCGATATGAGAAAAAATAAAGATGCTACTTTGAGAAGATAAAGAAAAAGGAGTCAGCCGATAAGCCGGGTTCTGTCGTGGGCAATCATTCATCTAGGCGCGACGTCGCCATCGCGCTCAAGCAGCCTACCCGGGTTCAGCGCGGGACACGCCTGTAGAACCCCTATTTGGCCTTGCTCCGAGTGGGGTTTGCCCTGCCGCTCCGGTTACCCGCAGCGCGGTGCGCTCTTACCGCACCATTTCACCCTTACCCGCTTGCGCAGGCGGTATATTTTCTGTGGCACTTTCCGTAGGCTTGCGCCCCCCAGGGATTACCTGGCACCCTTCCCTATGGAGCCCGGACTTTCCTCTCCGCTACTAATAGCGCAGCGATTGCCTGGCCAACTCCAACAGCCAGCATATCGCGTTATGCGTAAATTGGCAAAGGATGAGTTAGATCTGCAAGACAATCATTTTCTCTTGTGTCATATCGTGCATCGTATAGCCAATACCGCCGAGGCTTAAGCCCGACTGACGACGGCCGCCAAAAGGCATCCAGTCTACGCGAAACGCCGTGTGATCGTTGACCATCACGGCCGTGGCATCCAGGCGCTTGACGGTATCCATGGCACTATCAATATGCTGGCTGAAAACGGCTGCTTGGAAAGCATACGGCAAGCTATTGGCCTGCGCGATGGCTGCCAAACGATCGGTATAACTATAAACACACACCACCGGCCCAAACACTTCTAATGTTGAAATAGTGGCATCATCGGGTGGGTTGAGCAGCACCGTCGGTGCGTACGTGGTCTCGGATAATTTTTTACCGCCGCAAAAACATTGCGCGCCTTGTTCAATGGCCTCTGTCACCCATTTATGTACGCGATCGACTTCCGCTGGCACGATCAGCGGGCCCACTTCTGTCTTTTCATCGCGTGCATCGCCCACAATTAATTTTTCAGCGGCCTGCGCTAATTTTTTTGCCAATGATTCAGCCATTGCTTCAGGCGCAAACACACGCTGCACCGACACACACACTTGCCCGGCATGATAAAAGCCGCCTTTGACTAATTTAGGGAGCAGTGCATCAATATCAGCACTTTCATCAATAATCACCGGCGCCACACCGCCATGCTCCAACGCACAACGCACACCCGGTGCGACTTGTTGCCGTAACATCCAACCCACTTTACCTGAGCCAATAAAGCTTAAAAAAGCGATGCGCGGATCTTTGACCAGCAGCCCAACCGTTTCATTATCGCACACGCAAGATTGGCACCAACCTTCCGGCAAGCCTGCTTTTTGCAACAACGCTACCACTTTTAAACAATTAAGCGGCGTGCTTGACGCGGGCTTTACAATCACGGGGCAACCTGCCGCCACCGCCGCAATAGCTTGGTGAATAATTAAATTTAAAGGGTGATTAAAAGCGCTAATGGCCAGCACCACACCGATGGGCTCGCGCGTGGTAAACGCCACTTTACCTTCTGCTGCTGGCGTTAAGCCCATTGGAATTTCAGTGCCTTTTAAATGACTGAGCTCATGGATCGCTACACCCACACCATCAATGGCACGTGCCACTTCCACACGTGCATCGATCAAGGGCTTGCCGCCCTCACTGGCAATGAGATAAGCCAGCTCTTCTTTTTGCGCCTCCATCAAGGGGATCAATTTATTTAAAATGGCAATGCGCTGATGCGGTGGCAACCACGCATCCCTGTCATTAAATAAGGCTTTTGCTGTTGATAGCATACGTTCGACATCGTCTGCCGTTTGCATCTCCACATCAGCAATGTGTGATTGATCAAAAGGACAATACACCGCTAGTTTTTTCATATTAAACACACCTTATGTTTTAATTCATCGATGAGCACGCGTTGGTTTTCAGAGTAATCCACTGGCGTATCAATTAAATGCACACCGCCTGCCTTGAAACAATGCTGCAACGTCGGCACAAAGTCTTCGGTTTTTTCAATGCGGTGGCCTTTGGCGCCGTAACTTTTCGCGTACGCGACAAAATCGGGGTTACCAAAATCTAAACTGTAGTCCGGAAAGCCATAGTCTTCTTGTTTCCAGCGGATCATCCCGTAGGCATCATCACGCAATATCAACACGACTAAATTTAATTTCAAGCGCACGGCTGTCTCCATTTCTTGTGAGTTCATCATAAAACCGCCGTCACCGCAGATAGCCATCACTTGGCGCTCAGGATACAACATCGCCGCCATCATCGCACTGGGCAAACCCGCGCCCATACTCGCCAACGCATTGTCGAGCAACACCGTGTTGGGTTCATGTGCAAGATAATTGCGTGCAAACCAAATTTTATAAATGCCGTTATCCAGCGCAATCACACCATTACACGGCATCGCCGTACGCACATCGGCGACGACACGCTGCGGAATAAGGGGAAAGGCAGGGTCGTCGCTGCGCTCAACAATATGCGTATCAATACCGTTTTTGACGCGTTTAAAATAATCAAAATCGTACTCTGGTATATCCGTCAACCCTTCTGTTAAGCGCCGTATGGTTGTACCGATATCACCCACGACTTCAAGTTGTGGGAAATACACGGGATCTACATGCGCAGGCAAAAAGTTGATATGGATCACATGATGTTTATCACCTTGCTCCATAAGAAACGGCGGTTTCTCAACAATATCGTGACCGACATTAATAATGAGATCGGCCTGCTCAATCGCACAATGCAAATAATCACCCGAAGACAAAGCCGCCGTGCCCAAAAAGCACGGATGGCGCTCATCAATTACGCCTTTACCCATCTGCGTATTAAAAAATGGGATCTGTGTTTTCTCAACGAATTCTGATAGCGACTCGTGCGCCCATTTTCGGTTGGCACCGGCACCAATTAAGAGCAACGGTTTTTTGGCCGCCTGCAGCATTTGAATGGCGCGCGCGATTGCTTTTTGATCGGCATCGGGGCGCCGCGCATGCGTCACCGTAAAGAGCACGGGTTCATCTGTTTTTTCTTCTGCAATATCTTCGGGCAATTCAAGATGCACGGGGCCGGGGCACTCTTCGGCCGCCAAGCGAAACGATTCTCGCACTAAAGAAGGAATAGACGCACTGCCGACGACTTGGCGTGTCATTTTGGTGAGCGGCTCCAGCATGCGCACCACATCGACAATCTGAAAGCGCCCTTGTTTACTGCTTTTGATGGGCTTTTGCCCGGTGAGCATCACCATCGGCATGCCGCCGAGTTTGGCATAAGCCGCCGCGGTGACTAGATTAGTCGCCCCTGGCCCCAACGTTGACAGGCATACTCCCGGCTCACCGGTTAAGCGGCCGTATGTCGCGGCCATAAAGCCCGCGGCCTGTTCATGGCGGGTTAAAATAAATTGAATGCTAGAAGTGCGGATGGATTCCAGCAAATCAAGATTTTCTTCCCCCGGCACACCGAAGATGTATTTCACGCCTTCGTTTTCCAAGGCACGTACAAAGAGATCTGAGGCTTTTGATTTTTTCGCTGGCATAGAGGCGCTTCCCTAAAAAAATTATCCCTATTGAGAGTTTAGCATTTTTTGCGACGGCTTCTGAGCTTGGCATGTCTTTTAAGCCCAATAGATATGCCCGACCCTTTAATTCATATAAATATAACTCATCATCTTATGAGTCATAAAAATAGGATATTCACTCTCAACTCATGTAAAAATGCTCCTCTAAACTCCAAATTGCGGCACAAAATGGAGATTTCACTTCCATTTTCGCGCAAAAATTAGAATGGCGCCCAAGATATATGCTAAAAACGAAAGCCTCTCTCTAGGACTACTGCCATTGGTACTCGCAGCACCTGTCCCTGAAGAGGTATTGCGTGCTTACATCGGTTTATATTTGCGTGAGGAAGTACAAGCAGAAGGGATGGTGCGAAATATTGGCCACTTCTCACGCTTTTTAGAAGCCATTAGCTTTTCTCACGCAAGCTTACTGAACGTTAGCCAAGTGGCACGCGAGTGTGAAGTGGGGAGAAAGATTGTTGAGGGCTACCTTAACGTATTAGAAGATTTATTGCTCGGCTACCGGCTACCTGTTTTTACCCGGCGCGCCAAACGCGCGACCGTTGCACACCCCAAGTTTTATTACTTCGATGCAGGTGTCTTTACCCACATACGCCCTAAAGGACCACTGGATAAACCACAAGAAATAGCCGGTGCGGCACTAGAAGGCTTAGTCGTACAACATCTGAAAGCATGGAATGCTTACCAAGCTGAATCCTTCTCACTTTACTTTTGGCGAACACGCGCTGGCGTTGAAGTCGATTTCATTGTGTATGGCGAGGCTGGTTTTTGGGCAATTGAAGTGAAGCATGCAAACAAAATTTATAATAGGGATTTACGAGGCCTACGAAGCTTTTGCGAAGATTACCCAGAAGCCACGCCTCTGATGCTTTATCGTGGTACAGAGCGACTTAAGATACACGGTATTTTATGTTTACCCGTTGAGGAATTTTTAAAGACGCTCAAACCTGGTAAGCCACTGATGGCAGTATGAAAATAATCAATATTCTTTTGAAACTATTAGATATGCCCGACCCCTTTTGTGGTTTTTTTAAAAAGCCACTTAAAGAGGCGTAGTGCTGTGTCTTGTCGTGCATGTTGCAAAACATATGCGTGATGCTAGTAATAAATACAAGCATGCCAAGATTACGCTGAATTTGACTATGGCTTATGTGTCCCCACCAAGCAAGTCTTGTGTCATGCCAGCTTCTCCTCCGTCTGCTTCTGATCTGTTTCCAAGTGTCATCATCGCAACATGATGACGACGCTTAGGCCGAACCGTTTGCGAGCCAACCTGCTGCCAACTTTTTGCGCCACTTTCTTCTGCTGCCTGATAAACGTGCAATTCAAACTCCGCCAAAATCCGGCCGTCATAACCATAAACACGGACGGTAATGATGCCGACGTCATTTTCTTGGGGCGTGCCAGAGAGTGTGTCTAACGTTGAACCCTGTAGCCAGTTTGGCAGAAGTTGTTTTTTGGTCAGTCTTTTTCCTGCAATAAATACCTGCACGTATTCAATTTCATTGGCTTTGTTTTTCAACTGCGGCAAACTAGTCAATGTAAAGTTATATTCTTCACCCACCTTTGTAATTTGCCGCGGTGCGCGGTACTTACGCCCAGCAAACCAATTCCACAGTAGGTAATAATAACGATACCCTGCAAACAGCACAGACAATATCGTACCAATTGGCGCGGCGGCCTTGATAAAAAGCTCCCAAAACGATTCGCCTTCTACAAACAGATAAAATGTTTCCACCACACTTGCTTGCCCATCGCTGGCTCTGACTTCAATCGTGTGCTGCCTGTCAGCATAGAAATCAGTATGCCACATGCCTGGTTTACCTGAGAGGGCTTGTAAAATAGGATCAAACCCTAACCATTCCGGTAGCGACCGACCACCTGCTTGTGAAACAGTGACATTCAAGTCGTCATAGTTGACGTCTATAAAAGTATCTTTGAGCAACAGCGAAAAAAGCTGCCCCACTTGCGCAACCTGACTGCCGATGGAATTTTTCACGACGGGTGGCTGGTTTGTTGTATCTTCAATCGTCAAAGTAAAGGTATCAAGCGCATACGCCCCCTCTACATCCGTTGCACGCACCGTAACACGCAGTATCTCGGGTGAGACGGGCAAACCCGAAAAAGTACGTGTGGCATTTGCAAAAGTGAGCCAGTCAGGCAACGCGCCGCCACCTTCTAACGTGGCACTGTAGCTCAACACGCCGCCATCGGGGTCTTCAAACGTGCCTTCAGCAAATATAAAAGTAAACTCACGCTTTGTGTAGCCCGTTTGTGCCGGGATTTTGATTGCTAAAATCGGTGGGTGGTTACCTGCAATTTCAGAAATCGTCAGCCCAAAACTCAGCGACGCTGTGGCATTGAACGGATCCGTTGCGATCACTGCCAGCATCAAAAAGCCGACGTTTTCAGACACCCCTGAAAAAGTGATCGCTTCTGGGTCAAACACTATCCACGGTAGCAGCTCCCCGCCCCCAAACAGGCTCGCACCAAAAACTAATATGTCATCATCCAAATCGTAAAAAGATCCGGACGGTACACTAAAGGCAAATGGCTGACGCAAGGTCGCGACTTGATTGGGGTACGGCGTCGTGACGATCGGCGCGCTATTGGGCGTGACGATTTCAAACACCGTGCTCACGGCACCACCAAAGCCATCGCTGACAGTGAGGTTCACCCAGAACGTGCCGCGAGTGGTGGCAGTGCCTGAAAAAATCCCGAGTACCGAATTAAATTGCAGCCAGGCAGGGAGCGGCCCACCGTCAAGCGCCTTGGCAGAAAAATCCAGTTTGTCACCATCATCATCAAAAAAAGCCGCCTCTGGCACAATAAACTGGAACGCCACGCCGTTGCGCGCGGTTTGTGCTGGGATAGCAGACTGCACTGTGGGCGCACGATTTGGTAGCGTGAGTGTGAAAGTCGTGCTTGTACACTTATCTGGCACGTTGCAGGCTTTCACGCTGATTTCTAGGCTCCCTTGTGCACCCGAGAGCGGCGTGCCCACAAACGTCTGTGTGTCTTTGAGAAAAGCTAACCAAGGCGGCAATGGGAACCCACTCACCAAGGAGGCTTCGTAGATAAGCAACAAACCATTTGGGTCAATAAAAATATCCGCTGGCAATGTAAAAGAAAGGAATTGGCCAATGAAATGTCTCTGGGGAACAATAGCATTCTCAAGCAAAGGAAGCGCAATATGGGCACGCAATAACGGGTAGGTATACCCTGATCTCAGAAACCAAATTGAGGTAAAATCCCACCCTGTAAAGGTAGAATGTTGTTGCATATCTGCTGTTATTCTACCCTCGCCACCATCACTAGTCGATTGCCCAGAGATTTCAACATCCCAATAACTTTTTTGCACGCTAATACTCCAAGCTTCCTTGCCTATTAACCCTCCTGTCGTACTGGAGCCAACGACTTGAGCTTTTGCATAACTATTTTCGATAATTGTTTCGCGAGAACCAAGATTCTGCCTCCAATCTTCTCCTAACAAACCACCTACATTACTTGTGCCAACCACATCTCCTCCAGCATAGCTATTTTCAATAGTGATGCCGTATCCACTACCAACTAAGCCCCCAACACCACTAGCCCCTCTCACGTCACCTAACGCATAAGAAAGCTCAATGATCATTCTTTCACTGTTTCCAACCAGACCACCAACCTTATCACCAGAACCCATAACCTCGCAGTTAGAATAGGCAGAGACTATAAATCTCTCTGTTGAAAGAATACCTACTAACCCACCCACTGCAGTCGCACCTGATACTCTACCTGTACTATGGCAACTTAGTATGTCATCACCACTATAACCTACGAGTCCACCTACATACGATGAACCAGTCACATAGATATTCTCAGCATAGCTCTCCACTGTTAAGCCATACTGTCCACCAGCAAGTCCGCCCACACTATCTGAACCCTGAATGTTACCTTCTTCAACAAAGCAGCTGCTTACCATACCCCAGCTCCACCCCGCTAGTGCACCAACGAAATCATTCCCTGCTATCTGAGCATTCTTTAAGCCAACGTTATGGATGCGCGATAAGCTATAAGTATATCCAAACAAGCCAACGCTGCGGCTGGTTGTGGGACGGTTGATGGTGAGGTTAAAGATGATGTGATGATTGCCCTGAAATGTGCCGGTAAACCTCCTGTAGCTGTCGTTATCTATGTAGTAACCCACTGGGTTAAACCCCTGTCCACCGTTCCAAGCAGCAGTCTCAGCACAATCAATGTCATTCATTAGCTCATAATCCCCGCCCAAATCATCTTCCATCGCCTGCAACTCGAGGCAGGTACGGATGGGAATGAAAGCCTGTGCTTGAATCTCCGCTATCCACAGGCACATAAACAACAAACGCAGTGCCTGCCCACGCATGCACCGTGCCATTTCCTAATCTTATTGAAATGCGGTATTGCTTTTGAAAGAAAGCCTGTGAAGCCTGAAGACAAAATCAAAAAACAGTCAGACACGTATGGATGATGACGTGCCTCAACTCAACGCGTTTTACTCTTCTCTGATAATAGAGTAACAGGGAGAGGTAAGTTTTATCGGGAAGTCAGTTAACTTTGGTTGCTCGAAAGTGCGAATAGCAAATAGCAACCATCAGCTGCTTTTTGATCCCCGTAACATGAAGTACCCAGCCGCAGGGTCTAAGAGGTGCGACGTGCAAAACATTTTCTTCACCAGGTAAAGCGTTTTCATCTCAACGTTTAGAACAAAATATATTTATATAAGAAATGCCTGACCCTTTTGGGGAAGGTTTTTAAAAAGACTTAAAGCAGCACAATGCTACCGCTTGTGATGCAAGGGAAAATGATGCTCGCACCAAGTGCTGGGCGCCCAAAAGCTTGCTAAACTTGAGCAGCTCTCATACAAACGCAATCAGTAAACCTTCATCTGCATCATTTCCTCCTCCGCCTGCTTTTGATCTTTCTCAAGCCTGGCAGCATAAAAGAGGCTTACTACGCCGAACGGCTTACGGGCCCAACGCTCGCCATGATTCTGCAAAACCTGCATCGTCATCGCAATAAACACGCAATTCAAACTCCGCCAAAATGCAGCCACTGCTCGCAGAAACACGCACGGTGCTAATGCCAACGTCCGTCGCGCAGGGTGTACCAGAGATCGTCTTTGCCTGACCTGCCGCCTCTATCCAAAACGGGCGCCGCCGCCCTCCCCCTGGCACGCCTTCATCCATAATGAATACCCCTGTATAAGTCATCTGATCTTCTTTCCCTTGTAACTGTGGCAAGCTGCTCAATGCAAAACGGTAAGGTTCACCTACCTTCACAATTTGTCGAGGCGCTCGATACCAGCATCTACACACGGTATTCCAGAACAGATACTGGTAACGATACACCCAAAACATTACGGATATTATGATACTTATCAGTGGGGCCACTGCGCGATAACGCTTAGGCTCGCTAAAGTACTCCGCCAGATTAAATCTTTGCCTACTCTCCGAATTGGCAGCCTCAGAGCCGTCGATGTTATCGAGAGGTTCATGGCTTCCCTGTAAATCGAATTGCATGGCCTGCAGGTCTTCGCAGGGACAGCTAGACATCAGCACCCGAGTGCAGAGCAGCAGACCGCCCAGAAACAGCAAACACAGCGCGCCCCCCAGTAAGCACTTTGCCATTTTCTTGTCTTGTTCAGCTTGAAAGAAACACCTCTAATTAAAATATCAAAATGAAGTAGCAAAACAGTGAAACGGGTAATAACAGCAGGCTCTCCGCTTAATGACTTTTATTCTTCTTACCTAATAGGTGTAACAGGAAGAGGGGTGTTTCTGCGCTCAAAAAGAGTTAAGCCACCATCAAAAATAAAAAAATCTTAGCTAAAGCAGTTAAACTAATGGAAAATAGCTAAACTAATAGTAAGGGAGATAACAATGCCGAAGAAGGCCATCAACACAAAGAAAACAGCCCCAACAAAAACAGTCACCAAGAAAGCCGCCAGCACAAAGAAAACAGCCACAAAGAAAAAACGGCAAACCAAATTGCCGGATGTTGAGGCGATTGTGATTGCGGGCACGCGTGTGAGTCCCGGTGAGCAAGCTTGCGTAGACATTCCGCTGTCACCGCTTTATTCCCGCACACCAATGAATATTCCCGTGCATGTTATTCACGGTACCAAGCCTGGACCAACACTGGCGGTGACTGCCGCTATACATGGCGATGAATTAAATGGCGTGGATATCATACGCCGTGTATTAAAAACAAAAGGCATCAAAGATATTTCAGGCACCTTGCTTGCTGTACCAATCATAAATGTCTTTGGCTTTATTTATCACTCACGTTACTTACCTGATCGACGTGATCTTAACCGTTCATTTCCTGGTTCAAAACGCGGCTCGCTCGCGGCACGACTGGCCAATTTAATTGCACAAGAAATTCTCAGTAAATCTACACATTTGATAGACTTGCATACCGCCGCGATTCACCGCAGTAACTTGCCACAAATTCGTGCAGATTTAGGAAAGCCAGAAGTACTCAAGCTTGCGCGCGCTTTTGGTACAACGGTATTAGTCAACAGCCCCGAAATACCGGGTTCTATGCGTCATACTGCCTCCGAGAAAAAGATCCCTTCTCTGGTGTATGAAGCAGGTGAAGCGTTGCGTTTAGATGAATTTTCAATCCGCGCGGGTCTCAAAGGTGTTTTATCAGTGATGCGCATGTTAAAAATGTTAAACATCGCTGCCCCAAAAAAACGCGAACAGTCTTACATTGCTCACTCCAGCACGTGGGCAAGAGCTGATCACTCCGGCTTGCTGTTATCGTCTGCCCGACTAGGTAAACGCGTACTACAAAACGAACGGCTTGGGATAATTGTTGATCCTATCACCGGAAAAGAAAGTCCAGTACTTTCACCGTTTAAAGGCATTGTGATTGGAAAAACACATCAGCCACTTATTAATGAAGGAGAAGCTGCTTTTCATATCGCCCGCTTTGAAAAAAGCAGTACGGTGGAAGAAAAAGCGAAGAAATTTGCGCATGAATTTTTACAAGATAGCGATCCTGATCATCCTTTTCAGGATTAACAAAATTTAGTCTTTGATCTTAGCTATTTCTTTAATCGCTTCTTTTAACATTGTCGCCGCGTCTTTTTGTTCATAAAGACGGCGTTGCCAGCTACGTGTTACATTACCTTGGCACAAGGCACGAGAAGGGTCAATCATCACACGCTGGTCTAACGCTTCTCTGCCCAGCAGCATACGAAACGCCAGCGGGTCACGATTAGACAGCGTAATATCAATATTCCAAATTTGCCGCCCTAACATGAGCGGTGTGCGGATAACATAGCGGTTTTCTTTATGACCGTTGGAACTCATGACCCAACGTTTCTCCACCACCAAGGCTTTACAGCTGACAGCAATATCCGCATTACGTTGCAGTGGATGTATCCAGAAATGCACATAGCGTTTGCCTCTATAGTGCACTTCTTCAATATCAAATGCATGCAGCGCAGAAGTTTTTGCGCCGGTATCAATTTTAGCCTTGATTAAAGGCAAACCCAATTTTGGTAAAATACACCACTCTTGCCAACCCGATAACAATTTATCACCCAACAATTTGGGCTTAAGTAGCGACAGTGTTTCTTTCATGCATTAGCCCTGATAACGACTTCTTGCACCGATAGGTTTGGCATTTTTTTCAATGTGCTCAATTATTAGCCCTGCTAAATCTTTTTCCGTCGCCCCTTCAATACCCTCTAGCCCTGGCGATGAATTGACTTCTAGTATCAGTGGCCCACGGTCAGAACGCAATACATCCACACCCGCTACCGATAGATTCATGATCTTTGCCGCTTTCACAGCCACTTCTCGCTCCTGCTTAGTGATTTTAACCACTGTTGCTGAACCACCACGGTGAATATTTGAACGAAACTCACCTGGCTCGGCTTGTCGCTTCATGGATGCCACCACTTTGTCACCGATGACCAAACAACGCAGATCGGCGCCTTTAGATTCTTTAATGTATTCTTGTACAATAATGTTTGCTTTTAGTCCATAAAAAGCTTGAATAACACTGTCTGCTGCTTTTTTTGTCTCTGCAAGCACCACCCCCACACCTTGTGTGCCTTCGAGTAGTTTAATGATCAGTGGCGCCCCATCTACCATGTCAATCAACCCTCCAACATCGTGAGGCGAATGCGCAAAACCCGTTATCGGCATATCAATACCTTTCCGCGCCAATAATTGCAACGAGCGCAATTTATCACGCGATCGCGTGATCCCTAATGAAGGATTGACTGAAAAAATACCCATGGTTTCAAATTGGCGCACAACAGCGGTACCATAAAAAGTATGGCTTGCGCCAATACGCGGGATCACGGCATCAATATCGCCCAACGGTTTATTTTTATAATAGATAGCAGGCTGCTGTGAAGACACATTCATATAACAACGCAAGATGTCAATCACTTGCACATCATGGCCACGCAACTTTGCTGCTTCAACCAAGCGTCTCGTTGAATAAAGCTTAGAATTGCGAGATAAAATACCGATTTTCATATTGAGCTGCTTCAATTTAATATTTTGAGAAAGAAAAATAAGGATAACATAAATATTTATTTTATTTTAAAATAGATATTTATATATATATTAATCGCGACCATACAATTCATTGAGTGGAATAGACATCCCCCTTTCCATCACAATACGTGCGTGGTGGCGGCGCAACTCGCGTGGCTCGCGCACGCCGCAAGCATGGGCAATAATCCCTACTTCTTTCAGCATGCCTGCATGGTAATTTGCCACCCGCCCTGCTTTTTCAGGCACCACGAGCCCGCGCTGTAATTTTTTATTATGCGTTGTGACGCCCACTGGGCACGTGTCACGATTACATTGCATGGCTTGCACGCAGCCTAAGGCAAACATATAGCCACGCGCGGTGATACAAAAATCGGCGCCGGTTGCAAGCGCCCACGCGACTTCACTGGGCACCACCAGTTTGCCTGATGAAATAATACGAATATGTTCACGCAAGCCTTGCTCACGCAATAAATCAATCACCCCCGGCAATGATTCACGTGAAGACAAACCCACGTTATCGATGAGTGGTAAGGGTGCCGCACCTGATCCCCCTTCTCCGCTGTCGATGGTGATAAAGTCAGGTGCGCTTTCAATACCGCGATGCTTAATTTCTTCGCAGAGTTCATTGAGCCACTCGTACCCACCAATTGCTGTTTTAAAACCTACGGGTAAACCAGAGACCTTTTTCACACGTGCAATAAAATCTAATAAATCTTGAACGGTTTTTACCTCAGGGTGGCGATTGGGGCTAATGGAATCTTGTCCCTCGGGGATATGCCGTATTTTGGCAATTTCAGCAGTCACTTTAATGCCAGGCAAGATACCGCCCTTACCCGGTTTGGCACCCTGGCTTAATTTAATTTCAATCATTTTGACTTGTGGGTGGGCGGCCACTTTTTCTAATTTTTCATCAACCAAAGCACCCTTTTCATCGCGCACACCATAACGCGCCGTTCCAATTTGAAAAACGATATCCGCACCGCCTTCTAAATGATAAGATGATAGACCGCCTTCACCGGTGTTCATCCAACAACCGGCTTTCTTTGCGCCACTTGAAAGCGCTCTCACAGACGGCGCAGACAGCGCCCCAAAGCTCATGCCTGAAATATTAAAGTACGATTGCGCTTCATAAGGCTGCGGGCTGTTTGGCCCAATGACCATGGGTTTAGCTTCTTCTGCCTCTTCGGCTAACGTCGGAAATGCACTGTGTGCAAATAAAATGGTACCGGTTGGGTGAATATCTTTCGTCGACCCAAATGCCATCGTGGTATCTTTGTTTTCACAGGCGTAGTCGACCCAATTACGATGTGTGCGGTTAAAGGGCAATTCCTCGCGGTCCATCGCAAAAAAGTACTGACGGAAAAAGCGCCCCAACGTAATAAAAATACCCCGAAATCTTCCCATCAACGGGTGATTTTTGAGAATAGAATCTCGCTTCTGAAATTTATCAATGAAGTAGATAACAATCGCAAACAGGATGACCGTCCCAACAACAAAAATAAACAACGTCGCCATCACCTGCAATACAGTTGTTAAGAGATTTAGGTATTTTTCGCTCAGTAGAGACATGCTAATATGACCTCAGCCTTGTTATTTTTTTTAAATGACAAACAATAAGTTATAGTTTAGCTTAAATTTCCTCTTTATTAGAGCCTCATTCACCTTAATAGCTTACTCAAAATGAGAATAACAGACACCTATCAACACGAAGATGAGGTGCGCGACAGTGAGCTTGACCTGCTTGGTATCGTCAATCACACGCACTACTTGCTGTACATGATGCATGCCCGCCACAAGCATATTAAAGCGCTGGGCATCGATTTTGTGGACATGCACAATCAAGGCTTTGACTTGGTGCTGGCACAAGCTGAATTAAAATTTACACGCCCACTCGTCACAGGCGATCGCTATATTGTGACTTCTAAAATTGTCTCACCTAAACCAGGCCGCTTGGCCTTTGAGCAAGAGGTGATCCGAGTGGCCGATCAAAAAATCGCCGTCAGTGCCTTCTTTAACGCTGCCTGCCTATCAAGAAAGACTGGCCGACCGGTCATACCGCAAGTATTGCGGGAGCTGCTGGCGGGTTTAAAAACTCAATAACAGCCAGTCACAGATTGGAAAACAGCACCTAAAGAAAACCGCCTTTGGGGTCAGGCACTTCTAAAAGAATTAAAAAACACGATTCAAGCTGCAACAAGTTGCCTTCAAAACAAACGCACAACGAGAAAATTATTATATATTACATGCAGCTATCAAGCTCTTACACTAGACTTGGATAAGGCAATGTGTCTTAATGGATTTTAACGAAATTTGGCAATAGATGAGTAAAATTGCAGATGCTTAACAACAAAATAACCCGCTTCATCGTCACCGCGCTTGCCGCACTGCTGCTGAGTGCGTGTGACCGCGACGCGGCCGAAGAAACAGCCACTATCCGCCCGGTACAATTTGCACCCGTGGTGCGTGAAACCGGAGAGCGGCTTGCGACTTTTTCGGGCACCGCCGAAGCAGACTTTGAAGCAACCTTAAGTTTCCGCGTCAGCGGCACCGTACTAGAACGCCCCGTGGACGTGGGTGAAGACGTCACCCGCGGGCAACTATTAGCAAAGCTTGAAGATCAAGACTACATTGTCGCCGTACAAAAAGCCAAAGCCGATTTATCGCTTGCGGTTGCCCAGCTACGTAATGCCCAAGCCGATTATGATCGCGTAAAAAGCTTGTATGAAAACCGTAACGCTTCCAAAAATGAATTGGATGCCGCACGTGCCACGGCCGAGTCACGCGAAGCACAATTGCAAGCAGCCACCGAGCAATTAGAAGCCGAAAACCTGCGGCTCTCTTACACCCGGCTCACCGCCCCATACGACTGCAGTATTGCCGCCACCTTTGCAGAAGAAAATGAAAATGTGAATGCCGGCACCCCTATCCTCCGTGTGAATTGCGGCGAGTGTGCTGAAATTGTTGTGTCCGTGCCCGGCACGATGATCAACGCGGTGCGCAGAGGCAGTGAAGTCTTGGTCAAAGCCGAAGCGTTTCCTGGCCAACGCTTCCCCGCGGTTGTCACAGAGGTCGGCGTGGCCTCTAGTACCACGGGGGTCACCTTTCCTGTGCGCGCCATGTTATTAGCACCTTGCCCGTCTGTTCGTTCGGGCATGGCAGCCGATGTGTTATTTGATTTTGCCACTGCGGAAGCTTATCGCTACTTAGTCGTCCCCGTATTGGCAGTGGGCGAAGACCGTGCTGGCAATTTCGTCTTTGTGCTTGAACCCGTGGAAGAAGGCATATGGGTAGCGCATCGACGCGCGATCACATTAGGCACCCCCACCGGCAGTGGTTTATCTATTTCAGAAGGTGTGGAAGAAGGCGAATTGGTAGCCACCGCGGGCGTGAGGCGCCTAGAAGATGGCATGCTGGTCACCTTACTGCCTGCAACGGAGCAATAATCCGTGGACATTACCCGTTTTGCTATTGAAAAAGATCGTATTTCTATTGCCGTACTGTTCGTTTTATTAGTACTGGGCCTCAGTGCTTATAAAACCATGCCCCGCAGTGAAGATCCTGGTTATATTGTACGTACTGCTGTCGTCACGACTTTTTTCCCCGGTGCCAGCCCAGAGCGCGTCGAATTATTAATCACCGATAAACTCGAGCGCGTGATCCAACAAATGCCTGAAGTCGATGTCGTTTACAGCACCTCACGTGTGGGCTTGTCTGTTGTGTACGTTGACGTCAAAGAAAACTATAAAAATATGCGGCCCATTTGGGATGACTTGCGACGCAAAGTGGAAGATACCATCCCGGAATTACCCTCCGACATACGCGGCCCTTATGTGGACGATGAGTTTGGGGATGTGTTTGGTACCATTTACACCATTACAGGGGATGGTTTTAGTTACCGCGAGCTCAAAGACATTGCAAAAAACATTCAGAATGAACTGCTGCTCACCGATGAAGTCGCCAAAGTGGAAATCATCGGCGCACAAGAAGAGTGGGTTGAAATTCAATACAGCAACGCACGTCTAGCAGAGTTTAATTTATCGCCTAAACGACTCGCCCGTTTATTACAAGACCGTAATATTATTTTACCGGGCGGTGATATTCGCACCCAATTTGAAAAAATTGTGATTGAGCCAACGGGTGACTTTGACTCAATCGAAGATATTAAAAACACCGTTATCACCATTCCTGAAACGAATGAATTAGTGCGGCTACAAGATATTGTGGAGATCCGGCGCACGTATATTGACCCACCGCAATCCCTCATGCGCGCCGATGGCGTGCCCAGCCTCGCGCTGGCAATTTCGTTGCGTGAAGGCGGGAATATTTTAACCTTGGGTGAGCAGGTCGATGCGGTCATGAACTACGCATTAACCACCTATCCAATTGGCATTGAGTTTGGGCAATTTATGTTCCAAGCCGATATTGTCGATGACAAAATCAAAGACTTCCTGGGCAACCTCTATCAAGCGGTTGCGATTGTGGCGTTAGTGATGTTGGTCTTTTTAGGTGTGCGCACAGGCTTAATTGTTGCCAGCCTCATCCCTACCACCATGATCACCACGATGTTTTTCATGACCTTCTTTGACATTGGTTTAGATCAAGTCTCACTTGCTTCATTGATTATTGCGTTAGGCATTTTAGTCGACAATGCGATTGTGATGTCTGAGTCGGTGATTGTGCAGATGCAAGCCGGGCGTAAAGTCAAAGAGGCGGCCATTAATGCCGCAAAAGAGTTACGCATTCCCTTGCTGACGTCGTCACTAACGACCTCGGCCGCTTTTTTACCGATTGTACTGGCCGAGTCAGCCACAAGTGAAAATGTGGTCAGCTTATTTTATGTCGTGACCATTACCCTGCTCACCTCTTGGATAATGGCCTTAACCTTAATTCCACTGCTTTGCGTTAAGTTTTTAAAGGTCAAAAAACAAATGCAAACCTCACAAGCTTTTAACACACGCGCGTATCGCATGTACCGCGGTGGCTTGCTGACGGCTTTGCGTCACCCTTGGGTAAGCGTGATTGTGGTGATTGCTATCTTTTTTGGCGCATTACAAGCCTTTAAATTGGTGCCTAACATCTTTTTCCCGCCGAACGATCGCCCTACGTTCACGGTTGAAATTGAATTGCCTGAAGGCAGCCCCATTGAGCGCACCATGGCGGTCACTGCCGGCGTGGATGCCTTTATTCAGGACACGCTGTTGGTGAATGACGAGCGCACAGAAGGCGTCACCGACTGGACAACCTATGTTGGCGGCGGCGAACCTAAGTTCACACTGTCGTATAACCCTAGCGCGCCGGACTTGGCTTATGCGTTGATGATTATTAATGCGACCAGCCTGGATGCTATCTTAAATGACCTTATTCCTACCGTGGAAAGATTTATCATCGCCCACTACCCGGATGCTAAACCCACTGTGCGGCCACTGACCTTTGGGCCCGATGCGTGGCCACCGGTTGCCGTGCGTGTGTCAGGCAGCGATACCGATAAATTATTTGAAATTGTCGATCAGGTAAAAGCCTTTGTCACCAGCGTGCCCGGCACGCGTATTATTACGGATGATTGGGGCCCTCGCTCAAAAAATATTATCCTTCAGATTGACGACGTGCGTGCGCAGCTGGCAAATGTCACCAATGAAGATATTGCAATCTCAATGCAAACTCATTTAACCGGCCTGCAAGCTACCGAATACCGCGAAGGCGATGAACTCATTCCGGTGATGCTGCGTTCTGCTGAAGAAGAACGTCTTGATTATTCACGTTTCCAGAATATGAATGTGTATTCTCAGGCAACAGGTCGCTCCGTCCCCCTTAGCCAAGTGGCCAATCTTGAGCTTGCTTGGCAGCCTGGCAAAATTAAACGCCGTAATCGCCAACGCACGGTGGCCGTGGAAGCCATGGTGGCAGATGGTTTTACGTCTAAAGAGGTGGTCACCCATATTCGCCCTTGGATGGAAGAGCAAGCAGCCACCTGGCCATTTGGGTTTAGCTGGGAATTTGGCGGTGAAGAAGAAACCTCCGTCGAAGCGCAGAAATCGATTATTGTGAAATTGCCTTTTGCTTTACTCATTATTTTATTGCTGATGATCATGCAGTTTAATTCCTTTAAATTGCCTGCCATTATTATGTTGACCATCCCCTTGGCACTGATTGGTGCGGTGATTGGGCTGCTCATCACGGGCAAACCGTTTGACTTTATGTCGATGCTGGGTTTGATTTCGCTGGCCGGTATTATCATCAATAACGCAATCGTGTTGCTTGACCGGATCCGCATTGAAATTGAAGAAGAAGGTCGCACGCCTGCACGAGCAGTTATTGAGTCTGCACAGCAGCGCTTACGTCCTATTCTGCTCACGACCATGACGACCGTCGGCGGGATGATCCCACTGTGGTTAGGCGGGGGCCTGATGTGGGAGTCCATGGCGATCACCATTATTTTCGGTATTATCGTGGCAACGGTGTTGACCTTAGGCGTGGTGCCTATTCTTTATACTTTATTTTTCCGTGTGAAATTTAAAGATTTTGTTTATGAAGAAGCAACAGAAGCAGCATCCTCGACAAAAGGAGCTTAACGATGCCATTAGCTAACCTAGGCCACCTAAGCAAAAAGGAAAAACCGCTCACCCTCTTTCACCATCCTTTGGTACACCCTTATTTGTATCTATTGATCACCTTGTTTGCATTATTGGTGATCTACCCGCTTATCAGTCATGTATTTGTCTGGCGCGCGCTCATGGGGATGTTTGTGATTTTCACGTTGATCGCTTGCGTCATGGCGGTTTCCACACGCTGGTATAAACTTTTACTGATGGTCCCACTGGCGCTTTTAATGGTGGTCCCCAACTGGTTTATTCCGGAAGGCGCTGCGCATTGGCTGGATGTCGTGGGGATGATTGCAGGCTGTGCATTACTGCTTTATGTGGTGATCATGTTGGTTGTCGATGTCTTTATCCGTCATTCAAAAATCACCGCAGAAATGATTTACGGCGCGGTCAGTATTTATTTACTGATCGGTTTATTATTTGCCTTTATCTATTCTTTAATTTACACGCTGGTGCCCAATGCATTCGAGTCGTCATATAACTTACAAGAAAGCGCCAGCAGCGTATTTGAATACTTCACCTACTTTAGTTACGTCACCCTCACGACGTTAGGTTACGGCGACATTACGCCTAATGCGCTGCAAGCTGGGGCGTTGGCATACCTGGAAGCCATCATCGGACAAATTTATCTGACCGTCATGGTCGCCCGCCTCGTGGGCCTCTACATCGCCCAATCAAAGCGATAATCAAGCACAAAAGCTTACTGTTTCCGAAGCTACCTGCCGGCAATTGACTTGCGGCAGGTAGCACTACAACAGCAAACTAAAATAAATATCTTTAATAACAGCAAGTTATTTTAAATTAGTCATGATTAGACACGAAAAATCTAATTAGACATTCAGAATCCAATTAGACTTTAAATATCTAATTAGACTATAATAATACAATTAGACGAAGGCAGTCTAATTGTATCTAATTCGCACAGGCAATCTTATGACTATAGATAATTGGCACTATCCACGCACGCAACTTGCTAAACAGGTTTTTAATATGTTTGAAACGGGTCTATCAAGTGCTCTTGTTTTCTTCGCACCTCGACGAATGGGGAAAACGGAATTTTTGCGTAAAGATATTCAACCACTTGCCGAGAAACAAGGCTGGAAAACTTTTTACTTTAGTTTCTTAGATGCAGAAGTCACTGCATACCATGATTTTGCACAAGCGTTGAACAATTTTACAGAGGGAAAAGGCCTTACCGCTAAAGCACGTGGCATGCTAAAACAAGTAAGTAAAGTCAGTGGGAAAGCAGCTGGGCTGCAAGCTGATGTTGCATTACAACCTTCTAAAACCCCATCACCTAAAATTAAAAATATTATCGCACAGCAGGCAGAAACAGGTAATCTGTTGCTACTCATGGACGAAGTACAAGTGCTTGCACAAAATAAAACAAACGACCAACTCATTGCGGAGTTTAGAACAGCGCTTGATATGCACAAAGACAGCGTAAAAGTTATTTTTACCGGCTCATCAAGAGAAGGCTTGCGGCATATGTTTTCCCAAGCCAGCGCCCCATTTTTCCATTTTGGACAAAATTTGCCGTTTCCAGAATTAGGGAAAGAATTTACTGATCATTTGGCAAATACATTCAAAGAAGTGACAAATCGCCCACTTGATACGACTACCTTATGGGACGCTTTCCAGGAAATGGAAAAAATACCTCAATTAGCACGCTCTTTGGTTGAGAGATTAGCACTCAATCCTAATTTAGATATACAAAAAGCAAAAAATCAACTATTGGAAGATGTCTTCAACGATCGCGCTTTTGCTGAAACCTGGGCAAGCTGTTCAGCACTTGAAAAATTGCTTTTACATGACATTGCACACAACTCAAATGCTTTTTTCAGTGAAGACACACGAAATAGGTTGGCAAAAGAATTAGGTCTCCCAGAAGTTTCTGTTTCGACAGTACAATCTGCTTTACGCACCCTGCAGCGAAAAATGCTCATAGGTCGCCTCCCGGATGTGAGAGAACATTTTATTGACGACCCAAGCTTTAAAAACTGGTTAATGCACGGCCATTAAACCTTTAGCCCCTATCTGCCTTAGACTTTCAAAAAACTAATACGCACTCTATTTGAGCTCCATCTTAAAACTTACCTCTCCATGTTACTCTATTATAAATGACAATTTAGCTCTCTTTGCTTCTGCGTAAATAATTATTCACAGGTTTCCTTGTTTTTAATTTTTTAGCTTCACCATGGCTCATCAGCTGGCCTTAGGCATTTGGAGTCTTTTGATGCTATTCAATTGCATTGTTGCGCAAACCACCATTCTCAGCTGCGACGATCTGCAAAATATGAAGGGGGATTTACTGGGCGATTATGCGCTGGGTGGCGACATTGATTGCTCCGATACCCTAAATTGGAACGACGGCCTCGGATTTGAACCCGTGGGCATACCTAATACTCAGCCTTTTAGGGGCAGCCTAGAAGGCCATGGCCACGAAATCAAAAATCTCACCGTTAATAGACCTAGCTCAAACAATGTAGCACTTTTTGCCTATATTGAATCGGCTGTTATTAAAAATATACGGCTCAGTATGGTCAGTATGACAGGATATAACTACTACGCTGGTAGCCTGGTAGCGCGTAACGTCGGTCAGAGCACCATCACGAACTGCCACGCCACAGGCACCATCACGATCACATACCACGGAAGTTCTAACTCGGGCGGTGGTTTAGTGGGCTCTCATGGCGGCGGCGTTATCACAAACTGCAGCATGACTGGCACAATATCGTGCAGAGGCGATCATGTTGGTGGGCTAGTCGGCTCTAACTATGGTTTCATCAATAACAGCTACGCCATCGGCACCGTTTCAAGCGCACGTGCCAATGTCGGCGGGCTAGTCGGCTTTAATAGCCAAGGAGAAATCCTCAATAGCTACGCTGTCAGTATCGTATCGGGCACCGACAACATCGGCGGTTTGGTAGGCTATAACCAGGAAGGTAACATTCTCGATTGCCATGCAACAGGCACGGTATCAGGTACAAGCGAGGTTGGCGGCTTGGTAGGTGACAATAGCAAAGGCACCATCATCAATACCTACGCAAACGTTGATGCCCTCGCCACCTCCTTTGACAATGTGGGTGGCCTGATAGGCCGACACACTGATGCTCTGATTATCAACAGCCACGCTGCAGGCACTGCCTCAGGCAGACACTCGGTGGGCGGCTTGATTGGCAACAATAACGGAGGAGAAATTATCAACAGCACAGCCGCGGGCGAAGCCATTGGTTCAGGTAACAATGTTGGTGGCCTGATCGGTAATAACCCAAGTTTGACTATCGTCGTAGATTGCTATGCCACTGGTAATGTTTCTGGCAACTCAAATGTAGGTGGGTTGGTGGGTTATAGCAACGAAGGAATGATTATAAATAGTACTGCCACAGGTAACGTCTCGGGTACCGCTTTGGTCGGCGGCCTACTGGGTGACAACAATGGGGGCACTGTCCTAAACAGCTCAGCCACAGGTGCCGTTTTGAGCGAAGGCGATGCAACTACTGGTGGGCTAGTCGGCGATAACAGAAATGGCGCATCCGTCAGTGGTTATGCCACGGGTAGTGTCACCGCGACGCTCACAGGCAGAAACAATAATGTCGGCGGCTTAGTCGGCAACAACAGAGGTCAATCTGTCGCCAATGGTTATGCAACAGGTGCAATCACCGTTACTGGTACAGGTGACCGCAGCGCTGTTGGTGGCTTAGTAGGTGAAAACAAAGAAGGTAGCGTTGTTAATGGTTATGCAACTGGGACAGTAACAGTGGCAGATCCGGGTAGTTATATTGGAGGCCTAGTGGGCAATAACGTGCAAGCTACAATCGTCGAAGGCAGTTTCGCAATAGGCAATGTTGTCACGACAGGAATAGAGACTTCTTGCTACGTTGGAGGTTTAGTTGGACGCAGTGAGGACACTACCGTTAAACGTAGCTACGCAATGGGCACGGTATCCTCGACCTCCTGCACTACAGTGGGTGGCTTGATAGGTTACGATATTTCAGGCGCTGTGCACCAGTGTTATGCCACTGGAAATGTCTCAGCTTATGGCGGCAATGGCGTGGGTGGTTTAATAGGTTCTGGAAGTATTTCAGTTAATGAAAGTTACGCGACAGGGCATGTTGTAGGATCAGAAAATATTGGCGGCTTGGTGGGTAGCACCTCAGGAGTACTCACAGATTGCTATGCCACTGGTAATGTTTCTGGCAACTCAAATGTAGGTGGGTTGGTGGGCTATAGCAACGAAGGAATGATTATAAATGGCACTGCCACAGGTAACGTCTCGGGTACCGCTTTGGTCGGCGGCCTACTGGGTGATAACAATGGAGGCACAATCATAAGGGGGATAGCCACAGGCGCAGTCTTTGGCACAGGCGGCAACTCGATTGGTGGCCTAGTGGGTGATAACAGAAACAGCGCGTCAGTCAGTGGTTATGCCACGGGTAGTGTGACCGCGACAGCCACAGGAGGAGACAATAACGTTGGCGGCTTAGTAGGCAATAACAGAGGCCAATCCGAAGCAAATGGCTATGCAACGGGTGCGGTAACGGTTACAGGTGCAGGTTACAACAGCGCTGTTGGCGGATTAGTAGGTGAAAACAAAGAAAGTAGCCTTGTTAATGGTTATGCAACTGGGGCGGTAGTAGTGGGAAATCCGGGTAGCTACATTGGAGGTCTAGTGGGCAATAACGTGCAAGCTACAATCGTCGAAGGCAGTTTTGCAATAGGCAATGTAGTCACGACAGGAACAAAGACTTCTTGTTACGTTGGAGGCTTAGTTGGAGTCAATGAGGACACTGCAACCATTAGAAACACCTATGCAATGGGCACAGTATCCTCCACATTTTGCACTGCAGTAGGCGGTTTAATAGGTTACAGCTTAGGTCGTAGTGCTGTGCACCAGAGCTATGCCACTGGAAATGTTTCAGGTTCTGGGATAAATGGAATTGGTGGCTTAATAGGCAGTATCGCCACTGGCTCTGTGAGCGAGGGCTATGCTAGCGGAAACGTAATAGGCTTAAATAGCGTTGGTGGTTTGATAGGATCTGGAAGTGCTTCCGTCACTGAAAGCTACGCGACTGGAGATGTCATAGGAACAGATGATGTAGGTGGCCTAATAGGTGTTCAGAGAGATCTGGTCGCCCACAGCTACTCAACGGGTAATGTTGTAGGCTCAAATAATGTTGGTGGTTTAGTGGGTCGCATCAGTGGACAAACTACTACGATTATCGACAGTGTCGCCACTGGATCAGTTCAAGGTACTGGCAACAATATTGGCGGCTTAGCAGGTGAAAGTGAAGGTCAAATTGGAGGCTGCCATGCTAAATGTAATATTTCAAGTACCGGCAGTAATATCGGTGGCCTGGTGGGTACCAATAAAGGTAATATTGAAAATAGCTACACCACAAGTCCTGTTTCGAGCGTAGGGAACAATGTCGGGGGCTTAGTGGGAAGCAATGGTTACGATACCACTATTTCAAACAGCTCTGCCACAGGATCCACCACAGGTAACAATTACGTTGGTGGTCTAGCAGGCGTTAACAACGGCACAATCCATTATAGTTGTGCTACCGGCTCTGTCATTGCTTCAGGAGATCATGTAGGTGGGTTAGTAGGTTTAAATAGTTTCTTAGTTTCATTTTCCTTTTCTTCAGGAAATGTTACTGCACGAAATCATGTCGGTGGGTCAATTGGTTATCATAACGGTAGCTTAGAGCAGGTGTTTGCAACAGGTGCAGCAACGAGTGAGGGTACAGCAGGTAGTTTAACCGGCACTATCACCTCCAGCGCCACTATTACTGATTGCTACGCTGTCGGTTGTGTCCAAGGCTCTCCAAGAGGCGCATTAACAAGCTCATCGCTCTTAGATTCTCAAGTAAATAAATGCTTATGGGACAAAATAACTACTGCCCAACGATTTGCTTCGGGCACAAGTAAAAATCATGCCTTGCGACCTTATGGAAAACGCACCGAAGAGCTTTATCAGAGCAGCACCTTTCCTCATTATAATTTTGAGGACGATTGGGGCATTATCGAAGGCGAAACTTACCCTTACCTGCTGAAAACACCGATTGTTATCAGACCTACTGCTTTACTAGACTGCCCAACTGAATCCTTTGACTTGAAGTGGATCGATGATCTTGGAAAAGTTTTGGCTGTGTTAGGCTCAGTCATTGTAGTCGTTGCACTTTGGCGTTATTTTAACAGTCAAAATCATGAAGACTCTGCTGCTACTAGCCTCTTGACAGACAAAGGCGCTGGCCCCTTTAGCTTGTTAAAATCCATCCTCAAAAAGTACGGTCCTCTTTTAGACATCGCTGGCTTTTCGCTGGAAGTAACTGATCGCGTGCTTGATTGTTATTTTGCACAAGAACTAGAACATAATCGCGAAAGCTATCTGGCCAAAATTTCCATTGGCTTTTTGGCCACCACATTTATCCTAAGCTATCTTGGCCTACTCTGGATTAATTATGTTTATGTGAAAAAAGAAGCCAGGCATCATGGCTTGCTACTTGGGTTTTTGGTTGCTTATCCTGAATTAGGCAAACTTATTTGGGGGGAAAACGTGATTAGTGTTTTTGCAGGTTTTAAAATTTTTACATTGCTGCTCGATGATGTCTCGCAATTTATTATTAGCATTACCTACAGTTTGCGGAGAGGCTCCAACGATATTGTTATCCTCCGCCTTGTATCGACATTACTTTTTTCCATCTTAGGCGTGTTGAAAGTCTGGCTATTTGATCTTGAGTATATTCACTCAGTAAGGGCACGTCTACGAGACTGCTGGCGACGCCCAAATCATCATAATAGATTAAATTGATTGAATATTTTTAAAAAATATTATTGAAAGTTATTTTGCTTACTTTTTATTATTCCTTCTTTCATCACTCGCCATTTTTCGGTGTGTTGCAGCTGCGCTTGTGCCCACTGGATTTGAGTTAGTACGGCTGATTTAGCCGTGCCACCTTGTACGGTGTAGATTTCTACTACATTTTCGGGTTGGATGCGCTGATATAAATCGTCTGCAAATAATTCAGAGAACTGTTGGTATTGCGCAAGCGGTAAATCAAGTAACTGTTGTTTGTTTTCGATGCAATGCAGTACGGTCTTGCCCACAACGGCGTGCGCTTCACGAAACGGTAGGCCTTTGTCGACTAAATAATCGGCCAGTTGCGTGGCATTCGAAAAATCTTGTTTGATGGCTTGCGACATCGCACTGACATTGACTTTCATGCTGGCGATCATCGGCGCATACAGTGTGAGTGAATCATCTAAGGTCTTGAGCGTATCAAAAAGCCCCTCTTTATCTTCCTGCATATCTTTATTGTACGTCAGTGGCAAACCTTTCAGCGTGGTGAGCAAGCCCATTAAGGCGCCGATCACACGGCCTGTTTTGCCCCGTACGAGCTCTGCAATATCAGGATTTTTTTTCTGCGGCATCATGCTGCTGCCCGTACAATAGGCATCATCGAACTCAATAAAATTAAATTCTTGGCTAGACCATAAAATCATTTCTTCGCTTAAGCGCGATAGATGCGTCATGATGAGCGCTGCATCTGATAAAAACTCAACCACAAAATCTCTGTCGCTCACAGCGTCCATGCTATTTTCATAAACGCGATCAAAGCCTAAAGACTTGGCCATTTTTTGCCGATCAACTGCAAAGCCGCTACCGGCGAGCGCGCCGGCGCCTAATGGCAAGGTGTTCACACGTGGCCAACTATCAATTAAACGCTCGATATCCCGCTGTAACATACCAAAGTAAGTTAAGAGATGATGAGCAAGCCGAATGGGTTGCGCCCGCTGCAAATGCGTATACCCCGGTAATAAGGTATCGATATGCTGCTCAGCTTGCTGTAACAACGCTTGTTGCAAATGCTGAAGCTTTGCCACAATGACTAACAGGTATTCCCGCAAATACAAATGCAAATCTAAAGCGACTTGGTCGTTACGACTTCTACCTGTATGCAATTTCCCTGCAACAGCACCAATCTCTTGATGTAATAGCCGCTCGATATTCATATGAATATCTTCATCACTCACACTAAAGGTGAGTTTGCCTTCTTTCAGGTCAGCTAATAGCTTATTTAAACCTTGGGTGATCTTTTCTGCTTCAGATGCATTTAACACACCGATATCTTGTAAGGCAACCACATGCGTTAAGCTGCCCATGATATCAACCTTCGCTAATACATAATCAAAATGTATTGATGCATTAAATGCTTCAACTAATGCGTCGTTATCTTTGGTAAAGCGACCACCCCAGAGTTTCATGCGATTTCCTTTTTATTTGCTTGTTTGCCTGCCGCCCCAGCTGCGTGGCCATGGTTTACAATAGCATTGACTTTGAGCGGCAAGCCCCACAATGCAATAAAGCCTTCCGCAGCTTGGTGATTAAACGCATCGTCTGGCTTGTAGGTGGCAAGCTCCAGCTGATAAAGCGAATGCTCAGACTGTCTGCCCACTACCACCGCTTGGCCTTTAAAGAGTTTCACTCGCACCACGCCCGTCACCGTTTTTTGGGTTTCGCTAATAAACGCTTTTACGGCATCGGTGAGTGGCGAGAACCAAAAACCTTCATAAAGCAGGTTTGCTAGTTTTTGCTCCAACAATGGTTTGAAGTGTGCCACTTCACGCGTGAGCGTCAATGCCTCTAAACTTTGATGGGCTGCGATTAACGTCATGGCACCCGGGGCTTCATACACTTCACGTGATTTAATACCGACCAAACGGTTTTCAATATGGTCAATCCGCCCGACCCCATGCTTACCTGCAATGGCATTCAATTCTTTAATGAGGCTCGCAAACGACATGCTTTTACCATTTAGTGCCACCGGTGTGCCTTGCAAAAAGCTTATTTCAATTTCTTCTGGCGCATTAGGCGCTTCCAGCGGTGACGTTGTCCAATCATAAGCGGCTTCAGGTGGCTCTGCCCAAGGATCTTCTAATACGCCGCACTCACAGCTCCGCCCCCATAAATTTTGGTCGATACTAAAAGGATTTTCCAAACTAATCGGCAGTGGAATATCGTGTTTTTTAGCGTAGGCAATCGCCTCTTCACGCGACATCGGATTTTCACGCACAGGCGCAACAATTTTTAGATTAGGATCTAAGGTATTGATTGCCACATCAAACCGCACTTGGTCATTACCTTTACCGGTACAGCCATGTGAAATAGCCACCGCGCCTTCTTTGTGCGCAATATCGACTAATAATTTTGCAATTAACGGACGAGACAGCGCTGACACCAATGGGTACACACCTTCATATAATGCATTGGCTTTTAAAGCAGGCAATAAATACTCTTGCGCAAACACGTCTTTGGCATCGATCACATGCGATTGAATCGCGCCAACTTTCAATGCTTTTTCTTTGACAAAATCCAGATCTTTTTCTTCGCCCACATCAATGGCCACGGCAATCACATCATAGTGATATTGCTCTTGCAGCCATTTAATGGCAACCGAGGTATCTAATCCACCGGAATACGCTAATACAATTTTTTCTTTTGACATCATCTTTCCTCTTTATTTTGATAACAGTTGATAAAGCAAGGCCTTCTGCACGTGCAGTCGGTTCTCACTTTGTTCAAAAATGGCAGAACAAGGTGCATCCGGTAAAGTTTGACTTACCTCTTGCCCTCGCTCCATTGGCATACAGTGTAAAAAAATGGCATCGGATGCGGCTTGTGCCATTAACGCCTCGTTGACTTGGAAACCCTCAAAGGCACTCACGTCAGCCTTTTCTTCAAAGCCCATGCTCACCCATACATCGGTGTAGACTGCTTGCACACCCTGCACCGCGGCAGCTGGCTCCGTGAAGGCTTTAATGCCACCCGCCGGTGCGTTATCTTCTGCTTGTTTTAATAGCATTGCATTGGGCCCTAAACCATTGGGGCAACAAAAATGGACTTTCACGCCCACCAAAGGTGCCATGAGCAATAAACTGTGCAGAATATTATTGCCGTCTCCCAGATAGGTCACTGTCAGACCATTTAAATCACCAAAGCGTTGCTTCAACGTTAATAAATCAGCCAATGTCTGACAGGGGTGGTAACGTTCCGTCAGCGCATTAATAATAGGAATGTTGGCAACTGATGCCATGCGTTCTAAATCGCTGTCATCATGTGTGCGCACCATGGCAGCGTGGCAGTAACCTTGCAGCACCCGCATTTGATCTTCCGGCTCTTCTTTTTTCCGTGTGGCGTTTACGCTTTCAATCACATCACCGCCCAACTCACGCATGGCCACAGTGAAACTTAAGCGCGTGCGAAACGACGGTTTTTCAAAAATGAGCGCCAGGTGTTTGCCAATGAGTGCATCATGATATTTTAAACGGTCTTGTTTGAGCACTTGCGCCAAATCAAGCAACATGTTTATGTCATCACCGCTCAATTCCATGCCGGTGAGTATACTACCTGTTTTTATTTTTTCAGACATGAGACGCTCCTCTATTTGCAGCCAAGCTTGCTTTAGCATCCGCTTTGGCTTTGCAGACGGTACCGATACCACGGTCAGTAAATAATTCTTCAATGAGCGCATACTGAATTTTAGCACTGATAATATGAATATTATCGATCCCCTGATTTAAAGCATTTAATATGGTATTCACTTTGGTCAACATACCGTCTTTAACCACTTCTGTTTCAATGAGTTTTGATAACTCACCTGCATCGAGTACTGAAATAACATTACCCTTCTCATCATAAATGCCATCTTGATCGGTCAGGTAAATTAATTTTTGGATATCTAAGGCGGTCGCAATGCAGCTGGCAGCCCAATCCGCATTTACATTTAACGCGTCTCCCGCGTTATCTACCCCCATAGGCGAAATCACTGGGATTGTGCCGCTTGCAAAGCTCGTTTGCGTGCTTAAAAACTGCTCGATAATAGCCGAATTGACCATCTCGATATACCCCACACGGCCGTGCGCCTCGCTGTATTGGCGGCACTGTAACATATTATCATCCGTACCAGACAACCCCACTGCCGCGACGCCCACAGCATTCAGCGTTCTTACCAGCGCGCGGTTTACATGACCGCATAATGCCATTTCGATGACCTCTACCATTTCGGGCGTGGTCACGCGTTGGCCCTCATGAAAATGGGACTGAATACCATGCGCACTGAGGGTTTGTTCAATCTTCTTGCTGCCCCCATGCACTAACACGATTTGAATACCGGCGGCACGTAATAGGCATAGATCGGAACAGAGTCTTTTGATTAATTCAGCATCATCAAGCACCGAGCCCCCAAGTTTAATTAACACACGCGTGCCCGTGAATTTTTTGACGTAACTTAAAACTTCAGCCACTTGGCTGGAGGTGGCTTGCAGGCTCATGAGACATACTCCGCATTAATTTTAATATAGTTCGCTGATAGATCGCAGCCCCAAGCGGTTGTGCTTGCACTGCCTGCGGCTAAGTCAATGGTAATATTAATGACATCATCTTGCATCCGCGCTTTTAACGCATCTGCTTTTAAGGCTTGCTGTTTGCCTTCTGCATACACCACTAAATCCTGAAAGATAATAGTACATTGATTCAATATTTCTTCAGGTACTTTAACAAACCCAAGACGCGCAATAATCCGTCCCCAGTTGGGCGAGGCACCGTGAATGGCTGTTTTAATGAGCGGGCTGATGGTTAAATCCCGCGCGACTATTTTCGCCAGTGTTTCATTCGGTGCACCCTGAATGTTCACTTCAATCAACTTAGTCGCACCTTCACCATCTTGCACGATTTTTTTGGCCAAACAAATGCTAATATCATGTAATGCTGCTTGAAATATTTTTTTATCTTCGTTTGTATTCAGCGCGACACCACTGGCACCGTTTGCAAGCATAAAGACAGTGTCGTTGGTTGACATCTCGCCGTCCACACTGATCATGTTAAAGCTATGGTCCGTTGCGTCTTTGAGTAAATCTTCTGCTTCAGTGACGGAGAGTTTTGCATCGGTTAACAAATACCCTAACATCGTGGCCATATTAGGATGAATCATCCCAGAGCCTTTGCTGACGCCGGTGATCACTACCTCGCCACCACTTAACTTCACTGTTTGTGTGGCTATTTTAGGCACTAAATCGGTTGTTAAAATAGCCGCTGCAAAGTCGTCGACAGTGTCATTTGCCTGTGCAACTAAATCGGGCATGGCATCACAGATCTTGTTGATTGAGATCGCCTCACCAATCACGCCTGTTGAGGCAGAGAGTACTTGCGAGGACGCACAATTTAGTTGCTTGGCAACCGCATCGACCATGGCTTGATTATAAATCACACCTTGTGGACCCGTGGCCGCATTGGCTTGCCCACTATTGGTGACGATCGCTTTAATATTGCTGGCCGGCACTAACCGTTTTGAATACGTCACCGGTGCTGCCACACAGGTATTTTGCGTAAACACCCCGGCGCCAACACTTGGCTGCTCTGAAATAATCAAGCCTAAATCAGGCCGTGAACGACGCACACCACAATGTACACCGCTTGCTAAAAATCCTTTGGGTAATGCTGTACTCATAATAAGCCCTCACAGTGTTGCAAGCCGGTGTCAATGGGCACACCTAGCATCGCATTCAAATTTTCAATCGCCTGACTGGCCGCGCCTTTCATTAAATTATCTAAACTTGCAAAAATAAGTACATTGTCGCCCTGCACTTGATAAGTAATATGCGTGCGCGCTGATCCGACCACATGTTTTAGTGATAGCAATGCTTGACTGCTATGATAGTCATCTGCATCCAGATAGCTGTATTTCACAAGCGGATAATCTTGGTAAGCTGTTTCATATGTCTGATGCAATGCATTCGGCAATGTTTGATGAGCCTGTGCTTTTAATGCTGGCGATAATTTAGCATATATACTCATTGAAATGCCCCGTTTCAATGGCAACAATTGCGTTGTGAGCAGTGGCGCACTTTTTTTGCCGCTAAACGCTTCGCAAAAGCGCGCAATCTCAGGGGCATGTTGATGTTGCCCCACTTTGTACGGATAAAAATCTTGTGAGAGCTCACAAAACAATTTATTTTTTGTTGCCTTTCTGCCGGCACCCGACACACCTGATTTGGCATCGATAATAATATGCTCCGCATCAATGGCGCCAGCGGATAACAGTGGTAGCAATGCCATTAATGCGCATGTTGCATAGCAGCCTGGATTTGAAATCAGTGTGCCAGCTTCTTGCTTGCTCTTTTTTGAATTTGTATTTAACCACCACGGGCATAAACCATATTGTGCTTGATGCAATAACGCGGGCGCATGGTGTGGCAGACCATACCACCTTGCAAAGTCTTCGCTGCTTAACCGAAAGGCACCGCTTAAATCAATGACCGTCACGCCTTGCTCGAGCAATTGCGGCGCAAGCGCCATCGATACTTCAACGGGCGTGGCTAAAAATACCACATCGAGGCTGCTTGCCTGCTCTGACAACGCTTCCATTGGAAAATGCTTGATGTGGTGTTGCTTTGCTTCTGGCAAATCGTGCGTTACATTCCATTCCGGATCACGGCTAAAGATTGCGGTAAGCTCCGCATGCGGGTGCGGCAGCAACAGTCTGGCAAGCTCACGCCCCGAATAGCCATGTGCACCAATGATGCCTGTTTTTTGTTTTGGCGATGTGCCGCCCTGCGTATTCATATTCATGCCCTTATATAGGGTTAGCCCTTACCTCAGAAAAGCTATTAAAACCCAACAGGAATAAAAAGTCAATGTTAATGAATATATATTAGCATTATTTGCATAAAAATGAATAATTATTTATAATGGATAAAGATTGGGGGACAACTTCCGGAGAAAATTCATGTTAAAACAGCAAGATAGCCATAAGCAATCAGAAAGCATTCAGGATGATTTACGCACCCTATTACTGGCAGGACTAGCTAAAAATCAAGAAGAGATTTGCCTCGCACTGGATAAAAAGGGCCACGAGGTCAATCAATCAAAAGTATCTCGCCTGCTGCATAAAATCGGTGCGGTGAAAGCTAAAAATGAATTTGGTGAGATCGTTTATCGTCTCTCTAAAGAACCTGCCCCCCC
>JAJFJF010000008.1 GCA_021774255.1 Gammaproteobacteria bacterium
TGCATGGCATGCAAGAGGTCGGCGGTTCGATCCCGCCTAGCTCCACCATGATATATTGTAGCCAGTGGTAGTGAACCAGCTCAAAGCGACAGTAAAATTTATTGAAACGAAGCACAAGCAGCGACAGTGGAGTTTATTAGCGGTAAATTTCTTACGAAAATCGCTGTAGCGAGTGAAGTGCAAGGCGAGAGGAGCACAGAACCGGAATGGACTGTAGTCCATGAGGATTTGAGCACCGCATCAACGAAGCAACTCGCCGCTACAGTAGAATTTCGTAAGAAATTTTTTGTCCCCATCGTCTAGTGGCCTAGGACACTGCCCTTTCACGGCAGGAACAGGGGTTCGAGTCCCCTTGGGGACGCCATTTTTTTAGGCGTTCTAACCCCTCGACTTTTGTCGAGGGGTTTTTTATTTTCCCACTATCCGATTACCTGATCATCCCATTTTCAATTCAGAATACGCCCAAGAAGCTTTCTAAGATGTTTATTTATGAGCAAGCAAGATCGAAGCGATCAAGGTTCATGACTTTGTTCCACGCCGCGACAAAATCGTCTAAAAACTTTTTCTGAGCATCTTCACTTCCATAGACTTCCGCCAAAGCCCGTAGTTGGGAATGAGAGCCAAAGATGAGATCGACACGGGTGCCGGTCCACTTGCGCTCGCCTGTTGCACGATCACGTCCTTCAAACACGTCTTCATTTTCTGGCGTTGCCGTCCACACTGTGTCCATATCCAGCAGATTGACAAAAAAATCGTTGGTGAGCGTTTCGGGGCGTTTGGTGAAGATCCCGTGTTGGGCGTGTGCAAAGTTAGTGTTCAAGACACGCATACCGCCAATGAGCACCGTCATTTCAGGCGCGGTCAGCGTCAGCCGTTGCGCACGATCCACCAGAAGTGCTTCTGCTGATACTGTGTATTGGTTTTTAAGGTAGTGACGGAACCCGTCGGCAATGGGTTCGAGTACAGCCATTGCTTTCACATCTGTTTGCGCCTGTGAGGCATCCGTGCGTCCCGGTGTGAAGGGAACGGTCACATCGTGCCCGGCATTTTTTGCAGCTTGCTCGACACCTGCACATCCCCCCAGGACAATTAAGTCGGCAAGCGAAACCCGCTTACCGTCTGACTGCCCGCTATTGAATGCCTTTTGTATCGTTTCAAGGGTTTGCAGCACCGTTTTTAGTTGGGCTGGCTGATTGACTTCCCAATCCTTCTGTGGCGCGAGACGGATGCGCGCGCCGTTTGCGCCGCCGCGCTTGTCGGCACCACGGAAGGTAGAAGCGGATGCCCACGCTGTCGAGATCAGTTGGGAGATAGACAGCCCCGACGCGAGGATCTTGCCTTTGAGGGTGGTTATGTCCTGTGCGTCGATCAGCGCATGATCAACTGCAGGCACGGGATCTTGCCAGATGAGCGCTTCTGCCGGGACTTCCGGACCGAGATAGCGTGAGCGGGGGCCCATGTCGCGGTGGGTCAGCTTGAACCATGCCCGGGCGAAGGCGTCTGCCAACTCTTCTGGGTTTTGATGGAAGTGTCGTGCAATGGGTTCGTAGAGAGGGTCCATCCGCATTGCCATGTCGGCGGTAGTCATCATGATAGGGACTTGCTTTGACGGATCGTCAGCTGCCGGTGCACGGTTATTATCTGTTGCTTCTTTCGGTGTCCACTGCCAAGCGCCGGCGGGACTCTTGGTCAGCTGCCACTCGTTGCCGAACAGCATGTCCAAATAACTATTGTCCCACTGTGTTGGGGTTGGCGTCCAGGCGCCTTCTAAACCGCTGCCAATCTGATCGGCACCTTTACCGCTGCCATAGCGGCTCTTCCAACCGAGGCCTTGCTCTTCGATACCCGCCGCCTCGGGCTCGGGGCCGACCAACGCTGGATCGCCCGCGCCGTGGCATTTGCCAAAGGTGTGCCCGCCAACGGTGAGCGCGACGGTTTCTTTGTTGTTCATTGCCATGCGGGCGAACGTCTCGCGAATATCCCGGCCAGCGGCAATGGGGTCGGGTTCGCCGTTTGGCCCTTCCGGGTTCACGTAAATCAGGCCCATCTGCACGGCGGCGAGAGGGTCCTCGAGTTCCCGGTCACCCGAATAACGTTTGTCGGCAAGCCACTCGCCTTCAGCGCCCCAATAAATGTCTTCTTCGGGCTCCCACACATCCTCGCGTCCGCCGCCGAAGCCGAAGGTTTGTAACCCCATTGACTCGATGGCGCAGTTGCCCGCGAGGATCATCAGATCGGCCCAGGAGATTTTTTTGCCGTATTTTTGCTTGATAGGCCAAAGCAGTCTACGTGCCTTATCGAGGTTCACATTATCGGGCCAGCTGTTGAGAGGGGCAAAGCGCTGCGAGCCGGTGCCTGCGCCGCCGCGGCCGTCACCGGTGCGGTATGTGCCGGCACTGTGCCATGCCATTCGGATAAACAAAGGCCCATAGTGGCCGTAATCTGCCGGCCACCAGTCTTGTGAGTCGGTCATCAGTGCATCAAGATCGTGCTTCAGGGCTGGCAGATCGAGTTTTTTGAATTCCTTAGCGTAGTTGAACGCGTTGCCCATCGGGTTGGATAAAGGGGAATGTTGGTGCAGAATGCTAAGGTTTAATTGATTTGGCCACCAATCACGGTTTGACATGCCAGCGCCAGCAGAGGATTGGGCAGCGCTGCTTGTGAGGGGGCATTTGCTATCGTTGCTCATGAATTGACTCCTTAATGTAGTGATCCCTTGGGGGCGCCATTTCCCTTCATGACGCTAACTTACTCAAAGTAATCTAGTTTAAAAATTCAGTTCACATACCATTCAAACTGGATTTTTTGCTAAATATTGCTTCAGGCGTGACAAGCCTTCTTTAATTTTCTCAACATCCAACGCATAGCTAAATCGTACGTGATCGGGAAAGCCAAACCAGCTACCGTCGTAAGTGACCATGTTATAGTCATAGTAAAGATCATTAACGACTTTATTGGAATTTTGCATTTTGGGAAACACATAAAAAGCGCCTTCGGGTTTGTTAAGTTCTAATCCCAACTCTAATAAGCCTTGATAAATCAAATCACGGCGCCCTTGCCAAATAGCGACTTGCTTTTCTAAATAGTCGCGAGGCACTTTAGTCGCTTCATAAGCCATCTCTTGGCCAAGAATGTTGGTATTCATGGAGGTATGCGTTTTGACATTGCGTGCATAGCGCAGTATTTCTGGATTTGTGGCGTAAAGATACCCCACGCGAAAACCACACATGGCATAGGTTTTTGAAAAAGAATTGACGGTGATCACATCATCGCCGCGAATTAAGTAATTTTCGCGATCAAAAATCAGATCTTTATAAACCTCATCGGATATAACATAGACACCGCGCGCTTGCGCTAATTTTTCAACTTGGCGCAAGGTGTCGACGTCTTGTACGGTGCCGGTCGGGTTAGAAGGGGAGTTGATGAGCACCGCAATGCAGCCTTCCAAATTTTCAGCAAAATTATCGAGATTAATTTTACCATTGACTAAATCGTAAAATTTTGTTTCCAGGCCTACATATTTTGCATTGTAAGGATAAGAATAGTAATACGGTCGGGGCAGTAAAATTTTCTCTCCTTTTTGTGCTAAAAAGCGAAAGCTTAGATCGAGCGCTTCAGAGGCGCCATTGGTGATTACAAAATTATCAGCAGAAGCGTTGGGGTATTCTTTTGCTAGCGCAGTACGCAGATTTGTTTGCCCTTGAATGAGGCCATATTTAAAGTCGTGATAGTGCGGCAGAATAGAAAAAACAGCATCAGGCGGCGGCAAATCAGGCTGCCCTGAGCCAAATGAAATAAGATCGTTGGCTTCTTTACCAATAAAAAAAGTGGGGGAAGTAATTAAAGGTTTCATCTTTGCTATCGTAGCAAAGCGTGTATGAAAAGTAATCAGAGAGCATGCTCCTCATGCACCGAAAGGCAAGCTAAGATGTCAAAGGCCCTTAAAGCACGAAGCGTTATCTTCAGACAGATGAAAGTTATTTGCTTCTATTAGGCAATATGCCAAATTGAGCACGCGAAATAATATTGTCTGTTTTACAGTGCAGGACGCTGGCCGAATCCTCTTTTTTATATGTTAATTCAATAACTTACAGATTATGTTTTTTAGGGCTTGGGGCGACGGATTTTCTAATTTTTATTGAGTCTGTTAAATTTGCATGAAAATCATAAAAGTTGTAAATATAACTTACAGCAAAAATAAATCGACAGAAAACAATCTCATACCGCAATGAAGCTTGCAGGAGGGCTTGTCTTAAGATTACTATTGTTGTTCATTGCAATAATGCTTTGAGTCATCAATCATTTTCAAAGGAGTTGGGATGTCTAAAACGTGGGTTGTCGTCGCAGAAAAAAGTCGCGCGAGAATATTTGAGTTGGAAAATCGCCGTGCGCCATTAAACGAATTACAAGACTTTACTTACCCGGAGGCCAGAGCGCATGAAAGGGATCTGACATCTGATTTACCGGGCCGTGCTTTTGATGGCATGGAAAGTAGTAGCCATGCAACGGGCACGCGTGTGGGCCCTAAAAAGCAAGAAGCGATTAACTTTGCTAAAGATCTCTGTGACCATCTTGATGCCGCCAATGGAAACGGTCATTTTGAAAAACTGATTATTATTGCTGCCCCTGCTTTTCTTGGTTTGCTGCGGAAAAATTTCAGCGAGCCACTTAAGAAACAAATCGTAAAAGAGATTGATAAAAACTTGGTCCAACACGATGTGGAGGCGATTCAAGCAAGCTTGCCTGAGTTTTTTTAATGCGGTTTATTTCGCTTGGTGACGTCTGTTGCTTTAGCAAGTAAGCCAATGACTTCTTCGTCAGATGTTTGTGGAAACTCATCGTACCACATGCCCACCGCATAAAAAGGTTCGGGTGTGGCCAAGCAAATGACGTCATCCACTTCGTCTTCAAAAGCATGGCAAGTGTCGGCAGCCGAAACGGGGACGGCAATAATGACTTTTTTAGGTTGCATGGCGTTGATGGCGGTGACGGCCGCGCGCATCGTCGCGCCGGTGGCAAGACCGTCATCCACTAAAATGACCGTTTGATCTTTTAAAACGGGTGGGGGCTTGCCTTCACGATAAAGCTGATTACGTCGTGCCAGTTCTTCTCTTTCTGCTTGAGTCGCTGCTGCGATAGCTGCTTGACTAATCCCTAAACCTTGCACAATGTCGTCATTCAATACACACACATCGCCCATGGCAATCGCGCCCATGGCCAGTTCTTCTTGCCCCGGCACACCGAGCTTGCGAACCAAAAAAGCATCGAGGGGGAGGTTGAGTGATGTGCTGACTTCAAAACCTATGGGGATGCCGCCGCGGGGTAAGGCTAATACAATAGTATTAGCTTGATCTGCAAAGCCTGCTAATTTTGAGGCTAATAGTTGACCGGCAATCGCGCGGTTTGGAAATTTGTCCATTGCGCTGACCTATTGCTGTCGCTATGCGTGTTGTCATCACTAGCGGATCAGTCGCACGGCACTGGCTTGCGGGCCTTCTTCGCCGGCTTCTTCGACAAACTCCACGGTGTTGCCCTCAGTGAGATCGTCAAAGCTAGCATTTTTAACACTATTGCGATGAAAATAAATTTCACGACCATCGATTGTATCAATCAAGCCATAATCCATTGCGGGGAACAACTGTACAATTTGACCTTGCGGCGTTTGTAGATGTGCTTTTGTCTCACCGGACTGCCGTGCTTTGTGCGATTCTAGTTGTCGTTGCATGGCATCAAACGCATCACGAATGGCCACATAAACATCTTCGTGCGCGTGATTGAGATTGGCCTCATTGCTTGCGACCAGTGTGTGAGCAGGCACCGTAATATGCACGCGTACGTGGTACAGCTTGCCGGTGTTGTGATGTTGATGCGGCGCCTCAATCACCACCTCGCAGCGCATGATGTCGCGAAAATATTCATCCAGTTTGTCGATACGGCCTCGCACGATAGATTCAACAGAATCGGTCGGTTCCATATCCCGAAAGGTAATGTCTAAAGGAATCCTCATTGCATCACTCCTTTATGGTTAAGTGTGTTCTCTACTATTAATGATAGTGCTTATTTTGAAATCTGTGTATTTTCAAAAAGGCTTAGATATACAAGATGCTGAAATATATGATGATGATGAGAAATGAGGTGATAAGAGTGGCGGTAAATTGTGAACCACATTGGGGCAAGCTTGAGAAGCCGAACTCTTTTCGTACTCTCAAGCTTAATGTGAGACCTTCCGTTGCCGAGCAACAAAATCCTGCGTTGCTGATGCTGCCTTGCACTAGACCCTCCGTTCCTTGGAGGATGTACAACCAGTTTACTGTTTTCGAAGCAGTAGAAAAGGGGGGGAATTATCGCAGCGAGGCGCTAGTCGCTTCTTTTTTAATTCTCAATTTGACTGATTTCCTGAAGGGACATGTTAAAACATATATAAATCAGTTTGTTATATTTTTTTATTTATTAAAATTTCTCAAATTGAGTTTATTTTTAGAGGATATGGCCTTATTTTTAAGCAATGTCTTAATTGGGCTTGAGATATATCTCACAACTTTGCCGGCGAAAGTAGCATGATATGATTTCATTGCCGTATAATGTCGTTCCTGATCAGCATATTTGAACGAGGCTTAGTGAAATAATGGCGCAAGGGGCAGTTGAGAACCACCAAGAAATTATTGATGAAATCGTTCAGCATATCCACCAAAAGCTTGCCCCAAAAAAGGCTGCCAATGTCGAGTCATTTGCGCGGCAATATTACCGTAACGTTGCCTTAGACGATCTGAGAACGCGTGGCGTTGATAATCTATACGGCGCGATGCTGTCTCTGTGGAACTTTCTTCAGCAACGCAAGCCTGGTCAAGCAAAAGTACACGTTTTTAATCCTGAATATGAGCAGGATGGTTGGCAGTCGACTCACACGATTGTGCAAATTGCCAATGATGATATGCCCTTTTTGGTTGACTCAATTGCGATGGAGCTCAATCGCCATCAACTGACGACGCATTTGATGATCCACCAAGGCGGGATGAAAATGCGCCGTGATCGCCGTGGCAAAATGCGAGAAGTGTTGCCGCGTGATCATGATGCAATAGATAACGATATTGTGTTAGAAGCCCCTGTTTATGCAGAGGTGGACCGCCAAACGGATCCCAAAATACTGGCGACACTGACGGAAAATTTAGAGCGAATTTTGGATGACGTGCGCATTGTGGTCAATGATTGGCGCCCGATGAAAAAGCGCGTCGAAGAAGTGTTGCTGGAATTAGAAACCTTGCCGGGCAAGGTGGCGCCGGATGATTTAGCTGAATCAGAAGATTTTTTGCGTTGGGTGGGCAATGATCACTTTACTTTTTTAGGGTGTCGCGATTATGAAGTAGCAGGTGCGGGCAAAACTGCTGAAATACACGCCGTACCAGGAAGTGGTTTAGGGCTGCTGCAAGACGAACGCGCTATTCCAACCGACAGTCGCAAGCTTTCTACACTCACCGCAGAAGGACGTGCGATAGCGTTGTCTAAAAATCCGCTTATTCTAACCAAAACGAACTACCGTTCTACTGTGCACCGTTCGACTTATACCGACTACATCGGTGTCAAGCGTTTTAATAAACAAGGCAAACTCATTGGCGAACGCCGTTTTATTGGCCTGTATACCTCGACGGTTTATCATCGCAGCGCACAAAGTATTCCCTTTATTCGCCGAAAAATCAGCGCCGTGCTACAAAAAGCGGGATTTTTAGCGTCAGGGCATGCTGGTAAAGAGCTGCTTAATATTCTCGAATCACTTCCCCGTGATGAACTTTTGCAAGCAACCACGCAGGAGCTGTATGACACGGCGATGGGCATTTTGCAGTTGCAAGAGCGCAAGCGCATTCGATTATTTATTCGAAAAGAACCATTTGGTCGTTATTTTTCTTGTTTGGTTTTTGTGCCCCGCGAACGTTTTAATACGGAATTACGTGAACGTATGCAAGGAATTTTGCATGAATGTTTAGGCGGTGAGGAAAGTGAATTTAGCACCTTATTTTCGGAATCTGTCTTAGCGCGCATTCACTATGTCGTGCGTACAAAAGGAGGCGGCCTGCCCAAATATGATATTGATTATATTCAAAGCAAGCTCGTGGAAGCCGCGCGTTCATGGCAAGATGATTTGCAAGGTGCTTTACTAGACCATTTTGGTGAAGAAAAAGGTAATGTACTCGTTAACCGATACAGTGATGCGTTTCCGCTAGGGTATCGTGATCAATTTTTGCCGCAATCAGCGGTCTATGATATTGAGCATATTGAAGCATTAGCAGAAAGCGCTCAGCCGTTGGTGATGAACTTTTACCGAGCGGTCGATGCGGATGAAAAAACATTACAACTGAAGTTATTTCATCTGGGTGAGCCTATCCCGCTGTCTGATGTATTGCCGATTTTAGAAAACATGGGGCTGAGAGTCGTTGCCGATCTGCCGCATGAAATTAGGCCTGCAAAAGGTGAGTCTGTTTGGATCCACGATTTTATGATGACGCACTCGCAAGGGCGAGTGATTGAAATCGCGGCAGTGAAAGCGATTTTTGAAGAAGCGTTTGCGTTGCTGTGGGCAGGTCATGCAGAAAATGATGGTTTTAATAAACTAGTGTTGAGCGCGCAGATGAGTTGCCGTGAAGTGGCGGTGTTGCGTGCTTATTCAAAATACTTGCAGCAAATAGGCTTTAATTTAAGTCAACAATATATTGCTGAAACCTTGCATGAGCAAGCGCATATTGCCACACAGCTATTAGCGCTCTTCCAAGTACGTTTTGATCCTGCTCGACAAAAAGAAGGTGTGAAAAGTGCCGATAAATTGGTTGCGCAAATTGAAGGTCTTTTAGAAGATGTTAAAAATCTTAATCAGGATCGCATTGTCACGCAATATCTCGATTTAATTTTAGCCACCTTGAGAACAAATTATTATCAGCCGGACAGTGATGGCAATCAGAAAGGCTATTTCTCATTTAAAATTAACTCTCAACAAGTGGCAGAGTTACCTTTGCCTCGTCCTTTATATGAAATTTTTGTGTATTCGCCACGTGTAGAAGGTATTCACTTGCGTGGTGCGAAAGTCGCGCGAGGAGGATTGCGCTGGTCAGACAGAGGTGAAGATTTCCGTACGGAAGTGCTGGGGTTAATGAAAGCACAGCAAGTGAAAAATGCCGTGATCGTGCCGGCGGGCGCCAAGGGTGGCTTCTTTGTGAAGCATTTGCCCTTTGGCAATCGTGAAACCATGATGGAAGAAGTTGTTTTTTGTTATAAGACATTTATTCGTGGTTTATTAGATATCACCGATAATCGTGTTGATGGTGAAGTGGTGCCACCGGCAGAGGTTGTCTGCTATGACAAAGACGACCCTTATTTGGTAGTGGCGGCTGACAAAGGCACTGCGACGTTTTCAGATATTGCCAATGGCATTGCACAGGAATATGATTTTTGGCTGGGCGATGCCTTTGCATCGGGTGGGTCAGCCGGTTATGACCACAAAAAAATGGGGATCACTGCACGCGGTGCCTGGGTCTCTGTGATGCGACACTTCCGTGAGCGTGGCCTTGATACCCAAACAACCGATTTTACAGTATTAGGGATCGGTGACATGGCAGGAGATGTCTTCGGTAACGGTATGTTGCAATCAAAGCACATTAAATTAGTTGCCGCCTTTAATCATCTTCATATTTTTATTGATCCCTCCCCGGATCTTAAAAAGAGCTATGCTGAACGAGAACGTTTATTCAATCTGCCACGTTCTAGCTGGGAAGATTACAATAAGAAACTCATCTCAAAAGGGGGCGGTATTTTTTCGCGCTCGGATAAAGCCATTCCCTTATCGTCTGAAATGAAAAAGTTATTACGTACCAAACAAGACAAGTTGGTGCCTGATCAGCTAATACATCATTTACTGAAAGCCAAAGTGGATCTCATTTGGAATGGTGGCATTGGTACGTACGTGAAAGCCAGTGAAGAAAGCCATCTGGATGTGGGCGATAAAGCCAATGATGCCGTGCGGGTCAATGGCAGTGAACTACAATGTAAAGTCGTGGGTGAAGGCGGTAACTTAGGGTTAACGCAACTCGGGCGTATAGAATACGCGTTGAATGGCGGGGCTATTTACACCGACTTTATTGATAATTCTGCTGGCGTGGACTGCTCTGACCATGAGGTCAATATCAAAATTTTATTGAATGACATCGTTAACAACGAGGACATGACCGTTAAACAGCGTAATACGCTGTTGGCCAAAATGACAGAAGAAGTTGGTCAGCTCTGTTTGCTTAATAATTATCGTCAAACACAATCCATCGGTATTTCAGGTTATCAAGCTGCCTCGAATGTGAATTTACATCAGCGTTATATTCGTGCGCTTGAGCAAGAAGATAAGCTTGATCGCGAGCTCGAGTTTTTGCCTTCTGATAAAGTCATCAATGAGCGCAAAGCCGATGAGATTGGTCTCACCGAAGCTGAAATTTCAGTATTAGCGGCTTATAGCAAAAACATTGTGAGTGAAGATCTACTGGCATCAGATTTGCCAGAAGACCCGGCGTTACTCCCGTTATTAAGTATGGCGTTTCCACAGCCTATCACAGCAAAATTTAGAGACGCGTTGGCAAATCACCAATTGAAGCGCGAAATCATTGTGAATCAATTGGTCAATCAAATGAATAATTTGATGAGTTTTACCTTTGTGCATCGATTGCATGATGAAACAGGCGCTAATACAGAATCAATCACACGGGCATTCCTCATTGCCAGCCAAGTGTTTGATATGCACACATTGTGGCGAGAAATAGAAGCCTTAGATAACCACGTGCCGGCTAAAGTTCAAATGGACATGATGCTGGATATCATCCGTCTCATTCGTCGTGCGACACGTTGGTTTTTGCGTAATCGCCCAGTGGGGGTGGATATTGATGAAACTGTTTCGCAATTTGCACCGCAAGTGGCTGAGTTGCGTCAAGGGTTAGGTGATTTCTTGATGGGCAGCCAAAAAGAAGCTTGGCAATCATTGACGAACCACTATGTGACGGCGCATGTGCCTAAAGCGCTTGCCGTGCAAGTGGCGGCGGTGATCCCGCTTGTTTCGGCACTAGACATCATTGATAAATCTACCACCGACTCGGTGCCACTCACAGACATGGCGACGGTGTATTTTGCCATGGCAGAGCGTTTGGAACTTAATTGGTTGCGTGAACAAATCACGCAATACCCTGTGCGCGATCACTGGGATGCATGGGCCAGAGCGGTACTGCGTGATGATTTAGATCGTCAGCAGCGTGAGTTAGCCATTGCTGTGTTGTCATTGCCACACACTGAAGCCACCGTCACAGCAGGAATTGAAACATGGTTTACAGAAAACGAAGAACAAGTGGCACGTTGGGATGCGATGGTGAAAGAGTTGCGTACCGCGCCGACGTATGAATTTTCGATGTTTTCAGTGGCCTTGCGCGAGCTCATGTACATGGCTCAGTTTAGTTTGTGCGCGATTGATCCAGATTCAAGGGTGTGTGTTTAATGGGACGATTTAAGCACGCACCCAGTCTATAATGTCTGATGGGTGTTGTATGATACCCGTTGCCTGCCAAGTGCTGAGATCAACGCCTTCCCCACTATACCCATAACTTGCAAGCAATGTGTGCATATTGGCTTGTTTGCCTGCCATCATATCGACTTCCGCGTCACCTACATAAATACAGTTTTCTGCTGAGACACCCATCATTTCACAAGCGAGCAATAAGGGATCGGGAAAAGGTTTACCACGTGTCGTACTGTCACCACTGACAACGCAGCTCGCGAATTGTGCAAAATCAAAATGAGCGAGGAGCGGTTCCGTTAACCAGCCAGGCTTACTGGTGACGATTCCCCACGCGATACCATGATCGGCTAACTGTGCTAGCATCGCTTCTATGCCAGGAAACACTTCTGTGTGGCTGTGCAGGTTTTCCCGGTAGCGTGTCACAAGTGTTTTTTCGAGTGTATCGAGTAGTGGCGGAGGAGTGTGTTGACCAAAAGCAGCCTTCACCATGGCGCGGCTGCCAAATGCCACCTGTGAACGGAACGCTTTCAGAGCCGTCGCGGGACGATCGTGCTCGGCCAACATCTGGTTCAGTAACGGTAGAAACTGGGGGGCGGTATCCAGCAGCGTCCCATCCAGATCAAACAATACGGTGGTGATATTACGCTTCATGGGTAAAGTGTAAAATATAATTCACTGTCAACTTAGGCGTCAGCGCATAGGTTTGGCTTAAGGGGTGGTAGCGGATCCCGGTGCTATTGCGCAACGTGAGCCCTGCTTGCCGTGCCCACTCAGCCAGTTCAGAAGGGCGAATAAATTTAGCATAATCATGTGTGCCTTTGGGCAGCATATTGAGCACATATTCAGCGCCCACAATCGCAAGCAGGTAAGCCATGACATTGCGATTCAGCGTTGAGAAAAACACTTGGCCACCGGGTTTGACTAATTGTGTGCAAGCTTGCACAACAGACGTAGGATCGGGCACATGCTCTAACATTTCCATGCACGTGACCACATCAAAAGTATTGGCGTGTGTGTTAGCGATTTCTTCTGCTGTGATTTGTTGGTAACTAATGTTTAGGTTTCCTGCTTGGGCATGTTCAGTGGCCACGTTAAGCGCAACGTTATCCATGTCGATTGCCGTTACCTCGGCGCCACTGCGCGCTAAACTTTCAGCCAGAATGCCGCCGCCACAACCGATATCGATCACTTTTTTGTCAATCAAAGGTGTGTGTTGCTGAATAAATTCCAAACGCAAAGGGTTAATATCGTGCAGAGGTTTAAATTCGCCTGCCGTGTCCCACCAGTGGGAGGCCGATCCGGAAAACTTCGCGATTTCGTCTAAGTCAACGTTTTGATTCATAGCGGTATACAATCAAGAAAATGAGTAAACATAAAATAAGCAGCGGGATAATGCCCAGCGCGACGAGTGGCGTACGGCCAGTCATGCGCATAATATCCTCCGTGATGACCACGGGGATAGAAGAAGGGGCTTGTATCAGCACCTCCCCTTTAGGCCCAATAATGGCGGTGATCCCAGTATTTGTCGCGCGCAGTAAATAACGACCCGTTTCTAAGGCACGCATGCGCGCGATTTGAAAGTGCTGGTGCGGACCAATGGAATTACCAAACCAGCTGTCATCGCTGGTCGTTAACAAAATATCGGCTTCAGGCACGCTGCGCAGCACTTGCTGCGGAAAGGCAATTTCATAACAGATAAAAGGCGCAAGCTGTGTGTCGCTATTATCAATACGCAATAAGGGCTGGTTTTTTGCGCCGGGGGCAAAACCTGACATCGGTAAATCAAAAAAGTTGACGATTTCACGCAAAAAACCATCGAGTGGCAAGTATTCCCCAAACGGCACCAAGTGGTATTTGTGGTAAGTGCCGCTGCCTGTGCCGAGCGCCACCATGCTGTTGTGATATTGCCCATCATCTTGGCCATTCATGGGTAAACCCACCAGCACGGCAGTATTATGTTGGGTGGCTTCAAATGACAACGTTGTTAAATAGTTTTCAATGCGGTGCTTAAACACCGGTAAGGCGTTTTCAGGCCACAAAATAATGTCGCTGTCCCAATTTTGGGCTGTCAGATCAGCATAAAGCTGCAAGGTATTTTGCTGTTGCTCTGGCAGCCACTTAATTTCTTGTGGCATATTGCCTTGAATGAGCGTTGCCTTCAGTGGGGGGCCCTGCGGCGTGGTCCATTGAATGGGAGCAAGCAGGGCGCCTATTAACCAAAGCCCCAGCAAACTTCCCAGGCTGGTATAACGCCGCCAACCGCGTGTTAAAAAGCAAGCGAGCAGTAATGCGGCACTGACACACACCAAAAATGACAGCCCGTACACACCCACAAGCGGGCCATAACCGCGTAAGGGCGACGCTAATTGGGTATACCCCAAAAATAACCAAGGGAAGCCTGTGAAAATAACGCTACGCAGCCATTCACTTAATACCCACAGGGCCGGAAAGGCCAGCAAATAAGGCAGTAACCGTAGCGATGTGCTTGTGGGTTTAAAAAAACGATTGAATAGATAAGGCTGTAAAGCGAGAACAAGCGCCAAGGTGCCAATTAATAAGGCGGTGATCAATACCGCTAACGGGGGGTTGGCTTCGCCATAAACATGGATGCTGACATACACCCAAGAGGTGCCGGTGCCAAATAAGCCTATGCCGAACAAACCGCCACGCCAAAAAGCACGACGGGGTGAAATATCGCGCAACAACCACATCAATGACGCGACAGTGATAACCGGGAGCCAATAAAAATCAAAAGGTGCAAAACCGAGTGTCGTGACTGCGCCAATGAAGATACAAAGAAAGTCGCCTAGTTTACGCTGATGCCAATATTGCTTCATGAGGCTGCTTGTTTCTTATCCTTTTGTTTTGGAATGACTTGCAGTAAACGCACACGACGATTATCTGCGTGCAGTATTTTAAACGTAAACCCTTTCATTTCAGTCGATTCACCACGCTTGGGCAAATGCCCAAAATGGTGTACCACCAGTCCGCCCACGGTATCGAATTCTTCTGCATATAATTTAGCGTTAAAGTACTCATTGAATGCTTCAATAGAGGTTTGGGCTTTCACGCTGTAGTTTGTAGGACTGTATTTTTTGATCAGGTCTTGTTCATCAATATCATATTCGTCTTCGATTTCTCCTACAATTTGCTCTAAGACGTCTTCAATGGTGACGAGTCCCGCGACATTACCGTATTCGTTAATCACAATGGCAAGATGATTTCGTTTGATACGAAATTCTTCCAATAAGACATTGAGCCGCTTGCTTTCAGGTGCAAATACCGCGGGGCGAATAAGATCCTGCAGGTTAAAATTTAAATCACCTTGATAACAATAAGGCAGTAAATCTTTAGCCAATAAAATGCCTAAAATTTCATCTCGATTTTCCCCCACGACAGGAAAGCGAGAGTGGGTAGAGTCTATCACTTGAGGAATAAAATCTTCTGGGGAGTCATCCACATTGATAGACACCATTTGTGCCCGTGGGATCATCACATCACGCACTTGCATTTCCGAAAACTGGAAAATACTCTCAATCATGTTGAGCGCTTCGGTGCTCAAGAGTTTACGCTGCTCGGCATCGCGTAATACTTCTACCAGCTCCGTACGGGTTTTAGGTTCGCCCGATAAAAAGTGAGAGATGCGCTCCAACCAAGAGCGTTGTTCATTTTGGGTGTCAGGACTGCTAGGGTGTTCAGAATTTTCAGCACTCATTTAATAGACTCGTGTTGTTCATAAGGATCGGGTAAGCCTAAACTGGCCAAGTAATTTTTTTCTAATGCTTCCATTTTTGCCGCATCGCGGTCATGTTGATGGTCATAACCTAATAAATGTAGGCAGCCATGAATAACCATGTGGGCCCAGTGGTCTAAAAGGGGTTTATGCTGTGCGTCAGCTTCACTGGCAATGACGGGGGCACAGAGCACAATATCGCCTAAATAACGTGTGTCGGCTGTCATGTTTGCCTCTTCTGCCTCTTCACTGACATTTGCCTCAGCGGGCAGGTCGTTGTCTTGCACAAAAGGAAAAGACAAGACATTCGTCGGGCCATTTTTTTTGCGGTATGTTTCATTCAACTGTGTGCTTTCTTCACTGTCTACGATGCGTAAAGTGAGTGCGTAGGGTGGCGAGGCTTTGGACAGCACGACATTGGCCCAGTCACGTAATTGTTGCTCAGAGGGCAGCGCGTTGGCATGTGAGGCTATTTGAATCGCTAACACAGTTTGAGTGGTCATGCGTCTTTTTTAGGTTTTTTAGCCGCGGCTTGTTTCGCTTTTTGATCAGCGGCCTCATAGGCTTCAATGACGCGCTGTACCAATGGGTGGCGCACCACGTCTTTGGCATCGAAAAAAGTAAAACTTAAACCGGGGATGTTTTGTAAAACGTCCATCACATGGTGCAAGCCGGAAGGTTGATGATGCGGTAAATCGACTTGTGTCGCATCGCCTGTGATCACCGAGCGAGAACCAAAACCTATCCGTGTTAAAAACATTTTCATTTGTTCGAGGGTGGTGTTTTGTGCTTCGTCGAGCAAAATAAACGCATCGTTCAGTGTGCGGCCGCGCATATACGCTAACGGGGCAATTTCAATGACACTTCGCTGTATCAGCTTGGCAACACGTTCTACCCCAAGCATTTCATATAAAGCATCGTACAGTGGGCGCAGGTAAGGTTCAATTTTCTCTTCTAACGCGCCAGGCAAAAAGCCAAGACGCTCGCCCGATTCTACGGCAGGGCGCGTGAGAATAATACGAGCCACTTGCTCTTTTTCCAGCGCTTCAATCGCGCAGGCCACGGCGAGATATGTTTTACCCGTGCCGGCAGGACCAATCCCGAAGCTAATATCATGCGTATTGATCTTATCAATATAACGTTGTTGATTGGTGTTGCGTGGTTTGATTAAGCCGCGCTTGGTGCGGATCCCCGCGGGGTCGTGCGAGGCAGGGGCATGTTGTTTGCCGTTGGTTTTACTACGCTTAGCGCTAGCAGCGGCATTGTCTAAATCAGCAATACACTCTTGAATTTGTGCCGTGGAGAGCTCATGCCGCTTAGTTGACTTATAAAGCTGTTCCAGTGCTTGTGCGGCTAAAGGAATATTGTCTTCCTCGCCACTGATATCAAATAGATTGCCACGCTGGCTAATGCTGACGTGCAAGCGTTGCTCCACTTCATGTAGATTTTCGTCGCACGGGCCGCATAGGCGGGCCAGGCGTAAATTGTCAGACGGCGTCAGTGTCAGCCGCGTTGATGGGGAGTTCATGCCAGTGCTTCTGATAAATCCTTAATTAAATCATCTACTTGTTCAATACCTACCGACAAGCGGACCAGGGTGTCTGCTATGCCACGTGCCCGGCGCTCATCCAAAGGGATCCCCGCATGGGTCATCACGGGCGGTAGCTCAATTAAGCTCTCGACGCCGCCCAAGCTTTCAGCCAGCGTAAATAGCTGGCAGCGCTCTAAAAAGCGCACCGCATCCGCTTGCTCTCCTTTAAGTATAATACTAATCATGCCACCAAACCCGCTCATTTGCCGTTTAGCGAGCTCATGTTGAGCATGGCTGGGTAGCCCAGGGTAGAGCACTTTGTCCACTTTCGGGTGTTTTTCGAGCCACTGCGCAATCGCCAGGGCATTTTCACAATGGCGCTGCATGCGTATTGACAAGGTTTTCACACCGCGCAGCACAAGGTAGCTATCAAAGGGGCTACTGATCGCACCTGAACTTTTTTGTAAAAAGGCCATGCGCTCGATCAACTCATCGTTATCACCCACGACCGCCAATCCATTGATGACATCCGAATGCCCGTTGATATATTTGCTGGTGGAATGCATGACGATATCGGCGCCCATTGTCAGCGGGTTTTGTAAGCAAGGGGAGGCGAAGGTATTATCAACAATGGTTAAAATATTGTGCTGGCGTGCAATCTGTGTGACCGCTTCTATGTCGACCAATTTCAGTAAAGGATTAGTCGGTGTTTCAATCCAGATCAGTTTTGTTTCAGGACGGATGGCTTCTTTTAAGCGTGTGATATCCGATAAATCCACAAACGAGGTGTGTAAACCAGCAGATTGTGCACGTACTTGCGTGAATAAGCGATACGTGCCGCCGTAGAGATCGTCCATGGCGATGATATGGTCGCCGCTGTTTAATAAATCAAGCAATGTGGCGGTGGTGGCCATCCCTGAAGCAAACGCAAAGCCAGCTTTGCCGGATTCTAAATCAGCAACGCAACGTTCTAATGCGTAGCGGGTAGGGTTTTGTACACGCGAATATTCAAAACCTTTGTGCACCCCCGGGCTTGTCTGTTGGTAGGTTGAGCTTGCATAAATCGGCGGCATGACCGCACCGGTTGTAGGATCGGGTGCTTGCCCGGCATGAATGGTACGGGTGGCAAAGCCCAGTTTTTTAGACGTTGTCATTTTGCTGCTTGCTCCGAGCTGGTTTTTATCTTGTTAAAATCGATAGCATGTCAATTGAACTTTACTATCCTAGTATTATTGTTTATATGTGTTTAATTCAAAAAAGGATGCCCCCTCTCCCCTTCAAGAGGAGAGGGCTGGGGTGAGGGGTTATTTATTTCTCACCTTTTAAATATTCCCCTCGCAAAGAATTAGGCCGCGCCTCCGTAATTTCCACCTCCACAAACTGCCCAATCATGTTTTCCTCTCCTGCAAAATTCACCACACGATTATTTTCCGTGCGGCCGCGCAGTTCATTTGCATCTTTTTTCGAAGGACCTTCAACTAAAATACGCTGTGTACTGCCCACCATCGCTTGACTGATGCGTGCCGCCTGTAAATTCAGCCGCTGTTGTAAAATCGCCAAACGTTCTTTTTTGGTTGCCATCGGCGTGTCGTCAGGTAACTCGGCAGCAGGGGTGCCCGGGCGGGGGCTGTAAATAAAACTAAAAGAATGATCAAAATCAATGTCATGAATTAAATTCATGGTTTTCTCAAAATCATCGGCGGTTTCACCGGGGAAGCCCACAATAAAATCAGAAGAAAAACTCATGTCAGGGCGAATTTTTTTCAAGCGACGCATTTTTGATTTATATTCTAATACCGTATGCCCGCGCTTCATTGAAGTGAGAATACGATCGGAGCCGCTTTGTACGGGTAAATGCAAATGGCTGACGAGCTCAGGCACGTGTTCGTACGCTTCCATTAAACTATCCGAAAATTCCACCGGGTGCGAGGTGGTAAAGCGAATGCGATCAATGCCATCAATCGCCGCGACATATTGAATGAGCAAGGCTAAATCAGCGATGCTACCGTCGTGCATCATGCCACGGTAAGCATTGACGTTTTGCCCGAGCAAATTCACTTCACGCACGCCTTTTTCCGCTAACTGCACGACTTCCGCGACCACATCATCCAATGGGCGGCTGATCTCTTCACCGCGCGTGTAAGGCACCACACAAAAACTACAATATTTACTGCAACCTTCCATCACCGACACAAACGCGGTTGGCCCGTCTGCTTTCGGTGCAGGTAAATTATCGAACTTTTCAATTTCAGGAAACGAAATATCAATCGCCACGCCTTTATCATTGCAGGCTTTATTAATTAAATGCGGCAAGCGATGTAAGGTTTGCGGGCCAAACACAATGTCGACATAGGGCGCGCGTTGCACAATGGCTTCGCCTTCTTGGCTGGCGACGCAGCCGCCCACACCAATCAACATATCGGGGCGCTTGGCTTTTAACGCACGCCAGCGGCCCAATTCAGAAAAAACCTTTTCTTGGGCTTTTTCACGAATAGCGCAGGTGTTGAGCAGCAACACATCGGCCTCACTGGGCTCGGTCACTTGCTGCATATTGTGGGTGGCTTGGAGCAGGTCAATGATGCGGGCTGAGTCATACTCGTTCATCTGACAGCCCTGCGTTTGGATAAATACTTTCTTATGCATAATGTCTCGTGAGTTAATCTTGTATTTTAGCGGTTAAGGCGGGTAATACCAATGAGATTTTGGCCGATGTTGTTTGGGGTATTTTCTGGCGGTTTTTCTTGTGAATGAGCAATCAAGTAAGCAGTCATGCATTCTGAAAGATTTTTATATAAAAGTTAGTTAATTTAATAACTTATATCGGGGCCTTTTTGAAAATACAGGCATATCGATGGCTTGCTATCCGTGTTGACAACGTGAAGCTTGTATAAACTCTCATAAGAGCCTCCTCTCATCTACTCTTTCTAGGAGAGCCGTGCCTAACAGCAGAGGGGCTGTCTCATTGGGTATAGAAAGCCCGAGTTTCATGGCCGTGGCGCGCACCTGCTCGGCTGGCATTTGAGTGATCTTGCGGATCAGTATCTCCAGCGGTGCGGGTTTAAAGAGGTAGGGCAGTTCGTGCGCTGCTTCAATTGAGAACAATGAATAACCGAGCCAGGTGCCAAAGAAAGCGATTACCCAGGCAGCAAATAGGATCCCCAAATCGGTTTCATCATGCCCCGCCCATTCTACGAATAAATATTCATGCACGAGGTTTGCTGAAGAGCTTGTACAAATAAAACAAGTAAAGAGGATGATGCAGGTGAGCCATTGATTACACACATTTTTTTCTTGTGGCAGGATGGGTATGCCATAAAGATAGCGGTACAATTTTTTTGATTGATGGTAGCTCGCATAAAGTGAGAAACAGGCAATCATCAAGGTAGACAGTCCTCCCAAAATACTGGCGCCCGCTTGGGCATCTGTTGTGGAGGCGGCAAAACGTTTTTTAAAGAAGTCAATTAAACCATTGATGGTGGCAGCAAGATGTGTGCCGATGTAGGGGAAACTCAATGTTGCAATAATAATCGCAAAAGCAATTTCTGCTTTTTCACTTTGATTTTCACGGTAACGGACATGAAATTTTCCAACAGCAAGTTGTTCTGCTGCAGGTGACGTTAAGCGCTGATCAAACACAAGCGCTGTTTCAGTGATAAGTGTTTCTTTTATTCTATTTATTTGCTTATCTTCATCACTTTCCCTTTTGAGAATATACTTTGTAAAGAAAAAAAGGATAAGACTGCAATTAAAAATATTGAACAAAAAAGATTGTATTGGCCCGCCAATTTTTGCCGCCATTGCGCGTCTGACTTCTTCGTAACGATCACTTGCGTCCACACTGAAAAAAATGTTGGGCAGTGTACAAACAGCGGTCAGTATAAACCAAAGCAGCGTCTTCAAAACGGTGCCGTAGGTGGGGCGCGTATTAGGCATGAGCCAATAGATTAGGAAGAAAGTGATGTAATTGAGCTTCGTACCCGAGAGGAAAAAGGTCGCGTAGCTGAGCGTCCAAAATAGATCGCTGACGGCTTTGCTGCCTTTAGGCTCGGTGTTGGTTTCGTGTGCAGTGGATGCGCTGCCAGAGGAAGCCGCGCCGCCTAGCATCGCGCTTGTCATTTTTTGAGCAAAATCACCTGCATTCGCGCTGCCAACCAGTGTCGCGGTGGCAGACAATACAATTGATAAGCATAAGAAAATGATCTTGGTCCAAGGGCGATCTTTTAGCAGGATAGTTTTTCTAAATCGTTGTCGTTCTCTTGTTCTTCTGCTCGCCTCTTCATCTGAAACGCGGCCTTCCTCCATCGTAGACAGCGCGTCTTGTCCTATATAGTGGGATAACACTGCCGTGTAAGTTGTTCAGTAACCGCTGGCTACTCTCTGTGAAGGATTATGTTTCTAAGCGCATGAAACTAAAGTATTTATCAAACTGTACAGTTTGACTTTTGACTTACCTCAGAATGTTACACCATATAGGAAGAGGAGCGTATAAAAAGAGAGGAGCGTGTTTTCATTCGGCTTTTCACTTGATACTCAATACAAATCAAACAAACAAAAAACTGACTCTGTCAAAGCGTTGTGATGCTTTACGTGCTCTATCTGTGGTGCCGCAACCTCTTTGTGGGGCTGCTGGGCTGCCTAATTTGCTGCAGCGACACCCGCGACCACAAGGTCTGCACGGCGCTGTGCTGCTCCTACCAGGCGCCTGGCCAGCCCGCTCAAGGCGAAAGATGCCCGACATGCAGCAGCCGCCTGGCGACGAAGTGGGTCTTTGCTGGCCCTTGTAGCTGCTGCCCTGCGGGGGGCGGTGGTGGCCATTCTAGTGGTGATACCTGGTGTATTTGGTGGGGGCACCCGCACCACCACCATCATCACCACCACGGCTCCGGCGGTGGAGGGGGCGGTTGCGGTGATAGCTGCAGCTGCTGCTCGAACCAGTGCTGGAACGATTTCTTCTGCTGGCCGCGTGACCTTGTTGGCAAATGTGTTGGCAGAGGTGAGTGCTCAACCGGATCCCTTGAGGCTGGCTGCCAAGACGGCTGCGGCTTTGTTCAGCGCGCCACATGCTGCTGCGAGAATGGTAACTGCCAAGGTGTTGACTGCAAGGGCTGCTCCGGCGCTGGTGGCTGCGATGGTTGCGGCGGCTGCGGCGGTGGTTGTGGTGGCGGCGGAGGTGGCGGCGATGGTGCTGCTCCCATTCTGATTGTTATCGCTGTCATCATTTTGGTGCTGTGTTTTCTGTTTGGTGCGATTCATCTGATCTTCAAGCTCATGGGCAAGCTGATTCAAAAGTGCTACCCACGCCGCTCTTACTTGCTCTACCTCTGCTGGGCCATGATGGCTGCTGCTTTCTACGGTGGTTGGATTGGCTCTGAGGCTCTGTTTTTCAGCGGCGGCGGAGGCGGTGCCGACAGCAGCAGCACTTTCAATGGTGACGCCAGCAGCAATGTGACTGGCTTGACCCAAGAGACCGATGACAGCGAAGATGAGGGGCTCCCTAACTGGGCGAAGTGGACACTGGAAGCCTGCGTTGATTTCGTTATCGCGCAGCTTTGCGTGTTGCTTGTGTTGTGGCGCTTTGAAGCGGCGGTGTCTGAGCCCACGGCTGAGATGTCTGGCTTTGTGGCAGGCTCTACTCATGACAACGACGCCCCCGCCACGAGCAGCTGTGGGTTTTGGTTTGTTGCCAGCCTGCCGATCTTCTACCTCAGCTTTTTTGGCGTGGCGAAGCTCTTCAGCCAGGCGCCCAACAGAAGCTTGCTGCGCCAGCCATTTTGGCGTTTTGTGACGCTGATTGGCCTGTGCGGTGTGGCGGTTGGTGCGGGTATCTTGACCGAGACGGTGTTTTTTGATGCCGTGGGCCGCGAGAACTGGGCCGTCGAGGTGCTGGTGGACGCGTACTTTGCGTACGTGGCCTCTGCGTTGGTGGTCTGGCTGCTGGTGTGGTGGAACGCGGATCCCAAGGCGCCGGACACCCAGGGGCGTCTTTCTGAAGATTGGCGTAATTCTATGGCGGGCTTCATGGTTGATGACTTCCAGCGGATGTCCGCCGACCCGAGCGCGCCGCCGCAGTCAGGTGAGTGGGGCGTTGCTCTGGAGGGAGGCGTTGATGGTGCTCATGTTCAAGGAGGTGGTGGAGGCGGTGTTTTGCCGAGCGCGCCGCCGGCTACTGGCATGCATTGAAAAAAGAAGCAAAAAACAAAAAGAGATCTGAAACCCGCTACTGAAATTTTTGGCATGTTCTTATCGCAAGGATCTATTCATTTGAGACGCGTCTTGATTGAGGGCTTAAAAACATAAGAAGGTAGGAGAAAAGAAACATTCTGTTTTAAAAAAACAATTTAATTTAACATAATGTTTTTATGCCCTCTTCAAGAGAGCGCAGGGTATGTTTAAGGATTTTCTAAAAAATTAGAGTGACTTCCTCTTCCCTTAAAGGAGGCGAGGAGCATGTTTGGAGAGCGCCTTGCGGTCTTCCTACTGGTCGCTCGAAGCTTTAGCGTAGAGGGACGCCAAGGCCTCAGGAGGGAAGTCGCGAAGTAGATGTAGATGGTGGCTTTTCTAAGGAATTGCTCCCTCTCCCTTAAAGGGGAGAGGGCTGGGGTGAGGGGTTATTTTTTTGTGACGCTAGATCAACGCATCTACTTTTGCGGCGCAGATAAAATCATTCTCAGTCAAACCATCAACAGCATGCGTGGTAAAGTTCACCGTGCAGCGGTTATAGCTCACTTCCATATCAGGGTGGTGGCCTTCTTGGTTGGCTATCCAGGCGACGGCATTCGTAAATGCCATGGTTTTCCCATACCCTTTAAATTGAAACGTTTTGCTGATCATGTTTTCAGCGCCGTTTAATGTCCAACCCTGCACTTGTTTCAGCAATTTATCAACTTCTTCAGATGATAAAGCAGGGGTGCCGCCTTCGCAGACTTGGCAGGTTTTGCTGGTCAATGTTTCCATAATAATAAACTCCGGTGGTCGATAGGGTAGCCAATGGCTAGGCTATTTATTGTTATTCGTTATTGTCTTCTTTTGGGGGGTAAGTCGGTGGATGCTGCCCCAATTTTCTTGCTTGATGAATACAATCGCATAAATCCACTTCTTTTACTGTGGTAAACAATTCTTCAAGACTGTCGATCACAAAATACACTGTTTGCAAAATATCAATACGGTAAGGGGTACGTAGTGCATCGATGATATCAAACGGTCTGCGCTCAGGAATGTCACTTTCTAGCGCATAGGTATTTTCTTCAATCGATGAAATAATACCGGCGCCATAATTACGCAGGCCTTTATCCGTATTGATCAAACCAAATTCAATCGTGTACCAGTAAAGCCTGGCAAGCATAGGATGGTATTGTGGATCGGTTTGATGACTAAACTGTGCGTAAAGTTTAATAAAGTCGGCATAAAATGGATTGGTGAGCAGAGGGCAGTGGCCAAATATTTCATGAAAAATATCGGGCTCTTCTAAATAATCTAACTCATCGCGGCGACGAATAAAGGTGGCGACAGGGAATTGGCAATTTGCCAGCAATCCAAAAAATTTGTCGTAAGAAATCAGCGCCGGCACCGGCGCAACAGACCAACCGGTCGCTGCTTGAAGCGTTTTAGAAACGTCGGGCAGTTGCGGAATGCGATCGTGCGGTAAGTCTAATTTCTCAAACCCCACCATAAAGTCATCACAAGCACGATTTTCAATGAGTTTAAGCTGGCGTGTTGTTAACGTACGCCAAATAGCATTTTCGTCAGCCGTGTAATCGACGTAACCTTTGGCGTCTGGCTTTTTAGAAACGTAGCTAGTTTGTTTTGCCATCTTATTGTTGTTTACTCGTCGTTTTTCACGACGGTAATATTTTCTGCCTGTAAGCCTTTCTCATCTTTTGTGACCGTGAAGCTCACGCGCTGCCCTTGCGAGAGTGAACGGCGGCCACGCTGTGACTTGCCTTTAATGGCACGGTAGTGTGCAAAAATTTCATCACCTTGGTCGCGTAAAATAAAGCCAAATCCTTTGGTGGAGTTAAACCATTTCACGGTGCCCATTTCTTTTTTTGAAGAAACGGTTGTTTTGCCACCTTGCGCCGTGACCCAAGCAGCCGTTATCAAGCTGCCAACAAAGAGGACGGCAAACGCGAAAATAACATCAAAGAGATTAACGGCTGGCAGGCCAGGGAGTGTAATGATGTTGTGAGGTAAGTCGATAGCCTGGTAGACAAGTACAGCCGGTAAAGAAAGTAATAAGCTGATAATGAAACTGCGAATGAAAATACGTAAACCCATGGTGATCCCAATAAAATAAATAATTAATTATAAGTAGTTAATAATGAATAAAAAACGAATAAAATAAGACTAAAATATAAACTCAATATGAAAATTTATACAGCCTCTAAGGTTATCATGAGTCAGAATAGACCGCTAGTTTTTAAAGTAAACCTAGCTGTAACCTAGCCGCCTCTGACATTCTTTCTTGCTGCCAGGGTGGGTCGAAGGTGAGGGTGACATCGACATTGTTGATGTGCGGGATCTGCTTGAGCTTCATTTCGACATCGTACTGCAAAACAGGGCCCATGCCGCAGCCAGGGGCGGTGAGGGTCATGGTGATATCGATATTAAATTGGTTGGCGTCGGTGGCATTGACCTTACAATCGTAAATTAAGCCTAGCTCAACGATATTGACGGGAATTTCTGGGTCAAAGCAGGTTTTCATCAGCTCCCAGGCAGCGCTTTCGATAGCGTCAGCACTGGCGTCAACATGATCCAAGTTAACCGGTAAGCGCTCGGGTGTTTTGCCCAGGGCATCGGCATCAGCGCCGGCAATACGGGCCATGTGGCCGGTGTCGGTGATGATGGTGTAAGCGCCGCCAAGGGCCTGCTGAATCATCACGGCGGTGCCTTGTGGCAGTGGCAGCGGTATGCCGTCAGGAATGCGAATGGCATTGACGTCGCGTGATAAGTGAATAAAAGTATTAGAAGTCGATGTTGTCATGGTATAGGTTATTCGGTGGTGATCAGTGCGTTTTCTTTATTCACAGCCGCCTGAAAAGTATGCCAGGCAAGCGTGGCGCATTTGACGCGTGTGGGAAACTCCCGTACGCCGGTTAATACATCTAATTTGCCCAAATTTTGGGCAGCGGCTTCTTCGTTATCATCTGTGATTTTGGTATGAAAGTGTGTAAATAACGTTTTTGCCTCAATGACAGTTTTGCCTTTTAAGGCTTCTGTCATGAGCGAAGCAGAGGCGGTTGAAATCGCGCAACCTTGGCCGGTGAAACTCACGTCTTCAATGATATTATCGTTGAGCGTCACATACACATCGACTTGATCGCCACATAAAGGATTGTGGCCCTTGGCTTGGCAAGGGGTATCAAGGGTGTGGTAATTGCGTGGCTGGCGATTATGGTCCAGCAAGACTTCTTGATAAAGCATCATTAAGTGATCGTTCATCGTGCTAAGAACTCCTGTGTTTTGGCCAGCGCCATAATAAAGGTATCGATTTCTGCTTCGGTATTATAAAAAGAAAAAGAAGCGCGTGCCGTGGCGGGCAGACCTAAGCGTTCCATCAGTGGCATGGCGCAGTGATGGCCGCTGCGGATAGCAATGCCGTATTGGTCGAGTATGGTGGCAATATCATGTGGATGAACGCCTGCTAAGGCAAAAGACAAAATGCTGGCCTTTTCTTTTGCGGTGCCGATAGGCGTGAAACCGGGCAATTTGGCGGTTTCGTTTGTTGCGTAGTTGAGCAAGGCTTGTTCGCGCTGTTGTATTTTATCAAGCCCAATGTTTTGCAGGTAAGCAATGGCGGCCCCCAAACCAATGGCTTCTGCAATGGCGGGGGTGCCGGCTTCAAATTTTGCAGGCAGCACATTGTAAGTGGTGCCTTCCGTGAAACTCACGCTAGCAATCATATCGCCGCCCCCTTGGTAGGGTGGCATAGCCTCTAGCCATTTTTCTTTGCCATACAACACGCCAATGCTAGTCGGGCCATAGATTTTATGGCTTGAAAAGGCATAGAAATCACAATCCAGCGCTTGTACATCAATATTCATGTGTGGCGCGGCTTGCGCGCCGTCGACGAGCACGGGAATATCGCGTGCGTGAGCAGCTTCAACTATTTTTTCAATGGGGTTAATGGTGCCCAGTGCATTAGAGACATGGCCTATTGCGATTAAGCGTGTGCGATCGTTGAGTAGCGCGCGGTATTCGTCAAAGCAGAGCTCGCCGGCATCATTAATGGGAATGATCTTTAATTTGGCGCCTGCTTGTTCGCACACTATTTGCCAAGGGACGATATTAGCATGATGCTCCAGGTGTGAGATCACAATTTCATCACCGGCTTGCAGGCGGGGGCGGGCAAAGCTTTGCGCGACAAGATTGATAGCATCGGTGGTGCTGCGCACAAAAAGGCATTCTTTTTCACTGGGCGCATTGATAAAGTCGCGCACACTTTTACGGGTTTGTTCGTAAGCGTGGGTGGCTTCTTCGCTTAAGCGGTGAATACCGCGGTGCACATTGGCATTGTATTGGCGATAATAGTTATCCATCGCGGTGAGCACTGCTTCTGGCTTTTGTGTGGTCGCCGCATTATCGAAGTAAACGAGTGGGTGCCCGTGTACTTGTCTGGCTAAAATGGGGAAATCTGCTCGGTTCATTTCGTCAAATAATCTCTCAGTGCTTCTATCCCAATAGGCGCAATAATTTCACCAGCAAACGCATCCGTGAGAAGTCCTTTCGCCTCATCATGGCTTAAGCCGCGGCTTTGTAGATAAAATAACGCGGTTTCATCCAGCTGGCCGACGGTGGCGCCGTGATTGCATTTAACGTCGTCTGCGTAAATTTCTAATTGTGGTTTGGTGTTGATTTCAGCGCGCGGCGACAGCAATAAATTGTTATTAATTTGTTTGGCCGTGGTTTTTTGTGCCTGTGGGTGTACGTGAATACAGCCATTGAGCACGGCGGTGGCCTGATCGTTGATTAAACCTTTATAGTGTTGCTCACTGTGGCAATCGCTCACATGGTGTGACACGCGCACTTGGTTATCATGGTGTTGCTTATCGTTGCTGCGGTATAGGCCATGCAAGTAACAGGCGGCACCCGAGCCACTCAAATTGACTTGTAAATCAGTGCGCGCAAGTGCGCTGCCATTATCGTATTGCAGGTTATGAAACGCACTGCCGCGTGCTTGCTCAACGGTTACCTGGCTAATATGCGTGGCATGCTCGCTTTCTTGTTGCAGGCGATGATGCTGCAGTGAGGCATTTTCATGCAAATGGAGTTGTGTATTGGCATTGGTCAAGTAAGTAATGTTGTCTACGCTGGCATAGACTTCGACGATGCTCGCTTTTGCGCCGGCTTCAATAACAATATGAGTGTGGGGTGCCGTGAGCACATTATCTGTTGTGCTAATGTAATAAATATAAATAGGGGTGGCAGGCGCGGTGTCTTTTGCAATGCGCAGCGTGGTACCATCTTGCGCAAAACTTTGATGCAAAAGCGAGAAGGGCGCTGCGTTGCTCGCTTCATCAGCGAAAAGGTTTTGCAAAGGTGCTTGATGTGTGGCTAAGGGCGCAAAATCAACGCCACGGGCAGCCGTGTGAAGGCTATGTGCAGGCGCGTAGTGGCCATCAATAAAGATAAAGGCGGTCGCTTGTTTATCGATAATCACTGATGCAAATTTTGCGGCGTCGATATTAGGCGCGCGGGCAGCGATGTTGAAATTTTGAGTGTGCAAGCCGCTGACGTCAGTGTACTTCCAGGCTTCCACACGGCGGTTGGGCAGGCCGATCGCTAAAAAGCGCTCAAAGGCGGCTTTTTGCTCAGCGTGCAGGGCGGAAGGCTGCTTAGCCGTTAACTGCTCGAAGGCATTGTTAAAATTCTTGAGTTCTACTGACATAAGATTTCCCTCATGCCTCCTCATGTAACCACTGATACCCTTGCTCTTCCAAGGTCAAGGCTAATGCATAATCGCCTGATTTCACAATTTGCCCATGCATCAGCACATGTACAAAATCAGGTTTCACGTAATTTAATAAGCGCTGATAATGTGTGACCAAAATAATGGCGCGTTCAGGTGCGCGGTGCGTATTAATTGCTTCTGATACGACTTTTAAAGCATCGATATCGAGCCCGGAGTCGGTTTCGTCGAGCACCGCCAGCTGCGGTGCCAGCACACTCATTTGTAACATTTCATTGCGTTTTTTCTCGCCGCCTGAAAAGCCTTCGTTCACCGGGCGGTGGAGCATCTCATCGGTCATGCCAAGGGCCTGCATTTTTTCTTTGACCAGCGTGAGAAAATCCATGGCGTCGAGCTCAGGCTCGCCACGTTGTTTGCGTTGTGCATTAAACGCCGCTTTTAGGAAAAATAAATTATTCACGCCTGGGATTTCTACCGGGTACTGAAACCCTAAAAACACACCGGCGACGGCGCGCGCTTCAATCGGCAAATCTAATAAATTTTGCCCTTGGTAATCAATTTGCCCGCCCGTGACTTCATAATCGTCATGGCCTGCAATCACTTTGGCCAGTGTGCTTTTGCCCGAGCCATTGGGCCCCATGATGGCATGCACTTCGCCCGGGTTAACGGTGAGGTTAATCCCTTTTAAAATGGGTTTGTCGTCGACATTAACGGTCAAATCACAAATGCTTAACATATATCTATTACCTTTGTTTGCTACAGTCTATCTATTCTATGACTTCTTTTGAAACTCGCTGTGGCGAGTGAAGTGCAAGGCGCGAGGCGCACAGAACCGGAATGGACTTGTAGTCCATGAGGATTCGAGCACCACAGCAACGAAGCAATTCGCCACCACAGATAGAGTTTCAGGTGAAGTCATCAGCCGATGGAGCCTTCTAAACTTATCCCCAACAATTTTTGCGCTTCCACCGCAAACTCCATGGGGAGTTTACGTAACACTTCTTTACAAAAACCATTGACGATCAAACCCACGGCTTCTTCTACATCAATACCGCGCTGCTGGCAGTAAAAAAGCTGGTCTTCGCTGATTTTGGCCGTCGACGCTTCGTGTTCCACTTGGCTGCTGGCATTTTTGGTTTCAATATAAGGGAACGTGTGTGCACCGCAGCGATCGCCCATTAATAATGAATCACATTGCGAATAGTTTCGTGCATTCTCAGCGGTGGGCAACATGCGCACTAAACCGCGATAGCTGTTTTGGGCTTGGCCGGCCGAGATCCCTTTTGAAATAATTGTGCTGCTGGTGTTTTTACCGATGTGCACCATTTTGGTGCCGGTGTCGGCTTGCTGATGATGGTTGGTAAGCGCAATCGAGTAAAACTCGCCCACGCTATTATCGCCACGCAAAATCACGCTGGGGTATTTCCAAGTGATTGCCGAGCCGGTTTCGACTTGTGTCCATGAAATTTTCGAGTTTTTACCGCGGCATTGCCCGCGCTTGGTCACAAAGTTATAAATGCCGCCTTTGCCGTCTTTATCACCCGGGTACCAGTTTTGTACTGTCGAGTATTTAATGTTGGCATCGTCCAGGGCGACAAGCTCCACCACGGCGGCGTGCAGCTGGTTTTCATCACGCATGGGGGCGGTGCAGCCCTCCAAATAGCTGACGGTGCTGCCTTCTTCGGCAATCACCAAGGTGCGTTCAAATTGCCCAGTGTTAGAGGCGTTAATTCGAAAATACGTGGATAATTCCATTGGGCAACGCACGCCTTTGGGAATAAAACAAAAAGACCCGTCGGTAAACACGGCTGAATTCAGCGCTGCAAAAAAGTTATCTTTGTAAGGCACGACGGTGCCTAAATATTGCCGAATTAATTCAGGATGATTTTGCACGGCTTCTGAAAACGAACAAAAAATGACGCCGACTTCTGCCAACTTGTCTTTAAAGGTGGTGGCAACAGACACACTATCAAATACGGCATCGATTGCGACACCTGCCAGGCGTTCTTGCTCATATAATGGGATCCCCAGCTTCTCGTAGGTTTTCAGCAATTCTGGGTCGACTTCATCCAAACTTTTGGGGGCATTGGCCGCTTGCTTGGGTGCCGAATAATAACTGATTGCTTGGTAATCAATCGGCGGAAAATTCACCTGTGCCCAGGTAGGTTCTTCAAGTGTGAGCCAATGGCGATAAGCCTGCAAACGCCACTCGCATAAAAAAGCGGGCTCGTTTTTTTTCGCAGAGATGGCGCGAATAACATCTTCATTTAAACCGGGGGGCAGGGTATCGGCATCGATATCGGTCACAAAACCATGTTGGTAGTCTTGTTGGATATAATCATCAATGACAGCATTGGCATCTTGGCTCATGCAACCGGCTCCTGTGTGGTGGGGGTATTCATTAAATCGTTTAAATGCAGTGTGCTTAAGGCATTAAACACGGCTTGGTTAATGCTTTGCCAGTGTGGGCGTTGTGTGCAGTGGGCTTCGTGCTCGCAGCTGCTATCACTGAGGCTGCATTCTGTCAGCGCCAGCGGGCCTTCCAGGGCGGTGATAATGTCGGTGAGTTTAACCTCATTGGCGGCGCGGCTTAAACGGTAGCCACCTTGTGCGCCGCGGTAAGAAGTGAGTAAATCAGCCTGTGTGAGGGCTTTTAAAATTTTGCCGACAGTGGGCTGGGCAATCTGGGTTTGGTTTGCCAACGTGACGGCAGAATGTATGCTGTTGGGCTGCGCGGCCATCGTCGCCATGACGACGGTTGCGTAATCGGTTAATTTGCTGATGCGTAGCATGTTTTTATCGTGATACCGGTAAACCTGGGAGTGCATTTAATGCATGGCGCGTCGCGGCTAACAGCATGACGGCCCACCCTCGTAAAAGTAGCTAAATAGTACCATTACAGTACCGTATTCACAATGCATGATAGTTATTCTTATAACTTAATTTGGGTGGTTTTTTTTGAGTAGTTTGCGGCTTGCTAGTGTGCGTTTTCGTTTTTCTTTCTTCTTCTATTGGTGAGCCGGTTCTGGTGGCCACGGTTTGCTGTGTCTCTACAAACTGTTTCCGTGCTTCGACAGACTACTGTCTGGCATAGAGAGGGCAGTGCTTTAAAAATCTCCTTTCCACGCGCGATGCGGGAGCCGACGTCCGTCGGCGCCAGGTGCTTGCATGAAGGGCGACTCGCTGGGGGCCGCAAATGACGAATCATCACTGTCGCCGCCCCCACCGCCGTTGCCAAAGGAGATGTCCACGAGATTGCTGAAGTACGCCATGATAACCACGACCACGATGGCAAGTATCAGCAAGCACAAGCACGGCAGCAAGATGCGCTTGCCCCACTTGTCCCAACGCCTGATTTTGCTGAAGAGAGCCTTGAGCGCGCTTTGCCGTTCACCGAGGTCGATGGCCTGCTGCGCGTGTGTGCTGACATGATTGCGCCAGAGAGTAAGCGCGTGATCCGGGTCTTGGTTTTGGAAAAACAAGCGGTCGTCTTCAGGGGAAAACAGCAGCCTTTCCAGTGGCTTCGTGATTGACGCCACCACGGCTTCCGGGATCTGTTCTTGGAGCATTCGCTGCTGGATCACCTCAAGGGCTTCCCACATTTGCTCCCAGATCAGCAGCAGACAGCGGTCACGGAGCAGGTTCGGGGTCCCATCGCCTGGCAGCGCAAGCGGGCTGTCATCCGTGTATCCCAGCAACTGGCTCATGGCCTGGAAAAGCGGCGTGAGCAGAGCGGGTTTTGCGGGATCAGCATCACTCCAGGTGCCATCTTCTTCTTGCAGGGGGAAGAGCTTGCGGATCATGTCCCTACCGTACGCCAGGTTGTCGGGCACATCATGGATATTGAATGCGACACACCAGTAGGCAACCAGTTGGCGCTGCACTTCAAAAATGGTTTGGAGTGCTTGCGCATGCGGCGTGCTGAGTGTGTGGAGCAGATAATACAGCTCCACGCACTCCGGGTTTGGCAGCAGGCGCGTAAGCACCAGGCGGCTTGGGTGCTCGGCGGGCAAGGGCGCGCACAAGGCGCGCCCAGCCTCAAGCAGTGCTTCCCAAGCCGCTGCGTTCTCTGTGTGACACGCTTTGGCTTCGTCGCTCACCGGCAGGGCTTGCATGGCGGCTTGTTTTGCCTCATGGCGCTCAAGCAAAACAACGGCGTACCCCGCTCTGATAAGGCGTGGTTTGTGAACAAGACTGTTGTGCGTGACTCTCAGCCATTGGTGCATGCCGGCGAGAGAGCCAGCAGGGAGGGCCTTGTCCTCCTGTATCAGCCTCAGGTGCGTTTGTTGCGCGGATGTGAGTGGAGGCACTACCTGTTTGCCGTTGCGAAGTTGCGTTTGTTGCTCCGCTGTGAGTGCAGGGTCTATCGGTACGCGGTCAACATAGCGTTTGGGGTTCAGGTAGTATCCCCAAAGCTGCCGACGTTCTGCTGGGTCACGGGGGTCAAGGACCTGTTGACCAGCAACCCACAGGCAATTATAGGTGCACAGGCTGGGCAGGTTAGCGACGCCCTCGACAACAAGCTCGATAGTAGGCTCAGGGGGCCTTTCCAGTGCGGCTTCAGGTGTTGCAAGTTGGCGATGATCACCCCAGTCGAGGGGGCGGGTAAAGGTTTTGGTAGTAGGGTCAAGGACATCGTGCCCCAGTTTAAGCTGAGGCTGTGCTGTGAGGCCGGCTTTCCCTCGTTCTCTGTGGACCAGTGCTGTGTACGCGTCTCCTCCTAGGCCTGTCTGTTCAGCTGCCGCCAGGAGTGAGTCACGCGTCATCGCGGCGGTGGCGCCTGTCGCGGGGTGAGGCGTTTCTTCTTCTTCGCCGAACCACGCTTGCCATGTGCGGGCAAGCCAACCAGGCTGTTTTTGGGCGGCAGCAGGAGCGCCGCTGGAAGCGTCTCTCAAGCCGCCGCTGCTGCCGCCGCCACCGCCCAAGAGGGCTGAGGCTTCGGTAGTGCCTGTGCCTGGAGCAGCATCGCCACCTACGCCGGCGCCTGCAACACCATCGCCATCGTTGATGGTCATGGTGCCGTAGCCGCCGGCGCCAGAGCCGCCGCCACCGTCGTCGTCGTCATCTTCACCGGAGCTGCTGCTGGTGTCAGCATCGTTTTCATCGTCATCGTCTCCCGCCGCGCCGTGGTGGTCATGACTCCGATTGAGGAGAGGCCCGAGGGTGGGGCCGAGAGCAACAAGCACGTTTCCACGAGAGCCGCTGCCTGCGCCGCTACCTGCGCCGCTACCTCCAACATCAGCGGCGGCGGTGGCTGCAAGAATACTCTCTAAAGGAAAGCTCTGTCTGCCAGCGCTACTATCGTCCAGATCATCTGGAGGAGGAGGGAGTTGAGCAGCTGTCTGCAGCTCCTGTCCATCAGTGTCATCGTCGGCCATCTTGTTGTCGTGTGGGTATTGCTGTGAACGCGAGTAGGAACGTCAAAAAGCTAAGTCACGAATGTGCTTGATTTCAGTAGAAAAGTATAGGTACTGTTGTTTTATTGCTACTCTTCTTTACAGATGGTGTAACATTCGAGGGTAAGTTGTATTTTTCAAAAATTTAATTCGCTACGAGCTTTTTTCTCGTGCAATCGCGCGATAGCCGATATCTGTACGATAGTATCTATTCGGCCATTGGATAGTTTCGGCCAATTGATAGGCTTGTTGCTGGGCCTCACTCACGGTATCGCCTAACGCCGCCGCACAGAGCACACGCCCGCCGGCGGTGACGGTGTCGCCGTCTTGCTGCTTTGTGCCAGCATGAAAAACTTTCTCATTTATTATTGGGTTATCGGTGGCATTTGCCGGCAGGCCGTTGATCACTTCACCTTTTGGATATTTTGCTGGGTAGCCTTGGCTTGCCAGCACCACGCCCAGGGCACAGCGAGGGTCCCATTTCGTTTGGTGTTTGTCGAGCGTCTGATCAAGCGCTGCCTGGCAGAGGGTGACTAAGTCAGATTGCAGCCGCAGCATCAGCACTTGGGTTTCCGGATCGCCGAGCCGGCAGTTGTATTCCAGTACTTTGACATCCCCTTTGGGCGAAATCATCAGGCCCGCATACAAAAAGCCCGTGTAAGGGTGGCCGTCAGCCGCCATGCCGCGCAGAGTGGGGGTGATGACCGCTTCCATAATATGCGCTTCGATGTCGGGGGTGACCACAGGCGCCGGACTATACGCGCCCATGCCGCCGGTGTTGGGGCCTTTGTCGCCATCATCACGCGCTTTATGGTCTTGTGAGGTGGCAAAGGGCAGAGCGTGTTCGCCATCGGCAATCACCATGAAGCTGGCTTCTTCGCCGGCTAAAAATTCTTCAATCACAATGCGATTGCCGGCTTCACCGAAGGCATCGTCGGCGAGCATGCTATCAATGGCACTTTCGGCTTCGGTAAAGGTGTGTGCAATGATGACGCCTTTGCCAGCCGCCAAGCCGTCGGCTTTAATCACAAGCGGGAGTGGGTGCGATGAAATATAACTTTTGGCTTTCCCCGCATCGGTGAAGCTGCCGTAGCGTGCCGTGGGGATCTTGTGGCGTGCCAGAAAATCTTTACAAAACACTTTCGAGCCTTCTAATTGTGCCGCTGCTTGGGTAGGGCCAAAGCAGCGTAAGCCGGCATCGACAAAGCTATCGACAATGCCGTCAACCAGTGGGGCTTCCGGGCCAACAATCGTGAGGTCGATTTGATTGTCGCGTGCAAAGGCCAGTAGGCTGGGGATGTCGGTGGCACTGATGTTGACGTTTTCGATGTCAGGTTCAAGCGCCGTGCCGGCATTGCCGGGAGCGACAAAAACGTGTGTAATTTTTTTTGATTGAGCCGCTTTCCAGGCCAGGGCATGTTCGCGCCCGCCGTTGCCGATGATGAGTGTTTTCATGATTGTGTAGACCTTAATGTCGAAAGTGTCGCATGCCCGTAAAGACCATCGCAATGCCTGCTTTATTTGCTGCTGCAATCACCGCTTCATCACGCTGCGCACCGCCCGGTTGAATAATGGCCGAAATGCCTATTTCCGCTGCCGCTTCTACTGCATCAGGGAAAGGAAAGAAGGCATCGCTTGCCATCACGCTGCCTTTCACGGTCAACTCAGCGTCGGCGGCTTTAATCGCCGCGATACGTGCGCTATAAATTCGGCTCATTTGGCCGGCACCCACGCCGATGGTTTGCAAATCTTTTGCGTAAACGATCGCGTTAGACTTTACATATTTGGCCACGCGCCATGCAAATAATAAATCATCAAGTTGTTGTTGCGACGGCGTGGCGTCTGTTACCACTTTTAAATCTTCCGATTTGATGATGCCTAGATCACTGTCTTGCACCAACAAGCCGCCTTCCACGCGTTTAAAGTCTCGCCACGCAGTGGGAGTATTGGGGATATCACCACACGCCAGCACGCGCACATTGGGTTTGTTGGCCAACGCATCTAATGCGTTTTGTTCAAAGTGAGGCGCGATGATCACTTCCACAAATTGTTGCTCGATAATGGCAGTGGCCGTGTCGCCATCCAGCGGTCGGTTAAAGGCAATAATGCCGCCAAAGGCAGAAGTCGGATCTGTTTCGTACGCGCGCGCGTAAGCGGCGCCAATATTTTTGCTCATGGCCACGCCACAAGGATTCGCGTGCTTGACGATCACACAGGCAGGACGACTAAAGGCTTTCACACAGGCCAGCGCCGCATCAGTATCAGCAATATTATTATAAGAAAGCGGCTTGCCTTGGTGTTGCACGCTGCTAGCAAGTGTGCCGGCAGGCGGCTTGTGCTCGACATAAAAAGCGGCTTGTTGATGCGGGTTTTCACCGTAACGCAGCAGCCGGCCGTGTTCAAATTGGCAGCTAAACGTGCTGGGGAAGGCTTGCTTTTTACCTTCAGGCGTCATCGCGCTGAGGTAATTCGCAATCGCGCCGTCATATTGCGCAGTGTGTGCAAAAGCTTTAGTGGCCAGCGTAAAGCGTTGCGCCGCGGTGGTCTCACCGTTGCTGCTAAGGGTGTCTAATACGCTGGCGTAATCTTGATTGTCGACAACAACCGTGACGGCGGCGTGGTTTTTAGCGGCGGCGCGGATCATGGCCGGGCCACCGATATCAATATTTTCAATGGCGCGCGGTAAATCACAATCTGGCTGGGCAATGGTTTCTTGAAAGGGGTAAAGATTCACGGCAAGCAGATCAATCGGTTCGATGTGTTGCTGTGCCATCACGCCTTCATCTTGCCCGCGACGACCCAGTAGCCCACCGTGAATTTTAGGGTGTAAGGTTTTCACGCGGCCGTCCATGATTTCAGGAAAGCCGGTATGATCAGACACGTCTGTTACCGGGATATTATTTTTTTTCAGCAGCGCAGCAGTGCCGCCTGTGGATAAAAGCGTGATATTTTGTTGATGTAGTCCTTTCGCAAAATCAACAATACCGGTTTTATCAGAAACGCTTAATAAAGCACGTTTGATAGGGTGATTAGGCATGAGTACGTCTTCTTGTGAGTGGATGGTTACAGTAAATCATATTGTTTTAATTTTTTGCGCAAGGTGCCGCGACTGAGGCCTAAAATATTGGCCACTTTGCTTTGATTATGGTGATAGTGATCCATAATGGTTTCAAGCATCGGTGCTTCAATTTCGGTGAGCACTAATTCATAGAGCCCAACAGGCATTTGATCTTGCAGCTGAGACAGATAATGCGTGATCGCATTTTTGACTACGTCACGTAACGGCGGATGTGTGCTGCCAACAGCAGGTGTGGTGGTGGTTTGTGTTGTTGGAAATAATTCAATCATGGCGCGTTCCTTGTCTAAGCGGGTGCCAACTCGGGTGAGTGTTGAAAAAAAGCACGTGCTGCGGTTAATTGCGCGCGAGCACTTTCTATTTGATTAAATTCGTGACGAAAGCCTGCGCCATGTGGTTGGCCTTTGGTGTACCAGCCCACATGTTTGCGGCAGATCTTGACACCGGTTTCTTCACCGTAAAATTGATAGACGTTTTCCATGTGGCCCAGCATAAGAGAGCAAATTTCGTCACTGCTTGGTTCAGGTAATACTTCTTGTGTACGCAAATAATGATCGATTTCACGGAATAACCACGGGCGGCCTTGGGCGGCGCGACCAATCATAATGGCATCGGCACCGGTTTCTCTGAGTACCTGCAGTGCTTTTTGGGGCGTGGTGATATCGCCGTTTGCCACGACCGGAATAGTGATCGCAGACTTGATGGCTTTGATGGTGTCGTATTCTGCTTCACCCCGAAAGGCGCAGGCACGCGTGCGGCCGTGTACAGATAAGGCTTGAATGCCCGCTGCTTCCGCAATTTTCGCAATGTTAACGCCGTTGCGGTGTTCTGGATCCCAGCCGGTGCGTATTTTTAATGTGACGGGGATTTTTACTGCATTCACAGTGGCATCGAGAATGCGTTTCACGCGTTCTTCATCTTTGAGTAGCGCTGAACCGGCCGCCGCATTGCAGACTTTTTTCGCTGGGCAGCCCATGTTGATATCAATAATTTCAGCGCCTTGCTCTGCATTGTGCTTTGCGGCATCTGCCATCATTTGTGGATCAGCGCCGGCAATTTGCACGCAGCGGGGCGAGGTTTCACCTTCGTGGTTGGCGCGGCGTTTGGTTTTTTCACTGCCCCAGAGCAAAGAATTGGCGTTCACCATTTCAGACGGGGCCATGCCAGCTCCCATTTGTTTGCACAACTGACGAAAAGGGCGATCGGTCACGCCGGCCATGGGCGCCAGGATCACAGGGCTATTGAGTTGATAAGGGCCTATTTGCATAGTCAATACGGTTTAAAGACCCAGTTTCTTTTCAAGATAATGAATATTTAAGCCGCCTTTCTGGAAGTTCGCATCGGTCATGATACTTTGATGCAAAGACACATTGCACTTGATCCCTTCGATCACGATTTCTTCTAGCGCGTTATTCATTTTGGCAATGGCTGTGGCGCGATCTTCGCCGTAGGTGATGAGTTTACCAATCATCGAATCGTAATAAGGTGGTACTTTATAACTGCTGTATAAGTGTGAATCCACACGTACGCCAGGACCACCTGGCGGATGATAATAGGTCACCGTGCCGGCGCTGGGGATAAAGCCATTGGGATCTTCGGCATTGATACGGCACTCAATGGCATGGCCTTTTATCTGTACATCAGACTGTTTAAATGACAGTGGCGCACCACTTGCGACGCGGAGTTGTTCTTTGATCAAGTCGATGCCGGTGATCATTTCGGTCACAGGGTGCTCAACCTGGATGCGGGTATTCATTTCAATAAAGTAGAAATGCCCATTCTCATACAAAAATTCAAAGGTGCCCGCGCCGCGGTAACCAATGTTGACGCAAGCATCAGCACAACGTTTACCAATTTCTTGGCGCATGGCTTCAGTGATCCCAGGCGCGGGGGCTTCTTCCACCACTTTTTGGTGACGGCGTTGCATGGAACAATCGCGTTCGCCAAGATGCACCGCGTGACCATGATGATCGGCGATCACTTGGAATTCAATGTGGCGAGGGTTTTCTAAGAATTTTTCCAGATACACGGTGGCATTGCCAAAGGCACTGCTGGCTTCTGAGCGGGTCATGGTGATGAATTTGAGCAGATCTTCGCGCTCACGTACCACGCGCATGCCGCGCCCGCCGCCACCGCCGGCCGCTTTGATCATCACGGGATAACCAATTTTGTCTGCAACCGCCAGGTTTTCTTCTGGGTCGTCGCCCAAGGGCCCGTTAGAGCCGGGCACACAAGGCACGCCTGCTTTCATCATGGCGTCAATGGCTGAGACTTTGTCACCCATTAAATGAATACTTTCTGCTTTGGGACCGATAAAAATAAAGCTGCTTTTTTCAACGCGTTCAGCAAATTCTGCATTTTCCGCTAAAAAGCCATAGCCGGGGTGAATGGCATCGGCGTCGGTGATTTCAGCAGCGGCAATGAGAGCGGGTATATTTAAATAACTGTCTGTTGAGGCGGCTGGGCCGATGCACACGGATTCATCGGCGAGTCGCACATGCATTAAGTTGCGATCGGCTTCGGAATAAGCCGCGACGGTTTTAATACCAAGCTCTTTGCAAGCCCGTAAAATACGTAATGCAATTTCGCCGCGATTGGCAATGAGTACTTTTTTTAACATACGACGTATTACTCGCTATTTGATAATGAATAACGGTTCGCCAAATTCAATGGGTTGGCCATTTTCAACTAAAATAGCAGTCACCGTACCGGCTTTATCCGATTCAATTTGGTTCATCATTTTCATGGCTTCGACAATGCATAAGGTGTCGCCCACTTTGACCTCTTGGCCAATTTCAACAAAATTGCTGCTTTCAGGTGAAGGTGCGCGATAAAACGTACCAACCATCGGTGAGACAACCGCATGGCCTTCAGGGAGGCCGGCTTCTTCTGTCGCTGTCGAGGCTGCCGGTGCAGGGGTGGCGGCAACCGGTGCGGGTGCAGGTGGGGGGGCTGCTGCGGCAGGCGCGGTGATCACTTGGTTGCCGTAGCGATTAATGCGTACGGATTCGTCATTTTCATGAATTTCCAGTTCGGCAATACCGGATTCTTCAACCAGTTCAATTAATTTTTTTACTTTACGTATATCCATGAGTGTTACCTATGTTCAATCTATTTTAATAAATACGTTATGATGATGTTGTTTGATTGGCGTGTGTTGCGATCTGCTGCATGGCTGCCGTCAGTGCTAATTGGTAGCTTTGCACGCCTAATCCAGAGATCACGCCTTTTGCAATATCTGAAAAATAAGAATGTTGGCGAAAGGGTTCTCGTTGATAAGGGTTTGATAAATGTACTTCGATAAAAGGGATAGCAATGGCAAGCATGGCATCGCGTAAGGCCACGCTGGTGTGTGTAAAAGCCGCCGGGTTAAAAATCAAAAAGTCAGTGTTGTCTGTCTTGGCTTGGTGCAAGGTGTCGATGAGCGTTGATTCAGATTGGCTTTGTTGACAGGTGAGGCTGTGGCCTGCGGCAGTGGCTTGTGCCTGCAGTAGGGTGTTGATGTCATTTAAGCTTGTGTGGCCGTAGTGCTCGGTTTCACGGGTGCCGAGTAAATTGAGGTTAGGGCCATGTAGAACCAGTATTTTTGCCATGGCGGCATTTTACTGGTAGATCGGTGCAAACTCAAGCAAGATCAGGGTTATTTTGTGTGTATTCAACGAGCTTGACTACTTTTTCGACCCGTTTTATTTGGCGAGCAACTTCTGCGGCCTTGTCGGCTTCATCCTGAGTTGCGATGCCAATCAAATACACCACCCCGTTTTCAGTGAATATTTTAAAGCGGGCGGGATTGACCCCTTTTTCTTTTAGGATGGCTGATTTTGCTTTGGTGGTGATCCAGGCATCTTTTGCAGCGCGGTAACCGTCGCGGGTTTCTCCGACAGTGATTTCATTGTAGAAATTTTTAACGTTCGGGATCCCTTGTACTTGCTGCAAAGCACGATGGCGCAATTCGGCGGTGGGCATTTGGCCAAGCAATAATAAATTTTGATTGTAGCTAATGGCAAACACGCGGCCATTGCGTGTGAGCGTGGCGTCGTTATGCAGGGCTTTAAAGGCTTGCCAGCGAATTTTTTGATCACGGCCTAAGGTGCCAAAATCACGGCGGTCATAGACGACCTTGGTGGTGCTGGCTGCACCGGCGGTGGCGCCAGCAACGATTGCGGTGGCACAGCCGTTTAGACTCAGTAGCGGGAGCAAAAGTATTGCCACGCGAAATCGCGTTAAGCGAGCCGTTTTAATGTGTTTGAAAAGCATCCTGGATCCAATCAAAGCAAAGGGCATTATTGTCAGGTGACGGTGCCACACCGACGACGTCAAAGCGGCAGTGATAGCGATCGGTCCAACCTTGTTTTTGCAAAAAATATTGCGCCGTGGTGATTAATTTTGACTGTTTACTGGGAGTCACAGACATTAATGCACCGCCATACGAGGCTTCTTGACGATAGCGCACTTCCACAAAGACTAAGTCGCTATGATGCCACATAACGAGATCAATCTCACCATAACGGCACTGAAAATTGCGCGCGAGTAGCGTGAGGCGCTGGGTTTCAAGATACTGACAGGCAGCGCTTTCCATGGCACTGCCATATTCTCGTTTCGAAAGAGAAGCCTCAGCCATTATGTGTCAAGCTTAGCGGGGGCCCCATTTTTGATTTGCAGCCAAATCAGTTGCCGTTCAACTTGATGTTGATTGTTGAGTGTGAGGATCCCCGTGGCGCCGGCCAGTCCAAACTGAGGCAACTGCGTCAGGGGATCAATATTCTGTAATAATTCATAGCTATCTATCCCGAGTGCATACAGGCGAGCAAAAGGGGTGAAGTGTTCGGGCCATAAGCTCTCTACTTCGTTGAGTGGGAGCGCGTGCTGTTCATCAAATAACCAAGGGATGTCGCAGAAAATCACACCTTGTAAATCGCGATCTGTCTGAGGTGAGGGCTTGCCGGTATACAGTGAGGCTGTGCCGTAAACTGGAATATCGCTTGCGTAATAAAATTCAAGCAAGGGACGTAATTGGCGCGCTTTTTGTGGGTCAGCAGCGATAAATACCATATCAATATCTTGTCGGCGTCGCGGATCGGCTGTCATCTGTAAGCGTAAGGTGCCGCGCAAGCCACTGATGCGTGCTTCGCTGCTGTCAATGCTGAGTAACTGGCGAACCGTCGGTGAAAGATCGCCTTGATTCGGAAACGTTTGTACACGCAGTAAACTACCGCCTAACGCTTCCCAACGTGTTTGAAAGGCTTCTGTGACACGCTCGCCCCATTCGTTTTCAGGCACGAGGAGAAGGGCACGTGCATGGCCATCTTGCCAAGCACGTTCGGCGACTTGTCTGGCTTCATCTTCTGGTAATAAACCAAATTGATAGAGCGGTTGATTGGCGTGAGGTGGCGTGTGGGTGTAATTTAACGCCAGCACAGGAACTGGCAAGTCTTTCATTTTTTGTAATTGCTCTACACCGTCTTTGCTTAATGGCCCGAGTATCCAATCGGCATCGGCGGCAATGGCTTGCTGGTAAGCCGCGGCGACGGCTTGATCGCTTTGTGTGTCAAACAACGTGATTTCTGGGCGGCTAGGATTGCCGGTGTCTGCGTAATAGGCGGCTAAAAAGCCATCACGAATGGCTTCTGCTGAAGGGGCAAGGCGCCCGTCCAGTGGCAGTAAGAGTGCAATATGCTGAGCGGGTTTGCTTGAGGCCAGCCTGTCTAATCGATGCAGAGAAAATATTTTTTCACCCGGGTGATCAGGGTAATCGTATTGCCATGTGCGTAGCGCCACCACGAGTGCTTGGCTATCGTCATGGTGTTGTTTATTCAATAAGGCAAGTGCTAACCAGCCACGGAAGGCATCGCCCGCACCTTGGTCAAGGGCTTGTTGCAGTGCAGTGGGGGAGGTGTGTTGTAAGCGCTCCCAGGTGTGTGCGTAATAGCGTGTGCGTGCTTGTTCGCTTTGTGATAATGCGGCTAACTCGGTGTAAGCGCGTGCACTTTCAATATGGTTATTGGTACGTTGATAAGCTTGCGCACGCAGGGTGTAAGTGCGTTGTTGTAAGTCTGGCGGCAGAATGTTGGGATCAGGGTTATCAGTATTGATCATGGCCAGTTCAGCGACGGCTGTGTTGGGATCATTTTCTAGCAGGGCCAGCTGTGCGTGCACCAGATGAGAGCGCATTTGCAATGGGGGAGGCATGGTGGCGGTGGCGCTATCATTGCCGCTGGGGATGTTAATTAATACTTGTGTGGCTGCCGTGGTTTCATGAGCGTTTAATAAGATTTCAGCAGCTTGCAATTGGTAGGCAATTTGCTCGTCTTCTTCACTGTGACTTGCACGTGCTAGCAAGGTATTGGCTTGGGCAGTGATTTTGGGATCGTAGACCGTTTCAGTCGGGGTATGAGGTGATACTGTGCAGCTGGCCAATAATAGGGTGCTGAGTGCAAATAGGATGCGGTATGTCATTGCGCGGCTCGTGTTAATCATCAGTATGAGTATATTAACAGAGCGAAAAAAAAAGACCCAAAGAAAATAGCATCCTTGCTGCTTCTTTGGGTCTTGCGACAATCCGTTGCCGCTTCAATGTTGCTTCCGTGCGCACATGTCCTTGTGCGAGGCTTACATCTAAGCCGGTCCTGGGTGCCCAATCCGTTGGGCATTGCTGTTTAATTTAGCAGATAATCTGACTAATACGATGCTCATGCAGACTGTCCGTATCTCATTTTGAGAAAGCCTTAAGAGAGCGAAATTTACGATGTTGTTAAAAATCAATAAGTTATCGTTATTTTGGCTTGAGGCTTGCTTAAAAGGCGGGTGAGATCTAATGCGATTATCTGGAAATGTATTAGGCGATCTCTTACACCCAGATGGGCAAACCGGGCGCTAAAACGCACGCTCAAGATTCCGGTTCCAGTGTGACTGGCATGGTAGGCGGTGTATTGCTAAAGTCTTGTTGCTCAGGGACAGGGGGTCTGGAGAACCGACGCCAGCTGATAAAGGTGCCTAGCAGGCCCGTTATTACCAGAAAATAAATAAATAATCCTATTGGATCAATAATTTGCATTAGGCCCGCTCCCACCAATGGGCCGAGAGTTGAGCCTGCGGCAAACGCGAGGAACAAGCTTTGCATGCCACCGACCATCTGGCTTGGGCTGAGCTGATCGCTGGCGTGGCTAATACTCAGTGGATAAAGGCTAAAAGCCAAGCTGCCAAATACCACTAAGCTGAAAACAAAAGCACGGGGGAAGTAATGTGCTAGTCCTATGTTAAGCAAGCAGATCCCTGCTGTGATGAAGCTTAAAGTCATCAGCACCGAGCGGCGGTCAAATTTATCCGACAAACGCCCAACGGGGTACTGCCCTAACATGCCGCCAAAGATGATGAGGCCCATCAGCATCGCAACGTCACTGCTAGAAGTACGCACCTCGCTGATAAAAAGCGGCATGAGCCCATAGATTGAGGCCAGCAGCATGCCAGCGCAAAAACTCCCTAACACACCGGAGGGAGAACGCTTATAGAGTTGTTTAATATTCAGCGGCGCAGGCTCTTCTAATGACGGTGAGGCAAAATATGTTGTTGAAACAGGCACAATCGATAGCGCACACAAAATGGTGACGATACAAAATAGAATGAGCCCCTCAGGGTCACTGGCGTTTAATAGTAGTTGCCCAAGCGCCAAGGCACCGTAAATAGCCGTGAGGTAAATGGCAAAAATACGCCCCCGGGTCTGGTTGTTGGTGGCGCCCATGATCCAGCTCTCAATGGTGATCATCAGCCCTGCCACACAAAAACCACTGATAAGGCGCAGGATAATCCATAACCAGGGCGATACCAGCAAACCATGTAGCATGGTGACAACTGCCATGATGGCGGCAAATGTCGTATAGGCGCGAATATGGCCAACACGGATAACAAAACGCTCGATACGGAATGAACCGATGAGCAGGCCAGCAAAGTAGGCGGCAGACACAACCCCAATGACGATGCTTGAGTAGTTTTCCAGGTAGAGTCGCACGGTCAACAGAGTGAGCAGTAAACCGTTGCCCAGGACTAAAATCGCCAAGCTTACTAGCGGGGATAAGACGGCTTTGAGTGTAGGCAACATTATGGCATCACTTGGTAGTTGGTCGGTTTCCCGGGTCGCCAAAGAGGCGCTAACACTCTATTTTGGCACGTTTAAAATACAAAAGTATAGTAGAAATTTATGTCAAATGCATGACGATGATGCTCATGTTGATGGGAAAAAGGGGCTCCTGGATGGGAGCGACTCATGGTATCCTAATTGCATGACCGATCAGTTTGTACACTTAAACGTCCACAGCGAATATTCACTCATTGATGGCTTGGTGCGTATCAAGCCACTGGTGCAGGCCGTTGCCGATAAGCGCATGCCGGCCGTGGCGATGACAGACCATAACAACTTGTTTGCGATGGTAAAGTTTTACCGTGCGGCGCTTAGCGCCGGGGTGAAGCCGATTGTGGGCGTAGATTGCTTGCTGGCCAGTGGTCAGGACAAAGTGCCGCCTTATCATTTTACGCTCTTGTGCCAAAATCAAACGGGTTATCACCATTTAACCCGCCTTGTGTCGCGTGCCTACCAAGTGGGCCAGCAGCGCGGGGTGCCGCAAATAGATCGCGCGTGGCTGGCGGGGGCGACAGAAGGGTTAATTGCGTTATCGGGTGGTTATGAAGGGGATGTGGGTCGTGCGCTGCTCGCGGGGGATCCCGCCGCCGCCAAAGAACATGTGCAGTTTTGGCAAACGCATTTTCCGAATGCCTATTATCTTGAACTCACGCGCACAGGGCGCGCGCAAGAAGAAGCGTATGTGGATGCTGCGGTGGCATTAGCGACGGAATTGCAGTTGCCGGTGGTGGCCACCAATGCCGTGCGTTTTATTGAAGCAGAAGATTTTGAAGCGCATGAAGCGCGTGTGTGCATACACGATGGTCGTTTGTTGGAAGATCCACGTCGTGAACGCCGCTACAGTCAGCAACAATTTTTACGTAGCCCTGCTGAAATGGTGGCTTTATTTCAAGATATTCCCAGCGCAATAGAAAACACAGTTGAAATTGCTAAGCGCTGTAATTTGTCATTAACCTTGGGTAAAAATGTACTGCCTGATTTTCCTATTCCTGATAATACGACGATTGAAGCGTTTTTAAGCGAGGAAAGTCAAAAAGGGTTAGAAGCGCGTTTGCAGCGTTTGTTTGATGTGAATGCCCCCGAGTTTGCTGAGCAGCGAAAACCGTATTATGAACGCTTACAGATAGAACTCGGCGTGATCAATCAAATGGGCTTCCCGGGCTACTTTTTAATTGTGGCGGACTTTATTCGGTGGGCAAAAGAAAATGGCGTGCCCGTGGGGCCAGGGCGCGGTTCAGGTGCCGGGTCGTTGGTGGCGTATGCCTTGGGCATTACGGCGCTGGACCCACTGGAATACGATTTGCTGTTTGAGCGTTTCTTAAACCCTGAGCGGGTGTCCATGCCTGACTTTGATATTGATTTTTGCATGGAAGGACGCGATCGCGTCATTGATTATGTGGCCGATGCGTACGGTCGAGACAGTGTCGCACAAATTGTGACGTTTGGCACAATGGCGGCCAAAGCGGTGATACGTGATGCGGGGCGGGTGTTGGGCCACCCTTATGGTTTTGTCGATAAATTAGCCAAATTGATCCCTTTTGAATTGGGCATGACCTTAGGCAAAGCCTTAGCCCAAGAAGAACAGTTACAAGCACGTTACGATGATGAAGAAGACGTACGCACTTTATTTGATTTGGCGCGCAGTCTCGAAGGTGTGACGCGTAATGTGGGTAAACACGCAGGGGGGCTCGTGATTGCGCCATCGGCGCTCACGGATTTTACGCCACTGTATTGTGATGATGAAGGTGCGAATCTTGTCACACAATTTGATAAAGATGATGTGGAAGCCGTCGGTCTGGTCAAGTTTGACTTCTTAGGCTTGCGCACACTGACCATCATTGAGTGGAGCCTGCAAACAATCAATGCACAGCGTGCAAAGCAAGGTGACACATCGATTGATATTGAGAAGCTGCCACTGGAAGATCCTGCCACGTACCAATTGCTAGCCTCCTGTGCGACCATGGCCGTCTTCCAATTAGAGTCGCGCGGTATGCGTGATCTGATTAAGCGGTTATTGCCCGATTGCTTTGAAGACGTGGTGGCGCTGGTGGCGCTGTTTCGTCCTGGTCCGCTGCAGTCGGGTATGGTCGATGACTTTATTGACCGGAAACACGGTCGAGCAGAAGTTGCTTATCCGCACCCTGATATTGCGCCTATCTTACAGCCCACCTACGGGGTGATTTTATACCAAGAGCAGGTGATGCAAATCGCACAGGTCTTAGCCGGTTATAGCTTAGGCGAAGCGGATATTTTGCGTCGTGCCATGGGTAAGAAAAAACCCGAGGAAATGGCAAAGCAGCGTGTGGTGTTTGTCACCGGTTCAAAAAACCGAGGGGTGGACGAAAAAGTCGCGGGTAATATTTTTGATTTAATGGAAAAATTTGCGGGGTATGGTTTTAATAAATCACACTCGGCAGCTTATGCTTTAATTGCCTATCAAACCGCGTGGCTGAAAACACATTATCCTGCTGCGTTTATGGCGGCAGTACTCTCATCTGATATGGATAACACCGATAAGGTGGTGTTGTTTGTTGAAGATTGCCAGCAGCAAAAACTATTGATTGTGCCGCCCGATATTAATCAAAGCCAATATCGTTTTACGGTGAACGATGAAGACCACATTCTTTATGGATTAGGTGCGATTAAAGGCGTGGGCGAGGCAGCGATTGAAACCATTATTCAATCACGCCATGATGATGGCGACTTCAAAGATTTATTTGATTTTTGTCAGCGCATTGATTTGCGCAAAGCCAATCGCCGCGTGCTGGAAGCCTTAATCAATTCTGGCGCGATGGATAAATTGGGCCCACACCGCGCCAGCATGATGGCAAGCCTGGACGAAGCCATGAAACAAGCAGAGCAGCATGCGCGCGATCAAGCCAGCGGCCAGGTAGACTTGTTTGCAACATGCGCCAATGAAGCGCCGAGTGTCGATTTTGCTGAAATGGACCCTTGGCCCATGTTGAGACGTTTGCAGGGTGAAAAAGATACCTTGGGCTATTATTTAAGTGGTCACCCAATAGATGCTTATGTGGGGGAGATTGACCATTTTTCAACAGGTCGTTTTGCGACGCTGTCGCCTAACCGTGACAAAACGATTACCATTGTTGGTTTTATTATTGCAATGCGACGTTTACTCACCAAGAAAGGGGATCCCATGGTGATTTTAACCTTGGATGATGGCAGTGCACGTTTAGAAGCCACTGTCTTTAGCCAAGTGTTAAATGATTACCAAAATTTGTTAAGCAAAGATCAATTATTGGTCTTTGATGGCGAAGCCGATAAAGATGACTTTACGGGTGGTCTGCGTTTCTTAGTGCGCAGCATTCGCACTTTAGAGTCAGCAAGAAGTAGTTATGCGCGGCATTTGCTGCTCACGGTTGACCAACAACAAATCGATGACAAGTTTATGCAGCAGCTAATGGCTTCGCTGTCACCTTATAAAGGTGGGCAGTGTGCTGTCTGTATTGAATACAAAGGTGCCACGGCGCAAGGCAGGCTCTCTGTTGGGCATGAATGGTGGGTGTCGCCACATGATGATTTGCTGACGTCTTTAAACACCTTGCCTGGCGTGGTGCAAGCTGAGCTGTGTTATTAATAAGTAGATAAAAAATAACTGCTCACAGGGTATCGGTATCGATGATGAATTAATGTAGGGGCGGCCCCGAAGTGCCCGCCCGGGCTGCCTCTGCATCAGTTTTCCACACATTTGAGTTCCCCTGTGAACGGTGATGATAAAAAAACTCCCAGCCGAAGCTGGGAGAAAATCATTAAATTTGTTTTTTGATTTTTGCTTATTCTACTGTAAACGTATCCGTACTGTTTCGACCGGCATCACCACTGAAGGTAGTGATCAGCTGGTTGTTTTCATCATAGAGCGCTACTTCATAATCATTACTGTAACGCACTCCCCAGTAAACCTGTACGCTACTGGCATCAACAGCAGTACTCAGTTCAAGTGTCACAGAGGGTAATGGATCTTTTGATAATTTTTTAGAGCGCCATCTTGACGAACTGCTATTATCATTAACATTACCTTCTGGGTAACGATTTCTGGCAGAACTTGTGTCGATACCGCTGGCGGCCGGTGCAACGTTATCGCCGTTTTGGTCAAAAACACGTAGTTCTCGAATACCGATACCGGCAGAAGATGAGAAGCTGCCGTTTGTTTTGACGGTGACAAACTTCACAAGCGTTTCATTACCACCACCGCCGTTACCGGGGTCGCCTACGGTCACTGCATCCGATGGGTTAGAGTAAGCAGATTGGTGCCCGTTGGCAGACATGGCACGTACACGATAGACGGCATCAGCATTAGTCGTTGCGCCGGTGTCCGTATAGCTTGTGCTATTAGCCGCTAATGAGGCAACCTCAGCAAAGGCGCCCCCGTTTTCAGCACGTTCAACACTGTAAGTTGTTTCGGCTTCTGCCACATCTAACCAGGTGAGTGCTACTTCGCCCGGGTTATTTTCATCTTCAACAGCCACTAATGCAGCGGGTGCACTGGGAGGCGCACCGTATTCCTGTCGTACGCGCAACTGCTCACGATACAGTGAGTTTATATCCATGGTGTCATTACTGGCTTCCATGACACCGGGTAAGAGCTGGGCATTACGTGTTTCTTTAGGGTCGGCGTTTTCATCTGTGACGTTACCACCGCAACCAAAGCAGTAATTTTGTGCTGTGGGTGGTTTTTGAATCAAAATGCGACTGCCGGGTACCACGGCAGCGTTCCACATAACAGAGTTGACGGCACCCCAACCGTGATTACTCACTGGACGGTTAAAAAATGCCAGTTTATGTAAATTGCCGGGTTCAGGATCAGAAGAGATGAGATTATCAAACAACATCCCGTTGACCCATTTCAAATGCCCTTCAGAGGCAATGGATGAGTGGCTTTGCGTACTGTCTAATACCACAATACCCGTTGCGTTAGCGTTTGCAGCGATATACGCATGGCGCGCAAACTCGGCATGACAGTTTACAAAAAGTACATTGCTTGTCGCTTTCTGAGCATTAAAGTGATAACGATCACCACCATTTTCTGGTGCCCCAGCAGGGTTAATTGCATCGGTGTTCGCAATCGTTAATTGTGAAGCATTACGTGTTAACACGGCGGCGACTTTAAAACCTTCTGCTTGCACATTATTCACAAAGCTATTTTCGATTTTCAACATGGAAATAGCATTATCTGCCGGTGTGTGCGTTGGGTTTTGTGGATCAGAGGCTGTTGGGTCAATGAGTACCGCTAAATCTTCCACCCCTTGCTCAACACGGGTTTCCGCACGCGTAAATTTATAGATATAAGGTTTTATGGCAGGGCTACCTGCGTCATAAATTCTTAAATCAATGTGGTTAAATAAAGGTGCGTCCAGCACGATACCGATTGCGCCATCTGCATCACTGTCATTAATGTCAACAATGCGTCGGTTATAGAGAATAGTTTCTCGACTTGAGCCGCCCAATCCGGTGATATCAAATTGACTGGTAGGCAAGGTGGCTTGCAGAGGGTCGTCCACACCGCTTGGATAGCTTGCACCAGAGATTAACCATTTTCTACCATCAATGGTTTCACCATAACCGATGCTCTCTAGCCACTCATGTGTTGCAGGGTGGGCAACGATAATATTATCGCCTACCGCGAAGCCTGCACTGCTATCGACCTCAAAACTACGCGAACCGACAGGCACAAACTCACTGATGATATTGGCGATAGGATCACTTGCTTCCATGACCCAGGGCGCGCCGTCATAACCGCCCCCCATGCGAATGATGCTGCGTTCTCTTGTGCTGACAGCCGGGTCAAACAAGGCTTGTCCGTCTAAGAATGTTTGATCTTTGCCTCGGCCACGTAGCAGAACGTTGTCAAGACCCAGTTCAATGGGGGTGACGATGGTAAAGGTACCGGCCTCTAATTGTACGACGCCCCCTGTGCCTGCTAGGGCTTGAATAGCAGCGTTAATTTGTGGTCCATCATCTGCACCACCGCCCAATGGGGATAATCCATTTCCAACAGGCACCGCCGGGAAGTTAGGAAGATTTAATGTGCCATCTGGATTGAAACCTTCGCCATTGTAACCTGCATGGCTAAAGTCAGGCACACGGTTGCCTTCTGCATCGGAGGTATAGCTTAATTTGTCATTTTCTAAATACACTCTTGTGCTGGTTGCCGCATGGGCTGTACTAAAAGCGGTGTATCCGATAAGTAAGGCACACCAAAACAGTCCCCAGACTGCCGTTGATGTAATGTGATTTGCTGTTGTTTCTTTTGCTTGATTCATCTCTGATCTCCGTTATGTCATTACTTAGGATATTCAGATGCTTACTTATATTATTATTTTTTTAATAAACATTATCTGTATTTTAATCGCATATGGGCGTGATTGCCAGCTCAGAGAAAAGATTTTATTGTAATTAATTGTTTTTTAATGAATTTTAATTTTTTATTGAGCCCCTATGTTTTGAGTGTACTGCGCAATATTTTCCTTAATCAGCTGAAACAAGGTAGGTTTTGCGTGATGCTCGGCAATGAGTTTGGTAAAGGCGCTGCCAACAATGATGCCATTGGCGCCTGCTTCATAGAGCGCAGACATTTGGCTTGCCCGGTGAATCCCAAAGCCAACAACCAAAGGCTTATCGCTTACATTGCGCAGCGTTGAGAGGCGCTGGTAGGTCTGTGGGGGCAATGCATCACGTGTGCCTGTTGTGCCGTAGTCACTGACAACATACGTAAAGGCGGTGGAGCGCTCAATTAATTGGTTTGCGCGTGACAGTGGGGTGTTGGGGGCAATCAAATGAATGCAACCGAGCTGGTGTTGATGCAAAGACACTTCGTGCGCGTGAGAGGCATCCATCGGCAAATCAACGGCTAACATTGCATCAACACCGGCATTGGCAAATGTTTGGTGCATGGCTCCCATGCCGCGTTTATGAATTAAATTGTAATAGAGCATGATGCCGATGGGGATCTCACTGAATGCACGGATTTGTTGTATTAAACGAATACAGGTGTTTGTATCGGTGCCTTGTGATAGAGCCTGTTGTGCGGCGGCCTGTATTACCGGGCCATCGGCACCGGGATCGGAAAAAGGCACGCCTAATTCTAAGGCATCGGCACCTGCTTCAATCGCGGCTTTAATAAGTGCTAGGCTGATTTCGGGCGTGGGGTAGCCCAACATCAAAAAAGGAATAAAGGTTTTTTGCTTGCGCTGAAATAAAGTTTGAAATCGATTCATGCTATTTCCTGTTTCAGATAAGTGTCTAAATCTTTATCACCACGCCCCGAAAGATTCACTAATAAGCAAGCCTCTTGTGGGAAATCTGCGGCGCATTTTAAGGCAAGTGCGAGTGCGTGGCAGGACTCCAGTGCACCAATAATCCCTTCTTGTTGTGCAAGCAAGCGATAAGCATCAAGTGCGTCGGTATCGGTGATCCCTTGATACTTCACGCGCCCAGTGCGGTGTAAATGCGCATGCTCTGGGCCAATGCCAGGGTAATCTAGGCCTGCAGAGATAGAGTGGGTAGGGGTAATTTGACCGTCATCACTTTGCAAAAATAAAGAATGCATCCCGTGAAACACGCCTGAACTGCCAGCGTTGAGCGTGGCAGCGTGTTGTTTGCTTGCCAGGCCTTTGCCGGCGGCTTCTGCGCCAAATAAAGCAACGTGCTCATTGTCGAGAAACGCTGAAAACAAACCGATAGCATTGCTGCCACCGCCAACGCAGGCAAAGGCAGCGGTGGGTTGCCCACCTGCTTGTTTTTCCATTTGGGCGCGTGCTTCAAGCCCAATGATGCGCTGAAAATGGCGTACGAGCGCGGGAAAAGGATGCGGTCCTGCCGCGGTGCCAAAGACATAATAGGTGTTTTCAACATGGGTGATCCAATCACGCAAGGCTTCGTTAATGGCATCTTTTAAGGTGGCAGTGCCGGTGTTGACAGCGTGCACCTTGGCACCAAATAATTGCATACGTGCCACATTACTGGCTTGGCGCTGCACATCTTTTTCACCCATGTAGATCTCGACAGGCAACCCCAGCAAGGCACCGGTCATGGCGGTCGCCACGCCATGCTGGCCTGCACCGGTTTCGGCAATTAAACGCGTTTTCCCCATGTGTTTGGCAAGTAAGGCTTGCCCAAGGGTATTGTTTGTTTTGTGGGCGCCGCCGTGTAAGAGATCTTCTCGTTTTAAATACAGCTTGCGTCCAATCTGTTTTGATAAGTTCTCTGCAAAGGTCAGTGGGGTAGGGCGGCCCGCGTAATGCATGAGCAAATCATCCAGTTTTTGGTTAAAAGTGGTGTCGGCCTGAGCGGTAATAAATGCTTGCTCAATTTCTTTTAAAGGCGCGACTAAACTTTCGGGCACAAAGGCACCACCGTATTCACCGTAGTAATCATTTAACATCGCTGAATTTCCTTAAAAAATTGTTTTAGCTTGTTAATATCTTTTTTGCCAGGTTTTTTTTCTACACCGCTGCAAACATCAATCGCATAGGGATTAAGCACGCAGGCTTGCCGTATATTGTCAGGGCGAATGCCACCTGATAAAAAAGTTTTGTTTAAATTGGCTTCTTTCGGAAGTTTATCCCAATCAAATGTGAGACCTGTGCCACCAAAAGCATCTTCAGAAAACGTATCAAGCAGTGCATAATCGGCATATTGAGGCGCGAGCGTCTGTGGTGTGATTGCTGTATCAGGCTTAATGCGCTGAGCATAGATAGTTTCTGAATGCGCAGGTTTTTTATTTAAAGGCCGATACACTTGCACAGCGGCCAGGTCAAAGGTATCTGCAAACGCGCAGATTTGCGCATCAGTGTGCTCAACGAAAACGCCAACAGGCTTTGCAGTAGAAAGTGTGGCGCTAATTTGTGAGGCGTTGACCAAACTGACACAGCGAGGTGAACTTGCTGCGAAGATTAAACCAATATAATCTGCGCCAAGTGATTCAGCCAGTAACGCATCTTCAATAGTAGTGATACCGCAGATTTTAATTTTCATGGTAGTCGCGAAGTGCTTGTAGAAATTGTTCGGGTTGACTGCTTGTCATTAACGCCGTGCCAATGAGTACCCCTTTTATTTGTGCCGGTAGTTGACGGATTGCTTCGGGGCGGGTGATCCCCGACGCGCTGATGACAGGGATAGAATTTGGAATATGTTGACACAGTTGCTGACTGTTTGTGGAGTGAATCGTAAATTGCGTCAGGTCGCGATTATTGATCATCATAACCTCAGGGTCGAGTGAAATCGCACGTTTAAGTTCTGTTTCGTTGTAAACTTCGAGTAGCGCGGTCATGCCAAGCGATTCAATCGCATTTTTTAATGTGGCAAGTTCAGTATCACTTAATATGCCCACGATTAACAAGCAAGCATCGGCTTGCATCAAGCGTGCATATTTAACTTGCTTCCTGTCTAATATAAAATCTTTGCAGAGTAACGGCAGGTGAGTATGCTGGTGTGCTGTTTTCAAATAATCAAAGTGCCCACCAAAATAAGGCTGATCGGTTAAAACAGAAATCGCATCGGCGCCTCCTGCTGTGTATTGCTTGGCGATAGTCGCCGGGCACATGTTTTTTTTGATAACACCATGAGAAGGTGATTTTGCTTTTATTTCAGCAATAATCGTGAGTTTGTCTTGCTGGAGTGTTGACAAAAAATCACGTGATGAAGGTGTTAAATCCTCCATGGCAATATCAGCCATTTGCGCAATTTCACGGCGTTTTTGCTGTACAATTTCTTCAAGTATCATGATGTTCTTTCCTTACGCTCTTTAGCTTTGCTAAGGCGGCGCCTGACTGGATAGATTGTTTGGCTAGCTCGATGGCATCAATCAGTGGGAGCTTATCATGTGCCAACTGAATGGCGAGCGCAGCATTGAGTAGCACAATATCACGTTTGGCACCTTGCTCTTGCCCATTGAGAATGGCGGTGGCGATATTTGTATTGCTGGCAATGTCATCACCTTGTAAATCAGTTAATCGGCAGCGAGAAAAGCCGAGTGCTTCGGGTTGGTATTTTTGCTGCGTGATCTTGCCATGATGTAAGCGGGTTATGTGCGTCTCGCCCGTGAGTGTGGCTTCGTCTAAACCGTCACCATGCACAATGCTGGCCTGTGTGATCCCTAAATACTGTAATGCCTGCGCCATGGGTGCAATGAGCGCGAGGGAGGCAACGCCTACCACTTGGCGGGTGACACAAGCAGGGTTCAGCAAAGGCCCGAGGATATTAAATAAGGTTTTTTGCCCACGTGTTGCCAGCACTTTTCGTGCTGCTGCAAAACGCTGCATAATAGGGTGGAAATAAGGCGCAAATAAAAAAGTAAGTTTATATTGGTTTAATTGTGTGCTGGCTTGCGCTGCGTTGCTGGGAATGTGAATATCCAGTGCTTGCAGGCAATCAAAGCTACCACAACGGCTGGTCACAGAGCGATTGCCATGTTTTGCCATGGTGACACCGGCACCGGCAGCCACAAAAGTGGCCACCGTGGAAATATTGAACGTTTGTGCGCCATCACCGCCTGTGCCAACAAGATCAACTGCATCACTAGGCACATCGGTCAAGCGGTGGCTGTGTGCGCGAAATAATTCGGCGATCATGCCCAGATGCTCACCATTGACATTGTCCGGGTCTAATTGAAGATTATTTAATAGCGCAACTTGGCTTTCAAGACAAAGATCGTCTTCAATGAGCTGTTTAGCAAGTGAGAGCGGTGTTTGTGGCATTTTCTCCCCCAGTGTATTGCGTGATTAAATTTTGTATTAAGGTGCTGCCTTCAGGGGTCAACACACTTTCTGGATGAAATTGTAAGCCAATAATCGGGCGCTCTTTATGCTCAAAACCCATCACCATGCCTTCGCAAGTGGCTTCTAGTCGAAGCACATCAGGCAGTGTTTCGACATATAGCGAGTGGTAACGGCCGACCTGCATGGGATTAATGATCCCTTTTAAGATGCTGCTTTGTTGGTGAAACAGGTTGGCAGGTTTGCCATGCGCGAGTTCGTCGACCTGCGCAATGCTGCCACCAAAGTAATGCGCAATGCATTGGTGCCCCAAACACACGCCTAAAATAGGCAGATCAACAGGGGCGTGCTCCAATAATGCAAGACAAAGCGTGGCATCTTTGGGGTGACCGGGGCCAGGCGAGAAGACCAATAAATCAGGCTGCTCTTCCTGAATATAGCTTAGTGCTTCGTTTAATGCCCAGTCATTACGATAAACGTCTACCTGACAGCCAAAGCGAGCAAACTCATCTGCCAAGTTATGCACAAATGAATCGAAGTTGTCGATCATGAGCACTTTTATTTTGGGTTTATTTGACATGTTGGCTCTCCTGTAAAGCAGTGATACACGCTCGCATCTTATTTTCTGTCTCTTCCCATTCTTTAGACGGCACACTGTCAGCAACAATGCCGCCGCCTGCGCGACAGTACACTTTGTTATTTTTAAAACGCATTGAGCGAATGACTATCGCTGTTTCTAAACGCTTACTGCTAACAAAACCAAAAGCACCACCAAAATAGCCACGTGCATGGCTTTCTTGTTCGGCAATGATATTCAGCGCGTTGGGTTTGGGGGCGCCGGTGAGTGTGCCCATGTTCATGGTGGCTAAGTAGGCCGTGAGCGCATCTAGGCCTTCTCGCAAGGTGCCGCGAATTTTAGAGACCAAATGTTGCACATGTGAATACCGTTCTACCCCAAAGGTTTGATAGATGTGCGTGCTGCCAGGCTCCGCAATACTGGCGATATCATTACGCGCCAGATCAATGAGCATGACATGTTCTGCCAGTTCTTTGCTATCGGTTTGCAAGGCGATGGTGTGCCGCGTGTCTGTTAAGTTATCAACGAGTGGATTGCCTGTCTGCCCTCGTGGTTTGGTGCCCGCGATGGGATGGATCTCAACATAGGAGGCCGCATCGTCTTGATTGACGCGCAGTGCTAATTCGGGTGAGGCCCCTAAAATAACGCCGCTTTCATCTTGCATATAAAAGTGAAAGGGAGAAGGGCTGATTTGTTTGAGCTGTTTGTAAACAGTGAGGGGATCGCCTTCAAAATCAGCTTCTACCATGCGGCCGTAGACCACTTGAAAGGCGTCGCCTTCTTGAATATGCGTTTTAATTTGTTTAAGCACATCATCATACTGGTGCCGAGAGGTATCGCTCTTGAATTCACCGACAGTAATCGCCGAATAAGCCGCTTTTTGTGATGTGATAGCCGCCGCCTGCATCGTATTAATATCAATGGTTGCTTCTGTTTTGGCTGCCCTGCCTTCTGGCACCAGCGAAATAAAATGCGTTCGGTGATGTTGGTTTTGCGTTTGGCGCTGTGTGATGAAGAGTCGTGTGGGCAAATAAAGCACATAGTCATCATCCTGCAACACATCTCGACTTGTGCGGGGCACATTTTCAAATTGGTGTACAAAATCGTAAGCAAAGCAGCCATATAAGCCAAGTGGCAGATCGTCTGCGCCCTGGATAATTGGCAACTCACAGGCGCGAATAATATCCATATGGTTGCTGGCACTTAAGCGTTCTTTGAGGCTATGTTTGGAAAGGTCGGGTACGAGTGTGCCTTGGATTGATTGGCTGTTTTGGGTATGAATACTTGCCGTACTGGGCAGCTGGCTAAGCAGGGCAGGCAGTAATTGCTCGCCTCGTGCGTCCAACGCAGTGATGCTAAATTCAGATCCTCGCCCACGAATACAAATACTGGGCTGATAGATCCCAATGCTCATGCCATAGTAGGGTGAGTTGGGCTCGTTGATTTCAAATAAGATGCTTGGGCTTTCGCACGTTGTGCTTCGGCGTAATGTTGGTCCGCCTTCGCTTTTTGTGTTTCGGCGTGACCTTGGCCCGCCTTCGCTCTGCGAATGTTGGGTTGAAAGCTGTTGAAATAGCGCTTCGACGCCAACAAATTGTTCAAAAATATGCTGGTAACGCACTAAGCGCATGGAAGAAGAATGGTTATTCATGATAAACCTTTTAAGTTTTAAATGCCGCCACTGCCGGCGGATCTAAACCAAAAGGTTAAAAAAAACCGCCATCAGTGGCGGGTTTTCGTCAAAATAAAGCAACAAACACTTTATGCATACGGGAACCCGTCACAGGAAAAGTGCCACCATTGCCAAGTTATTTGTTGTGAATATTGCATAATTCTAGTTTGGAGCAAGATGCTCATGTTGTCAAGAAATGAAATTCAGGCTTTTCGTTTTTCTTGTTCTTCGTGAGCCGCTGCCACTAAATAGAGGGAAGCTTGCCAGCATTCTTGAATGAAATCATGGAACGCGGCTAGCCTTTCTTCTTGAGGCAACAGTGACTGGGTTGCGTCAATTTGTCCAACAGCTAATTCATAATGGGCAAGATACTCAATGTATTCTTTGCGTTTTGTTTGAGGAATAGTAATAGGTGGGAAGCCTGCCTTGAGTACAGGTAGATTAGCAATAAGCCGGGCAACACGGCCATTACCATCACAAAAAGGATGGATGCGCACAAAACTAACATGAAGGCCAACATAAGCATCCAACACTTCTTTTTCTGTTGTGGCAGTGCTCAATTGCGCATTAAGCTGATTTAAGCAGGTTTCCATGAGAGGTGGGACATCATCAGGCTTGGCATAGTTAATAAACACTTGCTTGCCTTCAGGTGTGACAGCATAAGTGCCATTAGGCTCAGATTTCCAATCACCAACAGGGTGATAAATGTCGGCAATCTTTTCTGTCTGGATAATTTTATGGAGAGAAAATAGGTCTTCCGTTGTAATGGCCCGTTCAGGCTTCAATAATTCATAAATAAACTCAATGCCTCGCGCGTGTCCAATGACTTCTTCATGATCTTTGAGGGGCTTTCCAGAGACGGTCAGCCCTTCTTCGATGACAAAAGCGACGTCACTCAGTGTCAGTACGTTTCCTTCTATGGCGGTAGAGGAGTGTGTCCAAAGATTACGTAATTGAGCGAGTAAGCTTTGCTTAAGATCGGAGTCCAGCCCATCCAAAAAGCGCATAATTTTTCTTTATTTTGTGTTAGAAAAGGTACTCTTTATTTATACCTTATTTAGGCCAAAATAAGTAGAGGAAAATGAGGATAAAGGTGGTTTTTCGGGCTGTAAACGTGCTTACGAGTAGCTTGTCGTTCAGGCTGGAGTTGCCTGGCGCGCGCATAGCGCGCGTCCTCACTTCTCGGCTGTCTGCGGGACGCGCACACTCATCATCCATGGCTCGGGTGCGCGGGCGTGCTCCATGCACGCCCCCTTTCGGGTCTAATCCTAGCCAGCCTGCGAGGCTCGGCGGGCGCCACAGCCTGCCCGCCAACTACTCTCCGCACGACGCGCCCTTAAAACGCTTATTATCTGGAGTCATTCATTGAGAAACAGGAATGCTGAGAGCTTAATGAAAGCATCTTGTTATTAAAATGGCGCTACCCCCTTGCAGAAGGGATGTATGAGAAAATTATTTTGAGTTATTTGAAAAAAAATAGTTGTAAGGGTTGAAAAAATTCACTTTGACCCCATTTTAGTTTGGGGCAAGCTCTTCCTTTAAGAGGAAGGCTTTTTATTTTAATTGATTTGGATTTTAGAGGAATCATCATCATGCCTGATTTTGAAATTATTAAAAAATGTTTTGGGTGGCTTGTAAACCTATTTTCGGGAGGGAGTACTAACTTATTTTCCCAGAATGGGGGACAACAGTTTTATCAGCCTAAGATTAAGGCTGGTAGGGATGTTAAGATGGAAAATTACCTAAATACTACAGAACAATTTTCACTAGAAGATCTTGAGAAAAGAGAGAAGGCGAAAAAGCTGATAAAAGTGAGAGAAGTGGTTTCAGAGATAGTTGATAGAATGACAAATGGTTATCCTGGGTTTAACGCACGGGTCAAAATTAGGGAAAGGTTTGTAGATATTCCAGGAAAGTTTTCAGATATTCTAGAGACTAAGGGGCTTCTTCGAGATTTAAATAATTGCGTTTTAATTCTATGTGACTCTGATGAGTCAAAAGATGAGACTTCAAGAGCTGAAGTAAGGGATGCTCTTAGAGATATGGGTGAAATTGAACTGAAAATTAGAGAGACAGTTGGAGAAGTTTTAAAAGAACTTCAGTCGTAGAAAAAAGTCAATTCAGATCATTTCTTTATAGAGGAGAATTTTTTACATAAATTTTCTTATGTAAAATAGCATGAAGGCAGTGTTTTAAGGTTTAGCCTACTGCAGGCATCAAAGACTGTCGCTTCATTGCGAAGCGACAGCATCTGATAAGTTGGGAGAGGGAACTGTTGGCTGGATTTAATCCCAGCTTAAGGCGCCGCCAGTTTGGTATTCGGTGACGCGGGTTTCAAAGAAGTTTTTCTCTTTGTTGAGATCCATCATTTCGCTCATCCAAGGGAAGGGGTTGGTGGCACCCGGGTATTGCTCGGGTAAACCAATTTGAGCAAAGCGGCGATTGGCAATGAATTCAAGGTAATCTTTAAACATCGCAGCGTTGAGACCCAAAATGCCGCGTGGCATGGTGTCGATAGCGTATTGGCATTCTAGCTCCACGCCTTTTTTGATCATGCCGATCACTTCTTCCTGGAATGCATCTGACCACAACTCTGGGTTTTCGATTTTAATTTGGTTAATCACGTCGATACCAAAGTTCATGTGCATGGATTCATCGCGCATGATGTATTGGAATTGCTCAGCGGTGCCGGTCATTTTATTACGGCGCCCCATGGCAAAGATTTGGACAAAACCGACATAGAAGAAGATCCCTTCAAAAATAACGTAGAAAGCGATTAAATCACGTAATAATTTTTGATCGTTTTCAGGTGTGCCGGTCACAAAGTCAGGGTGGTTGAGGTTTTTGGTAAACTGCAATGCCCAAGAGGCTTTTGTGGCAACGGAAGGCACTTCGCGGTACATATTAAACAGTTCACTTTCGTCCATGCCTAAGCTTTCAATGGCGTATTGGTAAGCGTGCGTGTGCAAGGCTTCTTCGAATGCTTGACGTAATAGGTATTGGCGGCACTCAGGGTTCGTGATATGACGATAGACGCCTAATACTAAGTTGTTTGCCACGAGTGAATCGGCGGTTGAGAAAAAGCCCAGGCAGCGTTTGACGACGGTGCGTTCGTCTTCCGTCAGGCCATTCGGATCTTTCCACAATGCCACATCGGCCGTCATGTTAATTTCATTAGGCATCCAGTGATTGGCGCAACCTTGTAGGTATTTCTGCCATGCCCATTGGTATTTAAAAGGCACGAGTTGATTGAGATCGGCGCGGCAATTGATGATGCGTTTGTCATCGACTTGTACGCGCGAAGCGCCCATTTCAATATCTTCTAATCCGGTTGCGCCCGTGTTTGCTTTGTGCTCACTGCTTTCCGGTTCAGTAACAGGCACAGGTGAGGGGGAGGCGACGGTATCATTTTCAAAAGTTAGCATCGTGATATTTTCCTTTTTCTTATTCTAGTGTAACTGTTATTGGCTACTGGCAAGCTTCACATTCAGGGTCATCAATGGCGCAGGCTGCTGGCACAGGGGCGGCAGTGGCTGACGTGGGTTGTACGGCATTGAGCACGCCTTTGTTCAGCGTGGATTTCTCGGCTGCCGTGGCACCTAACGAACGTAAATAGTAAGTGGTTTTTAAACCTTTGAGCCAAGCAAAGCGATAGAGCTCATCCATTTTTTTACCGGAGGCTTCACGCATGTAAAGGTTTAAAGATTGTGATTGATCAATCCATTTTTGGCGGCGCGACCCCGCCTCGACCAACCAAATGGGGTCCATTTCAAATGCAGTGGCAAAACGTGCTTTCAATTCGTCGGGAATACGCGCAATGTCACTGACGCTACCATTGTAGTATTTCAGATCATTGACCATGACATCATCCCACAAGCCATGTGCTTTTAATTCTGCCACCAGATGTGGGTTGACGACAGTAAATTCACCCGAGAGGTTAGATTTCACAAATAGGTTTTGATACGTAGGCTCAATGGATTGTGTCACACCACAGATATTCGCGATGGTCGCAGTAGGCGCAATCGCTAATACGTTGGAATTACGCATGCCCACGGTTTGTACGCGGTTGCGCAGGGCGTCCCAATCTAAAGTTTGACTAGCATCTTGATCAAGATAGGCTTCGCCGCGGGCACTGGCCAACAGCTTGATGGAATCAATCGGCAGGATGCCTTTGCTCCACAATGAACCTTCGTATGTTTCATAACTGCCACGTTCTTTCGCCAAATTGGTTGAGGCTTTAATCGCAAAGTAACTGATCGCTTCCATTGAACGATCGGCAAACGCGACCGCGTCATCAGAGGCATAAGCGATATGTTGTTGATAGAGGGCGTCTTGGAAACCCATCAAGCCCATGCCAATAGGGCGGTGGCGCAGATTAGAGCGGCGCGCTTGTGGCACAGAATAGAAGTTGATGTCGATCACATTATCTAACATGCGAATAGCAGTATTGATAGTGCGCTCGAGTTTGCCAAGGTTTAAGCCATTGTCATCAATGTGGGCGAGCAGATTCACACTGCCTAAATTGCATACCGCAATTTCTTCGTCAGAGGTATTCAGTGTGATTTCGGTGCAAAGGTTAGAGCTGTGCACCACGCCTGTATGCTGTTGGGGTGAACGTAAGTTGCATGGATCTTTAAAGGTAAACCAAGGATGGCCTGTTTCAAATAACATGCCCAGCATTTTGCGCCATAACTGTTTTGCCGGAAGGGTTTTGTGGTTTCTGATTTGCCCATTGGCTGCTTTTTCTTCGTAGCGGATGTAAGCTTGCTCAAACGCCTCGCCGTAGAGATCGTGCAAATCAGGTGTTTCATCAGGCGAGAAGAGCGTCCAATTTTTATCTTCATGTAACCGCTTCATAAAGAGATCGGGGATCCAGTTCGCGGTGTTCATGTCGTGCGTGCGGCGGCGATCGTCCCCGGTGTTTTTACGCAATTCTAAAAACTCTTCTACGTCTAAATGCCAGCTTTCAAGATATGCACACATGGCGCCTTTACGTTTACCGCCTTGGTTCACGGCCACGGCGGTATCGTTGGCGACCTTCAAGAAGGGCACCACACCTTGTGATTTACCGTTGGTGCCTTTAATGTTGGCATTAATCGCGCGTACGCGTGTCCAGTCGTTGCCCAAACCACCTGCGTATTTTGAGAGCAAGGCATTGTCTTTCATGGCATCGTAAATACCATCGAGGGTATCGGGCACGGTTGACAGGTAGCAGCTAGATAGCTGTGGTCGTAGCGTGCCTGCATTGAATAAAGTAGGTGTCGAACTCATGAAGTCAAAAGACGACAACAGATTATAAAACTCAATCGCGCGCGTGGTTTTGTCGGGCTCTGCTAAGGCGACGCCCATGGCAATGCGCATGAAAAAGGCTTGTGGCAGCTCGAAACGGGTTTCGTTTGAGTGGATAAAATAGCGATCAAAAAGAGTTTGCAAACCAAGGTACGTAAATTGCAAATCACGTTCAGGCTTGATGGCTTGGGAGAGTTTCGCTAAATCAAAGTCTTTGAGTGCAGGTGCAAGCAGCTCAAGCTCAATACCGCGCTCAATGTAAGCTTGGAAGTAATTCGGGTAAAGCGACGCCAGTTCACTTTGGGTCGCGTTTTCTTGTAAGTCTAAAAATTTCAACGCTTCGGCACGGCAGTCATCCAACAATAAGCGTGCAGCCACAAAGCTATAATTAGGTTCTTTTTCAATCAAGGTGCGCGCACTCATGATTAAGGCTTTGCGCACATCACTCACCGGCACACCTTCGTAAAGATTGCGTAGCGTGTCAGTGATGATGGTTTCAGCAGACACATCGCTTAAATTTTGGCAGGCTTCGCTCACCACGCGCTGCAAGCGGGCGTTATCGAGCGGGGCGGTGCTGCCATCTGCTAGCGTGACATTTAATGTGATAGCGGGGGCTTGAGCCCCTTCGGCTTCTTCACGTTCTTGGCGGCGCGCTTCACGGTAGAGTACGTAAGCACGGGCGACTTTGTGATCGCCGCTGCGCATCAAGGCGAGTTCGACCTGGTCTTGAATATCTTCAATATGAATCGTGCCACCGCTAGGCATGCGGCGCTTAAAGGTCTCAGTGAGCTGCTGGCTAAGTTCTGCGACTTTTTCATGAATGCGAGAAGAGGCGGCGGCATTACCGCCTTCCACTGCCAAAAAGGCTTTGGTCACCGCCACGCTGATTTTGTGGTCTTCGTAAGGGGTGACGGTATTGTTGCGGCGAATAACACGTAGCTCGCCAGGCGCATTGGCGGTCGCAGTGGGTGCGTGCGTGGGAGGCGTTGTGCTCGTCTGTGGCGCGGGTGCAGTCGTCTCGATTTCAGTTTGCATATTCATTCCTAGAAAAACTCAGAAAGTGTTGTCATACCCCCATATATAGGGGTTTAGTAATTGTGAATACACAAGATAGTGGGTATTTCCCAAAAATGCAAGATAAGAACATGGGGATAATTTGTGGATAAAATGTGTAAAAAAAAGCAGGTGTGTGACTGCTTACAGGGAGGGCTTAGGGGTGACTAATGGGAAAAAATAAACGCTGATCACAATCGAACAGGCATAGGGAATACATTTTTTGTTCTGGAAGCCCCGTTGAGCTTTGTGATCTTTTATTCGGGTTTAAAGCAGAAGAGATGCTTGTCTGTTTTGAGAGGAGTCGATATTTTTGGCAGGGTTTTGAAAGAAATCAAACTTAATTCTAGGTTTTTTTTTGAGTGTGAATTTGATTACTAGGTACACACGCAGGTGTTGTGTTTTGCATTTGTGGAAAGAGAAAAGTTTGTTTGCTTCCTAATCAGAGGATGGCCCAGCAGAGGATGGCCCAGGGTTGGCAGCTTGTTGTTTCCGTAGAGATCCAAGGTACAGTGAGTAGCTGAGTGAACCTTCTTTGACCATCCTGCATGAGAAGAAGTCGAGTTTTATGTGGTTTTCCATTTTCCCGCCTCCTAACTGCTTGATCTCATCAAAAGTAAACCTTCTTCCTGCTTTTTCCAGAGCTTTCTGGATATTGTCCAGCAGATAATCGTGCCATGCATCTTCGCTCTCAAAGGCGAACTCTCCAAAAGATGCCTTAGCGTTTCCTGCATGAAAACAGCAAGCATCGAAAGCAATTAGATACCAGTTGTTCATATGCTCAGGGTAGAAAGCAAGTCCTGCATCGATTTGTGTGACGAGGGTTTCACTTGTTATTTCATTGGAAATCTGAGCCTGATTCAAGCCATGTTCTTTCAGAGCTTGCCTAATTTTAGTTTCGATCTGCTCACGCATTTCTTCCTTCGAGGGAGGAGGGGTGGGGATAGGAGAGGTCAGCAGTTCTTCAAGTATCATGTCAGCCGTTACATGGTTGGGGCAGACTTCTTTCCAAGCACGCAGGCGGAGGGGAGTTCCCTCAATGATGGCCTCGTTCATGCAAGAATGTAGCATTGAGTAGGGGTAACCAATATCCGCATCCGTACCAGGTTCAATCATGTGTACCCCACGCTCTTCTAAAGCGGTTCGAACTTGATTTATAAGGTGTTTTCTCAGATCTTGCTTTAATTCAAAGGCAGTACTATCAGTATTTTCAATAGCTTTTTTCAGTGCAGTACAGGCAATCACGGTAGCGCTCATTTTTCTTGTATTGTAATAAAATATATAAAAATACAATAGAAAAGTATCTTCTATGTATATGGCGTAACATTGAGATGTAAGTTTTTACGTCAGCGTTCACGGGGGAGGGGGTAGGTGATCCCTTGCCGCATAGGGAGATATTATTTGTAGGGGCGACCCCCTGTGGTCGCCTGGGCAGCCACGGGGAGCTGCCTCTACAATACGTACAGAGATGAGAGCCCCCGTGAAAGGTTACATTTTTAGTCAGCTGTACCCTAATGGCAACATTGCAGTGGGTCACCATTGCTGTCTTCATGGAATCCATCACCGGTGGTGTCGCGGCTTAAGCGCACTCGGCCGGACTTACTGATAATCAACGCGCGGGCATAACGATTATCGTTATTGGCGGGGCACAATATAAAGGTACCGTTGTGATGGTGTGTGAAACCATTTGGCGCAAAACTAAAATAATTATTGGAACCAAAAGCTTGCCAACGCAGCTGGCTGCCATGGCTGAGCGTGTCCTGAATGTTGAGCAGCTCGTCTTCGGGGGAGAAATCACCATTGCCGGCTTGGTCAGCGAACACCAAGATCCCGTCTTGCCACTGCCCGCCACAGGTTTGGGTGTCACCGCTTTTGCATAAGGTGATAATGTCACCGCGGCGCAGCGCCTCACTGCGGGCAAACTGTACAGTCGCAAGCAGTGAATGCATTTGCGCATTAGCGCGTTGATGATAAATAAGATGGTGAAAGCTAGGCAGGGCCGCCCAGAGCAAGAGGCTGGCAAGCAGCAGCACGATCAGTAATTCAAGTAAGGTAAAGCCGGCAAGTTTCATGTTTTTATTCTACTAGACTTGAGTACGAGCGTGTTGTTTTTGATGTGAGTAGTGATTAGGTTTTGTGATGGTGAGATAAGGCGGGCCGTTTGATGGCAGATCTTTTTGCACTTAAATAGGTAAGGAGGATAAGAGAGGCAGAAATTGTTCTAGTTGGCTGACAAAAATAATATTGTTTTAAAAAAGTGTGGTATGAAGATTTTTTTGGGTTTGTCTACAACAAGTAAGCTTAACAAGCCTCAAACCTAACGCGAGTGAAAAGTGAAAAATAATGTTGCTAATTTGATTATTATCGCGAACCCTCTTGTTTGTTTTTGAGTGAGTTATGGGTCTTCTTCCTCTTCTTCCTCTTCCTCTTCCTCTTCCTCTTCCTCTTCCTCTTCCTCTTCCTCTTCCTCTTCCTCTTCCTCTTCCTCTTCCTCTTCCTCTTCTTCTTCTTCCTCGCTTTCACTCTCATCATCCTCGTCAGGTGAGGGGGGATGACGAGTGCCGTAGGTTATTTCCAAGAAGGCAATGATTGTCAAATGGAACTCGTTATGTTTCTGCTGCGTAATAGCTGCAAAAGCGTCTGGGTCATTGAGCCAGGCGAGGTGTTTCTCGTACATGGCGTGTGCTGAGGCAGAGGCGGGCAGGCTTGAAAATTCAAGCGCGACGGCTAGCCATTTTTTGATCACCTTTCTTACCTTGTTGACCACATTGTCAGACAAATCACCGTCGGGCAATAGGTGCTTGCCTGTCAAGACGCCGTACTTCGCGCCCAGCGTATAGGCCCTGCCTTTTTTATCAGGATCAGGATCAGGATCAAAACAGTCTTTCAATGTGATTTGCCCTTTTTCCAGAAGATCAAGCATCATCATTTGGACGATGAAAAAAGGTTGCTGTGACTTCAGGCTAAGCGGTGCAGTAAATCCAACGCCTTCCTTGATGAAGCAAAGATGCACGATTTCCATCAAGTCTCTTGCCGCACTTGTGAGTCTAGTGGAAGAGACGAGTTTGTCTGGATGAACAAGCTTATTGAGTTCTGCAATAGTGAGCGCTCTACCCGTGAGAATGGCCTTAATGAGCTGGGCAAGTGCTTCTGCCGAAAAGCCATGTTCTTGGAGGGAAGCGATCACCTCTTCGTATCTTCCGAGTCCTTCCATGTAACAAGTGCCGGGTCGGTTCCTATGTAGTTTTGGAGGGAAGAGGGGGTGCCTGTCTGGTTTTGGTTTTGTAAACCCTACGGTAGTTGATGCAACGCCATGTCGATAGCAAATGCTACCTCCGAAACGGGTAGCATGTTCTGCTGGTGTTTTTTGCTGTAGATACCACGCTTTTTTTGTGGATGACTTATCGCTATTGCCTGGGAATTTGGGTTGGTGGTTTTGATCAATGCACCAGTCAAGCGTGATGAGCCCCGACGTGTTTTCAACCCCGGCTACCCTCAACGCTGCAATGATCGCAGCTCGTTCTGCGATGATGATTTGTGTGGCGGAGTAGCCACTGAGATCAATCGGGTTGTCTGGGCTCGAGCCTTTTCCCTGCCCGGTCAAACGGAAACGGAGCATGTCTTCTGCTAGTTGCCGGGTCTTATATTCATCGAGTTGGGTTTTGAAGAACTGTTGTTCAATTTGATAGAGCCGCTGAATGAAATCAGCTGGCACGGTAGACGGGGCGTGTTGAGAGCTGCTTGCATGGGTTGAAGCGGTCGTCGTGGTTGTTTGGGTGGTAGAGGTAGTGCTAGTCGTAGCGGTCGTTGTCGAGTGTGTGCTACTCGCGCTACCCGCTACTGAAAGTGCCGCGAGGCTCGCTAGCTGCGCCTCCGCCGTTGGAAACAGCTTATCGAGCTCGGCGGCGTACGCTGCAGGAAGAGGCGCTGCTCCAGCGCCAGCAGATGAACTGCCACCAGCATCTGCCATCCTGAATTGTTTTTGAGATGTGCTTGTTGTTTAAATCAGAGAAAGCGAAGCTCGAGATGAGTTTTTAGGAAGAGTTAAAAGAATGCTAAAGTTCTTGAGTAGTGGAGTAACATCGAGGTGTAAGTCGAGGAGTATTTTCTCTTTTTCTCTATGTGAGGGGGCTGTGTTACGATCTTTACGGTTATTTTGAGGAGACAGTAGCAGTCGATTTTTCTATGACAGATGTATTAATCATTGGCGGCGGTATCATGGGCATGTTGGCGGCCCGGGAGCTGGCGGCGCGTAATGTGAATGTGACCTTAGTCGAGCGCGGTGAGTTGGGGCGTGAGGCCTCGTGGGCGGGCGGTGGTATTATCTCGCCACTTTACCCTTGGCGTTATCCTGCAATGGTGAGTGAATTGGTTTCGCTCAGCCAGCATTATTATCCGCAATTGGCACAAGACTTGCTTGCAGAGACGAGTCTTGATATCGAATGGCACGCCTGTGGTTTGCTGATGCTTGATCCCAAAGACAGTGTGCCTGCATTGCAGTGGGCGAGTGCGCAACAGCAGAGTATGACTGCACTGCCGGCCAATCAATTAGCGAACCATATTCCGTCACTGGCAGACAATTTTAATCACGGCTTGTGGATGCCGCAGGTTGCCCATATTCGCAATTCACGTTTAATGAAAGCCTTAGCACAACGTTTGCGGCAACAAAAACAAGTGCGTATTTGTGAACAGACGGCAGTCGTTGCTTTTAAGCGGGAAGGTGACGCGGTGCAGGGCGCGGTGACGGCGGCAGGTGACGTGCTGCCAGCTAAACAGATTGTGGTCACAGCCGGTGCATGGAGTGGTGAGTTGTTGGCAAAGCTTGATATCGCGCTCCCGGTTGAACCCGTGCGTGGGCAGATGCTGTTGTTTGCACCACAACCCGGTTTATTACCGTGCATGGTCTTGCACCGTAATCATTATTTAATTCCGCGTCGTGATGGTCGTATTTTGGTAGGTTCGACGTTAGAGCGCACGGGGTTTGATAACTCCACGACAAAAGTGGCGTACGAACAGCTTTATCAGGCGGCCATCGAGATGCTACCTGCCTTGCAGTCGGCAAAAGTCGAAGCTCACTGGGCGGGGCTGCGCCCCGGCTCACCAGAGGGCATTCCTTTTATTGGACGTGCGACAGGGATGCAAAATCTTTGGTTATGTACTGGGCATTTTCGCAATGGTTTGGTGTTAGCGCCAGCGTCGGTGCAGCGTTTGGTAGAGGGGGTGTTGGAGACAGTTTCTCCTGAAGTTGTTTTGTAGGGGGTATGAATTTATGGAAATGACCCCTCACCCCAACCCTCTCCCCTTGGAGGGGAGAGGGAGTGATACGTTTATGCGCTGGAAGTGCGAGCGCTTATTCTATTCTTATTAAGAAAATAAAATAAAGGTTAAGCCAGTGTCGGGAAACAAATTAGAAAAAGCGATGTTTGGGGCAGGGTGTTTTTGGGGAGTTGAAGAAACCTTCCGTAAAGTGCCGGGGGTGAAAGAAACCACAGTGGGTTATAGCGGTGGTGAAACCCAAAACCCAACCTATCGACAAGTGTGTGATGGGCAAACAGGGCATACTGAAGTGGTACTGGTTGAATTTGAGCCAAGCGCGCTCAGCTATGACGACTTATTAAAAGTGTTTTGGGATTGTCATAATCCGACGCTGGTGAACAGGCAAGGTCCCGATGTGGGCTGGCAGTATCGTTCTGTTATTTTTTATTTTACACCGGAACAACAAACGATCGCAGAAGCACAAAGAGAAGCGCTGGAATTAAGTGGCGAATATAGTGATCCCATTGCCACAGCCATTGAACCTGCCGGGCCTTTTTATCGTGCGGAAGAATATCACCAGCGTTATTTATTGAAGAAAGGCGCTGATTTTTGCGGTGGGTAGACGCACATACCCATGTAAATCGTTGCCCGCACGTTATGAAGGTATTGTTATTTTGGCTATATTGTAATATCCTGCCCGCGAACATATTCAATCACCAGGACTTGATCGATGCGACAGGTACCGTATGCTGTGATTGGCGCCGGCCGTGTGGCGCGCCATTTCTGCCATTACCTTGATTTACTTAACATCCCTTATCGAAGTTGGTCGCGTGCCCATGACGCGCCACAAGCGCTGTTAGCGTCTCTTTTGCCCTGCGAACGCATATTGCTCTTGATTAGCGACGGTGCCATTGAGCTCTTTATTCGCGAGCAACTTGAAGTACATCCTGCATTAAAAGATAAAACCCGCATCCATTTTTCGGGGGCGTTGGTCACGCCGCAGGCGTTTGGCGCGCACCCCTTGATGACCTTTGGTCAAGATGTGTATTCACTGGCACACTATCAAAAAATACCGTTTGTGGTAGAAGCGGGCGCACCCGCGTTTGCTGAACTATTGCCGGGTTTGCCCAATGCCCACTTCACTTTGCCGGCTGAACAAAAAGCCTTGTACCATAGCTTATGCGTGTTAAGCGGTAATTTTAGTTGCTTATTGTGGCAAAAACTTTTTACCGAGCTCGAAAAATCTTTAAACCTGCCGAAAGAGATTGCCATTCCATATTTAGAGCAGTTGACCCACAATTTGCAGCATCGTCCCGAAGAGGCGTTAACGGGGCCGCTGGCGCGAGGTGATCAAACCACCCTCGATAAAAATATGGCGGCGTTAGAAGGCGATCCTTTTCAAAAAGTGTACCAAGCATTCGTGGAGGCGTATCGTGAACATTCTTAAGCTGCAAAAAATGAAAGCAGCCGGCGAGAAAATTTCTTTTGTGACCTGTTATGATTACTGGACAGCCAAATTAATTGCGCAGACTGACGTTGATTGTATTTTAGTAGGTGACAGTGCGGGCATGGTGATGCACGGCCATGATTCTACTCTCCCTGTGACGGTTGACATGATGGTGCTGCACACACAAGCCGTTGCACGCGCGGGTGCAAAGCAATTAATTGTAGGTGATTTGCCTTTTCTGTCTTATCGCAAAGGCTTGCCAAAGGCGATGGAAGCAGTCTCGCAACTGATGCAAGCCGGTGCTCACGCTGTAAAACTAGAAGGCGCCGCAGGCAATGAAGCTTTGATTACGCATATTGTGCAATCGGGTGTGCCGGTGATGGGGCATATTGGCATGACACCACAATCACTTCATCAATTAGGCGGCTTTCGTGTGCAATGCAAAGAGGCGGCTGCCGCTGAGCGCTTAGCGGAACAAGCGGTTGCACTGGAGCAGGCAGGTTGTTTTGCCGTCGTGTTAGAATGCGTGCCACCGCAAGTAGCAAAACACGTGAGCGAGCGGCTTACCATTCCCACGATCGGGATAGGCGCAGGTCCAGGTACCGATGGGCAAATATTGGTATTACACGATTTGCTGGGTGTGGACCCTGATTTTCAGCCCAAATTTGTGAAGACTTACAGTAATGCTTTTGCTATTTTCCAGGAAGCATTAAACGCTTATAATACAGAAGTGAAAACGGCGCAATTTCCGCTAAAAGAACATTGCTATGAAGACTGATGTGCGAGTAGAGATAAGGTAATGCAAATATTTAAAACACTGGATAAATGGCAGACTTTTCGCAAGCAAATAGGGGGGAGCTGCAAAACGATTGGCTTTGTGCCCACGATGGGAAATCTGCACGTAGGGCATCAGCGATTGCTTGAAAAATCGGTTGCTGAAAATGAATTGACGGTACTGTCTATTTTTGTGAACCCCACGCAGTTTGATAACCCTGATGACTTGGAAAACTACCCGCGCACATTAGAACGTGATAAACAACTCGCTCAAGATATTGGCGTTGACGTGGTGTTCATACCAGAATATAACGCACTGTATCCAGATGATTATCAGTTTAAAATAATAGAAACGGTATTTGCGGATGATTTTTGTGAAAAACGTCGTCAAGGGCATTTTAACGGGGTCTTGACGGTTGTGCTGAAATTGCTAAATTTAGTGAAGCCCACCCGCGCTTATTTTGGTGAAAAAGATTTTCAGCAGTATCAATTAGTGGCCGGTATGGCTAAGGCTTTTTTCCTCGACACCAAAATTATTTGTTGTGCCACGGTGCGAGATGCGCTCGGTTTGGCGCTGAGCTCGCGCAATAACCGCTTAACGCCTGAGCAATATGCATTGGCGCAACAATTTCCTTATTTTTTGCGCTTAAAATTATCACCCGAAAAAATAAGTAAACGCCTGACAGAATTAGGCTTTCTTGTTGATTATATTACCGATCATGAAGGGCGCCGGTTTGGGGCCGTCTCTATTGACGGTGTGCGTTTAATTGATAATATTTCCTTAACAACCTGTCGTACAGAAAGAGAAGCACTATGTTAATTACAATGATGAAGTCAAAGATCGCTTATGCGACCATCACTCAAACTGATTTATTTTACGTGGGCAGCATTACCATTGATGAAGATATCATGGAGCAAGCAGGCATACGTGAAAACGAGCAGGTGCAAGTCGTGAATTTAAATAACGGTGAGCGCTTAGAAACCTATGTGATCAAAGGCAAGCGAGGCAGCCGCGTCTTTGGTTTAAATGGCCCGGCCGCCCGTAAAGGCGCGGTGGGTGATCAGCTATTTATCATTTCTTATGCCCAAATTGATCCAGAAAAAGAGTCATTGACGCCAATTGTGGTAGACTTGCTGCACGATTAATTGAAGTCAAGCATAGTCAGTACCCACGTTAATGATCAGTCTTAATAATCTTGGTATGCACTACGGTGCAAAATTGCTCTTTGATCAGGTGAATCTCAACCTGGTCAATCGGCGTCGCTATGGTTTGGTGGGTGCCAATGGCACCGGCAAATCAACACTGTTGCGCCTGCTCACGGGGGAAGAAGCGCCAAGTCTAGGCGAGGTTAACTTTCCCAAGCAAGCAAAAATTGGTTGGTTAAAACAAGATCAATTCCGTTATGAAAACGATCGCGTTGTGGATGTTGTGTTACAAGGCAAGCCTGAACTGTGGGCTGCGCTGCAAGAGAAAAATGAACTCCTCACACAGCCCGAATGGACCGATGCCACGGGGTTGCGTTTGGCCGCGCTGGAAGAAACGATTGGGACATTGGGTGGCTACACGGCGGAATCGTTCGCTAAAACACTCCTAACCGGTTTAGGGATCAAACCTGAAGCACAAGAACAAACGTTATCGACCCTCTCCGGTGGCTATAAACTGCGTACACTGCTGGCGCAGACACTATTTGAACAACCTGATATTTTATTGCTCGACGAACCGACCAATCACCTTGATATCATGACCATTGGTTGGTTGGAGAAGTATCTTCGAGAAGAATATCAAGGCTTGTTAATTTTTATTTCACACGATCTGGATTTCCTCAACCACCTGTCTACGCATATTATCGATATTGATTATGGCGAAGTGAAGTTGTATGTGGGCAATTTTGATCAATTTGTGGCTGAGAAACAGCTCTTGCTAGAACAAAAGCTGCAAGAAAAATCCAATATTGAAGCTAAAATTGCGCAAATGCAGACCTTTGTTGATCGTTTTAAAGCCAAAGCCACAAAAGCAAAGCAAGCTGCCTCACGCGTGAAAATGATTGAGAAACTTGAGCTGCCAGATATTAAAAATTCTTCTCGCGTCTCACCGCATTTTGCTTTTTCACAAAAGCGCCCCGCCGGGAAACAAGTATTAGAGGTCTCGGAACTCAGCAAATGCTTTGGCGATAATATTGTACTCTGCGATATTTCTTTTAAGGTAAAGCGTGGCGAGAAAATTGCACTGATAGGCCATAACGGTATTGGGAAATCAACGCTGCTGAAAGTACTGTTAGGTAAACTGACACCCGATACAGGTGAGTACACCTGGGGGTATGAAACACATCCCAGCTATTTTGCCCAAGATCATCATGAGCTCCTTAACCGTAGCGTCACCGCGTTTGATTGGTTGTCTGAACAAGCAGTCGATGTGCCCACTAGCAAAATTCGTGGTTGCCTTGGGCAGATACTATTTAAAAAAGATGACGCGAATAAAAATATCTTGGCGTTAAGTGGGGGAGAATCCGCCCGACTATTATTAGGCAATATTATGTTGGAGCAAGGTAGTGTGTTAATGCTGGATGAACCCACAAACCATTTAGACATGGAAGCCATTGCGGCACTGACAAAAGCGCTCCAAGAATATAAAGGCACCTTACTGTTTGTGAGCCATGATCGACATTTTGTTAACAATATCGCCACACGGGTGATTGCCTTAACGGAGCACGGCCTTACCGATTTTCATGGCAGTTATCACGATTATCTGGTGGATTGTGGCGATGATTATCTTAGCCGCGAATGGCTAGCCGGGAAACGGTAGTGGTAGAGACGGCACGTACGGTGGTGCTTACTGTTTATTGTGATGCTGTAAGTGTGCGGTGCTACAATAATAGTGTTGACCTTTGCTAAGGGCTTCTTCGATGGGTAAATACACATCACAATAGTGACATTGCACCATTTTACCCATGGTTTTTTGCCCGGGCGGTGGCGTTTGTGAGGCATTAAAATCGGACTGCAGTTTTCGGAAAAAACGACGAAATAAGTAGCCAGCAAGCAGACGTAAGATCATAATGACAAGTATAATAGTGAGTATGATTTGAAGAAATAGCATTTGTTTATTATACCGTATTTTATAACTTAATTC
>JAJFJF010000009.1 GCA_021774255.1 Gammaproteobacteria bacterium
TCCTTATCAGCGTTCACAGAAAGAGGTTCGCAGTCGCCAGTAGCAGGTTCCTTTTCAGGCTTGTCAGTAGGAGCCTCATCCTTATCAGCGTTCACAGAAAGAGGTTCGCAGTCGGCAGTAGCAGGTTTCTTTTCAAGCTTGTCAGTAGGAGCCTTATCCTTATCAGCGTTCACAGAAGCAAATTTCTGTTTAAGCGCGGAAGAAAACCCCTGTTGAAGCGGGGGCATATTTTGAAGCGCGTTAATCACAGTCTTATGTGATGATATGTTGTTGTCTGCTTTTTGATCAGAAACAAGAGGCAGAGGCGGAGGTATCTCATCAGCAGGTTCACTTTTTCCAGCAACACAACCTAAACCAGGGGAAACACACTCGGGGACCGGGGTCTCGGATGTTTCGGATTGAGGCGGAGCAGAAGAGTCTTTCATTGGAGGCATGTTTTCGATGGGCACCACATTCAAGAGGGGCGACATATCTTTTGTTTTTTCAGGAGAGGGCACTGCATTCAGGGAAGATACAGCTGTTTTATATTCAAAAAGAATTTCAAGCATGAGTTGCCTAGCTTTTGCTGTCGAATTGAATGCCACTCTGACTTGTTGCATCATTTCGGAAGTCGGGCAAGCAATGTCACCCTCTTGGGAGGTAATTTTTTCAAAGAAGCGATTTTCAAGTTCAGTAAGAAGCTCGTTTTGCCTCTTGCTTGTATTAACAAATGAGTCAGACATATTTTTAGATAGATAGGACAAGAATATTATCACGAATTATTTATCATATATGGTGTGGTAACATGGAGAGGGAAATTGTTAAAAAACACTGTTTTTTTGGTAAAAATAAATTATTTTCACGTAATAAATTGATTTTTAACGGTAAAATAATTTTAATTTTTTTAAAATTTATATATATATTTCACTATTTAGTTACATTCTGGGGGGGTGAGACGCCCAAAACGATAGGGGTACTGGAGAAGGCGATGATGAGTAGCATCATGCGAATAAAGTAAATTTTAAAAAGGGATTTTCGTGTCCCACTTTGGAAACCAAGGGGTCAAACCAAGGGGTCAGGCTCATTGTTTAACATCCAAAATTTTTGGTACTGCTTCAAACTTTCTTTGAAATTTTTGTTCGTGTATCTTTTCCCGGCCTGATGCTACTTGCACATTTGAATAAATGGATTCTAGAAGCAGTAGCACATAAAATCAGTTTGATGTCACTATGTTTTCTGTAAGAGAATACCTGCATTGTTTTTTCTGATAGTGGAAGAAATAAATTGAGGTAGGGACGTAATGTTAGTAGGTTCTTTTCCTTTTGAATGTTAAACAATGAGCCTGACCCACCACTGCGCACTCGCAATCTTGCTCAAGCAGTAACCACTCCTCGTCCGCATGCGCTTCTTATTTTTATAAGCCGAGCAGTTTGCTTCGTGTTGGGGCTTCACGTTAATGTTACGAGTTTTTACAAAAACTTTTAAATTTATTTTAATTTATAAATCAATGAGTTGTGTTAAATGGCTCATTTTTTGAGCAGCTGAACTGATACCCCGAAAACATACCCCCCCCTGTTACCCTATATCCCTAGACAAGCAGACTCGAATATTAATACGGGTTTTCTTGTTTTTCTTTCTAAATTACAGACCAACTTCCTTAGCGTTGGGTGATTTTAAAACGTGAATACTAAGCCAGAATGGCACTCAAGCTATCTGCTTTCTTAACTCTTGTGCTGCTCGTCACCTGCGCCACGGCGCAGACGATGATTACTACCTGCCAAGAGTTGCAGGATATGAAGAATAACTTGGCTGGGAATTACGAACTGGCCAATGACATCGACTGCTCTGACACCGTGAATTGGAATGGGGGAGCAGGTTTTGAGCCGGTGGGGAGTTATTCAGCGCAATTTAATGGAGGCCTTGACGGAAGAGATCACGAAATTCAAGATTTGTCTATCAATAGATTGGCTTCGCGAGCTGGTTTGTTCTCTCATTTAGATAGTGGCGCACAAATTAGAAACCTAGCTTTGGTTTCCATCAATATTTCAGCGTCGAGAGATGATTCGAGTGGAGACGTTACTGTTGCTGGCTTAGCAGCCTTTAACCGCGGTGCTATAACCCAATGCAATGTGACTGGAATGATTTCAGGTACTGGTGGTGGTTCCGCCTACATTGCTGGATTAGTAGGATGGAATACTGGTAGCTTGATTCACTGTCATGCAGATGTAAGTGTTTCGAGTGAGGGTGTAGCTGGCGGGCTTGTAGGAGTAAATCTTGGTGTAGTGACCGAGAGTTATACTGTGGGATTTGTTTCAGGTGGTTATGATAATGTAGGGGGATTGATTGGCGAAAACGAGGTTGGAACTGAGCTTATTGGTCATGTGCTCCGATGCTTTAGTGCTGCTACTGTTTCAGGTGGAGGTGTCATTGGTGGCTTGATAGGTAGGAATGTTGGTATCGTGACCCAGAGCTATGCGACTGGAGTCGCCTCCAGTGCATTCGCTTGGGCCGCTGCCCTAGTGGGCCACAATGTAGATGTGAGTTCGGGCTCAGGGGTCATTACCCAGTGTTATGCTACAGGAGCTGTTTCCGCCCCAGGCGATGTGGGTGGCCTGGTGGCCGACAACGGGAATACTGTAGAACAAAGCTATTGGGATATCCAAACTACGGGGTTGACTACTAGCGCGGGCAGTGATCCCAGTTTCGGGAAGACCACGGTTGAAATGTATATGCAGACTACATTCGTGGGATGGGATTTTATCTCTACTTGGCAGATTGATGAAGGCAATGATTATCCGAAGCTGCAATCACTGGCAGCACCCATCCAACAAAGCCCGGTGCCTACGCCAAGCGCCCAGCCAACGCCCAGCCAAACACTTTATCCCACTAAGACGCCTTCGCTAAGCCCTATCCCAACCAATAGTTCGGCTCCTTCATCGAGCCCTATCCCCACGGCAAACCAAACGGCTCCTGGCGGCAGTTCCAATAACGATTTGTCGGATGGTGCTATTGCGGGTATTGCGATTGGTGCAACTGCTGGAGCTGCAGGCCTCGGTGTGGGATTGTTTGTGCTGGCGAAGAAATTTGGAATTGCCTCATTTTTTGGTAAATCGAGTGCCGTGACACCGATGCAGCCAATCAATAATGCGTAGTAGAACACCTTTTACTAAAGAGAGTATCTGGAGTTTATTTTTAAGAATGATATTCGTAAACACACTATTAACTTATTAGCGAGCATATCGTGCTCAAGATGCTGCTTGGTGGTCTCAACCTTGAAGTGCAGCACTGAAGGGTTAGTGTGACTCATTATACAAGGTTGGGATCACCTCTCAAAAAAAGAGCCACTTTTGAGTTATCTTTATGACATCTCTTTTCCCTGAAAAACCGCAGTGTTTTTGCTGGTAAAGATATTTTGTCATTCTTCTACCGGCGCTTTGAGACGACTCCGGGAGATGTCCTTCTTCGATGCTACAGCATCCCTGCGATCGTCAAGGACGTTCCGGAGTCCTTGACGGTCTCCTCACGACATACTCCCTCCCTGTCTCGCGCCTACTTAGGCGCGAGACTCAAGTTCCTCAGACAACAAATCTGCTGCATTGGTCAGTAGCGCACTGCCTCGCTCCTTGCCAATCATTAAGTCTGCTTTTACGTGACCAAACACATCTCTCTTCTCCACTTCTTTAGGTCGCTCATCAATTGACGGCGCATGATTGAAACGCTCACGTGTCTCTTTTATGCCGGTATAATTTTTCGCTTTCTGCCGCGATGACGCAAATATTTATACAAGCTGCCACCTTGTTTTTTGTCTTTCCAAATAAAGCGATAAATTCTTTCGTGTCCCACTTTGAAAAGTCTTTTTAGTAAGTTATTTTTGCAACTATTTTTAATGTCATGCAAAATTAATATCAAATATTAATTTTGCATAGATTCTGTTTTGTGAGATATGTTAAAAGAGACCTGGGAGATGTTTTACTACGATACCTAACGTCCTTTCCTGTGGTGGGTATGATAGGGCCCCGTCAATCTGGGAAATCGACATTACTGCTCTATTATGAAAAGCATTTCAGAATCCTTGGCGGGTCGTATAGGGTTGCTGCCGTTACTGCCATTTCAATTTCCTGAAATCCCAAAAAACACTCCGCTCAAATTTTAGACATGACGCACTATGCCAATCATTTGGGCGTTTCAGTGCCGACTGTTAAACGCTGGCTATCGGTATTAGAGGCTTCTTATGTTATCTTTTTATTGCCACCTTACTATAATAATCATGGCAAACGTATTACTAAGCGGCCCAAAATTTATTTTTATGATACTGGTTTAGTCGCATATCTTACAGGAATTGAAACCAAGAGCCATTATGAAAAAGGTCCAATGGCAGGCAGCCTTTTTGAAAATTATGTGATTGCCGAACTATTGAAACAAGAGCTCCACCACAAAACGGATGCAGAGTTGTTTTTTTTTGCGTACGAGCGGCGGTGTTGAGGTCGATCTGATTATCGACAGAAAACGACATAAAGAAATGTTTGAGATTAAAAAGATAGCGACCTTTAAGCCAAAAATGTTGCACGCAATGAAGGTGTTTCTCAAGCCAAATGATCAAGGTTGTCTATTATATAATGGTAAAAGCGTGCCTTATTCAGATCAGATTTCTCTCAGTAATTATCAAGATTACCTTAGCAAATGGAAGCATGACGATTAGCGTTCTATATAACAGTCACCGTGATCTGATCAGCTTCTCAGCCAGGCAGGCGCAGGCGTTTCCAGACCCGCTAATCGTTTTAACATCGCCTTTCGGGCCGGGGGAAATTTTGTTGCCCACGGCATAATATATTGCATAAAAAAGCGATTAAACGCAGTCGGGTGTAGCAATGCATCGCTTGCTTGATGCGTAAATTTGAGCACATGTGCGCCAACCGGGTGGCGCAGCTCATTATACTTTTCAGTTTGTCCCGTTCCTGTTAGCCACGCCAAAGTGGCGGCATCTTCTATTCCTAAATTCATGCCTCGCCCGCCCACGGGGGAGTGTATGTGCGCCGCGTCGCCGGCTAAAAACACCTTGCCTTTTTGGTAGGTCGGTACTTGTCGGTAGCTTATCCGAAAAGATGATTCCCAGATCACTTCTTTCACATCCGCTGTTTTGGGCAGTGCGCCCAACACATCGGTGTTGGTCGAAATAAATCGTCCGACGCCTTCGCCCATTGGAATAAACGCGAGCAGGTGATTATCTTGTATATTGATGACAGCATGGTCAAAAGGATACGGCCAGTTATTAAATGCAATGTCGGCTAAACCAATTTCTTTTTCGTCTGTTTCACCGGGGAAGTCAATGCCCAGTGATTTGCGCACAGCGGAATGTGCGCCGTCTGCGCCAATCAGCATATCGGCGCTGATTTCTTTTCCTTGCAACGTGCAAAGCAGTTTTTCATTTTCGTGAACACAACTATCGAAGCGCGTACCCCACTGCACATCAATACCACGTGCTTGCAATGTGCTCACTAATATTGCTTCGGTTGTTGTTTGTGGGACCACCAACAGAAAATTAAAACGATCGGGAATGTGTGATAGATCCATGCGCATTTTCTCACGCCCGTTGACTTTCATCAGGGCGGTATGCACACGATGACCGGTTGCAAGCAATTGCTCAGTGACACCCGAAGGCTCAAGAATATGCAGTGTGCGGGCATTCACACCTAATGCGCGTGATTGGGTAGTTGGCCTCGCTTCATCATCGATGATGGTCGGCTGAAAACCACGTCGATGAAGCTCAACAGCCGCCGTTAAGCCAACGGGGCCTGCGCCGATGATGAGGATGTTATTTTTTTTCATAGTGGTTTTTGACGACTCTGCATGTAAATAACTTTTTGTTTAAGTGTAGCTGACCGGGGGAAATTGTATATAAATTTATTAAAAACAATAGGATGGCTAATTAATGTGGTTTGCTTGTATTCCGGTTTACACGCTAATGTTATTCCATATAGACAGAGGAGTAGAGTACGATATTCCAGCGAAGTAGTTTGAAAAAAATGGGAAATACTGAATCGAAAAATGAAGAGGGTGCGGGAGCAGGCGGCCCGCCTTCCGAGAGAGGCTCTGCGGACCGTCGGGACAGTAACAACAATCGGAGAACTGTTCCGCAGCCTAGATTTGCGACTCCAGCGAGATCTGCTGCTCACCCGACGGCCCGCCCTCAGTACCAACAGGCTGATGTGCATATTTTGGGTTTCTTTGATCCGAAGTTTCGGGATGCGATGTGGCAGGGATTTGTGATGAGCGCTTGCTCGCTGGCTGATCCGGCGCGTTTGGGGCAGCTGGCCGCTTGGGTGCGGCAAGCGCCGCCCTTTGAGCCTTTCCGAAACGCTTCGCTGTGCATTTACTTTGATGAGCGCCTTTTTGGCCAAAATTTTGAGGCATTGGCGCTTGTCTTGTTGACGCGTGAGACCCGCCAGTCTTTCCGTAACCAAGCTGAAGCGATCCGTGATCGGAGCATTGGGCGCATCGTCACCAGCTTGCGGCCTGTCTGGGTCGACGGGAATGGGGCGCCTTACCGACCAGGTATGCTCGTGCAAATGATCACGCTGTGCGGCGTGAACCTCATGGGTACCGGTCACCAAAACACGAAAACCAAGTTTTTGGACCAATTGACTGCTCAGACGCGCCCAGGCTACCAGGGCAGAAATGTGACGACCTACTTGCTCAGCAGCCCGGATGTTTTTTGCTGTGAATACTACATCTTGTTTCGCCGCATGTTGTACGTGGCAAATGACTTGCAGCAAGACTACTTGATCGTGCCGGGTGTGGGGATGGGAATTTATCTCAGCCAGCTCAGAAGCGACCCCCATTCTGACCGCGGGAAAGAAGCAGCGCAGCGCCTGATCCTGAGTGCGCTATTTGCTGCCATCTGCGACGCGGGTCGTGACCCGCAGCACCCACACTGCCGCAAGATTGTGCTCAGCTTTCCCGATCTTGATGCCAATGGCCGCAGCGCTCTGTTTAACAAGATAGTCACCGATGTGCAGCCTCGCTACTTTGATGAGCTTGAGAGATCGCGCATGAGTGTTGCCCTGAGCAATGCAGAGATGCTCAGCATTTGTGTCGCCCTTAAGACTGCGGCGACGGCAGCGGGTGAGCAGATCCGCATTGCGATTGTCAACGCAGGCTCTGATGCCACCATCGGGGGTAGCTTTCAAACCTGGACCCCAGACAAGATAGCAGAGAGAGTCTTACCGGTGGAGGAGCTGCTTGCCCTGACCACGGGGTTTGTGGTCGATCAGTGTGCCGATCTCTTGACGCAGGGGCTTGCGCCTGGCAATGCGGAGGCTCGTTTGAGGCAGAAGTACACGCTTAAGGCCTTGCCAGATTTTCCGGCTGGCCAGAGCAGCGTGGCGCTTTCGTTAGCCGCCGCTCCGGCAGCTGTGGTGCCGCCGGTTGGATACGGTGACTCTCCAGAGAACTGGCCCTCTACGGCAGCACCGGCCTCTCTTGCGTCGTTGCCTTCTGGCGTGCGGCCTCAAGTCGTGCAGCGGCTTCCCGCACCGGAGCCTGAGGATGACGATGATGCGGATGACAGCAACGAGTGCCGAGTTTGCATGGCGGGAGAGAAAACACATCTTTGCTATCCCTGTGGCCACAAGTGTCTTTGCGAGGATTGCAGTTGTTTGTTTGGCCCAGGTGTGGAAGAGGAGACGAACAGGATATGCCCGATTTGCAGAACCTCTCTTACCGGGCCGCCAGTCAAGGTTTTTGCTGTGTGAAGCGTATAACGACCGAATAAGATGTATCTTTTTAATTTTTGCTACCTATCTCTCTAATCTCGAAAATGACTAATCACGCAAGCCTCAGAAGAAGAAAAGTAGAGGAAGGGCTTGCCCCACTTACTAATTGAATCCAAGTTTTTTAAAATGCCAAAACCAAAGTCAGTTACCTTTATTTGTTCGATGCGATTATACTTGAGGCACTTGTTCAGAGTAGCTTGTTGATTAGATTTCATAGGGAGGTTACAATGGCTTGGATTTCTGGGAATTCTCCTGAAAATCAGTTAGCAATTATGTGATTGCACCTACTCTTGGTCTTTAGACTTAAGGGTTGCTGCAATGAAATAGATGAGTGTGAAGCGGTAGTATTACTTAGCTGAGTGCTTATCAGAGAAAGAGAAGAGAAAAAACAAATGAGACTTTACGTAGGCAATCTGCCATATTCTTGTTCACAAGACGACTTACAAAACCTATTTTCTGACTATAACGCATCAAATGTGAAGTTGATCATTGATCGCGACACAGACCGTTCAAAAGGTTTTGGTTTTGTGGATATTGAGTCTAACGAAGAAGCGAAGCAAGCCATTGAAGCACTTGATAAAAAAATGGTTGACGGTAAAACATTAACAGTTAATGAAGCCCGCCCTCAAGAAAAGCGCGATAATAACCGCTCTTTCAACAAACCTCGTCGTTTCTAAGTAGACTTCGAAAATCGTATTAGCGCTATCTTTGGATGGCGCTAATATGTCTTTATTTTTCTCAACTCGAGTGAAAATTAGGCGTATTGCTGCCTTCCTGGTATAATATGCTCGCATTTGGCGCCTATCGGTCAGCGCTTCATCTACCCATTTATTTGTATTTTCCAAGTAAATCAATTAATTACCACCTAGACCGAACTGAGTAACTGTTACTTTGCTGGTTGGTTTAGGGAACTCTTCAATATGTCGTTTCAATCGCTCGGCTTGTCAGCCGAATTACTCCGTGCTGTCAGTGAACAGAATTATACTCAACCCACACCTGTACAGAGCCAAGCTATTCCGGTCATTTTAGAAGGCCGCGATATCATGGCGGGTGCCCAAACGGGTACCGGTAAAACCGCTGGTTTTACCTTGCCATTACTTCACCGTTTGTCAGCGCAAATGTCTACGAAAAAGCATCGACCCGTGCGTGCGTTGATCTTGACGCCCACACGCGAATTAGCGGCGCAGGTCAGCGACAGCGTGAGAACCTACGGAAAATACGTACCGTTAAAATCAGCCGTTGTTTTTGGTGGTGTGAATATCAACCCGCAAATTGATAAGCTGCGACGAGGGGTGGATATTGTCGTGGCTACCCCTGGCCGCTTACTTGATTTGGTGAATCAAGGCGCACTCGATCTTTCGCAAATTGAAATACTGGTGTTGGACGAAGCCGATCGCATGTTGGATATGGGCTTTTTGCCCGATATCCGAAGAGTGCTTGCGCTATTGCCTGCGCAGCGACAAAACATGTTGTTTTCAGCGACCTTTTCAAATGAAATTAAAAAACTGGCGGGTGGCTTGCTCAATTCGCCTGCCTTGATTGAAGTGGAGCGTCGTAGTGCGGCTGCCGAATCAGTGGCGCAGACGGTTATCCCGGTTGATCGCCAGCGCAAAAGCGAATTACTTTCGCATATGATTGGGGCTAAAAATTGGAAACAAGTATTAGTCTTTACGCGTACCAAACACGGTGCCAATCGTCTTTCAGAGCAGCTGACGCGTGACGGCTTATCGGCAACCGCCATTCACGGTAACAAGACACAGGCTGCACGTATGCGCGCCTTGGCCGATTTCAAAAAAGGAAAAGCACGTATATTGGTTGCCACGGATATTGCGGCACGTGGTTTAGATATTGATCAACTGCCGCATGTGGTTAATTTTGATTTGCCAAATGTGCCAGAAGACTATGTGCACCGTATTGGTCGTACAGGGCGTGCAGGCAACGAAGGTAAAGCGATTTCGTTAGTGTGTGTTGATGAGCACCATTTGTTAAGAAGCATTGAAAACTTATTAAAACGTGAAATACCTAAAGTAGTGATACCCAGCTACGAACCTGATCCGTCGATTAAAGCAGAGCCTATTCCTAATGGCCGCAATAACCGTGGCGGCAAACAAGCGCAGCGGGCAGGGTATGCGAAGCGTCATGGGCAACCAGGCGCAGGCGGCGGCCAGCGTAAATCCTCGCAAGGCCAGGGGCCAGGTGGTGGAAGAGGTAGAGGCGGTAGTGGTTCAGCAGGTGCAGGCAACAGCAGTGGCCCAAGCCGCAGACGTTCGTCGCCCCAGCGCCGCCGACAGCCGGCTTAAATATCCCTTCACCCCTCATAAATGTTTACTATACCTGCCGTGACACTCGTTCCTAGATAAGGTGGCAGCCATGCGGAGGGGAGCATTTTTTGGAGCGAAGCGCGATAGCGCGTAGCGGGGAAAAAATGGCTCGCCGCAGCATGGCATTTCCACCAAAGCAAACCAAGCCAAAATATGGCATTTCCACCAAACCAAACTAAACTAAATCAAAGCAGCACTAAAGTGCTATGAGCCGGGAGCGATTACTCTATTTTGTCGATTTCCTTATCGCGCGTGATCATCGCGTAAGCAGAATGATTGTGAATAGACTCGAAATTTTCAGATTCCAGTGTGTACGCTAAAATGCGCTGATCACGATTCAAGTGTGTGGCGATGTCGCGCACCATGTCTTCCACAAATTTAGGGTTATCATACGCACGTTCGGTGACATATTTCTCATCGGGGCGTTTGAGCAGGCCGTAAAGCTCGCAAGACGCTTCTTTTTCGACAAGATCAATCAACTCTTCAATCCAAACAAATTCGCCTAAGCGTGCTTGCACGGTGACATGTGAGCGCTGGTTGTGTGCGCCGTAGTCAGAAATTTGTTTAGAGCAAGGGCACAAGCTGGTGACGGGCACAACGACTTTAACATCGATGGCAATCTCGCCTTTTTCAATATGCCCGAGAAAGCTTACTTCATAATCTATTAAACTTTCCACGCCCGTCACAGGTGCTTTCTTATTTAAAAAATAAGGGAAAGTCATTTCTAAATGCCCTGACTCGGCGTTTAAGCGCGCGGTCATTTCCGATAAAATTTCTTGAAACGACAACACGGTAATTTCACGCTCGTGCTGATTTAAAATTTCAACAAAGCGCGACATATGTGTGCCTTTAAATTGCTGCGGCAGGCTCACATACATATTGAAGTTGGCAACGGTATGTTGCTCATGGCCACTGCGGTCGCTGATCCGCACAGGGTGACGAATATCTTTAATACCGACTTTGTTAATGAGTAAATTGCGATCGTCCGCTTTGTTTTGAACGTCGGCAATGGGGGCGGGGGTGATCGTCGTGTTTGCTACAGTCGTGGTCATATTTTTTTAGTCTTCAGTGTAATACACAGAAAGGTTATCAGTTTCTTGTAAGTGAATGCCTTTCACGCGCACATGCTCGCTATTTAATTTTTCGCTCACACGTTGATAAAACCAGGCGGCAATGTTTTCAGCGGTGGGGTTTTGCAGATCAAAAGGCGGAATTTCGTTGATAAAGCGGTGGTCTAATACCTTGGCGGTGTCTTGAGCGGCAGCTTCAATCGCATAAAAGTCCACCCCCATGCCGATATCGTTGAGCTGGGTGGCTTCCACTTCCACGGTGGTATGCCAGTTATGACCATGAATATGCTGACAATTATCTTGATAGTCACGCAGGCGATGGGCCGCTGAAAAGGAGGTCGTGACTTTTAAGAGGTAGCGTGCGCTCATGGCATGTTTCGATTTATTCAGATTTATTCAAAAGAGGCGTTATTTTGCCAGAATTTCGTATTGAGTGCTATAGAGAGATCCTTGGCTATTTCTCTCTTGTGCTAACAAGCTGAGCCAGGTGTCTTAGCCTGTCGGCACGCTCGTCAAAGCCGCTCAGCGCGTCAATGGCTTGCTGGCAGAGTTGTTGTGCTTGATGTTGTGCCGCTGCTAGCCCGAGCAAGTCAACGTAAGTGGTTTTGTGTTGCTCGGCGTCACTGCCTTGTGGCTTGCCAAGCGTTGCGCTGTTGCTCACAACATCGAGTACATCATCTTGGATTTGAAAAGCCAAGCCAATCGCTTGCGCATACTGTTCAAGCTGTGTTAACTGCGCTTCTGTGATAGTGGCACAAGCTAATGCGCCACAGCGCACGCTGGCGGCAATCAGCGCCCCGGTTTTTTGTTGGTGAATGTGTTCAAGCGTGTTGAGTTCAATTTTTTGTGTGGTTGCCGCCAAATCATTTGCTTGACCGGCTACCATGCCTTGCGCGCCGCTGGCCTTGGCTAAAGTGTGTGTCATGGCCAATTGCTGCGCGGGTGTCAGCTGCGTGTGTGGGGCGGTTAATATTTCAAACGCGAAACTTTGCAGTGCGTCGCCAGCAAGAATGGCGGTCGCTTCATCAAACGCACGGTGGCAGCTGGCTTGGCCGCGGCGTAAGTCGTCATTGTCCATCGCAGGCAAGTCATCGTGAATAAGTGAGTAGCTGTGGATTAATTCAACTGCGCAAGCGGGGGTGTCGAGCACCGCGGCAGGCGCACCGCATGCATGGCCTGTGGCATAAACGAGTGCGGGGCGGAGGCGTTTGCCACCAGATAGCGTGGCATAGCGCATGGCATCCGCCAATCGAGGCGCTGTGCCCTTGGCAACATGCTGGTTAAAGAAGGTGGTCAGGGCTTGCTGTACACGGGTGTGGCAGGTGGCCAGGTAAGTTGGAAAATCAAGCGGTGCTTTAGTGGTCGTCGAAGTCATCGTCATCGTCATCGTCGAGATCGTCGTCATACTCACCAAAAGGCTCAGGTTCACCGTGTTCGTCTAATAATATTTTTACTTTTTGCTCGGCGGTCTCTAACGCTTGCTGGCAGTCCCGGGTCAGCGCGATCCCCCGTTCAAACTCTGCTAAAGAGGTTTCAAGATCTAACTCGCCTTTTTCTAATCGGGCTACCAGCTTTTGCAGCGTAGAGAGCGATTTTTCGAAAGAGGGGGCTTTTGTTTCAGAGGATGGTTTTTTTGCCATAAGTAGGTTAAATGTTTAGGTATAAAGAACAACGAATGCTGATAGCCAGTATACGATGTTGGGTCTCTTTTTGAAAGAATCGAAAATTCAATACTTATTCAAATTCTTTAATGTCTGCTCGCCTAACAAGAAGTCAGGCATTTAACTTATGTTTTCTGTTTTTTTTGGTGACCTTGGGGAAAGGATTTTGCTTCGGAGAGGAGAACTTTTTTGTAGAATCAGTAAAGTAGATCGATTTCGTCTAAGCAAGTGACGACTTGTAAAATAGAGGGTGCGTGAGGAGCGTGTTTTTGTGTATCAAGCAGCCATTCGATAATACTGTCTGGCATGGATTGCAGGTGCTCAATATCCTGCGATATTTTTTGTAGTTGTGCCTCTCTCATCGCCCACAAATTGTGTTTGCTATAGATCTCTTCTTTTTTGCTTAACCCCACTACAAAGTTAGCGTGCACAACACGAGGTCGGTGGAATTCAAAAATGGACATCCACTCCTCTCGACCTGGGTAAAAATAACGGCCAACCGCAGCATCAGGAATGGGTAAGTAATGTATTTTTAGGTGGCTTTGTAATTCATCATCAGCTAAACCAGGGTTGTAGCTACCTACACTCAGTATTTCTTGTAAGATAGCCTGATCATGCCAGTCTTTTTTGTTCTCTCCTACGTTATAGTCGTATGTGTCAACAATCAGCTTCATCAGCTTTATCGTGTTAGAGGTGTTACGGGCTAGGTAAAAGCCGGTGTTGCCTACATCGGCGCATTCAGTAGCAAGATAACTGCGGTCTGTTGCACAATTGCCAACGAGGTTATCCACCATGATTTCTAGATCAGCTTCCTCTCGAGAGAGGAAAAGATCGCGAGGGTCTTCAAGCCAGGACACATCCGCATCCGTTAAAAGCACATCAAACCCTTCACGCAATATGTTAGCGATGACACGAGGTTTTTCCACTGTCATTTGTGCATAATTTCCTTCTACAAAAGCAATTGCTCCGCTAGAGTAGTGAGTAACGCCACGCAAAGAAGCAACATGGGCACGCCCAACATGTTGATTGAGACAGACTTCGGCTCGTTCGTCTATTGCTAAAAAGATAAAATGTCTTACCCCGAGGGTTCGAAATTGTGTTGCTAGGTTTGCGGAGAACTTGCAGAATGCCAAGTTTGAAAAAGAAAGAATGACACGGCCGTCTTCTGCTTGTTTGCTAATAGCTGCGTTCATGTTCTGAGGCCGCTCAGACCACGGCTCTTTTGCGGGATCGACTACGCGATCTTTTACTTCTTCACACCATCTGCCCGGAACGGCGACAATAAAAAATAGCAGGTAAAAGAAGACTGCGTTGTGCATTATTTTATTAGCTAGAGGGTCAACTATCTTCTGAAGAGGCGTTCTTTTTCTTCTAGAGATATAGCGTAACATTGGTATGTAGGTTACTTACACCTGACTGTTAGCCTATATCTTTAGAATGAAAAGCACTTAACTTGTCACAGTCGCCAGTTTATTTTTTTACTCAAATTGAGATGGCTAAGAGGGCTGCTTTTTTGTGCGTGCTCTTCCTTTCTTTTGCTTGCGCCATGAGGCCAAGTGAAAACGATACACCAGAGAAAGCAGATGATCTTTCAACCAAGTGCCGCGCAGCTCGGCATGCTCTCAGCGCAGGCGCAGGTTTGTTGGATCTGGCTATGCCAGAAACAGGGGGCACGGTACGACGACGTTTGTATGATGAAATTTTGTCAGGGACCTCCCAAAGACAATTTAAGCCATCGTTCGATTGCAACCCTTCTGCACCACTGATTATTGGTGATTGCGATTGTTGCTATCGATGCGGTGCTTATGGGCGGCATTTGCCGTTATCAGCCTTAATCAATTGTGCAATACGGGCACCGGGCATTAAGTCAATATTGGAAAAGAACAAATTGTTTGTCACAGCCTTCTTGCAGAACCCTATTATACGTGTTGTTGCTGAGTACCGGCGTTCTGCAGGCTTGTTGCCATTGTCTGGGAATGTGCAAGACTCCCCTGCCATAGCACATGGCTTGAAAAAAAATGTCTCATCATTAGAAAGTTTCGTCACGTCAGAGGATTGTCTGGCAAATAATCGACAGACGTGGATGTTAGCTTGGGATCAAGAACTTTCTGCCACTGTCATGCAAGGTAACTATTTGACTCGTCGCGAATTGCGGCGTTTCGCTTTTAATGGTGGACTTGATTTTTGGGATCGTTACTGTGGTGAAAATGGTGAGGTGGCCAGTTGCCTTGATGAAAGTACGGATTTGCTTGATGCTGCACTGGGTCATTTGCGGAAAACGACATTTTTTGGGCTTGCTGATCAGTTGTCACGTTCTCAGGAGCTGTTTCATTGGACATTCAAAAATACCTTCTTTGATAAAACCTCTTTGGTGAGGGCAACTGAAAAGCTTCAAAAAAAAATCAGCTTGATTGAGGCGAGTATTACGTCAGAAGAGCGGCAGATGGTTGAGGCATATAACCATTTGGATATGCTTTTGTACGATAAGGCAAAAAAAATCTTTGAGAAAAGATATGCGCTCATGAAGCGCTGTCAGGCTGCTGAGGCGACCATGGCTGTAGAGGATAAGAAAAGGCCGTATCAGAATGGTACTGCGCCTAGGGACTTGCCGATAGGCCCAAAATTTGACATGAGTAACATCACGGTTTCAGCACTGCAGGATGTGGATGATAGGCGATGTCGTTTGATGCCGCCGCCCCCTCGCGTGCTACCGCCAAAATCCTCAAACAATAAGTATTGCCGAGAGCATATCAAAACAAGAACAGGGTTGGGCTTTGAAATGATAGAAGTCGTGCCGTATGCCTATTCTTTATATACAAAAGGATTGCTGTGTTCAACAGAAAGTGCATATGGTTCTAAAGCGCTTTATTTTTTCTCACCTCAACATAAAGAGCTAAACAAAGATCGCAGCATCACGTGGGAGCAAGAAAATATTCCGACAATAAAGCACCATCATACCAATTTTTCTGAGTGGCTTGCGCCGCCCTATAAGCAACATTATTGCAATGAGGAGTTTGTCTATAACCGCCCTATATTGTTTATCGGCAATAAATATAGTGTGGAGTGGGCGGGTCATGCACCAATCAATACATTGAATGAGGCGGTATTGCGTAGGCTTTTTGAATTGCTTGCAGTGCATTATCAAATTATTTACTGGCGCCCTTATGATTTTGAATTTTCTGATCCGGCGTCTTTCTTCCTTCATGATTGGCGTGCGGACTTTGACCTGATTGAGGAATGGAATGAAGCATTCCCTTCTGCCAGCGTGTTAACCATACAGAGTTTGTTAGCGCAGCATAGCACATTTAATCTCAATGAAATTTTGTTTCGGGTATTGGCCAATACCGACAGGTTCATTAATGTGAAAGGAGGCAATGCTGTCATGACTAACTTCTTTAGCGGTGTGCAACTGCTGTACGTTGAAAGGAGTGCGCTTACCCGGGAAGAAGCCAAAGAAGAGTTTCCCTATTATACGCACTCTGAAATACATGTTGTCAAAACGTATGAGCGCTTGCTTGAAAAAGCAAAAATGCTATTTGCTCCCACAGCCACATTGCCGCCGCCCATCTTCGCCGCCGATTTGCCACTGGCGAAACGGTTTTTGTATCTTGCATTCGTAGAAGCGGAACCTTCACCTGCATTGCTGGAAATTGATGCGCGAGAAGATGCTGATTTGCTTGTACTATCGTCAGAATATCGTTCTCACCGAACGGATGTTTATCTCTCTCAAGCAAGCTGGAGCTCAGGCCGTAACGCACTATACCGTGCTGCTCAAGAAATTGAACGGCGCCGAGGCTTTCCTTATGACTATCATATCTACACAGATGATGTGACTTTAAAAGCCAAAGAAAGTCGCGATCCTTTTCGATGGTGGCACAAATTTTTGCTTAAACACAAGCCTCCCATTGGCGTTGTTCGTTCTATTGATGAAGAAGTGAATGACAGTGTGGAACGTGTTAGTAGAGTATTACGCTTTAGCAAGCAGTTCATTGCTATCCGTGTTGATGCGCGAGAAAAGTTATTGCCTTACAGCGGAAAATTTGAAAACACAGACACACGTTTGCCGCATGCTATTTTTTCTCATGAAGCAGAGCTACTGTATCCACAGCAGGTGCTGCAGCTTGAACATATTCAAGCAAAGAGTGTATCAAGCGGTGGGGTTGCGTCAGCAAGAAAAACACAAGAGCCTGATTGGGAACTTGCAGCACAATATGTGCTTGGAGAGATGGAGGAAAGAGGGTTGCAGTGCACACTTTACCCCTTTAAATCTAATAGGACATGGCCATTTGATGCTAATAATACCGCCGCTCCCTGTCAGCCAAACAAAGAAGGCGTTGCGTTTGACTAGTTGCTAAGAGATGCCGCCTTTGCGACGGGTCTTTCAACGTGCATTTCCCTCCATATCAAAACCAAGGTTAGTGTACTACTGGCCGCTACCCCTTTGATACCGGAGCTGTTGCACTTGGAAATTGAATCCAAGATTCAAAAAAAACCTATTTGCAAGTTATTTAAATTACTTAATCTGTCAAAAGAAAAAAATGCAGTTTGAACAGCGTAACCGGTTGACATTTGGTTAGGCCTGCAGGCAGAATGGTGGGCTTAATTTTTAATGGGATTCTGTAGCTTTGCGGAGGGGTTCCCGAGTGGTCAAAGGGATCAGACTGTAAATCTGACGGCTCCGCCTTCGGAGGTTCGAATCCTCCCCCCTCCACCATATTTGCCTAGGCGGGTATCGGTGGTTAATCTGGTTGATAAGCCAGGTTGCAAGGTGGAAATTTCAGAACAAGATGATTTTTAAAGGATTTTTTTGCAGGACGCTAAGAGTAAGGCGGGTGTAGTTCAATGGTAGAACCTCAGCCTTCCAAGCTGATTGTGTGGGTTCGATTCCCATCACCCGCTCCAGAGCGACGCCCACATAGCTCAGCGGTAGAGCACTTCCTTGGTAAGGAAGAGGTCACCGGTTCAAGTCCGGTTGTGGGCTCCAGCTTTACTTAATAATAAGTGTAAGCACGTTAGAAACGATTTTGATTAATTTAGGATAATTTTTTTCGGAGGGTAACTCAAAATGGCTAAGGAAAAATTTGATCGAACGAAACCGCATTTAAATGTCGGTACTATTGGTCACGTCGATCACGGTAAAACCACATTAACCGCAGCATTGACAAAGGTTTTGTGTGAAAAATTTGGTGGTGAATTCAAGGCGTATGACCAAATTGACGCGGCCCCCGAAGAAAGAGAGCGTGGTATTACCATTGCGACCGCGCACGTGGAATACGAAACCGAAAAACGCCACTATGCGCACGTTGACTGCCCCGGTCACGCCGACTATGTGAAAAACATGATCACCGGTGCCGCACAAATGGACGGTGCTATTTTGGTCGTGTCTGCTGCAGACGGTCCTATGCCACAAACCCGTGAGCACATCCTCTTAGCGCGCCAAGTAGGTGTACCTTATATTGTTGTCTACCTCAATAAAGCCGATATGGTGGATGATGCTGAATTATTAGAACTCGTTGATATGGAAGTGCGTGATTTGCTGACCAGCTACGAATTCCCGGGTGATGATACACCGATTGTGACCGGTTCTGCTTTGAAAGCATTGGAAGGTGATGAAAGTGAGATTGGTGTGCCATCGATTCTGAAGCTAGCAGATGCGTTAGATTCTTATATCCCTGAACCAAAACGTGATATTGATAAACCTTTCTTGATGCCAATTGAAGATGTCTTTTCAATTTCAGGCCGCGGTACGGTCGTCACAGGTCGTATTGAGCGTGGTGTTGTGAATGTCAGTGATGAAATTGAAATTGTCGGTATTCGTGATACCACGTTGACCACCTGCACCGGTGTGGAAATGTTCCGCAAATTACTTGACCAAGGTGTGGCGGGTGACAACGTCGGTGTGTTATTGCGTGGTACGAAGCGCGAAGATGTGGAGCGCGGTCAAGTACTTGCTAAAAAAGGCACGATTACACCGCATACTAAATTCGAAGCCGAAGTCTACATCTTGTCGAAAGATGAAGGCGGTCGTCATACTCCGTTCTTTAAAGGTTATAAACCACAATTTTATTTCCGGACAACTGACGTCACCGGTTCAGTAGAACTGGAAGAAGGCGTTGAAATGGTCATGCCTGGCGATAATATTAAAGTGAACGTTTCTTTAATCGCACCGATTGCGATGGAAGAAGGTCTGCGTTTTGCTATTCGTGAAGGCGGTCGTACCGTTGGCGCGGGTGTGGTTGCTAAAGTCATCGAGTAAAGCGAGTTAGTTTTTAGGCCAGTAGCTCAATTGGCAGAGCGGCGGTCTCCAAAACCGCAGGTTGGGGGTTCGATTCCCTCCTGGCCTGCCATTAAGAGGCTAGCAGCGCAAGCAGTAATGGGCTGTAGTTGGCATAAGATAATAGAGTAAAGGCGCGTCATGAATGCACAGAGCGAACAGCAAGATTCTTCACTAGACCCACTTAAGTGGGTCTTGGTGGGGGCGTTAATTGTTGTTGGGGTCATTGGAAACCGATACTTTTCTGACGTTTCCGTTTTATTACGTGTTGTTGTGTTATTAGGCTTAGCGATTGCGGCAGGCTTTATTGCCTTGCAGACAAGCAAAGGCCGACGTGGCTGGGCATTTGCATTGCAAGCCCGCACTGAAATGCGGAAAGTCGTTTGGCCGGCGCGCCCTGAAGTGCTGCAAACCACCTTGATGGTCGTGGTCATGGTCGTGGTGATGGCGCTCATTTTATGGGGGCTAGACGCTTTATTTTTCCGGTTAATTGCATGGTTGACGGGGCAAGGGGGCTAAGCGCAGTGGCTGAAGTCGAAAAACGATGGTACGTCGTGCATGCCCGCTCTGGGTTTGAAAAGCAGGTCGTCAAATCTTTGCAAGATCGTATTCGTCACGAGGGTGTTGAAGACAAGTTTGGTCAGATTTTAGTCCCGACTGAAGAAGTGGTTGAAATGCGCGCGGGCCAAAAGCGCAAAAGTGAGCGGAAATTTTTCCCCGGTTATGTATTAGTACATATGGAAATGGACGATGCGGTTTGGCATTTAGTTCGCAATGTCCCCAACGTACTGGGCTTCATTGGCGGCACGAGTGATCGCCCCACGCCTATCAGTGACGCGGAAGCCGCTTCTATCTTGCAGCAAGTACAAGCGGGTGTTGAAAAACCACGGCCGAAAACATTATTTGAACCCGGCGAAATGGTGCGTGTTAAAGATGGACCCTTTGCTGACTTCAATGGCGTGGTGGAAGAAGTCAATTATGAGAAGAGTCGCGTGAAGGTGGCCGTGCTTATTTTCGGGCGTTCAACGCCGGTCGAATTAGAATTTAGTCAGGTTGAAAAAGGGTAAAGAGTGTCATGGCAAAAAAAGTGACTGGATATATCAAGCTGCAAGTAAAAGCAGGCGAAGCGAATCCGAGTCCGCCAGTGGGACCTGCATTGGGTCAGCACGGCGTGAATATTATGGATTTTTGCAAAGCGTTTAATGCAGAAACTCAGAATGTTGAAAAAGGGCTGCCCATCCCCGTTGTGATCACGGTTTACAGCGACAGAAGTTTTTCCTTTGTCACCAAAACACCGCCTGCATCCATTTTGCTTAAAAAGGCAGCGGGTGTCCCCAAAGGCAGTGGTGTTCCCCACACTGATAAAGTGGGCAAGGTGACGCGTGAAAAAGTAGAAGAAATTGCAAAAATGAAAGAACCCGATTTGTCGGCAGGTGACTTAGAAGCCGCGGTACGCACCATTGCGGGCAGTGCACGCAGCATGGGCATTGACGTGGAGGGCTTGTAATCATGGCAACACTTTCAAAACGTGCGAAGGCAACCGCAGAGAAAATTGAAATCGGTAAATTGTATCCTGTTATAGATGCACTGAATCTCTTAAAAAAATTAGCAACGTCTAAGTTTAATGAAGCCGTTGATATCAGCATTAATTTAGGTGTGGACGCGCGCAAATCTGACCAAGCAGTTCGCAGCGCAACGGTATTACCGAATGGCACGGGCCGGACAGTCCGCGTGGCCGTTTTTGCACAAGGTGAACAAGCCGATGCAGCGACGGCAGCAGGTGCCGATATTGTGGGTTTTGAAGATTTAGCAGAATCCGTTAAGGCCGGCAATCTTGATTTTGATGTGGTGATTGCCACACCCGATGCCATGCGTTTAGTGGGGCAGTTAGGGCAAGTATTGGGTCCGCGTGGCTTAATGCCTAATCCCAAAGTGGGTACCGTGAGCGCAGATGCTGCCACTGCGGTGAAAAATGCTAAGGCAGGGCAAGTGCGCTACCGCACAGATAAAGCAGGTATTGTGCATTGCACGGTGGGTAAAGCAGATTTTTCTGCCGAAACACTGGCAGAGAACATCAACGCCTTGTTGGCAGATGTGCAAAAAGCCAAGCCAAGCAGTGCGAAAGGTATTTATATGAAGAAGGTGACCTTATCGACCACCATGGGCCCTGGGCTTGCCATTGATAAAGCAAGCTTGAGCATTGCCTAACAAAATTTTTTGAGGGGGAGCCGTTGTGGCGCTGACATTAGAACAGAAAAAAACGGTTGTTGCTGAAGTGGCGCAAGAAGCCGCTGTTGCAACCGCACTGATGGGTGCAGAGTACCGTGGTTTGACGGCCAATGAAATGGCAAGTTTGCAAAAAAACGCGCGTGATAAAGGTGTTTATTTGCGTGTTGTGCCTAATCGTTTAGCCAAACGTGCACTGGAAGAAACAGAATTTACCTGTGTGCAAGATGGCTTAACGGGCCCGCTTATTTTAGCTTTTTCAAAAGAAGAGCCTAGCGCGTCTGCGCGTCTTTTTAAAGACTTTTCAAAAGAACATGACAAACTGATCGTTAAAATTGTAGCGCTCAGTGGCCAGCTGCTGGATGCAAGCGATTTGGAAGCGGTAGCAAAACTGCCTACACGCGAAGAGGCAATTGCTCAGTTAATGGCCGTCATGCAAGCGCCAATTGTGAAACTCGCCAGAACCATGGCCGAGGTGCCAGGCAAATTTGTGCGGACAATGGCAGCCGTTCGCGACCAAAAATAAGAACATATTACTTTTTCATTTAATTTAGACGACAGTTAAGGGGAGTCAACCATGGCCATGACCAACGAAGACATTTTAAATACCGTTTCTGAGATGAGCGTGATGGATATCGTCGAGCTTATCAAGATGATGGAAGATAAGTTTGGCGTATCTGCAGCGGCTGCCGTCGCAGCAGCGCCTGCCGCCGCGGGTGGTGAAGCTGCCGCAGCAGAAGAGCAAACAGAATTTAATGTTGTCATGAGCGCAATAGGCGACAACAAAATTTCTGTGATTAAGGCTGTTCGTGCGATTACCGGTCTAGGCTTGAAAGAAGCAAAAGACATGGTTGAAAGTGCTCCGGCAGCAGTAAAAGAAGGTGCGAGTAAGGAAGACGCTGAAAACTTTAAGAAACAGCTAGAAGAAGCCGGCGCAACCGTCGAGTTGAAGTAATCAACGCAATTAATTTATAGAACCATGGATTGGCTGGTGGAGTTTTTTCACCGGCCTTTTCCCGTGATGCGTACACTATAAACCCAAGAAGCCCAAGCAACTGAGGACTCTAATGGCATATTCTAATACTGAAAAGCGACGTATTCGTAATCAATTTGGTGAGCATACAGATGCATTGGCTGCTCCCTATCTGCTGAGCATTCAAGTTGATTCTTATAAAAAGTTTTTAGAGCCAGGGGAAGGGGACGAAACAGCCGGTTATAGTTTAGATGCTGCTTTCAAATCAATATTTCCAATCATCAGTTATTCGGGTGCTGCCAGTTTAGACTATGTTGGCTACACCTTGGGTACGCCACCGTTTGATGTCAAAGAGTGTCAAATACGCGGCTTGACCTACGCGGCCCCATTACGCGTTAAATTGCGTTTGGCTATCTATGATAAAGATGCGCCAGCAGGCAGTAAAGCGGTAAAAGATATCCGCGAACAAGAAGTGTACATGGGAGAAATCCCCTTAATGACAGAAACAGGCGCCTTTGTCATTAATGGCACGGAACGTGTGGTGGTTTCACAATTACACCGTTCACCTGGCGTGTTTTTCGAGCACGATAAAGGTAAAACACATTCATCGGGTAAATTATTATTTTCTGCTCGTGTGATCCCTTACCGCGGCTCATGGCTGGATTTCGAATTTGATCCTAAAGACTGCGTGTTTGTGCGTATTGACAGACGTCGCAAATTGCCTGCGACCGTATTACTGCGCGCATTAGAATTCACGACCGAAGAAATTTTAGATACCTTTTTTGACTTTAGTACTTTCCACTTCACTAAAAAAGGCATTTTTTTAGACTTGGTGCCCGAGCGTTTGCGCGGTGAGCTAGCGGCCTTTGACGTAAAAGGTAAGCGCGGCGCCGTGATTGTGCCGGAAGGGCGACGCATCACCGCAAAGCATGTGCTTGACTTAGAAAAAGCGGAAATGACGCAGATAGAAGTACCCTCGACCTATCTACTAGGGCGCACACTGGCAACAAGTATCATTGATCAAGAAACCGGTGAAGAGCTCGCTAAAGCAAACACAGAAATCACGGAAGAGCTCTTAGAGCAATTAATGAGCTCAAGTGTGACAGAACTCAATACACTGTACACAAATGATTTAGATCGTGGTCCGTACATCTCAGATACATTACGGATCGACCCCACCACCAATCCACTGGAAGCCTTAGTGGAAATTTACCGTGTGATGCGTCCGGGTGAACCCCCTACACGTGAGTCAGCGGAAACATTATTCAAAAACTTATTTTTTGTGCCAGAACGTTATGACTTGTCAGCCGTTGGTCGCATGAAATTTAATCGACGTGTGGGGCGAGAAGAAACAACAGGTGAAGGTACGCTCGCTAAAGACGATATTATCGATGCCTTAAAAACATTGATGAATATTCGTGATGGGCGCGGTAACGTTGATGATATTGACCATTTAGGTAATCGCCGTGTGCGTAGCGTGGGTGAAATGGCCGAAAATCAATTCCGCATTGGTTTGGTGCGTGTTGAACGTGCGGTGAAAGAGCGATTAAGTTTGGCCGAATCAGAAGGTTTGATGCCACAAGATTTAATTAACGCCAAACCCATTTCTGCGGCGATCAAAGAGTTTTTTGGTTCTAGCCAATTATCGCAATTTATGGACCAAGTGAATCCGCTCTCGGAAGTAACGCATAAACGTCGTGTGTCAGCATTAGGGCCGGGCGGTTTGACGCGTGAGCGTGCTGGTTTTGAAGTACGTGACGTGCATCCTACTCACTACGGTCGTGTTTGCCCGATTGAAACACCAGAGGGACCGAATATTGGTTTGATTAACTCGTTGGCTGTGTTTTCGCGCACCAATAATTATGGTTTCTTGGAAAGCCCTTATGAAAAGGTAGAAAACGGGAAGTTAACTGGGCAAGTGAATTACCTCTCTGCCATTGAAGAGGGTGACTACATTATTGCGCAGGCCAATGCGAAAGTGGATAAATCAAATTGCTTGGCCGATGACCTGATTTCAAGTCGTTACCAGAATGAATTCACTTTCTCGACACCTGAACAAGTGCAATATATTGATGTCTCGCCAAAGCAGATTGTATCCGTTGCGGCTGCGTTGATTCCGTTTTTAGAGCATGACGATGCTAACCGTGCGTTGATGGGTTCCAACATGCAACGTCAAGCGGTGCCTGCACTGCGTGCGGAAAAGCCATTGGTGGGTACCGGTATTGAACGCAAGGTGGCAATTGACTCCGGGGTGACCAAAGTAGCGGGTCACGGGGGCGTGGTGGATTCCGTCGACGCGTCACGTATTGTGGTGCGTGTGAATGATGATGAAGTGGGCGAAGACGGTAAAGGCGTTGAGATCCATAACCTCGTCAAATATTCTCGTTCTAATCAAAACACCTGCATTAACCAACGGCCCTTAGTACTGCCTGGCACGGAAGTGATGAAGGGCGATGTGCTGGCTGATGGCCCGTCAACCGATTTGGGTGAGTTGGCACTGGGGCAAAATATCTTAGTCGCTTTTATGCCGTGGCATGGTTATAACTTTGAAGATTCTATTTTGATCTCTGAACGAATTGTACAAGAAGATCGCTTCACCTCCATCCACATTGAAGAATTCACCTGTGTGGCGCGCGAAACAAAACTGGGGTCTGAGGAAGTCACTGCCGATATTCCTAATGTGAGCGAAACGTCATTATCAAAGTTAGACGAAGCCGGTGTGGTGTATATTGGTGCGGAAGTGTCCGGCGGCGATATTTTAGTAGGGAAAGTCACGCCAAAAGGGGAAACCCAGCTCACACCAGAAGAGAAATTATTACGCGCTATTTTTGGTGAGAAAGCGTCTGATGTCAAAGACACATCATTGCGTGTGCCTTCTAGTATGACCGCCACGGTAATTGATGTCAGAGTCTTTACGCGTGAAGGTGTAGAGAAGGATAGCCGCGCGAAAGAAATCGAAGAAAATGAATTAACTAAAATTAAGAACGATCTAAACGATGAATTGCGTATTCATGAAGATCGTTTGTTCCAGCGTGTTGAGAAAAGTCTATTAAACAGTGCGGCTGAAGGTGGCCCGAAAGGCATCAAAGCAGGCAGCAAAATCACGCAAGCCCAACTGGATGCCTTGGATCGGGAAAAATGGTTTTCAATTCGTTTAAAGAATGACAAAACTAACCAAGAGCTGGAAAAATTCTCAGAGCAGTTAAAGCAAGAGCGCAAGGAATTTGAACTCAAGTTTGTTGAGAAAAGTAAAAAAATAACACAAGGCGACGAATTAGCGCCAGGCATTTTAAAGATCGTGAAAGTGTCGCTTGCTATTAAACGTTACGTCCAACCAGGCGATAAGATGGCGGGGCGTCACGGAAATAAAGGTGTTATTTCGAACATTATTCCTATCGAAGACATGCCTTATATGGAAGATGGCACGCCGGTTGATTTAGTGCTGAATCCTTTAGGGGTGCCTTCACGTATGAACGTGGGGCAAATTTTAGAGACACACTTAGGGTGGGCTGCAAAAGGCTTAGGCTTGAAAATTGGCAAGATGCTAGAAGCCAAAGCGGAAGTGGCGAAAATCCGAGAGTTCTTAAACAAAATTTATAATTTTGGTGCGAAAGAAAAGGTTGATGTGACTGCATTGACGGATGAAGAAATCATGACCTTGGCGAAAAACCTTGAAAAAGGTGTGCCAATGGCAACCCCTGTGTTTGATGGTGCCACTGAAGCAGAAATTAAAGGCATGCTGGCCTTAGCTGATTTACCTGAAAGTGGTCAGGCCCAATTGATTGATGGCCGATCAGGTGAAAAATTTGAACGACTTGTCACCGTGGGTTACATGTACATGCTGAAACTGAACCACTTGGTCGATGAGAAAATGCATGCGCGTTCTACGGGCTCTTACAGTTTAGTGACCCAGCAACCGCTGGGGGGTAAAGCACAGTTTGGTGGCCAGCGCTTCGGTGAGATGGAGGTGTGGGCACTGGAGGCTTACGGTGCGGCTTATACCTTACAAGAAATGCTGACAGTGAAATCCGATGACGTGGCAGGACGCACGAAGATGTATAAGAGTATTGTGGATGGTTCACTGCAGATGGATGCCGGTATGCCCGAGTCGTTTAATGTACTCGTCAAAGAAATTCGGGCGTTGGGTATTGATATTGAATTACAAACAAACTCGTAAAAACGCTGAAATAATAATCACCGTGATGAATTTGCAGATGAGGAAATAGCCTTGAAAGACTTATTAAACCTATTGAAGCAACAAGGGCTGAGTGAGCAGTTTGATTCTATTCGGATCTCGCTGGCGTCACCCGAAATGATTCGGTCTTGGTCTTATGGCGAAGTGAAAAAGCCAGAAACGATCAATTACCGTACATTTAAGCCTGAACGCGACGGTTTATTCTGTGCCAAAATTTTTGGTCCCATTAGAGACTATGAGTGCTTATGCGGTAAATATAAGCGTTTGAAGCATCGCGGCGTTATTTGTGAAAAATGCGGTGTTGAGGTGACCTTATCAAAAGTGCGTCGTGAACGGATGGCCCACATTGAGCTGGCCAGCCCAGTGGCCCATATTTGGTATTTGAAATCACTGCCTTCGCGTATTGGTTTGTTGCTAGACATGACCTTGCGTGACATTGAGCGTGTATTGTATTTCGAAGCATTTGTTGTCGTTGACCCTGGCATGACAGAGCTAGAGAAAGGCCAGTTACTCTCGGATGATAGTTATTTAGAAGCGATCGAAAAATACGGTGATGAATTTGATGCGCGCATGGGTGCCGAAGCGGTACAGAAATTATTGCTTCAAATTGATTTAGAAGGTGAGGCACAAGCACTGCGTGACGAGCTGCCAACCACGACCTCAGAAACAAAACTGAAGAAAATTGGTAAACGTTTAAAACTACTCGAAGCGTTCATTGACTCTAAAAACCGTCCGGAATGGATGGTGATGAGCGTATTGCCTATTTTACCACCCGACTTAAGACCCCTTGTACCGCTAGACGGTGGCCGTTTCGCGACGTCTGATTTAAACGATCTTTATCGTCGTGTGATTAATCGCAATAACCGTTTACGTCGTCTGCTGGATCTGAATGCACCTGACATTATCGTACGTAATGAAAAACGTATGTTGCAAGAAGCCGTAGATGCTTTACTCGATAATGGTCGACGCGGGCGTGTGATCACCGGTGCGAACAAACGACCACTCAAATCATTAGCCGATATGATCAAAGGGAAGCAAGGGCGCTTCCGCCAAAACTTATTGGGTAAACGGGTAGATTATTCTGGCCGTTCGGTCATCGTGGTAGGGCCAACGTTGCGCTTACACCAGTGTGGTTTACCAAAAAAAATGGCGCTTGAGCTATTTAAACCCTTTATTTTCAGCCGCCTGGAACGACAAGGTTTTGCGAGCACCATTAAAGCGGCCAAGCGTATGGTGGAACGCGCGGTACCTGAAGTCTGGGATGTATTAGAAGAAGTGATCCGTGAACACCCTATTCTTTTAAACCGTGCACCGACCTTGCACCGTTTAGGTATTCAAGCATTTGAGCCTATGCTCATTGAAGGTAAAGCCATACAGCTGCATCCGCTTGTGTGTACAGCCTACAACGCCGACTTTGACGGTGACCAAATGGCCGTGCACGTGCCACTCACACTGGAGTCACAGTTAGAAGCGCGCACCTTAATGATGTCGACCAATAATGTATTGTCACCCGCCAACGGTGAACCCATTATTGTACCGTCACAAGACGTGGTATTGGGCTTGTACTACCTCACCAGCGATAAAGTGGCTGCAAAAGGCGAAGGCATGGCCTTTGCGGATATTGATGAAGTGCACCGTGCATTTGAAACAGGCCAAGTGGGGATGCATGCTAAAATACAGTTGCGTATTACAGAAGACGCAACCGAAGCAGGTGGCCAGCCTACCACGCGTCGTGTTGAGACCACGGTCGGTCGTGCACTGCTTTATGCTATTTTACCGAAGGCACTGCCTTTTGAATTGATCAATCAGCCGATGACGAAAAAGGTTATCTCTAATTTGATCAACACTTGCTACCGTACTGCTGGCGTCAAAGAGACAGTGATTTTTGCTGACCAAGTGATGTATATGGGATTTGATTATGCAACACGTTCAGGTATGTCGATCGGTATCAATGATTTATTGATCCCCGCTGATAAAGAAAGCATTGTGAACAGTGCTGAAGAAGAAGTAAAAGAAATCGAACGCCAGTTTTCGTCAGGTTTATTGACCAATGGTGAGCGTTACAACAAAGTGATCGATATTTGGTCGCGTACGAATGACCAAGTCGCTAAGTCGATGATGGACAAGCTCTCAACAGAAGATGTTGAAAACGCAGAAGGTGAGACGGTCCAGCAATCATCGTTTAACGCTGTTTATATGATGTCTGATTCAGGTGCGCGGGGTTCGCCAGCGCAGATCCGTCAGCTTGCCGGTATGCGGGGTCTGATGGCTAAACCCGATGGCTCTATTATTGAAACGCCGATTACCGCTAACTTCCGTGAAGGCTTAAACGTATTGCAATACTTTATTTCAACTCACGGTGCACGTAAAGGTTTGGCGGATACCGCACTCAAGACAGCGAACTCGGGTTACCTGACGCGTCGTCTTGTCGACATCGCACAAGATTTAGTGGTGTTAGAAAACGATTGTGGTACGGCAGAAGGGTTAACGATCATCCCACTTATTGAAGGCGGAGATGTGGTTGAGCCACTGAGAGAACGCGCACTCGGGCGCGTCATTATCGATGACGTTGTTGTCGCTAATAAAGTAGAAGTGTCTGCCGGTACCTTGATTGACGAAAAAGTCATGGCACACCTTGAAGATTTAAGTGTGGATCAACTTAAGGTACGTTCCGCAATTACCTGTGAAGCGCGTCGTGGTGTGTGTGCGTCTTGTTATGGCCGTGATTTAGCACGTGGTCATCTGGTGAATATTGGTGAAGCCGTGGGGGTGATTGCTGCACAATCTATTGGTGAACCCGGTACACAGTTAACCATGCGTACCTTCCATATTGGGGGGGCCGCGTCTCGTGCTACCGCGACGAATAGTATTCAGGTGAAAAGTAGCGGTCATATTAAATTGCATAACCTGAAAACGGCAAAGCATGCGAATGGTCATTTGGTCGCTGTCTCACGTTCAGGTGAATTAACAGTGGTCGATGCGCAAGGTCGTGATCGTGAACGTTATAAATTGCCTTACGGTGCAACCTTAACCTTAGAAGATGGTGATGCAGTTGAAGCAGGGCAGATTATTGCAAACTGGGATCCACATACCCACCCTGTGATCAGTGAGGTGGCAGGTCGATTGAAGTTTATTGATCTCGTCGAAAATGTGACGATGAATCGTCAAACCGATGAAATCACCGGTTTAAGCAGTGTGGTGGTCATCGATCATAAGCAACAGCGAGGCCAGTCTGGTAAAGATCTGCGGCCCATGGTGAAATTAGTCGATACCGATGGCAACGAGCTATTCTTAGGCGACACAACCTTGCCGGCCCAATACTTCTTGCCAGCCGGTGCGATTGTCAACGTGGAAGACGGTAGCGAAATTGGTGTGGCAGACATCATTGCGCGTATTCCGCAAGAAAGCTCTAAAACCCGCGATATTACAGGTGGTTTACCGCGTGTGTCGGATCTGTTTGAAGCAAGAAAACCAAAAGATACGGCTATCTTAGCTGAGATTTCGGGTCTGGTGAGCTTCGGTAAAGAAACAAAAGGGAAACGCCGCTTAGTCATCACGCCACCTACCGGTGAAGTGTATGAAGAGTTGATCCATAAATGGCGTCACCTCACCGTGTTTGAAGGTGAAACGGTTGAGAAGGGTGAAATCATTGCTGAGGGACCAATGAACCCGCACGATATTTTACGCTTACTCGGTGTCAGCGCCTTAGCGAATTATATTGTCAGTGAAGTGCAAGACGTTTACCGCTTACAAGGTGTGCGGATCAACGATAAACATATTGAAGTGATCGTTCGCCAGATGTTGCGCAAAGTTGTGATCACGGAGACCGGCGATTCTTCCTTCTTGCAGGGTGAGCAGGTAGAAAAAACCACCTTGCTAGAAGAAAATGAAAAGCTGGAGGCGGCTGATAAGCGTCCAGCAGAATACGAGCAAGTGTTACTGGGTTTGATTAAAGCATCGCTTGCGACAGAATCGTTCTTCTCGGCAGCGTCTTTCCAAGAGACAACACGTGTGCTCACGGAAGCGTCAGTGAATGGCAAAGTCGACCCACTGCGTGGCTTGAAAGAAAATATTATCGTCGGGCGTTTGATCCCAGCAGGCACTGGGCTCATGTTCCATGAAGAACGACGCAAAGCAGGCGAGATACAAAGTAGCGCAGAGGCTGCTAGCGTCACGGCAAGTGACGTAGAAAGTGCGCTTAGCGAGGCGCTCAAATCATCGTCTTCCGAGGCGGATGCGTAACGAGTTTGCTTATTGCTTTTTCTGGTCTTCTTGCTTGACAGAAGACCAGTACAGCTTTAGTATCGCTCTCTTCGCCAAGGGAGCGAAGTGGGTCTTTTTGACTTCAATTTTCGTGCAAAAAATGGCTCAATCTGAGGGCTATAGAGGTTTTTACAAATAATGGCGACCACCAATCAGTTAGTTCGAAAAGGGCGCACACGCAAGATTATTAAAACGAATGTGCCGGCGCTGGAAAGCTGCCCGCAGCGTCGAGGCGTCTGTACGCGTGTTTACACCACGACCCCTAAAAAGCCTAACTCGGCTTTGCGTAAGGTGGCGCGTGTCCGCTTGACCAATAGCATTGAAGTAACAGCCTATATCGGTGGTGAGGGGCATAATTTGCAAGAGCACTCTGTTGTACTGATTCGGGGTGGTCGTGTAAAAGATTTACCGGGTGTACGGTACCATATCGTACGGGGTAGCTTAGATACCTCCGGTGTGGCAGATCGTCGCCGTGGCCGTTCTAAATACGGCACAAAGCGTCCAAAATCATAGGGTAGTAAGGGTATGCCAAGAAGAAGAGTTGCCGCGAAAAGAACCATTTTACCTGATCCAAAATACGGGAGTCAGGCGGTTGCGAAATTTATCAACCATGTGATGACAGGGGGTAAAAAATCCCTAGCAGAAAGAGTGGTTTATGGTGCACTGGCCAATATTGGCGAGAAGCACGCTGAACCAGTAGACATATTTAATCAAGCGATGGGTAATGTACGCCCAGCGGTTGAAGTGAAATCACGCCGGGTGGGTGGCGCAACCTACCAGGTACCGACGGAGGTCAAGCAAAGCAGACAAACTGCCTTGGCCATGCGTTGGATAGTCGATGCCGCGCGTAGTCGGCATGAAAAAAGCATGGATCTACGTTTAGCCGGTGAGCTAAGCGATGCGGCTGAGAAAAAAGGCAATGCGGTGAAAAAGCGTGAAGACACGCATCGCATGGCAGAAGCCAATAAAGCGTTTTCACATTACCGCTGGTAATGCGAAAATAATATAAGTTTATGTAATTTAAAGAGTATTTAAGTGGCACGACATACGCCTATCGAACATTACCGTAATATTGGCATCATGGCACACATTGATGCGGGTAAGACGACGACAACCGAACGCGTGCTGTTTTACACCGGTGTTTCGCACAAGATTGGCGAGGTGCATGAAGGCGCTGCTGTGATGGACTGGATGGAGCAAGAGCAAGAGCGTGGTATTACCATTACCTCTGCTGCGACCACCTGTTTTTGGAGCGGCATGGATAAGCAATATCCTGAGCACCGCGTTAATATTATTGATACCCCCGGCCACGTTGACTTTACGATTGAAGTAGAGCGCTCTCTTCGCGTGCTCGATGGCGCGTGTGCTGTTTTTTGTGGTGTGTCGGGTGTAGAGCCACAGTCAGAAACGGTGTGGCGTCAGGCTGATCGTTACGGCGTACCGCGTTTGGCATTTGTCAATAAAATGGACCGTGCCGGCGCAGACTTTTTGCGTGTGGTCGGCACCATTAAAGAGCGCTTACGAGCCAACCCTGTCCCTGTTCAATTAGCCATTGGCGCAGAAGAAGATTTTGCGGGTGTGGTTGACCTCATTCGCATGAAAGCCATCTACTGGGATGAAGACAACAGAGGCGCCACTTACGAAGCCAAAGACATTCCTGCTGATTTACAAGCCGATGCGCAAAAGTGGCGCGAGCATATGCTGGAAGCGGCGGCAGAAGCCTCCGAAGACCTCATGGAAAAATACCTTGAGTCTGGCGAGCTCAGCGACGAAGAAATCAAAAAAGGTTTGCGTGCGCGTACGATTAACAATGAAATTGTGCCTACTTTTTGTGGCTCGGCCTTTAAAAATAAAGGTGTGCAAGCGGTATTAGACGGTGTGGTAGATTATTTGCCTTCGCCCGTTGAAGTGCCTGCGATTAAAGGTGTTGACGAAAGAGAAGAAACGGTTGAACGGCCTTCTTCAGATGCGGCGCCTTTTGCTGCATTAGCCTTTAAAATTGCAACCGACCCTTATGTCGGTACATTGACCTTCTTCCGTGTTTATTCAGGTATATTAAAGTCAGGCGATACGGTCTTTAATCCTGTAAAAGGTAAACGTGAACGTGTGGGCCGTATTCTACAAATGCACGCGAACTCGCGTGAAGAGATCAAAGAAGTGTGTGCGGGTGATATTGCTGCGGCGGTGGGTTTAAAAGATGTCACCACCGGTGATACCTTGTGTAGCCTTGATGATAAGGTCACACTGGAACGCATGGAGTTCCCAGAGCCTGTTATTTCTGTGGCGGTGGAACCCAAAACCAAAGCGGACCAAGAAAAAATGGGTATTGCGCTCAATAAATTGGCGCAAGAAGATCCTTCTTTCCGGGTGCGCACTGACGAAGAGTCCGGCCAAACTCTCATTGCCGGCATGGGTGAATTACACCTTGAAATTATCGTTGACCGTATGCAGCGTGAATTTGGTGTAGACGCCGCTGTCGGTAAACCGCAAGTAAGCTACCGCGAAACGATTACCACGCCTGTTGAAGAAGAAGGTAAGTTTGTGCGTCAAAGTGGTGGTCGTGGTCAATACGGTCATGTGTGGTTAAAACTTGAGCCACGCGAGCCCGGCGAAGGCTATGAATTTGTAAACGCCATTGTGGGTGGTGTGGTGCCGCGTGAATACATCGGTGCGGTGGATAAAGGTATTCAAGAACAAATGGAAAACGGTGTGATTGCCGGGTTCCCAGTGGTCGATGTGAAAGTCACGTTGTTTGATGGTTCGTATCATGACGTCGACTCCAATGAAATGGCGTTTAAAATTGCCGCGTCGATGGGTTTCAAAAGCGGGGCGATTAAAGCCAACGCGGTTTTGCTTGAGCCCATTATGAAAGTAGAAGTTGTGACCCCTGAAGATTACATGGGTGACGTGATGGGCGATTTGAATCGTCGACGTGGTGTATTACAGGGTATGGATGAAATGCCGGCCGGCAAAATAATTCATGCGGAAGTGCCATTGTCTGAAATGTTTGGTTATGCAACCGATTTGCGTTCTGCAACGCAAGGCCGCGCAACCTACACCATGGAGTTTAAAAAGTATAAAGAAGCTCCTAGCAGTGTAGCTGAAACAGTGATTAGTAAGGGTAAATAGAATAGGTAGCAAGTAATGGCAGCGGTAAAAGCGAAGCAAAAAATCCGTATTCGACTCAAGTCTTTTGACCACCGTGCATTAGAGCGGTCAACATTAGAAATTGTCGATACAGCCAAGAAAACGGGAGCCCGATTACAGGGGCCTATCCCGCTACCCACCCGTATCGAGCGTTTTGATTTATTACGCTCCCCTCACGTGAATAAAAAAGCACGTGATCAAATTGAAATTCGTACGCACAAGCGTTTAATTGATATTGTTGACCACACCGAAAAAACGGTTGATGCTCTGATGAAACTAGAGCTTGCGGCCGGTGTGGATGTACAAATTAGCTTAGGGTAGCCCCATGTCGTTTGGAATAGTTGGTCGAAAACTGGGTATGACACGCGTCTTCGCTGAAGACGGTCGTTCTATACCGGTCAGTGTGATTCAAGTAGAAAAAAATGTCATCACACAAATTAAGACGCCAGAAAATGATGGTTATTACAGCCTTCAGCTCACCACAGGTACTAAAAAGCGCTCTCGTGTTTCCAAGCCAAGCGCTGGGAAATATGCGAAAGCGGGTGTGGAAGCAGGCAGAGGTTTATGGGAATTCCGCACCACCGAAGATATTGCTGGCCAGACCAATGTGGGTGACACCTTGACGATTGATCTTTTCAAGGTAGGCCAAAAAGTAGATCTCACAGGCACCTCTAAAGGTAAAGGCTTTGCCGGTGGCATTAAGCGCCATAATTTTGCGGGCCAAGATAATTCACACGGTAACTCTGTTTCCCACCGTGCCCCCGGTTCTATTGGTCAGTGTCAAACGCCAGGCCGTGTCTTTAAAGGCAAGAAAATGGCAGGCCACTTAGGGGATGTGCGTTGCACCATACAAAATGCTGAAGTGATCCAAATTGATAACGAGCGAAACCTGCTGTTAGTGAAAGGTGCGGCGCCGGGCGCAAAGCAAAGTGATGTGATTGTGCGTCCTGCTAGCAAATACCCGCTCCCTGAATTTACGATGGCGTCTTCTACTGAAGCTGAGCAAGAAGCGGCCCCGTCTGAAGCGCAAGCACCGGTTGATGCAACGGCGGCACCGGCAGAAGAAGCTAAACAGTCTGCGCCTGAAGCTGAAGCAGTGAAGAAAGCGCAAGAAGCGAAAGAGAATAAAGACGATGCAGCTTAATGTATTAACGCCAGGTGGCACTCAAGCAACACAAACAGTCGATGTGGCTGATGGTGCGTTTGCACGTGATTTTAATGAAGCATTGATTCATCAAGTGGTCACAGCACATTTAGCCGGTGCGCGCGCAGGCACCCGTGCTCAAAAAAACCGTTCGGAAGTGCGCGGCGGTGGCATTAAACCTTGGCGCCAAAAAGGCACAGGTCGTGCACGTGCCGGTAGTATTCGTAGCCCTATTTGGCGTAGTGGTGGTGTGACGTTTGCGGCTAAGCCACAAGACCATAGCCAGAAAGTAAATAAAAAAATGTACCGTGCGGCGGTCAGCTCCATTTTTTCTGAGCTCATACGTCAAGAGCGTTTGCAGGTGGTGGATGACTTTAAAGTCGAGACCCCAAAAACCAAAGCCTTGCTTGCGCAATTGGCCGACATGAATATTTCAGACGTGTTGATTGTGACAGAAAAATTAGAGGGCGATTTAACATTAGCCACACGCAATGTGCACAAAGTCAAAACAATGGCGGTTGCTAACATTGATCCGGTGAGTTTAATCGCACATAAAAATGTATTGATTACGGTGCCCGCACTGAAAGCATTGGAGGCGCGTTTAGCATGAACGAACAACGATTGCTCCAAGTATTATTAGGCTCACATGATTCAGAGAAAGCCACACGTATTGCAGATAAACATCGTCAATATACTTTTAAAGTGGCGAAAAACGCGTGCAAACCTGAAATTAAACAAGCTGTCGAAAACTTATTTAAAGTAGAAGTCGATAACGTGACCACCAGCCATGTTAAATTAAAGCAACGTCGCACAGGCCGTATTCAAGGCGTGCGTTCTGGTTGGAAAAAAGCACAAGTGACCTTAAAAGCAGGTCATAGTATTAACTTTATTGAAGCTGAGGCCTAAGGGGACGTCATGGCGTTAGTCAAAACAAAACCCACATCCGCCGGTCGCCGCTTTGTTGTCAAAGTGGTCAATCCTGATTTACATAAAGGTGAACCGCATGCGCCTTTATTGGCACCGAAAAGTAAAAACGGTGGCCGAAATAATAACGGACGTATTACGGTGCGTCACCAAGGCGGTGGGCACAAACAACATTATCGTTTAATCGATTTTAAACGCCAGAAAGAAGGTGTGCCCGGTAAAGTGGAACGCTTGGAATACGATCCTAATCGCAGTGCCAATATTGCACTCGTGCTTTACCGTGATGGTGAGCGTCGTTACATCATTGCGCCAAAAGGCGTGAAGCAAGGCAGTGAAATAGCCGCAGGTGAAGGCGCGAGCATTAAGCCTGGTCATGCGATGGCACTTAAAGATATCCCGGTGGGTACCTTAGTGCACTGTATTGAATTGAAACCTGGCAGAGGCGCACAAATGGTGCGCAGTGCCGGTGGTTATGCTCAGATCACGGGGCGTGAAAGTAAATATGTTATTTTACGTTTGCGTTCAGGTGAAATGCGTAAAGTGTTATCCGTTTGTCGCGCCACAGTGGGTGAGATTGGTAATGCAGAGCATAACTTACGTTCCTTAGGTAAAGCCGGTGCAAAACGCTGGCGCGGTGTGCGGCCTACTGTACGGGGTGTGGCGATGAATCCAGTGGATCATCCACACGGTGGTGGTGAAGGGCGTACCTCTGGGGGGCGTCATCCTGTTTCGCCATGGGGTGTTCCCACTAAAGGTTATAAGACGCGACGTAATAAGCGTTCTGATAAATTAATTATCCGTGCACGTAAACGGTAGATGAGGGGGGTATTGTGCCGCGATCGCTAAAAAAAGGGCCTTTTATTGACTTGCACTTAGCTAAAAAAGTGGAAGTGGCAACAGCAAGCCAAGATCGTCGACCCATTAAAACATGGTCAAGACGTTCAATGGTCACACCGGATATGGTGGGTTTAACCATTGCTGTCCACAATGGCCGACAACATGTGCCTGTGTACATGACTGAAAACATGGTGGGACACAAACTCGGAGAATTTGCGGTCACCCGCACATTCCGTGGCCACGTCGCTGATAAAAAAGCGAAGAAATAAACGTTAAACGGTTAAACGGTAGAGTTAAGCAAAATGATGGTAGCGGCAAAATTAAAAATGATTAGGCTTTCGGCGCAAAAAGCGCGGTTAGTCGCCGATCAGATACGTGGCTTAGCAGTCGACAAGGCGTTAAATTTGTTGCAGTTTAGTCCTAAGAAAGCAGCGGTGCTGATTAAAAAATGTTTGGAATCGGCCATTGCCAATGCTGAGAACAACGAAGGGGCTGATATTGATGAGCTTAAAGTGGCCCTTATTTATGTTGATGAAGGGCCGACCTTAAAGCGCATGCGTGCACGCGCGAAAGGGCGGGCTAACCGAATTTTAAAGCGAACCTGCCATATTACGGTCAAGGTGTCCGATGAGTAAGAAAGGTTAAAAAATATTATGGGTCAAAAAGTACATCCTACCGGTTACCGCCTCGGTGTGATCAAAGATTGGTCATCTACCTGGTATGCTGATCCTAAACAGTATTCAGAGTATTTGCTGGCTGATTTAAAAGTACGTGACTTTTTAGAGAAAAAATTAGCACACGCGTCAGTGAGTCGTATTGACATTGAACGCCCTGCGCAAAGTGCCCGCATTGCGATTCATTCAGCGCGCCCGGGTATCGTGATAGGCAAGCGCGGTGAAGATATTGAAAAACTGCGTGCGGAAGTGAGCAAGTTATTAGGTACGCCTACACAGGTGACCATTGAAGAAGTACGCAAACCCGAATTAGACGCGAAATTGGTGGCCAGCGGTGTGGCACAGCAAATTGAGCGACGCATCATGTATCGTCGTGCCATGAAGCGTGCGGTGACCAACACCATGCGAGCCGGTGCCGAAGGCATTAAAATTGCACTGGCGGGCCGTTTAAATGGCGCAGAAATTGCCCGCAACGAATGGTATCGAGAAGGCCGCGTGCCGCTGCATACCCTGCGTGCCGATATTGATTATGCGCTGGTCGAAGCCAATACCACCTACGGTATTATTGGCATCAAGGTGTGGATTTTTAGAGGTGAAATACGCCCAGAAGACAAACGCCAAATGGCATTAAATGCGGTGGCAGCCAATGCTGCTCCGGAAGAAGCAAGCGAAGCAAAAAAATAGCAACAGCAAAGTACTGACCGATGTTACAACCGAAAAAAACAAAATTTCGTAAACAGTTTAAAGGCCGTAATCGTGGTGAAGCGACGCGTGGCGCCAAGGTTAGCTTTGGTGAGTTTGGCATGAAAACGACTGAGCGTGGTCGTATCACGGCTCGCCAAATTGAAGCAGCACGGCGTGCGATGACCCGTCACATTAAACGGGGTGGTCGTGTGTGGATACGTCTTTTCCCCGATAAACCGATTACGAAAAAGCCATTAGAAGTCAGGCAAGGTAAAGGGAAAGGGAATGTCGAGTACTGGGTAGCACTCGTGCAACCTGGTCGTATTTTGTATGAAATGGAAGGCGTGACTGAAGAAGTGGCTCGCCGCGCATTTCAACTGGCCTCAGCAAAATTACCGGTGAAAACCACCTTTGTGACCCGGACGGTGATGTGATGAAAGCAGCTGATTTAAGAGAAAAAGATATTCCTGAGTTAAATAAGCAAGTAATGAATTTATTGCGTGAGCAATTTAATTTGCGCATACAACACAGTACCGGGCAATTAGCGCAGACTCATCAACTCAATAGAGTGCGTCGCGATATTGCGCGAACCCGAACGATTTTGCGCGAGAAAGAAGGTGCCGCAGCATGACTAAACCCAATACCAGTGCGAAAACGCTGACCGGAAAAGTGGTCAGTAACAAAATGAATAAAACCATCGTGGTGCAGGTTGAGCGTAAAATTAAGCATCCTTTGTACGGTAAGTACATTAAGCGCTCCACTAAAATATCTGCGCATGATGAAAACAATGCACATAAGATTGGTGACGTGGTGACGATTGCTGAGTGCCGCCCATTGTCTAAAACAAAAAGTTGGGCAGTGGTTGAATCTGCGGAGGCAGCAGCATGATCCAAACAGAAACGCGACTGCAAGTAGCAGACAACAGTGGTGCGCGCTCCGTTGCCTGTATTAAGGTGCTCGGTGGTTCGCATCGACGTTATGCGAATATTGGCGACATCATTAAGGTCAGCATTAAAGAGGCCATCCCACGCGGGAAGGTCAAAAAAGGTGAGGTGTTCAACGCGGTTGTTGTGCGTACCTGCCATGGGGTGCGACGCCAAGATGGTTCTAAAATACGCTTTGATAGCAATGCGGTGGTGATATTAAACGCACAGCAGGAACCCATCGGTACACGTATTTTTGGCCCCGTGACCCGTGAGTTGCGCAAAAAGTTTATGAAGATTATTTCGTTAGCGCCTGAGGTGCTGTAACGCGTTAAAGCGAAGCGAGTCGAGTATGCAAAAGATTAAAAAAGGCGATGAAGTGGTTGTGCTTGCCGGCAGAGATAAAGGCCGCCAAGGGGTCGTGCAGAAAATACTGTCTAAAGGCCGCACGTTTGTTGAAGGTATTAATTTAGTGAAAAAACACACTAAAGGTAACCCACAGCAAGGCACGGCAGGGGGCATCCTCGAGAAAGAAGCCTCTATTCATTTGTCTAATATTGCTGTGTTTAATCCGTTGACGAAAAAAGCGGATCGCGTGGGCATTAAGACGTTAGAAGATGGTCGAAAAGTGCGTTATTTTAAGTCAAACGGCGAATTGGTCGACGTATAAGGTAGAAGAGAAAATGGCCCGACTAAAAACCTTTTATACAGAAAAAGTTGTTCCCGCTTTACAGGAAAAATTTTCCTATAAAAGCGTGATGGAAGTACCTCGCATCAAAAAAATCACATTGAATATGGGGTTAGGTGATGCGGTGAGCAATAAAAAAATCATTGAGCATGCTGTCAGTGACATGACAAAAATTGCTGGGCAAAAACCGATTGTGACATTGGCCAGAAAATCAATTGCGGGGTTTAAAATCCGTGCAGGTTGGCCAATTGGTTGCAAAGTCACGTTGCGTGGCTCACACATGTATGAATTTTTTGATCGTTTGGTGTCTATTGCGATACCGCGTATCCGTGATTTTCGTGGTTTGAACCCGAAAGCATTTGATGGCCATGGCAACTACACCTTGGGTGTGCGCGAGCAAATCGTCTTCCCAGAAATCGATTATGACAAGATTGATGCTTTGCGTGGTTTAGACATTACCATCACGACATCAGCAAAAACAGATGAAGAAGGGCGGGCGTTGTTGCAGGCGTTTAGCTTTCCGATGAAAAAAATAAAAGGTGAGTCGTAATGTCTAAAGTATCCATTGTTGAACGGCAAAAACGACGTGAAGCGTTAGTGGCTAAATATGCAAGCAAACGTGCTGCGCTAAAAGCACAGGTTGTTGATGGCAGCCTGAGCTTAGAACAGCGTTGGGAAGCGCAAAAACAATTACAACAGTTACCGCGAAATGCGAGCCCGGTACGTTTGGTTAATCGTTGTCAGCTAACCGGTCGGCCACGCGGTGTATTTCGTCGTTTTCAATTAGGGCGTAATAAGCTGCGTGAAATGGCAATGCGCGGAGATGTTCCTGGCGTGGTCAAGGCCAGTTGGTAGAGAGAGGCAAATAGAAAATGAGTATGCAAGATCCCATCGCCGACATGCTAGCTAGGTTACGTAACGCTGGGTTACGAAAACATCCAGAAGTTAGCATGCCATCCTCAAAGCCAAAAGCAGCGATTGCGAATGTGCTAAAAGAAGCAGGCTATATTACCGATTTCCAGATTGATGAAACGGATAACAAATCTGTGCTGACATGTGCTTTAAAATACCATGAAGGCAAACCGGTCATCGAATCAATGAAACGTGTGAGTCGCCCAGGGTTGCGCGTGTATAAATCATGCAATGAATTGCCCACCGTTTTAGGGGGGTTAGGTATTGCCGTGGTGTCTACATCAAAAGGTGTCATGACCGACAAAGCGGCACGCGCTGTAGGTCATGGTGGCGAAATACTTTGCTACGTTACTTAAAGAGTAGGAAAATTATTCATGTCACGTATTGCTAAACAACCGATTCCAGTGCCTCAAGGCGTTGAAATTAAAATGAGTGCCGGTACCGTTACCGTAAAAGGCGGCAAAACCACGCTGCAGCATGTGTTGCACCCCAGTGTGCGCCTTGAGCAGCAAGAAGATGTGCTAGCGGTTTCAGCAAAAGACGGTAGTCGCGAGGCGGATATGCAAGCCGGCACCGCGCGCGCCTTAGTCAACAATATGATCGTCGGTGTGAGCCAAGGTTTTGAACGTAAACTTGAATTAAAAGGTGTCGGTTACCGTGCTCAGGTGCAAGGGGAAAATTTAAATTTAACACTGGGTTTTTCTCACCCCGTGGTGTTTCCTATTCCTGAAGGTGTGTCTATTGAAGCACCCTCACAAACGGAACTCGTTATAAAAGGGGCTGACAAACAGCAAGTCGGGCAAGTTGCCGCTAATATCCGCGCGTATCGTCCACCGGAACCTTATAAAGGTAAAGGCGTACGTTATGCTGATGAGACGGTGATCTTGAAAGAAGCGAAGAAGAAATAAGATCATGATAAACAAAAAAACAACCCGTTTACGCCGTGCAAAACGTGCGCGTGCAAAACAGCGCGAATTACTTGCTTTGCGTTTAAGTGTGCACCGCACCTTGCAACATATTTACGCGCAAATTATTGACAGCAAAGATGCCAGTGTTGTCGTGAGCACGTCCACGTTAGATAAAACGTTGCGTGATGAATTAAAAGGTAAAAGTGGTAATCGCGAAGCGGCCGCGTTGGTGGGCAAGCGTGTGGCAGCGCTTGCAAAAGAAAAAGGCATTGAACAGGTAGCATTTGATCGCTCAGGCTTCAAATATCATGGCCGCGTGAAAGCATTAGCCGATGCGGCTCGGGAAGCTGGGCTGACATTCTAGAAACAGACATTAGGTTGAATTAAAAGGTTAGATTATGGCAAGAGAAGCAACAGACAGCGCTGAAGGCTTAATTGAAAAGCTGGTCTTTGTGAATCGCAACGCTAAGGTTGTGAAGGGTGGCCGTATCTTTAGTTTTTCTGCACTGACCGTAGTCGGTGATGGCGAAGGCAAAGTGGGTTTTGGTCGTGGTAAAGCGCGTGAAGTGCCTGCTGCTATTCAAAAAGCAATGGAAAATGCCCGCCGTGATATGCAGTGGATTGAGCTCAATGGCCCCACATTACATTACCCATTGATTGGCGTGCATGCAGGCACCAAAGTGGTGATGCAGCCTGCATCAGAAGGTACCGGTATTATTGCCGGCGGTGCGATGCGTCCTATTTTTGAAGTGGTGGGTGTGCATGATGTCTTAGCTAAAATTATTGGCTCAACGAACCCAGTCAATGTCGTGCGCGCAACGATAAAAGCATTACTTAACATGCATTCGCCAGAACATATTGCTGCAAAACGTGGCAAGCCAGTGGAGGCGGTTGTTTAAACATCGTATATAAACATCATGGCAGCAAAAAATTTACGCTTAACATTAATACGCAGTCCCATTGGCCGCTTACCCAAACATAAAGCTTGCTTGCAAGGTTTAGGTTTGCGCCGGATGCGCCAAACCGTTGAAGTGCAAGATACCCCTTGTAATCGTGGCATGGTGAATAAAGTGGCTTACATGCTACAAGTTGAGGAATGCTAGTATGCAGTTAAATACATTATCTCCCGCGCCGGGTTCACGTCCTGCCAAAAATCGTGTTGGGCGAGGCATTGGTTCTGGTTCAGGTAAAACCTGTGGTCGAGGCCATAAAGGGCAACACGCACGCTCAGGTGGTTATCACAAAGTGGGTTTTGAAGGTGGTCAAATGCCACTGCAAATGCGTTTACCCAAATTTGGTTTTACCTCACGTCGCAAATCACGCGTTGGGCAAGTACGCTTGCACGAATTAGCAAAAATCACTGCCGATGTGATCGACTTAGCGGCGCTCAAGGCGGCAGGTTTAGTCGATGCGCAAGTTGAAAAAGCCAAAGTCTTTTTGTCAGGGAGTTTAGACAAAGCCGTCACGTTACAAGGTATTGCGGTGACCAAAGGGGCACGCGACATCATTGAGCGCCAAGGTGGCAAAATTCAAGACAGTGGAACAACAGCATAATGGCCCTACCAGGACAGTCTAAAAATGCAAGCCAAGGTGGCGGTTTAAGTGAATTAAAACGGCGCCTGCTGTTTGTGCTGGGCGCGATTATCGTTTTCCGGATTGGCGCACACGTACCCGTACCGGGTGTTGACCCTGTTCGTTTAGCAATGTTATTTGAAGAGCTGCAAAATACCTTGCTGGGCTTCTTTAATATGTTTTCCGGTGGTGCTTTAAGTCGTCTATCTGTGTTTGCACTTGGTATCATGCCTTATATTTCGGCGGCGATTATTATGCAGCTGCTGACAGCCGTCTCGCCCACGCTCAGTCAATTGAAAAAAGAAGGTGAAGCGGGCCGTCGTAAAATTACGCAATACACACGTTATGGTACGGTCTTTTTAGCGACCTTCCAGGCGATTGGTGTTTCAAAATATTTAGCCAGCTCAGGGATCGCGCTAGACCCGGGTTTCATTTTTTACTTTACCGCGGTCGTGACCTTGGTCACCGGTACCATGTTCTTGATGTGGTTAGGTGAGCAAGTGACAGAGCGGGGTATCGGTAACGGTATTTCGATTATCATTTTTGCGGGTATTGTGGCGGGCTTACCTGCCGCATTAGGGCAAACCTTTGAGCAGTTACGTCAAGGGCAGATACACGCGATTGGCGTGCTTATTTTGTTATTTTTGGTGCTGGCGGTCACGGCGTTTGTCGTGTTTGTCGAAAAAGGACAGAGGCGGATCACGGTCAATTACGCCAAGCGGCAGCAAGGGCGTAAAATGTATGCTGCGCAAACCAGCCATTTGCCATTAAAAATTAATATGGCCGGTGTGATACCGCCCATCTTTGCGTCCAGTATCATTATGTTTCCTGCGACGTTAGGGCAGTGGTTTGGTTCAAGCACCAATACCTGGTTGACGGATATCGGCTTAGCGCTCTCGCCGGGGCAGCCCTTATTTATCTTATTTTATGCTGCCGCCATTGTGTTTTTCTGCTTTTTCTATACAGCGTTAGTGTTTAACCCCAAAGACACGGCCGATAATCTTAAGCGCTCGGGTGCTTTTATTCCGGGTATTCGTCCAGGTGAACAGACGGCAAGTTATATCGATGGTGTGATGTCACGTTTGACCTTATTTGGCGCGCTTTATATTACCGCTGTGTCGCTGATGCCTGAATTTTTACGGATGTTTTGGCAGATCCCATTCTACTTTGGCGGTACATCACTATTGATTATTGTGGTGGTCACGATGGACTTTATGGGGCAAGTGCAGACCCACTTAATGTCGCACCAATACGAGTCCTTGATGAAGAAGGCCAAGCTAAAATCTGGAGGTCGGGGGTTAATATGAAAGTACAAGCATCGGTTAAGAAAATCTGTCGAAACTGCAAGATTGTCCGCCGTAAAGGTGTGATACGGGTCATCTGTAAAGAGGCTAAGCATAAGCAAAGGCAGGGCTAGAAACATCTTGCCATACAGCAAGATGCCCGGTAATATTTAAGGTTTAAGTTGGAGATTAGTATAAAATGGCTCGTGTAGCGGGTATAAATATTCCTGATGGAAAACATGCAGTTATCGCTCTTCAAGCGATCTACGGCATTGGAGCAACGCGCGCTGCTGCGATATGTGATGCGGTGAGTGTTAATCCATCCACCAAAATAAAAGATTTAGACAGCGCAGAGCTTGAAGCCCTGCGTACTGGCGTCGCTAATCTACAAGTAGAAGGCGATTTACGCCGTGAAGTAGCGATGAATATTAAGCGCTTGATGGATTTAGGCTGTTTTCGTGGCATTCGCCACCGCCGAGGCTTGCCGGTGCATGGTCAACGCACCAAAACCAATGCCCGCACGCGTAAGGGGCCTCGTAAGCCCATACGGAAATAAAAGGTGAAATTCAAGATGTCTAAAACACTTAGAGCTAGGCATATTTTGGTTAATGATCAAAATATAGAGATAGTGCCGGGCAGTTTTACATATGAAGAACGAAACTTTAGTTTTTCCTTAGAGTCCTCTGGTGAAAACGTAGACTTGAGGCGGAGTTTGCATTTTAATGAAAATAAAAATCAGGTAATAGCCGGCAACCTGAAATTTAGTAATGCTGTTTTGCTTGGGAATGGTGAAGTACATTTCGATGGACTCCCTTTAGAATTAGAGTTTGGGAGTGATCCTATTGTTATTTGTGAGGAAGTGTAATGGCGACTAAAACGCCAACGCGTAAAAAAATTAAAAAAACGATTGTTGATGGCATTGCGAATATCCATGCCTCTTTCAACAACACGCTGGTCTCTATTTCGGATCGCCAAGGTAATACCCTCTCATGGGCAACGGCTGGTGGTTCAGGTTTTCGAGGTTCACGTAAAAGCACACCTTATGCGGCGCAAGTGGCTGCAAGAAAAGCAGCAACGCGTGCGCTGGAGTATGGCATGAAGAATTTGTCTGTGCGTGTCAAAGGCCCAGGGCCAGGGCGCGAATCTGCTGTACGGGCCTTAGGAGATGATTTTAAAATTACGGCGCTCATCGATGTCACGCCCATTCCGCATAATGGTTGTCGTCCACCCAAAAAGCGTCGTGTGTAAGCATTGATTGCATAACTAAATATAAGAGATAAAGTGGTATGGCCAAATATAGAGGTCCAAAACTAAAATTAGCCCGTCGCGAAGGCACTGATCTGTTTTTAAAAAGCGGTGTGCGCGATATTGAAACAAAGTGCAAAATTGACACCTTGCCGGGGCCACCTTCTCAGAAACGTAGCCGTCTCACCGATTACGGTGTGCAGTTACGCGAGAAACAAAAATTAAAGCGTATATATGGTTTATTAGAGCGCCAGTTCCGTGCTTATTATGAAAAAGCAGATCGTTACAAAGGCTCAACTGGTGAAAATCTCTTACAACTTTTAGAAACCCGTTTAGATAATGTCGTTTACCGTATGGGTTTTGGTTCTACCCGCGCAGAAGCGCGCCAAATGGTGAATCACAAAAATATTGTCGTGAACGATAAATTAGTTAATATCCCTTCTTTTCGTGTGTCCCCCGACGATGTGGTGGGGCTACGAGAAAAAAGCAAAAATCAAGCACGTGTGCAGTCAGCCTTGACGTTAGCTGAGCAGCGCGAGCCTTGTGCCTGGATAGATGTTGATGCCAAAAAGAAACAAGGAGTCTTTAAAGCTATTCCAGAACGCTCTGACTTATCAGCCGATATTAATGAGCACCTTATAGTTGAGTTGTACTCTAAGTAACAGAAAAAGAGGTTTATCCATGCAGATGACAGACTTAATGACGCCACGTTTGGTCGATATTGAAAATATCAGCCCAACACGAGCAAGGGTTACCTTAGAGCCACTGGAACGCGGTTTTGGTCATACATTAGGAAATGCCCTACGTCGAATTTTACTTTCCTCATTGCCCGGTTGTGCGGCAACAGAGGCAGACATCGAAGGCGTACTTCACGAATACTCTGCCATTGAAGGCGTGCAAGAAGATGTTGTTGATATTCTGCTGAATCTTAAAGGCTTGGCACTGAAGATGACGCAAGGCACAGAAGGCACAATTAAAATCAATAAAACAGGCCCAGGCGTCGTGTTAGCAAGCGACATCGAATCAGGCCCGGGTATTGAAATCGTCAACCCTGATCATGTGATTGCGCACCTTGATCAAAAAGGTAAATTGAATTTAACCGCCAAAGTGATGCATGGCCGAGGTTATGAACCTGCGAGCAATCGCCGCCAAATCACAGTAGAAGGTGATGAAGAAGTGCCTAGCAGCACCATTGGCAAATTACACCTTGATGCAAGCTTTAGCCCATTACGACGTGTGACATACAGTGTTGAATCTGCGCGTGTGGAACAGCGCACCGACTTAGACAAGCTGATCATTGACCTTGAAAGCAACGGCACGGTTGAGCCCGAAGAAGCCATTCGTTACGCAGCCACCGTACTGCAAAAACAGCTGGTTTCATTCGTTGATCTTGAATCGATTGCTGAACCAGAGCTCACGAGAAAAGAGCCAGAGATTGATCCTATCTTATTGCGCCCTGTTGATGAATTAGAGTTAACCGTGCGTTCAGCAGACTGTTTAAAAGCAGAAAATATTTTCTTCATTGGTGATTTAGTGCAACGCACTGAAATGGAATTATTAAAAACCCCGAATTTGGGCAGAAAATCACTGAACGAAATTAAAGAAATACTCGATAGCCGCGGTTTAGCGCTAGGCCAAAAAATTGAAAACTGGCCAGAAGATAGCTCTGAACTGATCAATAAAATCGAGCAGTAACAACTATCCCCTAAAATAATACACCATTATGCGTCACAGAAAATCAGGCAAAAAGTTAAATCGTAACAGCAGTCATCGTATTGCCATGTTTCGCAATATGGCTGCTTCACTTTTTAAGCATGAAATTATCAATACCACCTTGGTCAAAGCCAAAGAGCTGCGTCGTATCGCCGAGCCGTTGATTACGCTCGCCAAAGAAGACAGCGTGGCGCGTCGTCGCCTGGCGTTTGCTCGTTTGCGTGATCGCGACATGGTCACCAAATTGTTTGATGAGCTGGCGCCACGCTATAAAGCCCGTCCGGGTGGCTATTTGCGTGTGCTGAAAAACGGCTTCCGCCAGGGCGATAAAGCCCCCATGGCATTGGTTGAGCTTGTTGATCGTCCTGCTTACCAAGAAACCGCTGAGGCGACTGCTGGCGAAACTGCCGAGTAGTAGGGGCGCCAAAGGTCGCCCGCCCTGTCAGATATCAACCAACATAGTGCAACGAGGGGGAGCGCCTTCCACCAATCGTTAAAGCTTACTTTCTTTAATAAGCAAATTTAACATAATGTTTTTCGAGATATGGGTACCTATAACAATTTATAATCAGCCCTATCTAGATTAAGGTGTTGTCTGATGAGAGGAACCAAAGGTCTTCCCCAGAGGTGGCTTACCAAGCAACATACAAAGGCAGCGCCGTGACTTTCCTTAATGCTGACAAGATTTATCATATTCATGATTTTTTTGTCTAGAACAGCAAAAAAATAAAATTTATTTATACTTTAAAATCAATCAATTACGTGTTTCTCCCCTGTTTGCCGGCTTGTTATTAGTGATTTAATTAACTTACATTCGGATGTTACACCATATATAAAGAGTAAGTACAAGAAACGTAGCGTGCTCACTGAACAAAACAACAACCAAGCAACAGTAAGATCATGCCTGAGCAGGATGTGAGAGTTATAATGAAGCATGTCTCGGACCTGTTCGGGAGCCTCCCGGAGCCCAAGCCGCTTGCGGCTTGGGTGAACGCCTCGCTCCAGCTGACCCTTGATGCTCTCGAGCAGGCGGGTTTCCTGTACACCGGCATCGACTTTGATGGCGAGCCCCTCTTCGAGTCTACCTACGCGGTGAATGAGAAGGGGTTTGACCACCTGGCCAGCCGCTTCCAAGGGATCACCCAGATGAGCGCGCTCGCCGGACTCTACCTGGTCTTTCGGGCGCCTCGCCTCAACGAAGATGGTTGGTGTGTGCCTGGGAGGTACACTGCCTGCAAGGTCTTTGGACCTTGCATGGCCGACTCCTTCCAGATGGACCAACGGACCCCTTTCGAGGTGGTCGTCTCTCTCAAGCAGGAGGTGACCGAGCCCGAGGCGGACCACCAGGCCAACCTGACTGCCTCCACCCACGACCACGAGGAGTGGAACAAGTCTCCCAGTCGCCAGAGCGGCACGGGCGCCAAGGACTACTCCTGGAGCCCCCAGGTCTCTCCCATCCGCGCTCCCTTTCAGGGGGACGAGGAGGATGACGAGGATGACGATGCGCCGATCTCTCAGGATTGGCGTACGCTCTTGGACGAGGAGCTGATGGTCAGCCTCTCTCCGTCTGCTCCTGCGTTCTCCGAGGACGACATGTCCACCGTCTCTTCCGCCTCTTCTGAGGGGGAGGAGATCCTCTGGACTGGCCGCGCCCTGCGGGACGCCGTCGCCACCGTCTACACGGAGAAGACAACGCAGTGGGTCCAGCGTGTTGCCAGCCTCGGTGAGCAACCCGACCAGGATGCCGTCGCCGCCGTCTATCACGAGTCTGCGCAGATGTGGACCAGGTGTGCTGCTGCCATGCAGGGGGAGGACGACACCCTGTTCTCCGACGCCGACGCCGACGAAGTTCTCTACTATGACGACTTCGAGGACGAGGACGAGGTGCAGGACGCTCGGGAGGCCGCGATCTGGGAGGCTGCTCTGCGCGATCCGGAGGAGGCCCAGGCCGAGCTGTTCGGGCAGGCGCGTGCTCCCAAGGGAGACAGCCTCTACGGCGCGCAGTGTGGCCGTCGGGCCCACGCTCGCCGTGGTGGCTACTGCCACAACGCCGGGTTCAGCCGCCACCAGGGTCTGTCGGCTATCTATTAAAAAACAAAAGCTTTGTGCACTTCACTGGAGGCTGATACTAAAAAGCAGGTGAAGCGTGATTTTTTTCTTTTTTTCAAAAAACGAAAAATTCCCAAAAAAAGCAAAAAAACACAAAAAGACAAAAAAAATAAAAAAACCAAAAAAAACCAAAAAAAAAACCCAAACAAACAAAGTAAATTTTTGAAGTTTATTTTGTTGTTTGGGTTTTTTTCTTAAGACTTAAGGAGTCAGGCATATCTAATAAATCTAAAGGGGGATGTTTTAATGTAAGTGTTCACAGAGAGATCTTTGCTGCCTTTTATGATCGATAAACCACCTATTAAGGAGTGCCAAAGGTCGCTCTATCAGATAAAGGGGCGGCATGAAAAACGCTTAAGGAAGACTAGAGTTTCTTAGGAATATCTGATTTTCTGCTAATAGATAAAAAAGATGAGATTTATTTTTTTATTAAATATCAGTAGGTTAAAGTCGTTTTGGTTGAATCTCTGTCCCAGAGATCCGTTTTTTTGTAACTTACCTGCGGGTGTTACGCCATATATAAGACAAGCGTCTAAACAAAACACTAACAAACAAACCAATACCCTACGCAAGCAAGAACCAAACAATGGAGCAATTCCGGCTGGAGCGTGAGCAGGACCGCGAGCAGAAGGAGATGCAGGAGAAGCAGACGCAAGAGAAGTCGGATCTGGCGCTGCAGGAAATGAAGCAGGCGCGCGAGCAGGAACGTGAGCAGGAGAACCTGAAGAAGCGGCAGACGCAAGAGAAGTCGGATCTGGCGCTGCAGGAAATGAAGCAGGCGCGCGAGCAGGAACGTGAGCTGGAGAACCTGAAGAAGCAGCAGGCGCAAGAGCAGGCTGCCCTGGCGTGCCAGAAGAAGCAGCAGGCGCGCGAGCAGGAACGTGAGCTGGAGAACCTGAAGAAGCGGCAGGCGCAAGAGCAGGCGGAGTTGGCGTGCCAGGAAATGCAGCAGAAGCGCGAGCAGGACCGCGAGCAGGAGAACCTGAAGAAGCAGCAGGCGCAAGAGCAGGCGGGCCTGGCGTGTCAGAAAATGCAGCAGAAGCGCGAGCAGGAACGCGAGCAGGAGAACCTGAAGAAGCAGCAGGCGCAAGAGCAGGCGGACCTGGCGCTGCAGAAGATGAAGCAGGCGCGCGAGCAGGACCGCGAGCAGGAGCAGCTGAAGGAGAAGCAGGCGCAAGAGCAGGCGGACCTGGCGCTGAAGCAGCAGATGGAGCAGATGAAGCTGGCGCGCGAGCAGGCGCAGCTGATCACTGACTCAGCTTAATCAGCTCAAATGTTCTTGAGGAGTAGCTCTATAACAAGAAAATTTTTTCTTTTTTTTAAAGCAAAAAACCCCAAAAATACAAAAAAATCAAAAAAAGCTGAAAAGCAAAAAAACACAAAAAGACAAAAAAAATAAAAAAACCAAAAAAAACCAAAAAAAAAACCCAAACAAACAAAGTAAATTTTGAAAGTTTATTTTGTTGTTTGGGTTTTTTTCTTAAAGGTTTAAGGGTCAGGCACCGCTTTCTATTTTTTTGGAATGATGTCTCCATCAATTAATTAAAGTGCTCAACGTAACCGTTTTCACAGGGCTTGCTATAAATGCTTGCAAAACCCATGCAGGGGCACGTCATGCCCCGCCTCTACAAAATGTGTCAAAATCCCATTTCTCTGGCAGGAGAGAATAAGTTATTGATTGTTTTAAAACCAATCAGATATCATTATTTTCCTTGTTTTTTTGTTTTTATCAATGATTTAGTTAACTTACATGTTGGTGTTACACCATATATAAAGAGCAAGTACAAAAAACGTAGCGCGCTCACTCAACAAGACAACAAGCAAGCAGCCAAGCAACAGCAAGATCATGTCTACCTATTGTAAGGCGTCTCCTTGCGGGGGAAGCCACGGCGCGTTGATGAAGCTGATGCAGGTGGCTACTACGGCTGATCCGGTTCCTCTCGTGGAGCCGCTGATCGAGTACAAGTGCCAGAAGGGGAAGAACCTCTTCTTCTTTGGCCCGTTGGCCCTGGTGGCTAAGCTCCTTGATCTCGAGATCAAGGAGGTTCAGTCGACACTCAACCCGGACACCGTGAGCACCGCTATCGGTTGCCTGACAGCGCGGTACATCGCCCAGATCCCAGCGCCGGAGCAGGCGCTGCTCTCCCGGATGGCCGATGTCTATCGGCGGGCATCGACGCTTGAGCTCCTCATTGAGCTCAAGAGCTTCCTGCGCGTCTTTGAGAAGCTGGGGTTTATGTTCTTTGAGCAGGACGGTGTGTTCGCCTTCCAGCATCGCATAAAGGTGAAGCACCCGAGTGAGGATAACGGGCGGGACTTCAACAAGTTCCTCGCCTTCTACCGGACCCAGACTAAGGGCACCTTCCTTGAGGGCGTAGAGGTCGAGCTCCGGGGGCAGTTCACCAACGGCGAGATCATTTGCGCCAGGTTTTATGAGCTCCTCATTGAAAAGCAGAGCAAGCAGTACTTCGATGACACGAACACTCCTCAGAGTGATGGCGCAGAGCTTACGCACGCCATGGAGGGAGGCGACGACATGGTCAACTTTTTCCACACCACCCGCCGCTCTGAGCAGGCTGCTGTCTAAACAACAAAAACTTTGCCCACTTCACTGGAGGCTGATACTAAAAAGCAGGTGAAGCGTGATTTTTTTCTTTTTTTCAAAAAACGAAAAATTCCCAAAAAAAGCAAAAAAACACAAAAAGATAAAAAAAATAAAAAAACCAAAAAAAAACAAAAAAAAAGCCCAAACAAACAAAGTAAATTTTGAAAGTTTATTTTGTTGTTTGGGTTTTTTTCTTAACGCCTAAAGGGTCGGGCATTTCTAATATGCATTTATCGCTCAACGACGATTACTTACCTTACTGCTCGTTTTCCTCAGGGAAACTATACCGCAGCATGCTGTAGCGATCGGCGCGCGCGGATTCAATGGTTCGCAACACTTTTTTCATTGGAATGTTCATGGAAAGCAGCAAATGCATCACCAAGGTTAAACTGGCTTCTAATGTTTCGGGGATAACTTCGGTGGCGCCGCATTCTTGCAGTTCCGCTAAATCGCTATCATCTGGGCTGCGCACTAAAACAGGCAAGTCAGGGTGTTCACGGCGTATTTGCTCTAAGGTTTTGCAAGCGGTGTGGATGTCAATATAGGTGAGCACCACGGCTTTTGCGCGGTCGACACCCGCCGCTTCTAACATTTCATCGTGTGTGGCATCACCATAAATGACATGCCGGCCTGCTACTTGCCCTTTTTGTATACGCGCAGGGTCAAGATCCAGCACACTGAAAGGAATGTTTTCTTGCTCTAATAAATGCGCGATACTTTGACCGACGCGCCCGTACCCACAAATAATAATGTGATCTTTTAATTTAGCCGCAGCCTGTACAGCGTCAGTGCTGATTTCATCAACATCTATTTTGACTGCGCGAGGCAATAACGCCGCGGCAATGGGCTTGTTAAAGCGGATAAAAACAGGCGCGAGTGTCATACTGATCAATAAAGCACCAAGTGCGACCTGCCCATAGAGTGGTGTGATCATATTATTGGCCAGTGCCAGGGTCAGCACCGCAAAACCAAACTCGCCGCCTTGTGCTAGCACAATACCGGTGCGCACGGCCGTGACTTTATCTTGCTTCAAAATCAGCGCGAGCAGCATGATCAATAAAAACTTGCCGATGATAAGGCCGGCTAGCAATAATAATATCCACGGCCACGCCTCTAAAATAATTTCCAGATCGATCATCATCCCCACGGTGACGAAGAATAAACCGAGCAGCACGTCGCGGAAGGGGCGAATATCCACATCGATTTGATGGCGGTATTTTGTTTCCCCCAACATAATACCTGCCACGAAAGCGCCCAGCGCAATCGAAATGCCTAATACATGGGAGATCCAGGCTGAGCTCAGCACCACCAACAACACCGTCAGCGTAAAGAGTTCTCGTGAATGGGCGCGTGCCACTTCACCGAATAGCGGACGTAATACCCAGTGGCCGATAGCAAAGATGATCCCGATCGCAATCGCGCCTTTGCCTAACGCTTTGAGCAACGGAATGGTAATGGCATGGCCTTCTGAACCGGCAAGGGTAGGAATTAAAATCAAGAACAAGATAACGGCGATATCTTGCATCAGCAAAATGCCGACGGCATTCATACCGTGTCGAGAATTAATTTCTAGCTGATCGGTTAGCTGCTTCATCGCAATGGCGGTGGAAGACATGGCCACAATACCACCGATCACAATCGCCTCGTGCGGTGTTAAACCAACTAATAAAGAAATGACCACCGTTGCGATGGTGCTGATTAAAACTTGTAGCCCGCCAAAGACCAGCACGGTTTGCCGCATGGCGATCAGCTTGGTCAGTGAAAACTCCAAACCGATGGTGAACATCAAAAACATCAAGCCGTATTCGGCTAATTCGCGCGCGTCTTCTGAACCAGGTAAAAAACCAAGCCCATGCGGGCCGACGACGAGGCCCACCACCAAATAACCCAAAATACTGGGCATATTGATCCGTCGCAGCAGCAGGGTGATAGCCACGACCATCACGAGAATGATTAATATGCCGGCAAGTAGGCTAAAGGTCATGGTGTCTGTCATGGAGGAACCAAATTTACCCGAGGGTTTGCTTACAGGTGTTGACTAAATAGAACGATTAAAAGTCAAAGTAATACAAGCTACCGAAGGTAAACGTGCTGGTGCGAGGAATATAACGCACATCATCTTCTGTTTCAGAGCCGTAGAAGGTGATCGCATAGTTCACAGAGACGCATAACTGGGTGGTCACGCATTTTTCCATGCCGACGCCGGTGTTAAAGCCCCAGATAAATTCATCCACATCATCACTGATGCTGGAGTTCACATCAAAGTGGGCGGCCGTACCGCCTACGGCAAAGTAAAACAGCATAGTGTCGTCAAAATAAAAGCCGGGTTTAAAACGAAAACCAAAAGAATAATCGATTTTTTGTTTGATTTTCTCGTCGGAGGGAGGAAAGCGGTAGGTGGCGTTTTCAGGTGTCCAGTTACCGAATAATTCCAACGCTAAATTAAGCTGCTCATGTCGCGCGCCGTAGCCCACAAATAATTCACCGCCTGGGCTGAGTGAGCCAATGTCGGTGGTGCTGCCGCCCAGCTTTGTTTCAGAATCGAGCGATTGGATCATAAATTGCGCACCGATCAGAAAACCTTCTGTTGCCATGGCAGCAGGGGCATGCGTGAGTAATAAAGGGAAGAGGGCAAGTAGGCAAGCGCGATACATCCGTTTCATAAAAGACTCCTTAAAAGTGATGAAGGTGGTGAAATTTTAAGGGCTTATGATAACGTAGTCTGGTGCCAGCACCAAGTGAGTTTGTCTTGTGCGTTAATGTGTTAATAGGTGAGCTGCACTCGACATGAGGAAAACAATGCGCTTTCCCTCAAAAGCAAAAGGGCGACTGAACAGTCGCCCTTTCTGCAAGAGATCGGCGAGGCAATTTATGAACGTATAAACCGCCCCGGCCATCAGGGTAGATTAAACAGGATCAGGGCACCCTAAAAACAACCCAGAGGTGATCGCGTTCACTGTCCAAGTGAAAGGCGCGCAATCGGGCTCTTCATCCAAAATGTCCTCTGTGCCGCTGAACAGGCCATTTAATCTCGCCTCATTTTTGCCAATCAAGATAGACGGTCTGTCGCCGCCTGCGGTGGCAAAGATACCGTGTAGGCTATTGAACCATGCCTCGTTTTTCTTGACACGGTTGTCAATGAATAACGATTCAGTACGTGTTAGCTCTTCACCATCCCAATCTAATGCCAAACCCACACCGTGATTGAAATGCGCGTTGTTGTGACGCACGTTCAATTTCGATAGCGAATCGCTTTCACCGATACGTTGAATCAAAATACCGGTTGACACTTCGTCGTCAGCAGCTTCTCTTAAGAAGTTAAAATCGGTTTGATTATGCTGCACTTTTACATGACGCACACCGCTGCTTAACGCCTCTTTTAGGTTATCTGTACTAAAATCACTGAGCGTGATACCGCAGCCATTGAAGTTAGCTTTGTTTTCTTCCACCTTTACATTCAGTACTTCTTGGGTAGCGAAAAAGTCTCGCGCAGCAAGACCGGCATCGCCATTTTTGGCTGCAATATTGTGTGAGAGTGCAATGTGGCTCACAACATCAGGCTGGCTGTTACGACCAAGGCCAAATAAGTTAATACCGATATGCTCATTAAACAAAGCAAGATTATGCGTCACGTTGATATTGCTGATTGTTGATGCATTATCCAGCTTAGCAAACGCGCCCGTTCCAATGGGGCCCGCACCGATACCGTCGTTATCATTACCTGCTGCGAGATTATGGGAAATATTGATATTTTTAGTTTTATCTGCCGTGAAGTCACCAATAAAAAATCCATCGACTCCATTGGCTAGCGAGATATTTTTAAATACTTTGATATTCCGGATCCCTTGGCCAACCAGGTCACTTATCTCAATACCATTACCTTGGTTGCCAATGGCAACAGTGTTTGCAATCAAAATATTTTGAATATCAAATTGACCAGAAGTGTTTTCTGAGTTGATAGCTTCCAGCCTGTTTACCACAATACCTCCTGGATTAAAAGCCGAGTTATTTTCAGTCATCTGCTGGATACTGTTTTGTTCCGGTGTGCCGTTGTTGTAAACCAGCGAATCCGTTATCGATAGATTTTTGAGCTCTCCCTCGAACATCAGAGTACCGACCAAGATCCCCACAAAACCGTTATTGCTGGCAATTGAGCGAGTAATGTGATTGTTTTTCACATCCATGGTGACTGCCATCTGTTCAACAAGGTTAGGCGAGCCAATTTGGATACCAATCTGTGTGTTGTCTTTCGCTGATACATAAGCAATCAGATTATGGCTCAGATCACTAGAAGCACCCTCTAAGCTGCTAGGCGCGCCTAGGAAAATCCCTATTTCATTATTGTGTGCCTTTACATGCTTGATCGCGTTAAGCTGACCTTCAGCTGCGATACCGACTTCAAAGCCTTCTACTTTGGCACGTAATCCGCCCACAATTTTCACACGGTCTGCGGCTTGGATACCTACGTTTGTTTGGTCATTGGCTTGGTTAATGACGTCATGCCCGGCCATAAACAACACAGTATTTTCAGCCAAGATGATACCAGGATTGCCTTCACCCCCTGCACAGATCACATCGTCTTTTAAGAAAAATTTACCGGGTCCGAAAACCATGCCATCACCACAGACAGGCGAGATCCCTGTGGGGAAGGGAAATTCTGAATTGAATTCATCTTCGAAAGCTGTCAGATCGGCAAGTTGCTCAGACGAGCCCCAAATAGCCGCTTCATGATCAGCAATTTCCAGCTGGCTTTGCTCATATAAAAGCTGCATATCGTTGCGACTTTCTTCATCGGTCGCCAACTCTGCAATTTCAGCGGGCACACCGGGGTATTGGGCGTCTACTGCGGGGTTATTGAAAAATAATGTACCTGCCAAAATCATATTAGCAAGCATGAGTGTACATGCGCCTAGTTCCATTTTAATCTCCTTACGTCCTTGTAGGGTTTAATAATTACTCGCATAAGCGAGCGCCATAAAAAGCATAGCAAAGGTTTGGATAGTTTGCTGAATAAAATTGGCAAGATGGGACTACAGCAGGGGTTTCAAGAACTTACCGGTATAAGAGGTTTTATGTTGGGCCAGCATTTCAGGGGTACCGGTGGCAACGATCTGGCCGCCTTTATCACCGCCTTCGGGGCCTAAATCGATAATCCAATCGGCTGTTTTAATCACATCCATATTATGTTCGATGACCACAACGGTATTGCCGCGGTCGCGCAGGTGGGTAAGTACAGTTAATAGCTGTTCGATATCAAAGAAATGCAAGCCGGTGGTGGGCTCATCCAAAATATAAAGCGTATTGCCGGTGTCTCGCTTGGAGAGCTCGCGCGATAATTTCACGCGCTGCGCTTCACCGCCTGACAGCGTGGTGGCGCTTTGCCCCAGCCGGATGTAAGACAAGCCCACATCCATTAAGGTTTGCAGTTTGCGTGCAATGGCAGGGATGGCGTCAAAAAAATCACGGGCTTCCTCTACCGTCATATCCAAACATTGGTGAATGTTTTTGCCTTTGTAACGGATCTCGAGCGTCTCGCGGTTATAGCGCTTGCCTTTGCAAATATCGCAGGTCACATACACATCGGCTAAAAAGTGCATTTCAACTTTGATTAAGCCATCGCCCTGACAGGCTTCGCAGCGCCCACCTTTTACATTAAAACTAACGCGACCAGGCTTGTAGCCGCGAGAGCGTGCTTCCGGGGTGCCGGCAAATAATTCACGAATAGGCGTAAAAATGCCGGTATACGTTGCCGGGTTAGAACGCGGCGTGCGGCCGATGGGGCTTTGATCGATATCGACCACCTTGTCGCATTGCTCCAGCCCCGTGATTTCTTCAAAGTCAGCCGCCTCCGGGAGGGTGGCATCGTTTAATTCGCGTGCGGCAATGGGGTAAAGCGTTTGGTTAATGAGTGTGGACTTGCCCGAGCCGGAGACACCGGTGATCGCCGTCATCACCCCTAATGGAATATCAACCGTCACATTTTTTAAATTATTCCCACTGGCGGCCGTGAGTGTGATCACATGGCCAGGCGCAAAAGTTGTGCGTGTGCGGGGTACTTCAATGCGGCGTTTGCCAGATAAATACTGCCCGGTAAGCGAGTGTTGATTTGCGGCGACTTGTTCGGGTGTGCCAGCAGCAACCACTTGCCCACCGTGCACGCCTGCACGCGGACCAATGTCGACGACGTGGTCGGCGGTGCGGATAGCATCTTCATCATGTTCTACCACAATCACGGTGTTACCCAAATCACGCAAATCGGTCAGCGTTTTGAGCAGGCGTTCATTGTCGCGTTGATGCAAGCCAATAGAAGGTTCATCAAGAATATACATCACGCCGACGAGCCCTGCGCCAATTTGACTGGCCAGGCGTATACGCTGCGTTTCACCCCCCGACAGCGTGTTGGCGCTGCGATGTAAGCTTAAATAATCAAGCCCCACATTCACTAAAAAACTGAGCCGTGCCACAATTTCTTTTTGGATCTTATCGGCGATTTCGCCGCGTTGACCAGGCAGTTTAAGATGGGTAAAAAAGTCTAATGTTTTGGCAATTGACCAATCGACAATAGTCGGTAAGACGGTATCTTCCACAAACACATGGCGAGCGGCTTCGCATAAACGTGAGCCTTTGCAATCAGAACAGGCATGGCTGCTCATGTATTTTGCGATATCTTCACGTACCGCGTCGGATTCTGTGTCGCGATAGCGGCGCTCCATGTTGGGGATAATCCCTTCAAAGGGGTGCTCGCGATAAATAGGGTTGCCATTTTCATTGTAATAACGAAAACGGATCTCTTCACCATTGCTGCCGTATAAAATAACGTTTTGAATTTTCTTTTTTAATTTATTAAAAGGCGTATCGATTGAAAAGTCGTAATGCTTTGCCAGTGATGACAGTAAATTAAAATAATAGATATTGCGTCGGTCCCAACCGCGAATGGCGCCTGCCGCTAAGCTCATGTCGGGTTGGTGGACAATCCTGTCGGCATCGAGCATTTGCTCCATGCCCAAACCATCGCACGTGGGGCAAGCGCCCACGGGGTTATTGAACGAGAAAAGGCGTGGCTCTAATTCTGCCAGGTTATAGCCGCATTCCGGACAAGCAAAGCGACTCGAAAAGGTGAGGGTGTCGGGCGAATCTTGTGGCACTTCATCCAAAAACATCACTTTGGCCAAGCCGTCAGACAGCGTTAACGTGGTTTCAAGCGATTCGGACAAACGCAATTGTTGATCCGGCCGCACTTTTAGGCGATCAACCACCACGTCAATATTATGCTTTTTGTATAAATCGAGTTTGGGGGGGCTATCGAGTTCCACCAATTCGCCATTGACGCGTGCGCGCACAAATCCCTGGCTGCGTAAATTATCAAATAACTGCACATGCTCGCCTTTGCGTTCTTTGACGACGGGGGCGAGTACCATCAGCTTGGTGCCTTCGGGGTACGATAGAATTTGATCGACCATTTGGCTGACGGTTTGTGCTTCTAAATGGGTATGGTGGGTGGGGCAATAGGGTTGGCCCACGCGTGCAAACAACAGGCGCAAATAGTCATAAATCTCAGTAATGGTGCCCACCGTCGAGCGTGGATTGTGCGAGACGGTTTTTTGCTCAATGGAAATAGCGGGGGAGAGCCCTTCAATATGGTCGAGATCGGGCTTTTCCATGACCGACAGAAATTGCCGCGCGTAGGTCGAGAGTGACTCGACATAGCGGCGCTGGCCTTCCGCATAGAGGGTGTCAAAAGCGAGCGAAGATTTGCCTGAGCCCGAAATGCCGGTGATCACAATCAAGCGATCACGGGGGAGGCTCAAATCAATGCCTTTTAGGTTGTGGGTGCGGGCACCGCGGATCTCAATAGTATTCATAACCCGCCATCATACCATTATCGGACGTTTAAGGGGGCGAGGCGGATGCTTGGAGAGCACTTTGGGTTTCCCAATATCAAAGTTTCTGGAGGCAAGCTTTGGTATTCCTATAAAGCTACTCCCTCTCCCCTTCAAGGGGAGAGGGCTGGGGTGAGGGGTTATTTTCCACCATGGAGTTGATAATTATATGATTTTTAATCTATTTTGCAGATTGCAGCCCATCAGCCAACACGCTACTATCTACAATACAATGTCGCAAATCATAAAGTTAGCTACTAAACTATAAATAAGTTGGCAGGAAAGTCGCTAAAAGCAGAACAGGCTACACACACAAAAGACCACAGAAACAAGAAGCGAAGAGGTGATCCCCATGAGTATCGGTATGGCAGAGTATATTTGGATGGATGGCAACGTGCCCACACAGCAGCTGCGTTCCAAAGCGCGTATTATCAATTCGGCAGGCAAAGATACCATTGAGTTAAAAGATTTTCCTGAATGGAGTTTTGATGGTTCATCGACCAATCAATCAGAAGGCGGTAGCTCTGATCTCATCTTAAAACCCGTCAATTTTTGCTCGGATCCTGTGCGGGGGCCAGGTAATTTCTTGGTCATGTGCGAAGTGTTCAATGAAAAGGGCGAACCCCACGTCACCAACACACGTGCGCAATTGCGTAAAGTGCTTGATGCCGGCGGCGCCGCCCATGAACCGTGGGCAGGTTTTGAGCAAGAATATACATTATTTTCAGGCCGTGTGCCGCTTGGTTGGCCAGACAAAGGCTACCCTGCGCCACAAGGGCCCTTTTATTGTGGGGTGGGTCAAGATCAGGTATTTGGTCGAGAACTCATCGAAGAGCACTTGGAGGCATGTCTAGAAGCTGGCCTCATGTTTTATGGCATGAATGCCGAAGTGATGCCGGGACAATGGGAATTTCAGATTGGTTATCGTGGTGTTGAACAGGATAACCCTGATATTTTAAATTGTGCCGATCATTTATGGTTGGCGCGCTGGTTACTGTATCGCATTGCAGAAGATTACGGCATTACCGTGACGCTGGATAATAAACCGGTGAAAGGGGATTGGAATGGGGCAGGTTGTCATACCAACTTCTCAACAAAAGCAATGCGCGATGCCAAAACGGGCATGAAGACAATCGAGCGCGCGATTGAGGCCTTGCGTAAGCGCCACGATCAACATGTTGTCGTGTATGGTGATGGTTTAGAGCTTCGTCTTACCGGCTTGCATGAAACCTGCCGTATTGACGAATTTCGTTCGGGCGTGGCCGATCGCGGCGCTTCTGTGCGTATCCCGCAACAAGTGCAATTAACAGGGCACGGTTACTTGGAAGATCGACGTCCTGGCGCTAATATTGACCCTTATATCGTGTCTGCGCGCTTGGTGACCACCATTTGTGAATTAGACGAGTCTTTGTTTACCCATAAGCCAGCGTATAAGCAAATGAGTTTGCTGGTGGAACATAAAAGTTAGATCGTCATTTGAGTAAATAGTTGTTTAATCATATCCGCCTTGTTTTAGTGAACACCACTCACCCCGGTAATATCGGGGCGGTGGCGCGTGCCATGAAAAACATGGGGCTCTCCCAGCTCTATTTGGTCGCACCCAAACATTTCCCGCATGAGGATGCCGATGCCCGTGCGTCGGGCGCAGAAGATATTCTTGCGCAGGCCATTGTCACCGAGACGTTTGAAGAAGCAATTAGCGATTGCGGTGTGGTGATCGGTAGCAGTGCGCGGCAACGCAGTCGGCCCATTTTGGTGCTTGACGCAAAAGCCTGTGCACAAAAAATCTTAACAGAAGTGCCGCACACCCCTGTCGCGTTGGTATTAGGGCGCGAGCATGCAGGTCTCACCAATGAGGAACTTGATCGTTGCCATTATCACGTGGCTATTCCAAGCAATCCTGAATTTAGCTCGCTCAATGTGGCGGCTGCCGCGCAAGTGCTGTGTTATGAGATCTATGCTGCCGCGCAGTTACCTTCTGCAACGCCATTACCGCAGACAGAAGAGGAATACGCGACCGCCGAGCAGATGGCTGGATTTTACGCCCACCTGGAAAGCGTTTTAAAAGAGATCGATTTTTTAGACCCGCACCATCCTCGCCAACTGATGTCTCAATTGCGGCATCTCTACCAGCGTGCCCGCCCCAACCAACGAGAACTCAATATCTTACGCGGGATCCTCACCGCGACAGAAAAAATAACAGCCCGCCACTTATAGCGCCTATATATCTGGCGAAATGTTTCCTCTATTCTATAGATTTCGCCACTTATAAAAGCATTATAAATGGCGGAATTTCTTATTTACTTTATATATTTCGCCACTTATACTAATTTTACATCTGGCGAAATCTTATGAAAACACATATCGTTTCGCCATATGTGTTAACAAAAGCAACTGCGCTGTCGTTGATCCATAAAAAGGAAATTTTTCAAGAAGTGACAAAGACCCGCAAACATATTTTTCTGGCCATGATTACGCCGTTAGGGATAGAGCGTAATGCCTATTCTTCAGAACTCATCAATCATCAGGTGACACTAAGCGATCTGTTTGTTCCCAGAGATATCATCTAGTTTTGAGAAGCGCAGGGGAATTTAGGGAAAGCCTATATCTTCTTTTGCCGGTGCTTTGAGACGAGTCCGGGAGATCCCCTTATTCCCGCCAGCTGATGTCTCAATTACGTCATCTTTACCAGCGCGCCCGAGAGGATGGTTTTGGTGGCCGAGCCATACTTTTGTTGACACCAATGGCGATATATTGACCATTACTGTTTCACAAGGCGGTGGGCGTTCGTTGCCTAGGTGGTTGCATTACGATAGTGTTACTTTAACGCTTTCAGGCAAGCCGACACAGTGGGACACTGACACCAAAGATCTTATGAGAGGCTTTCGTGTGTTGCACTAAATTGATCATTTTTTGAGCAGCTGAACATACACTCCCCTGTTACTCTATATCTCTAGACAAGCAGACTCGAATATTGATACAGGTTTTCTTGTTTTTTTTCAGAACAAAACCATCTAGCTAATTACTGAATTCTAAAAACCTAACCACATAACCAACACGTAAGGATGGTTGCTCAAATCAGCTTTTTTGCTGTGTGGGTACTAATGCTAACGCTAGCCGGTGGCGTCGTCTTGGCTCAAGATCTTGCCGGGCGCTTCTTGCCCTTTCAAACGCTGCCTGGTGTCGAGTTTACGAGCGGAGGAGAGCACTTCAACATTAACGGAACTGACTATCTCGCCATTGCAAACTGGCGTGATGGAGGGACTAACCATGACATTAATTCAGAAATATTGCGTTGGAACGGCACAGTCTTTGAACACGTCCAATTCATTGCAACGCATGCTGCTTTTAAGTGCAGCCCTTTTGTCATTGATGGTGAGCAGTACATTGTTTTTGCCAACCAAAGAAAAAGTGACTTAGATTACACGATAAACTCTGAAGTCTTTCACTGGAACGGAACAAACTTTGTCAGTCATCAGCTTATCCCTACCATTGGTGCTTTCGATTGGGAGTTCTTTGTCATAGATGGGATGCCTTATCTTGTTGTAGCAAATGCTGGTGGTACTGGTGACAGCACACAAAACTCTGAAGTCTTTCAATGGAGCGGCACTCTATTTGTTAGCATTCAGCTTATCCTAACGCACGGTGCCCATGATTGGGAAGCGTTCTCCATTAATGGTACGCACTACCTTGCGGTAGCCAATTATGTAACAAATGGGCTTGATTACACGATAAACTCTGAAGTCTTTCATTGGAACGGAATAAACTTTGTCAGTCATCAGCTTATCCCTACCATTGGCGCTTATGATTGGGAGTTTTTTGTCATTAAAAGCCAATATTACCTTGCAATCGCAAATGCTTATGATGGCACTAATGGACAGCTCTACTCAGAAATCTTCCGTTGGAATGGTGCGAGCTTTATCAGTTTCCAAAAAATTCTTACTGTCAACGCATGTGATCTGGAGTTTTTTGTCATCAATGGCATACCTTATCTTGCTATTGTGAATGCATGGGATGGTGCTTCTTATAATCTCTACTCGAACATCTATCGTTGGAATGGAGCCAAATTTGAATTAACGTATCTACTTCCTACAGATGGGGCCACAGAGTCCGCTTTTTTCATAATTAACCAAACTCACTACCTACTGGTGCTAAATAACAACGTTCCTGAGGTGTATAGGTTTGCTGAGCCAACACCAATCTCTATTAGTAACTGCACGGAGCTTCAAAATATGAATAACAATCTTGCAGGGAGCTATGAATTGCTTGCTGATGTCGATTGCTTTGAGACGGTTAACTGGCACGCGGGTGAAGGCTTTGAGCCGATTGGCATGGTTGGCGCAGCTTTTACTGGGACGTTTAATGGACGAGATTACATTATTGCTAACTTAACCATTAACCGGCCAGCAGAATATCGAGTGGGAATGTTTGGTCTCACAAGCGGCTTTGCCCGCATTATGAATGTCAGATTGAAGCAGTTAAGCGTAATAGGGGGGGCATTTTACACTGCAGGGGTTGCAGCGGATGCCATTGATACTCAGATCATGACCAGCTATGTGACGGGCGTCGTCTCAGGCGGTGACTATGTGGGAAGCATTGTGGGCATTGGGCGAAGCGCGCTTGTCACGGGCTGCTTTTACGAGGGTGCTTTAACCGCTAGCTCATCTGTTCAAGGTACAGGAGGCTTGGCGGGTGTTTTTGTTCAACATAGCCATGTAGAGCGTAGCTATGCGTTAGGCAGTGTGAGCGTTACAGGAAATAGGGGAGGAGGCTTAATTGGCCGTTTGGGTTCAGGCAGTGGTGGCCTTGGAAAAGTGTTTGATTGCTACGCACAAAGCAGTGTCACGGGTGCTAGTTGGGTTGGAGGGTTGATCGGAGAAATCCTAAATGCAGATTCTTTCGTAGACAATGTCTATAGCACTGGGGTGGTATCAGGAAGCAGCAATCTCGGTGGGTTGATTGGCCTCAACCCAGACAGCGCTACAGTGACGCAAAGCCATTGGGATACCCAAACTTCGGGCCGTAGTAGCAGTGCAGGCGGTATAGGTGGCGTAACTTCTACCAAACAACAACAAACAACGTATTCCGGTTGGGATTTCATCGATACCTGGTGGATTGAAGAAGGCAGTGATTACCCAATACTGCGCACCAACTCGCCGCCAGTTTTAAGCCAAACGCTTATCGATCAGATTATTCCCAGTGGTACTGATTATGCTTTCACTGTACCGGGAACAACTTTTGAAGATCTATCTGAGCAGGGATTAACATACACCGCTATGCTTGCAGGCAGCATGCCGTTGCCAGCGTGGCTGACTTTTTTCCCGAATAACCACACTTTCACTGGCTTTCCAGAAAACAGTGATGCGGGCGACTACGGTGTTCGTATCACTGCCTGCAATCGTCATCGTCTTTGCACCACAGATGAATTTATATTGCGCGTGCGTGATATTACCTTCATCAGTAACTGTACCTCGCTGCAAGCGATGCAAACGGACCTGTTTGGTGCCTACCAGCTTACGAATGACATTGATTGCAGTGATACTGTGAACTGGAATAGTGGAGCGGGTTTTGTGCCGGTTGGAACAGATGGCGCAAGATTTGTTGGTCTTTTTGATGGGGAAGGTTATAACATTACAGGCTTGTTTATTTCTCGAGGTGGCACAAATGGTGTTGGCCTGTTTGGCTACATTGATGCCCCTGCACTGATCAACGATGTGGGTCTTGAGCAAGTTGATATCACGGGCAACCAACACGTGGGTACTCTAATCGGGCGCCAAGAAGGTGGTACGGTGCAAAACAGCCATGCTGTCACTGGTACTGTTTCCTCCAATGATATTAATGTAGGAGGCTTAGTTGGCTGGATGGGCGGTGAGGTGCTAAGTTGCTACGCTTCTCTCACGGTTGCAGGACCACAGCGAGTAGGAGGCATTGTTGGTTATAACGCTATTGCAGGATTTATCTATCAAAGTTATTCAACAAGTATTGTAATAGGTGGAGGTCATGCTGGCGGTCTTGTTGGTTGGCACGGCGGTCTCAGTATTATTGAACAAAGCTATGCAGATGCAGCGGTATCTGGCAGCAGTGCGGTAGGCGGGCTGGTGGGTCGTAGTAACGGCCAAATCATTAACAGCTTTTCTTTAAGCAGTGTTTCTGGTTCAAGCGATGTAGGAGGTTTGCTTGGCTTATACGATAGCACGGAAAACAAAATTTATTATAGCTATGCTGTAGGGCCTGTTTCTGGAGGGAGCCCAATAGGTGGTCTCATCGGGCGGATCAGTGCCGGAGGAACTGTGACACGGAGCTATTGGGACACACAAACCACTGGCCACCCCAGTAGCCCTGGAGGCTTTAGCAAAAATACATTGGAGATGTTTCAGCAAAATACCTTTGTAGATTGGGATTTTTCTAGCGTATGGTGGATTAACAATGGCACAAACTACCCACAGTTGCGTGAGTTTGTGACCCTTGAACTGGTGAACCCCGTGCCCGATCAAATGGCATTCATTAGTGATGCCTTTTTACTTTTGGTATCAGCCAATACCTTCTTTGAAGAAGACGGGCGGGCAGTGAATTACATCGCGACTTCTTCGCCAAGCGGCCCGTTGCCTGCCTGGCTGAGCTTTGATAATGTAACCGTCACCTTTTCAGGTACGCCGCCACCGGGAGCCCAGAGCATGTACCCCGTTCGCCTGACGGCTTGCAACACAATTGAAGATTGTGTTACTGACGCCTTTGAGATTAACGTGCCTAACCGTGCGCCGATTGTGCAAACACCACTGACCGCGCAGCGCTTTAATGCTGAAGAGCCTTTTACGTGGCCTGTGCCATCAGGCACCTTCATTGAGCTTGATAGCGATCCACTGCGCTACCGCGCGTTGCAGCAAGATGGCAGCCCGCTGCCAAACTGGATGAGCTTTAACAATGAAACGCAGGTGCTCTCGGGCACCATTCCGGTGAGTCAAACGCAGCCGCTGTTTATCACAATCACAGTGCATGATCCTTTTGACACGCAAGCTAACAGCACCTTTGAGCTTTCGGTCAATCACGTACCGATAGCACAAGGGGTGATTGACACGCAAAGCGCCACAGTCGGAAACCCTTATTTGCTGGTGTTTCCCAATACGCTCTTTGATGACTCTGATGGCGATCCGTTGACCTATAATGCGACTCAATCTAATGCCAGCCCGTTACCTGCGTGGCTTGCTTTTGACAGCAGTTCGCGCACGTTTATTGGTACGCCTACGAGTGCAGACAAAGGTTTTTTGTTTATCCTGTTGACGGCGTTTGATCCGCATGGCGGATCAGGCACAGTGAACTTTGCGATGACCATTTCGGACTTTGTGAATAACAACCCGCCGCTGTTGGCGATTGCTATCCCTGATCAAACCACGCCCACCAATGCAGTGTGGACATTTACACTGCCTGCGGGCACGTTTATCGATCCGGATCTGGGTGACACGCTGACGTACATTGCCACGCTTGAAGGCGCTGTGCCACTGCCCACTTGGTTAACTTTTGATCCGGATACGCAAACGTTTTCAGGGGCGGTGATCCAGATTGAAGTGCTGCGACTCACTATTCGTGTGGAAGATGGCAACGGTGGTTTTGCGCTAGATACCTTCACGCTCACAGCCGAAGACTTGACGAACCAGCCGCCGGTGCTAGTAAACCAGCTGCCGAACCACAATGTAAATGTCGATAGCCGTTTTAGCTACACGGTGCCGGCCGATACCTTTTTTGATCCGAACGGTGATGAGCTGATCTACACCGCGTCTCAGAACAACGACAAACCACTTCCTGGCTGGCTGACCTTTGATGCGCCCACACGCACTTTCTCAGGCAAGCCGAGTAGCACGGACACGGGTACCTACAAAGATCGCACACACACGATCAGTCTCTGCGTAAGCGACAGCGAAGGCACGGTATGCAGTAGCTTTTTGTTGACGGTTGTCGGTGAATCTCAGACAGAAGAGGCAATTACTGCATTACTTATTGTAGGCAGTATTGCATCGGGTGCCTTCGGTATCTATCGGTATGGTGCTTTCTTATGGAACATGTTGCTAGGGAAAGTGTATATGAAGCCTACAAAGACAGTGAGAGTCGGAGAATCATTTGAGCATCAGTTCTCTTGTACGTCTAAAAAGGTATTAAAAGTGAGAGCATTTGACGAAAAAGGTCGTTTGTTACGTGATGAGGCGCTTTTACCAACGGGTGTAAACTTTGAACGGAGCACGATGACGGTGTCAGGTGCGCTCACAGTACCAGGAAAATATTTAGTATGCGCCATTGCTGATGATGGTCGTTACCTTGAAGCCTTTTATCTGGAGACACCAGGAGCAGGTGCAGGTAAAGAGCATATGGAGATGGACACTTTCTCTCAGACCAGCTTGATCTGAAACAACCGTCGTAAGCAAACCTTGCTGAGGATGGCTTAAGATAAACTGGGAGATCGTAAGATCTCAAAAATAAAACATTTTAATATATGTCAGTTAACTATCAATTTTAAAGGCTTGCAGTCTCTTCCGTTTACACTTTACTAAAACAAGAAGAAATATGGTGGCCATTGCCGAAAGGGAAAGCCACAACCTAACGGATCCCCAGGTTACCCCCGTATTGACACGATGCATTAAAAGCAACTTTGTTTAGTTATTTTTCTAACATTAAAATATCCTATGCTATAATTTAAGGTACCAGGGGTATTTTATGTTATTCCATCACTACTCGAATTTATCGCAACACACACGGCTAACACGCCCGTGGTGGTGGCGCAGTTTTTTTGCCAGTTTAGTCTTGTTGGGGCTATTGGGCTTGGGGTCATCAATAGACGTCAGTCGTGCCCAGTCAGAGGGTTTGGTGTTGCTGTTGGATGTGGACGGCGCCATTGGGCCGGCAACGGCTGACTATATTCAGCGCGGCGTGAAGCAAGCAGAAGACCGCCAGGCCAGCATGGTCATTCTACGCTTAGATACCCCGGGTGGTTTGGATAAATCCATGCGCGTGATTATCAAATCGTTTTTATCTTCCCCTGTCCCCATTGTCACTTACGTTGCCCCCAGCGGCGCGCGCGCGGCCAGCGCCGGCACCTTTATGCTTTACGCCAGTAATGTGGCGGCCATGGCGCCGGGCACCAATTTAGGGGCGGCCTCACCCGTGAGTATTGGCGGGGGCCTGCCATTGCCCAGTGGCGAAGAAGGCACGCAGCAAGATCAAGATGAAGGCAAAGAAAAAGACACCACGCCCGCAGATGACCAAGATGTGCTAAAACAAAAAGTGCTCAACGATGCGGTGGCCTATATTCGCAGTCTTGCTGATATTTATGACCGCAATGCACAGTGGGCAGAAAAAGCGGTACGTGAAGCGGTGAGTTTAACCGCAGCAGAAGCCTTAGCTGAAAACGTCATTGATATTGTGGCGGTGGATCTAGATGATTTATTGGAGCAGCTGAATGGTCGCCCCGTCAAAGTAGGCGATGAAACCCAGGTGCTGCAAACAGATAATCTTATTTTAGAGCCGATTGTGCCGGATTGGCGCACTAAATTTTTAAGCGCGATCACCGATCCCAGTGTTGCTTATATTTTATTGCTGATTGGTATATACGGCCTCTTTTTTGAGTTTATTAACCCCGGCTTTATTGTACCCGGCGTCATGGGGGCGATTTGTTTACTCATTGCCTTATATGCTCTGCAGCTGTTGCCCATCAGCTACGCAGGTTTAGGGTTAATTTTATTGGGCATTATTTTCATGGTGGCCGAGGCCTTTGTGCCGAGTTTTGGTGCCTTGGGGATAGGCGGGGTGATCGCGTTTGTGGTCGGCTCTGTACTGCTGCTCGACCAAGATTTAACGGGTTACCGCATTGCTTGGCCGCTTATTATTGGCATGGCGGTTGTCAGTGCGGGCTTCTGTTTAACCGTGGCAGGCCTGGCATTACGCTCGCGGCGAAAAGCGGTGGTCAGTGGGCAAGAAGACGTGGTCGGGAGCACGGGCGAAGTGCTTGAAGATTTCAGTGAAGGAGAGGGGCAAGTACGTGCCAAAGGTGAGATCTGGCAAGCCAAAACAAAAGGCACCCTCAAGGCGGGCCAACGTGTTAAAATCACCGCCCTGGATGGATTAGTATTGAAAGTCAAACCTGAAGATAAAAAAAGGAGCTAATTATGTTTTCGGTCAGTTATATTGTGATGGCGATCGTCTTTCTATTGTTGGTATCGATGATCCGCATTATGCGCGAATATGAACGCGCGGTGGTGTTTACATTAGGGCGGTTTTGGAAGGTGAAAGGGCCCGGGCTCATCATCATCATCCCGATGGTTCAGCAGATGGTGCGAGTCGATTTACGCACCATTGTCATGGACGTGCCCACACAAGATGTGATCTCGCGCGATAACGTTTCGGTGAAGGTCAACGCGGTGGTGTATTTCCGGGTCTTGGATGCTGAGCGAGCGATTATTCAGGTGGAAGATTATTTTCAAGCCACGAGCCAATTGGCACAAACAACCTTGCGTTCGGTATTGGGGCAGCATGAATTAGACGAAATGTTGTCAGAGCGTGATAAATTAAATAAAGATATTCAAACGATCTTAGACAAACAAACCGACGCATGGGGCATTAAAGTGTCTAACGTCGAAGTGAAACACGTTGATTTAGACGAAAGCATGATCCGCGCGATTGCGAAACAAGCAGAAGCCGAACGTGAACGGCGTGCAAAAGTGATCCATGCAGAAGGTGAGTTGCAAGCGTCGGGTAAGCTATTAGAAGCGGCTCAAGTACTCACGCAGCAGTCTGAAGCGATTCAGCTGCGGTATCTGCAAACTTTGTCTAATATCGCAATCGATAAAAATTCAACGATTATTTTCCCGATGCCGATGGATATGTTTTCTGCGATCAAGAAAATGGCAGGCAATACAGACGAAAAATAACAGTTCATGAACGACGCGCTTATCTATCTTGACTACATGGCCACGACGCCGGTTGACCCGCGGGTGGCAGAGCGCATGTTGGGTTACTTGTCACCCAGCGGTGACTTCGGCAACCCGGCGTCCAATCATCATTGGGGGTGGCGTGCTGAGCACGCCGTAGCGCGTGCGCGCCAGCAAGTGGCGGCGGTGCTGAACGTGGCGCCGCGTGATATTGTGTGGACGTCTGGCGCCACAGAAGCCAACAACCTTGCCATTAAAGGGGTTGCGCAGTTTTACCAAGATAAAGGCAAGCATATTATTACGATGAAAACAGAGCACCCTTCTGTGCTGGATGCTTGTGCGTATTTAGCGGAACATGGTTTTGAAGTTAGCTACCTTGACCCTTTGCCTAATGGCTTGCTTGATGTCAACGCACTGCAAGCGGCGATCCGTGATGACACGATATTAATCTCCATTATGCACGTCAATAATGAAATTGGTGTGATCCAAGATATTCAAGCCATTGGTGAGTTGGCACGGCAGCACAATATTATTTTCCATGTGGATGCGGTACAAAGTGTCGGCAAACTGGCTATCGACTTATCTGTGTTGCCAGTCGATTTAATGTCTTTTTCAGCGCATAAAATCTATGGCCCCAAAGGCATTGGTGCACTTTACACATGCCATCAACCGCGTGTGCGGCTGGTGCCCCAAATTCACGGGGGAGGGCATGAAAGGGGCTTGCGTTCAGGTACACTACCCACCCATCAAATTGTGGGCATGGGGGAGGCCTTGGAAATTGCCGAAGCAGATAGAGCCAACGAGCAAGCACGCATGCGTGCCTTGCGTGATCACTTATGGGCGGGTATTGATGGGCCGCTAGAGCAGGTGATCTTAAACGGTGATAGTGAAAAGCGTATTGCCGGTAATCTGAATGTCAGTTTTGTCGGTGTAGACAGTGAAGCCTTACTCACGGCATTGCGCCACTTTGCCTTATCTTCTGGTTCCGCTTGTACCTCTGACAGCATGGAGCCCTCACATGTATTGCGGGCCTTAGGCTTAGAAGATGCTGTCGCGCATAGCGCGATTCGTTTTTCGGTGGGGCGTTTTACCACAGAGGCAGACATTGAGACCACGATTGCGGCTGTGGTGAAACAGGTGAGGCGCTTGCGCGCGATTTCCCCCTTGTGGCGAGCCGATCATCCTGAGCGGTAGTCCCTGCTCTCCCACACGGCCTTGAAAATATGCTAAAATGCTCGACATGAGCTTACTCACGGATCTTAGCCAGCAAACGCTTGAATATTTTGATAACCCTTGTAATGTCGGTTACTTAGACGTACAGAGGCGCAATGTCGGCACCGGGTTGGCAGGGGTGCCTGGCCAAAGTGATGTGGTGCAATTGCAGCTCCAAGTTGATCCCGCGCAAGCCGTCATTGAACAAGTGGTATTTAAAGCACACGGTAGCGCGCATTTGATTGCGGCAGGCGAATTTGTATCGGCGTGGTTGCAAGGTAAAATGTTAGATGCTGTTCAAGCGGTTGACAGTGTATTCATTGCAAGCACCCTTGAATTGCCGCCCACCAAACAATATTGTGCTTTGCTGGTGAGCGAGGCTTTACAAAAAGCGATGCTTGATTATCAAGAAAAAGTAAAATGAATGTAAACGACATTAAAATCACCCTCACCGATGCGGCAAAAGCGCATATTGCTAAAGCCATGGAAAGGCACCCGGGCTGCAAAGCCGTGCGCATTGGTATTCAAACAATGGGCTGTTCAGGGCAAGCGTATAAGTTGGACTATGTCGATAGCATTGATGCAGATAGTGATAGGGTGTTTGAAGATAAAGGCATCACGCTGGTGACAGATGAAAAAAGTGCTGCTTTTTTTGACCAAGGCTTAATCATTGATTATGAAACGCAAGGGCTCAATGCCATGATTGTCTTTCGTAATCCAAAAGAATCAGGCCGTTGCGGTTGCGGAGAGAGTTTTACGATATAGTCATCGCACATGGAAAGAAAAATACGCTTATTTACAGGGATTAGTTTGCCAAACGACATGGCGCAAACCATCAACACCATTTGTCGTGGCATACCCGACGCCCGTTGGACAACACAACACAATCTTCATCTTACCTTAAAATTTATTGGTCACGTCGACGCTCATACTGCCGAACGTATCAACAACGTCCTCAAATCAGTGAATAGCCAGCCGTTTGAATTGCATTGCCGTTCGTTAGGGCAGTTTACGCACCATGATGCGGCTGCGTTATGGTTAGGAATAGACGCGCACCCACGATTATCTGCATTACAAACAGAGGTGACTCAGCGTTTGAGCAACGTGCTTAATGTAAACGAAGAGGCTACTTTTACGCCTCATATCACCTTGGCACGCTGCCGTCACAAAGAAAGCGATGCTTACGGTGACTATTTTAGGAAATACAAAGATTTTGATGCGGGAATGTTTGCAGTCAATGCATTTCATTTGTATTCTAGTCGCAGTGACGAGAAGGGGCCGCACTACCAAATCGAAGAAACGTATCCACTCAGGGAAAAATCATGACATTACACATTTCAGGAGACAACATAGCACGCTACGCAACATGGTTAGGTTATTTGGGTATTGCCGTGTGCGTATTTACCTGGGCATTAGAGCTGATGGAGCTGGTCTACCGTTGCCCTTATTGTCAGGTACAACGTACCGCGATTGGCATATTGGGTGTGTTATTGGTGATAGGGCGCCGAAACATCGTGACGCTCTATATCACGCTGGGGGTGGGTTTCTTTGGTGCGCACGTTGCCGCAACACAGGTATTCAATAACTTCTATAAAGGCGCCTTCGGGAGCATATTTATCTACTTGGCATCTTGTGCGCTTGCTATCCTGATTGCCCAAATGCTGGTGATGTTTTTGCTGCCGAAACAGCGTGCGTCGTAAGCGTCGCTATATTATTTTATGGATGAAGTAAGCTGCCCAGCAACCGATCCCCACGCCCCACTGCGTGATGATATTCGCATGCTCGGTGAGATGCTGGGCGAAGTGTTGTATGAGCAGGCCGGTGAGGCGCTTTATCACCAAATTGAAGGCATTCGTGTCGCCTCAAAAGAGGCGCGTCAAGGCGATGTGCTTGCAGCCGATAAACTCACGCAGCAGTTGCAGAGCCTACCGCCTGGCAACATGTTGCTGACAGCGCGTGCGTTTAGTTTATTTTTAAATTTAGCGAATACAGCGGAGCAGTATCACCGAGTACGTCGTCGACGTTGCTACTTGCGCGATCCCGCGCAGCGCCCACAGCGGGGCTCATTGGCTGACTTTTTTCCTACCTTAGCTGACCGTGATATTGCAGGGAAAGATATCTATCAAGCTGCCTGTGCACTCGATATTGGTTTGGTACTCACCGCGCACCCGACAGAAGTCTCTAGGCGCACCTTGTTGCAAAAATACCGGCGCATTGCAGATAGCTTGGCCATGCTGGATCGCGAAGATTTAACGCCAGCAGAAACGCACATGTGTCAACAAGATATTAAGCGTGAAATTTTAGCTATCTGGCAAACGGGTGAAATTCGTCGTCGCCGGCCCACGCCCTTTGAAGAAGCCAAATGGGGGTTGGCGGTTGTTGAAACAACCTTATGGGAGGTTGTACCCGAGTATATGCGTTCGCTGGATAGCGTCGTGTACCAACACACCGGCCAGCATTTGCCCCTGGATATCGCGCCGATTCACTTTGGCTCGTGGATGGGTGGTGATCGTGACGGTAATCCTGATGTGACCCCAGGGGTCACGCGTAAAGTATGTTTGCTGGCGCGCCGTACAGCGATGGAATTGTATCAACGTGAAGTGGATACCTTAATCGGCGAATTATCCATGCACGATGCGACGGAGGCGTTGCTGTCTGAGGTAGGGGAAGTGGATGAACCCTACCGTGAGATTCTGCGTCGCGTCTATAAGCGTTTGGCCGCGAATATTGTCTGGGCAGATGCTGTGTTAGCCGGGGAAGAGGCGGCGGCTGAGCGTCTTTCGCATGAGGCAGTCTATCAATCTGCTGATGAATTGGCGTCGCCCTTATTGCTGTGTTATCGCGCGTTACACGCTTGCGGGGCCGGTTTAATTGCCGATGGTCGTTTGCTTGATTTATTACGCCGTCTTGCCTGTTTTGGCTTAAGCTTGGTGCGGTTGGATATGCGTCAAGAAGCAACACGCCATAGCCAGGCCATTGATGACATCACTCAGCATATAGGGGCAGGGTCGTATCTCACGTGGTCAGAAGACAAACGCCAAGATTTTTTCTCCTCACAACTGACCCAACCCTCAAACGCATCTTATCAAAACCTGCTCGAGGAAGTTGCTTTCTCGGCACAAGCGCAAGAAACCATCGACACTTTTATGATGCTATCAGAACAGCTGCCTGAGAGTGTAGGGGCTTATGTGATTTCAATGGCGCGTGCGCCTTCTGATGTGCTGGCGGTGGTGTACTTGCAGCAGCTTGCGGGTGTGAAACAGCCTTTGCGTGTGGTGCCCTTATTTGAGTTATTAAATGATTTAATGCAAGCCGGCGACAGTCTTGCCGCGCTGCTGGCTGTGCCTGGGTACCGTGAATACTTGGCAACACATCACCAATCCACACAAGAGATCATGATTGGTTACTCTGACTCTGCCAAAGATGCGGGCACCTTGGCGGCCAGCTGGGCACAGTATCAAGCACAAGAAGCGTTGACGGCGGTTGCGCAGCAGCAGGGTGTGAAATTAGTGTTATTTCATGGCCGTGGTGGCACCGTGGGCCGTGGGGGCGGCCCGGCACATGCTGCGATTTTATCGCAACCCCCTGGTGCGATCACCGGTGCCTTGCGTGTGACGGAACAAGGCGAAGTGATTCAGCAAAAATACGGTTTGCCTGATATTGCGCTGCGCAATTTGGAACTTTATACCTCTGCCACCTTAGAAGCGACGCTGGTGCCCCCTGCGACACCTCAGCCTACCTGGCGGGCATTGATGCAGCGCTTATCTGAGCAGTCACAAAAAAGTTATGAAACCACCGTCAAGCAAGACGAACGCTTTGTGCCTTATTTCCAAGCGGCCACACCCGTTGACGAATTGAGTCTATTAACAATTGGTAGCCGTCCGGCTAAGCGTCAAGCGGGCGGTTGGGAAAGTTTACGTGCCATTCCTTGGGTATTTGCTTGGACACAAAGCCGTTTAATGTTGCCGGCGTGGTTAGGGGCAGGGGAGGCCTTGCAGCAGGCATTACAGCGTGATGAAATCGATATACTACAGGAAATGGCAGCGCAATGGCCTTTCTTTAGTTCTTGTTTGAGTATGTTTGAAATGGTACTTGCCAAGGCCGATGTGGGTGTGGCAGAACACTACGATACCGTGCTCGTGCCGGATGCATTAAAAGCGCTCGGTAAAGCCTTGCGGATGCGCTTGCAGGAGACACAATCTGCACTCTTGCAGATTTTAGGGCAGCCCGCTTTGTTAGTAAATAATCCTGTGATTCAACGCTCCATTACGGTGCGCAATCCGTATGTTGATCCCCTTAATGTATTGCAAGTGGAATTGCTTGAACGGCTGCGTCAACAAGATAAGTCTGCCTCAGAACAAGATGTAGCGGCTTTGCAACACGCATTGCTTGTCACGATTGCGGGTGTGGCTGCAGGTATGCGCAATACAGGGTAAGTACGCGACAGTAAATTTGATTACCGACTACAAAGTAGTATAGAATTCGCACCGTTAATACAGCATGATGCAAACAACTTATGCGAATTATTTTATTAGGTGCGCCGGGTGTCGGCAAAGGAACCCAAGCACAGGCCATGACAGAACGTTATGGCATCCCACAGATCTCAACCGGTGACATGTTACGTGCCGCAGTAAAATCAGGCACCGCACTTGGGCAAGAAGCGAAAAGCTATATGGATGCCGGTCAGCTTGTCCCCGATGACCTTATTATCCGTTTGATCGAAGCACGTATTCAAGCACCCGATTGTGCGAAGGGTTACTTATTCGACGGCTTTCCACGTACCATTCCACAAGCTGAAGCGCTTAAAACACGCGGTATTTCGATTGATGCAGTCATTGAAATTCAAGTGGATGATGATGAAATTATTCACCGTTTAAGTGGCCGTCGTGTGCACCCAGGATCAGGGCGCGTGTATCATGTCGATTATAATCCACCTCAAAAAGCGGGGCTTGATGATCTGACGCGCGAACCACTGATACAACGTGAAGATGACAGAGAAGATATCATTCGCAAGCGCTTGGAAGTTTATTATCAGCAAACGCAGCCCCTGGTGGATTACTATGTCAATTTGGCAGCGCAACAAGCACAAGCACCACAGTATTATTGTGTTGATGGGATGCAGCAAGTGAGTGCAGTGCAGGCGAAAATTTTTGAGATATTGGATAAGAAGTAGAGGGTCATGACCCCCTTCTAAAACGCGAAAAAAAGGACTGAGCATGAGCGTGATTGAGTTAACCCAAGCTAATTTTGATGAAATTATAGAAAATAATGACATAGTTGTGGCTGATTTTTGGGCAGATTGGTGTGAGCCTTGTCGTACTTTTGACCCCATTTATGAACAGGTAGCGAGCGAGCACCCAGAGATTGTATTTGGCAAAATAAATACCGAAAAAGAAAAGCAGCTCAGCAATGACTTTAATGTCCGCTCTATCCCCATGTTAATGATCTTTCGACAAAATATTGCTGTTGCCGCAGAATCAGGTTTGTTACCTGCTTCCGTGTTGAAAGATTTAATCAAGCAAGCGCAGCATCTCGATATGGACGAGGTGCGTCAAAAAATCACGCAAAATACAGGCGAAATTTCCCAATAAAATAAGCTCAAAAAGTGAAAAAAATTTTGCTTTCTGGATTATTTTTCTATAAATTATGTATGTCCTTGATATTTGTGCTATATTATTTATGTGGACGTAGTAAAAACCCTTAAAATGTTATTTATGGAGAAAAACGATGGCCAAGAAACCCGCCGCTAAGCGGACTACTAAAAAAAGTGCTGCTCAAAAGCGTGTAGTTAAGAAGCCAGCCGCTAAGAGAGTAGCAAAGAAAACAACGAGCACTGCTGCTAAGCAAACAGCAAAGCTTCGTGCTGCGCTGAAAAAAGCAGGCACACAAGCTAAAGCTGCTCAAAAGCGTGCAGCTGTTGCCGCTAAACGTGCAAGTGCCGCTGCTAAGCGTGCTACTGCAGCACAAAAAGCAATGCGCACACGTGTTGCTGCTGTACGTAAAGAAGTAATGGCAAAAGTGGCTGCAGCAAAAGCGGCTGCTTATAAAGCTGCTCTTGCGACTGTTAGAAAAGAGCAAGCTAAGAAAGCGGCTGCAAAAGCGAAAGTGATTGCTGCTGCTGAAGCGAAGTTTGAGCGTGCACAGGCAGCAAAAGAAAAGAAAGTTGCTAAGAAGCGCCCAGCTGCTAAGAAGCGTACAACAGCTAAAAAGCGCCCAGCTGCTAAGAAGCGTACAGTTGCTAAAAAACGCCCAGCTGCTAAGAAGCGTCCAGCTGCTAAAAAGCGTCCAGCTGCTAAGAAGCGTCCAGCTGCTAAGAAGCGTCCAGCTGCTAAGAAGCGTCCAGCTGCTAAGAAGCGTCCAGCCGCTAAGAAGCGTCCAGCTGCTAAGAAGCGTCCAGCTGCTAAGAAGCGTCCAGCCGCTAAGAAGCGTCCAGCCGCTAAGAAGAAGGGCTAATCTTATCGTTGTTTCAACGGTATTAAGGGCGACCAATGGTTGCCCTTTTTTTTATTTCAACAATATTGAAAAACTGTGGTGGAAACCACGGCTTTTTTGTTTTTAGCGGTGGGCTCTGCCGTTTGATTGTTTGTAGGGGCGGCCCCCTGTGGCCGCCCTTTGCTATTTCAACAATATTAAAAAGCCGCGATGGAAACCACGGCTTTTTTGTTTTTAGTGGTGGGCTCTGCCGTTTGATTGTTTGTAGGGGCGGCCGGCGGTCGCCCCTACGTCATATTTTCGTTCAAAAAAAAAGCCGCTTGGTTCTCCCAAGCGGCTTTTTTATGTGCGGTAGTTTAGGTTGCTTGTGTTGGTAAGTTATTACGCTACAGTTGCAGCCACAGGTGCATCCATATGACGGATTAACGAGTTCATTGCAATATCAATTAACTGTGTCTGTGAGCTTTTATATTCGGGTGTATTGGTAATATCTTCGTAAATATTTGCAATGTTATTACCCATGTTTTCCATGCTCATGTCATGCTCATCTGCCAGTTGGTGAACACGCTTCAGAATGCTGCTGAGCAGTTCTTTATCAATGATCTTGGTCAGTTGCAGACGTGAAATATCATAAAGCTTTTGCTTGAAATCATCGTTGGTGAGATCACCTGCTGGATTTTTGCAGAGCTCTTCATGAAGAGGTGGGTTGATCTCTTTTAGTATATTAAGTCCTTCAGTTGTTTCACCTGTAAGCAACCAGCAGAGATTGATGTTTAAATATTCGCAGTAACGCTTAGCCACTTCTATGCTCAAAGAGCGTTTAGACGCTTCATGTTGCGAGTAAGTGGTAGGAGGAATATTGTTTTTCTGCGCAAATTGCTTAGCAGACTTGTAGCCTGCCGCTTTTCTGGCATTTTTTAAGCGTTCGCTGATGCTTTTTGTCGATGTTAGGCTGGGTGTTGATGTTTGCATATTAGTCATGCTCTGTTTTATTTCTGTTGAGGAAGTAAAATTGTATTCGAAGCGACATATAACCGGACTCTGAGGAATTTGTCAAATTTTTGTCTGCATTCTGCGGTTTTTTGAGGCAAAGCTTGGGCTAGGAATAAGAATTTAATTTGGGTGTCTAGCTTTTTTCTTAACAGAAGTCTTGCAGCGCCATACCGGAATGGATACTCTATAGATATGTTGCTTATTACCTTAATTTTAGTCCTTATTTTAGAGCGCTACCTACAGATCGGGACCGCGTTGTACCGTTTCAACTGGTTTGCATCCTACCGTCATAAACTGCAGCACCATGGTGAAAAGTGGTCTATCTGGCAAGGTATTGGTGCTGTATTGCTTATATTGGTGCCACTTCTTGTCTTGCTATGGCTCCTGCAGTGGATGCTGTCGGGCGTTTGGTATGGCTTCCTAGATTTTCTCTTGGGTGTGCTTGTACTGCTGTACTGCTTAGGGCCGCAGAACCTGCGCGCCCAATTGAGTGACTATTTTGAGGCCTGGGAGCGTGAGGATGCGGAGGCAGCCTATTTATATGCACAACGCTTCTTTGAGTGTGAAATGCCACGTAACGCCACTGAGCTGCAGCGTGCCGTCACAGAGGCGGTTGTTTGGCAGGCGTCACCGCGCTTATTTGGTGTCATTTTTTGGTTTATGGTGTTGGGTCCCGTCGGTGCATTGCTCTATCGGGGTACGGTATTACTCAGTCACTCAGCTGTGGAAACAGAAAAAGATACGGGCTTGTTGGAAGCGGCTATCACCTTACAGAAAATACTGGATTGGATCCCGGTGCGTTTATTAAGTTTAGCGTATGTACTGACCGGTCAGTTTGTTGAAAGCTTCCAGGCGTGGCGAAAATACGCGCTCGATTTTAAGGCCTCCAGTCGTGATATATTAGTCGATTGTGGCTTGAAAGCCCTGGCAGTGGCGCCTCAAAGTAGTGTCAAAGAGAACTACGATGCGTTGGATTTAATTGTGCGCGCCATGGTGGTGTGGTTGTTGGTGTTGGCGATACTCACACTGGGCGGCTTGGTCGGCTAGCGCTAGCGTGGTAAGACTAAAAATAAGAGGTCATGGTGCAAGATAAAGATCCCATTGAAACGCGAGAATGGCTTGATGCGTTAGCATCGGTAGTTGAACACGAAGGCCCTGAACGTGCGCAGTTTCTCATTAAAGCGTTGTTACGCCAGGCGCGCAAAGAAAATGTGCCGCTACCCACGAAATTTAATACCCCTTACATGAATACGATCTCTCCGGAAGAGGGTGCACATTTTCCAGGAGATAAAACCATTGAGCGGCGTATCCAAGCGCTCATTCGCTGGAATGCCATGGCCATGGTGGTGCGCGCAGGCAAAAAAGCACCTGAAGTAGGCGGCCATATTGCGACCTTTGCTTCGGCCGCGACACTCTATGATGTGGGCTTTAATCATTTCTTCCGTGCACCCAGTGCAGAGCACGGTGGCGATTTACTTTATATTCAGGGCCACTCTTCTCCCGGTATTTACGCGCGTGCTTTTTTAGAAGGGCGTTTGACCGAAGCGCAGCTGGAAGGCTTTCGTCAGGAAGTAGCCGGCGGCGGCTTGTCTTCTTACCCTCACCCTTGGCTGATGCCTGACTTTTGGCAATTCCCGACGGTGTCGATGGGGCTAGGGCCCATTCAAGCGATCTACCAAGCCCGTTTCATGAAATACATGCAAAATCGTGAACTGCTTGAGAAGCAACCGCGTAAAGTGTGGTGTTTTTGTGGTGACGGTGAAATGGATGAGCCGGAATCATTGGGCGCCATTACCTTGGCAGGCCGCGAAAATCTCGACAATCTTGTTTTTGTGATTAACTGTAACTTGCAACGCCTTGATGGCCCGGTGCGCGGTAATGGCAAAATTATTCAAGAGCTAGAAGGCGTGTTTGCCGGTGCGGGTTGGAATGTGGTTAAAGTCGTGTGGGGGCGCCATTGGGATCCGTTGATTACACGTGATGATAGCGGTGTGCTGTTGCGTCGCATGGAAGAAGCCACTGACGGTGATTATCAAGCGTATAAAGCCAACGACGGTGCTTATGTGCGCGAACATTTCTTTAACAAATACCCTGAAACGGCTGCGCTCGTTTCCGACATGACCGACGGCCAAATTTGGCGTTTAAATCGTGGCGGTCATGATGTACATAAAGTGTATGCTGCGTATGATGCAGCAGTCAAACATACCGGGCAGCCGACCGTTATCCTCGCCAAAACGATTAAAGGTTATGGTATGGGGGCTGCCGGTGAAGCGCAAAATATCACACACCAGCGCAAGAAGATGGATACCGAAGAAATCCGCGCGTTTCGTGATCGTTTTAGTATTCCTATTCCAGACGATAAGCTAGAAGATGTGCCCTTTTATCGCCCTGCAGACGACAGTGCAGAAGTGCAGTATATGAAAGCACATCGTGAAGCATTGGGTGGTTCATTGCCTGCGCGGCGCCAGCGTTCCGATACAACATTGCCCGTGCCTGCACTTAGTAATTTTGAACCGGTATTGGCAGGCAGTGGTGAACGTGAAATTTCGACTACCATGGCCTGGGTGCGTTTGTTATCTATTTTATTAAAAGACAAAAAAATCAAAGATCACATTGTACCGATTGTGCCCGATGAGAGTCGCACATTTGGTATGGAAGGTTTATTCCGTCAGATCGGTATTTATTCGCCGCTAGGGCAGTTGTACGAGCCTGAGGATAAACATTTATTGATGTATTACCGCGAAGATATCAAAGGCCAAATTTTAGAAGAAGGGATCACCGAAGCCGGCGCATTTTGTTCGTGGATGGCAGCAGGGTCATCGTACAGCTCCCACAATGTACCGATGATTCCTTTTTATATTTACTATTCTATGTTTGGCTTTCAACGTATTGGTGATTTGGCCTGGGCAGCGGGCGATATGCAAGTGCGCGGCTTCCTGCTGGGTGCCACCTCAGGGCGTACCACCTTAGCCGGTGAGGGTTTGCAACACCAAGATGGTCATAGTCACATTCTGGCGAGCACGATCCCTAATTGTGTTGCTTACGATCCCACCTTTGGTTATGAAGTGGCCGTCATCACGCAAGAAGGCTTGCGTCGCATGATGGGCGAGCAAGAAAATGTGTTTTATTACATGACGCTGATGAATGATAATTATCACCAGCCTGCCATGCCAAAAGGGGTCGAAAAAGGCATTTTAAAAGGATTATATTTATTTAAAAAAGCAGGCAAGCATAAATTACAGGCGCAATTGTTGGGGTGTGGTGCAATTTTGCCGCAGGTCATCGAAGCCGCTAAAATTTTAGAAGAAGACTATCAGGTTGCTTGTGCAATCTGGAGCGCCACCAGCTTTAATGAATTGCGCAAAGAAGCGTTAAGTATCGCGCGCTGGAATCATTTGCACCCAGAGAAAGATCCTAAAACCCCTTATGTGACACAGTGCCTAGCAAACACCAAAGGGCCTGTGATCGCGGCGACAGATTATATGCGAGCCTTTTCTGATCAAATTCGTGAGTTCTTGCCTGATAAGCACTATGTGACGTTGGGCACAGATGGGTATGGCCGCAGTGATTCACGTGCACAATTACGTCATTTCTTTGAGGTGGATCCCCCTCATATTGCCTACGCTGTGTTGAAAGCTTTATCAGATGCGGGTGAAGTCCCCCTGAAAACGCTAAAAGCAGCGATGAAGGCACTTAACATTGATCCCAAAAAACCTGATCCCGTATCGGTATAAGGCAGTAGGATGGCAATAAGCAATATTAATATTCCTGATATAGGCGGCGCTGAAGACGTTGATGTGATTGAGATTGCCGTGAAGGTCGGTGATCGCGTGGCAGTAGATGACCCACTGGTGACACTGGAAAGTGAAAAAGCCAGCATGGATATCCCCGCGCCGGAAGCCGGTGTGGTGAAAGCCTTAAAGATGAAAGTGGGTGATAAGGTTGCCGAAGGCGATTTGATTTTAACCTTAGAAACGGAAGGCTCGGAAAAACCCTCAGAAGAAGCGCCAGAAGCTAAAAAGGAAGGTGAAAAATCGCCAGAAGAGGCTGAAACAGAAACAAGCCCAGACTCTAAAAAAGAGACAGAGGCGGCTGAAGTAAAAGGAGAAGAAGCGGCAGAACCCGCTGAGCCTGCAGAGACGGCTGAAACGGCTGCCCCTCGCGATGAAACAGTAAAAATCCCTGATATAGGTGGGGTGGATGAAGTTGACGTCATTGAAGTCGCGGTCAGCGTCGGTGATGCGATTGAAGCTGATGCGCCGCTCATTACCCTTGAAAGTGAAAAAGCCAGCATGGATGTGCCTTCGCCTTTTGCGGGGGTGGTCAAAGCCCTTCATTTAAAAGTGGGTGATAAAGTAAAAGACGGGGACGACATTGTTACCTTAACCGTCACCGAAGGCAAAGCGGCACCAGAAGCCGCGTCGAGCGATGCGGCCAAAGTAGATAAGACGTCTGCGCCAGCTGCACCTGCAGCAGCGACTAAAACATCAGAAGCAAAACCTGCGGCTGCACCCGTTTCAACACCAGACGCTAGCTTACCCCCTGCCGGCAGTGGTGGCCGCGTACATGCTGGCCCAGCGGTACGCCGTTTTGCGCGCGTATTGGGCGCTGATTTAAGCCGTGTGAAAGGAACAGGCGAAAAGGGCCGTATTTTACGCGAAGACGTTGAAGCCTTTGTGAAGCAAGCCATGACGCAAGGTGGGGCAGCCGGCGGCGGTTTACCCGTCATGCCTGCTGTGGATTTTGCTAAGTTTGGTGAGATTGAAACACAGCCGCTATCACGCATTAAAAAGTTAACAGCGACTAGCGTGCACCGCAGTTGGGTGTTGGTGCCACATGTCACGCAATTTGATCAAGCCGACATCACCGAACTAGAAGCGTTCCGTCAAAAAGAAAAAGACGACGTGGCAGAAAAAGGCATACGCTTAACCATGCTCGCCTTTTTATTAAAAGCCACCGTTGCTTCATTGAAAGCATTTCCGACGTTTAATGCATCACTTGATCCAAGCGGTGAACAACTCATTCTCAAAAAATACTTTCATATTGGCGTGGCGGTTGAAACACCGCAAGGCTTGGTTGTACCGGTGCTGCGCAAAGTGAATGAGAAAAGTGTATTGGAATTGGCTGAAGAATTGGGTTTGTTAAGCAAAAAAGCACGTGACGGCAAATTATTGCCTGCGGATATGCAGGGCAGTTGCTTTACCATTTCAAGCTTAGGAGGCATTGGCGGTACCGCGTTTACCCCGATTGTGAATGCCCCGAATGTCGCTATTTTAGGGGTGTCGCGTGCTGCCATTCAGCCGGTGTACCAACAAGATAAATTTGTGCCGCGTTTAATGCTGCCGCTTTCACTATCGTATGATCACCGCGTGATCGATGGCGCCGAAGCGGCTCGTTTCGTGCGGCATTTTGTAGATAATTTAAGTGATATGAAAGTTTCTTTGTTATAGAGGTAAAACATGACAGACAAAAAACACGCTGAAGTATTGGTTTTAGGTAGCGGCCCCGGTGGCTACACCGCCGCATTTCGTGCGGCGGATTTAGGCAAAAAAGTAGTGTTGGTGGAGCGCTATCACAACATTGGTGGCGTGTGCTTAAACGTGGGTTGTATTCCCTCTAAGGCATTATTACATGTTGCCAAAGTATTGGATGAAGCCGACGAGATGTCGGCACACGGTGTCACCTTTGGCGAGCCAAAAATTGATCTTGAAAAAGTGGTCGGCTGGAAAGCCAGCGTGGTAAAACGTTTAGGCGATGGCTTAAAAGCCTTGGCCAAGCAACGTAAAGTAGAAGTGGTACACGGTCTGGGCCAATTTACTTCTCAAAACACCTTAGACGTGACGGGCGATAAGGGCAATACCACGATTGAATTTGATAACGCGATTATTGCAGCCGGTTCACAGCCAGTGCATCTGCCATTTTTACCGGACGACCCACGTATTGTGGATTCTACCGGTGCACTCGTACCAGAAGACACGCCTGAGAGCTTGTTAGTGATCGGTGGCGGTATCATCGGTTTGGAAATGGCGACGGTTTACCATGCCTTAGGCGCCAAAATATCGGTGGTCGAACTCATGGATCAGCTCATGCCCGGCGCCGATAAAGATATTGTCATGCCATTGCACAAACGCATTGAAAAGCGTTATGACAATATCATGCTAAAAACCAAAGTCACCCACGTAGAAGCCAAAAAAGACGGCTTATGGGTCACGTTTGAAGGGGATAAAGCGCCTGCCGAGCCGCAGCGCTTTGATCGGATTCTTTCCGCGGTGGGGCGCCGCCCGAATGGCGCGTTGATCGGTGCCGATAAAGCCAATGTGACAGTGGATGAGCGTGGTTTTATTCCCGTTGATAAACAGCAGCGCACCAATGTGCCGCATATTTTTGCCATTGGCGACATTGTGGGCAATCCTATGTTAGCGCACAAAGCCACGCACGAAGCCAAAGTGGCAGCCGAAGTGATTTGCGGCATGAATCATCTATTTGACGCCAAAGTCATTCCCTCCGTGGCGTATACCGATCCGGAAGTCGCATGGGTGGGTGTCACCGAACAAGAAGCCAAAGAGGAAGGCCTCAATTATGGCAAAGGCGCTTTCCCGTGGATGGCAAGCGGTCGCGCCTTAGGCATTGATCGCAGTGAAGGGATCACAAAATTATTATTCGATAACGACACCAAGCAAGTGATTGGTGCCGGTATTGTGGGCGTAAATGCAGGTGAACTCATTGCTGAAGTGGGTTTGGCAATTGAAATGGCTTGTGACGTAGAAGATATCGCACTCACTGTGCATCCGCATCCAACATTATCTGAATCAGTGGCTATGGCCGCTGAGATGTTTGATGGTACTATTACGGATCTGTACGTACCGAAGAAAAAATAAGGGGGTTCCCCTTCAGTGATTAGGAAGTCGCGTGAACAAGTTGTTCAGATCATTGCCGCTGCGTGAATTTTGTAGCGGCATTCTTTTTGCTTGGCTCTTCTTGCCCAGTGTTGCGCATGCATCGGGCGTGCGTGCGCCCCTTGAAACGGGTCAATATGTCGGTATTGGTGGTGCAGCCATTGCTGATGATGCCACTACAAACTATACCAATGCCGCTGGTCTGACACGCATTGACACCGAGCAAGTGGTGTTAGTGGGCACAGGGGTACTGGCAACCACTCGGTTTGAAGGTGATATCAGTATGGGCCGCTCGGCAGAAACCGGTAAAGCCACGGCCAATGTCTTGGCTGCTATTCCCGCTTTCCACTATGCGATGCCATTAACAGATAGAATTGCCATCGGCACCAGTGTGACCATGCCATTTGGTGGCGGCACTGATTACCCTGAAGATTCCATTGCACGCACCACGGTCCTCAAAGGACAAATGTTTACCCCTACCTTAACCCAAAGCGTTGCCTATCGTTTTACTGATCATCTTTCGATTGGCGCAGGGCTTGATCTCCAATTGTTTTGGAGCACGATCAATAACGTCATTGAAATTAATAACCGTCAGGCGGCTTTTAATAATAGCGGCACGGGTTGGGATATGGGCTGGCATGTCGGCGGTTTGTATGAGTTCACGCCGCGCACGCGATTTGGTGTGAGTTATCACTCGGGTACCGATCAAACTGCCTACGGTACCAGTACACTGGAACCCTCCGAACTTGGGGGAGAATTAGAAAGTAACGATTACAACGTCACTTTTAATTTCCCTGCTTATATTGTCTTGAGTGGCTATCATGAATTCAATGATCGCTGGGCAGTAGCGCTCAATTACAGCTACACCTGGTGGGATGTTTATAAAGCAATTACGTTAAAAGATACGGCCATTGGTGATTTACCACCAGGCGAACAAAATTTCAGTAACACCTGGGCTATTTCAGGCGGTGTGTATTTTACCTTGAATAATAAATGGAGCTTTGCAGTAGGCGGGCTGCGGGATCATACCCCCACAAACGATGTGGATCGTGAAATCGCCTTCCCTGAATCAGACGTGTGGGCCATTAACGTTGCTGTGCGCTACAAAATGGCGAGCAACATGGTGGTCGATTTAGGCTATGCACACCCATTCTATGAAGAGGTTGATGTGAACAACGTCAATGTGATTATTGAAGATATTGTTGAAATCAGAGCAAACGGTGTCGGCAGACTCTATGCTGATGCACTGTCGCTACAGCTTACCTGGAATGTGCGGTAGTATCTGCTCTAAATATATTTAGAGATTCAATTCATCTAATTCCCATTGTATGGGATTCTCCTGTATATATTCACGCACATGCATCAATTCTGTTTCATTGCGGATGACGTGCTCCCAATAACTACGTTGCCATAGTTTTTTAGGGTAAGGTTCCCATCTGCTTTGTTTGGCACCATCACTGTATTGTTTTGTGGTCATGGTTTTGAAGCGGTGCAAAGGATAGTATTTTTCCTATTCACATAGGAAGAATAATTTAATCCTCTGGCAAGCACAAGAGACTGGCATTGCCACCGACTGCTGTGAGGTTATTGCAGACACTGCGCTCCACGGCCAAACGATGTAAATAAAACGGGCCGCCGGCTTTAGGCCCTGTCCCTGATAGTCCTTCCCCCCCAAACGGCTGCGAGCCCACCACCGCGCCGACTGTGTTGCGATTAATGTAGAGATTACCCACGTGCATGCGTTGCTGAATATAATCGATCGTCTCATTAATGCGGCTGTGTATGCCAAACGTTAAGCCGTAGCCCGTGGAATGGATGGTGTCAATAACCTTATCAAGCGCGGACTGTTCATAACGGATAATATGCAAAATAGGGCCGAAGACTTCAGAGCGTGGATAATGTTTAAAATCGATTTCATAGGCCCGTGGTGCAAAAAAATGGCCGGCCGGGCAGTCTTCCGGTATCTCAACTTCATAAAGCAGCTTGCCGGCTTCATCCAAATGCGCGGCGTGCTTTTGCAATGTATCGAGCGCAGCTTCATCAATTACCGGGCCGACATCCGTCTGCAACAAAGCAGGATCGCCGACAACTATTTCTGCCATCGCACCGCGCAGCATGGTCAGTAGCGGCTCAGCAATGTCTTCCTGCACAAATAAAGTGCGCAGCGCAGAACAGCGTTGCCCGGCACTATCAAAAGCGGAATAAATAATATCAGGGACGACTTGTTCCAGCAGGGCGGAAGAATCCACCATCATCGCATTTTGGCCACCCGTTTCTGCAATGAGCGGAATAATGGGGCCAGGCCGATCAGCAAGGCTTTTGTTAATGTGGCGCGCGGTGTCGGTTGAGCCGGTAAATACCACGCCATTGACACGTGGATCGGCTATCAGTGCGGCGCCTACATCGCCATCACCGGGTAATAGTTGTAGCACTTCTTTGGGCACGCCCGCTTGATGCAGTATTTTCACGGCCTCGCTGGCGATCAAGGGTGTTTGCTCAGCGGGTTTGGCCACCACGCAGTTGCCGGCGGCTAAGGCCGCACTGACTTGGCCCATGAAAATAGCCAGAGGGAAATTCCAAGGGCTAATGCAGGCGATCACACCGCGGCCACACAAACGTAATTGATTGTTTTCGCCAACCGGGCCAGGCAGATGAATCGGCTCTGCAAAATCTTTAACGGCGCGGTGCGCATAGTAACGGCAAAAATCCACGGCTTCACGCACTTCTGCTACGCCATTGGCGAGGGTCTTGCCGGCTTCGTTGACGGCCAATGCGATGAGCGTGGGCATGTGCTCTTCGAGTAAATTTGCTGCGCTTTGTAGAATATGCGCGCGTTGTTTAGCGGGCGTATTGTTCCAGCTGTTAGCAGCGTGTTGTGCGATGGATAAAGCATGATCAATATCGGTTGGGCTGCTGGGTACGACGTCACCCACAGCTTGTTTTGTGCTTGGGGAAAGCACCTCTTCAGGCGGCGTATTTGTTTTATCTGCTACTTCATCCGGGATAAGAGGTGTGGCATGCCAAGGGGTTTGCCACGCTTTGCTCAGTGCTTTTTGCAAAGCGTCATGCGCAACCCGATCACTCAAATCAAAACCGATGGCATTCAAGCGCGCGTCCCCAAAGAGATGTTTGGGGGCAGGAATATGCGGATGCGATTTCGGCGAGACGTGTTGCATAAAGGCAACGGGATCTTCTGTCAGAACACTGATCGGGATGCTGTCATCAAAAATTTTATTCAGGAAAGAGGAGTTGGCTCCATTTTCTAATAAGCGGCGCACTAAGTAAGAGAGTAAATCTTGATGATTGCCCACAGGCGCATAAATGCGGCAGGCGATCCCTTTTTCAATTAAACGTTCATATAAGGTTTCACCCATGCCATGCAGTGCTTGGAATTCAAAATCATGTGCCTCATCGTTCATCTCTAAAATGGCCGCCACGGTATAGGCATTATGTGTGGCAAATTGTGGGTATAACACATCGCGGTGCGCAAGTAGTTTTTTGGCACAAGCGAGATAAGAGACATCTGTTGCAGCTTTTCGTGTGAAAACAGGGTAGTCTAGCCCCGCTGCTTGGCTCCATTTGATTTCATTGTCCCAATAAGCCCCTTTGACCAAACGGACACGTAAGCGTTGTGCGTGCTGGTTTGCAAGTTCAGCAAGATACGCAATAACCGCGTAAGCCCGCTTTTGATAGGCCTGCACGGCCAGCCCCAGCCCTCTCCAGTCAGCCAGATCAGGATCGGCAATCAATGCTTCAAGCACATCTAAAGCAATATCGAGTTGAGAGGCTTCTTCTGCGTCGATTGTCAGGCCAATATTGGCTTGAAAACAGGCCAGTGAGAGTTGCTTGAGCAGCGGCGTGAGCGCCGCCACCGCTTGCGCATGTTTGCTAAACGTATAGCGAGGGGTTAAGCTTGATAGCTTCACTGAAATATTGGGGTTTTCTATCAGTGTACCCGGTTTATCGTGTGTGTGACGTGCAAGCTCTGCAATCGCCTCTTGATACGCTTTGAAATAAACAGTTGCGTCATCCGCCGTGCGCGCCGCTTCCCCCAGCATGTCGTAAGAATAACGAAAACCTTGTTGTTCTTTATGATGGGCACGTTCAGTGGCTTGTGTGATTGTTTCACCTAGCACAAAATGCTCGCCTAATAAACGGATAGCTTTTTGCATAGCTCGGCGGATCATGGGCTCACTGAGCCGCTCCATCATGCGTTTCAGGGGGGTGGTTAAATGATTTTCGGATGTGGGGGTGCTGAGTTTGGCGGTGAAAATAAGGCCCCACGTGGCGGCATTGACCAATGTGGATTTTTGCTTGCTGACATGTGCATGCCAATCGACGCTAGTCATTTTATCTTTGATCAGTTTATCAACCGTGGCATCGTCAGGAATACGCAATAGCGCCTCTGCAATGCACATGAGCGCAATGCCTTCTTCGCTGTTGAGATTATATTCGTGCAAAAAAATATCAAAGCGGTCGTTTTTTTGGGTGGATTTTCGCACATGCTCAATCAAAATCACGGCCGTATCGTGAATGCGTTGCGTGATGTTGCTGGGGAGTTTTGCTAACGGCAATAAACGTTCGACACAGGCTGTTTCATCGTCGCGGTAAAAGCGGTTGATTGCAGTGCGTTCTTTTCTCATGTTATTAAAAGCGATAGGTTTGAATAAGATCCTCGACTTTTTCAAAATCGTCTCGGATAGCTTTGTTGGGGCGCTTGCCCAGTAGGCTGGTGATGATAATGGCCAAGCAGGCAATGGAAAAGCCGGGGATCATTTCGTAGAGACTAAAAATGCCCGTGTCTGATAAATCCCAAATGATAACCGTTACTGTACCCGCAATCATTCCGGCAATGGCCCCGGCACGTGTCATGCGTTTCCACAGCAACGAGACTAAGACAACGGAACCAAAAGCAGAGCCAAATCCTGCCCAAGCAAAGCCGATAAGTGTGAGGATCCGGCTTGTCGGATCCAGTGCAAAATAAATGGCGCACAGGGTCACCACTATCACCATACTGCGACCGAACCACACGAGTTCGCGTTGACTTGCCTGTGGACGTATGCGGGCACGATAAAAGTCATCTGTTAATACACTCGAGGCGACTAAGAGTTGTGAGTTTGCGGTACTCAAGATAGCCGAGGTAATTGCGCCAATCAACAGACCGGTGACCCAAGGGTCAAATAATATTTGTGCAAAAACGATAAAGACGGTTTCCGTATTCATCTCAGGTTCGCCAGCAAAATAGGCGATGCCAATTAAACCTGTCATCACCGCACCGACAAGTGAGGCGGCCATCCAGCTGATGCCAATAAAACGAGCTTGTGGGATATCGCGTGGTGAACGAATAGCCATAAAACGCGCTAAAATGTGGGGTTGGCCAAAATACCCCAAGCCCCATGCGAGCAAGCTCAGCACACCCGCGATGGTGATCCCTGAAAAAACATTTACATATTCAGGGTCAATGTTATCAATCACTGCCAGACTGGTATCCCAGCCACCTAAAATAATAAACGCCTTGACGGGCACGATGACAAGCGCGAGAAAGATAAAAATACCTTGAATAAAGTCTGTCCAACTCACCCCCAAAAAGCCACCGACAAAGGTATACAGCACCACGAGGCTCCCCGCAATTAGCAATGCTTGCTCATAAGGCGTGCCTATCAAGGTGTTGAGCAATAAACCAACGCCGACTAAGCCAGCGGAAATATAAAAAATAAAAAAGAATAAAATAACGAAAGCGGGAACCGAGCGTAGCAGTTTGCCGGTATCATGAAAGCGTAACTGTAAATAGCCGGGCAGGGTGAGTGTGCCGGCACCCAGATCCGTGTAGATCCGCAATCGTTTTGCGATCAGTGTCCAGTTTAAGAACGCGCCAATGATTAAACCAATGGGTAACCAGATTTGATTGAGCCCAAATAACATCGCGGCACCGGGCAGCCCCATCATCAACCAGCCGCTCATGTCGGCGCTGCCTGCACTCAATGCGGCGACAGGGCCGCGCAGATTGCGGCCCCCTAAAAGATAGTCTGTTAAATTATGCGTAAAGAAATAAGCAGCGACACCGATCGCTAATATGCAGGTTAAGTAGATCGAAAATGAGAGGAGTGCTGCGCCGGTCATTGCAAATAGTTATAAAACTAAACTAAAAAAGAAAAATCCGTACTAGCGTTACTAGCGATTATAGAGGAAAGGATATAGAATCAGCGCACGTAACACAACCAAACAATTAACGTTTTCACTTATGGTACAAAGACTTGCAATTATCTTCGGCGCGGCCGTGGTAATAAGCTTAAATGCATGCGCTACGCATTCAGAGCGCTCATCAGACGCCGCTTCCTCGCCACCCAGCGTCAAACAAACGCAGGCGAGTGCGCAATACGTAGCGCTCACCGATGCCATTGATCAGTTGATTGCCAATACCGATCCTAATGTCCATATCGGTGTGCAGGTGAAATCCGTGACCAACGGTCAGGTGCTGTATGAGCGTGATGCCGATCGTTTATTTGTGCCCGCCAGCGTCAGTAAATTATTCACCGCCACTGCCGCGGCCGTGTACTTGCCGGATGATTTTCAATATGAAACGCCGCTGTATGTTGAGGGGGCCATGGCGGGCGCCGGGCAGCTGCAGGGCGATGTGTATTTGCAGTTTTCAGGCGATCCGACGTTGACGACGCCAGATCTCGTGCAGCTACTGAGCATGCTAAAAGCGCATGGCATTACCCATATTCAGGGTGATTTTTATATCGATGATTTTATTTTTGATGATGTGGGGCAGGGCCCGGGTTGGATGTGGGATGACAGCGCCTATTATTTTGGCAATTCGATCGATGCCTTGATCATTGATGAAAATGAATTGCCACTGGTCATACAGCGTAAAGGTAAACGCTTACAAGTGACAATTGGATCAGATTTTGACACGGTATTTCCAGTACGCAATGAATTGGTGGCCGTGCGTGAAGCATCTACTATTTGCCCCGTGCAAATTAAGATGAACGCCCAAAACGAAATTACCGTGCGTGGTTGCGTGCCGGAAACAAAATCACGCATACAAGAGCGTTTAGCGATTAACAATATGATGTTATATGTGCAAGCGTTGATTAAAAACATACTGGCCGATCAAGACATCACCCTGACGGGTGAGGTGGTGGTGAGACAGGTGCCCACACATTTGCAACCGCTTGCTATTCATTATTCTAAACCTTTGCCAGTGATACTCGAGCAAGTATTAACGGAGTCGCATAATTTAGCCACCGCCTCGCTTATTAAAAAACTGGGCGCGCGGTATTACGGCCAGCCCGGCACCTGGGAAAAAGGTGCGGCGGCAACGGCTGAAATTTTAGCGCCCACCGGGATTGATTTTACGAATTTAGCCTTGGTTGATGGTACGGGTTTGTCGCGCTACAACCAGGTGCGCCCACGCCAAGTGGTGCAATTGCTCGATTGGGTGTATCACCATTTATCCGTGTCTTCTCAGCTGGCGGATGCCTTAGCCAAAGCAGGCAAGGGCACGCTAAGCTACCGTTTACTCGAGCCGACTGTGCAAGATAAAGTGTGGGCAAAAACAGGTGGCATGACCAGTGTTTCCAGTATTGCTGGCTATTTGCGTCAAGACGACGGTGAGATGTTGGCTTTTATGATTGTGGCCAATGGTTTTTTGGGCAACAGTCGGCCTTATTGGCATTTAGAAGACAATATTATTAAGCAGTTGGTGGGGGAACGTAGCTGATTTTTTGAGCAGGATACTGCTCAAGATTATTTTTTTACGCTTCTTTCCTTCCTTTCTTATTGCACATGCAAGGCTTTGTGATTTGCCAGGGCCAGATAAAATGTTATGTTAAATTAAGGTGGTTTTTTTGAAGAGTAATACGTAATCTGAATTATGCGTCTTCCTCTTCCTCTCCATCGAGTGGCAGCATCCTTGAGTTTGGGCTTGTTGGCATGGGTGGTGTCGAAGGTTCGTTTTTTCTCTCCCACTCCTCCCTTGTCAGCGATATGCTTCTAATGAGAGGATGTACATCTTCTATTGGGAAAGTGGTAAGTTGCGATAGTAATGTCTCGAGGTGCTCGAGTTGCTTGTTAGATGGCATGCCCTCGATTTCTTTTTTTCTTTTGCCTGGGGAATTGGGCGGGCCGTTTGCGAGGGGCTCCACTATGCTAATGAAATAGGTGAGCCACGCTGTCTCAAAGCTTGCTTGGTCATGTTCTTGGGCATTGATCGTCGCGTTGGCATACGCGGTCAGTTTTGTATGCAGTGCTGGCCAGGCAGCTTGAGAAGCGGTTTGGTTGGTGCTATGCAGCAAGAGAGCATTCCAAATGGAAAAAAGCAGATGCGCTCTCAGTGCTTCAAGATCGCGCGCATGCACTGGCGGGATGGGGCATGGGCGTGGCCCGCTGAACTTCTTTTTTCTTTTGCCCATAAAATTTTCTACGGCATTATTCACAATCTTTGCCCAGAGCGCTGTGTTGTTGCGCAAGATATCAAGTCCAGCTTTGCCTTGGCAGAAGCGGGCAATCGCAGAAAAGGCCTGCTCCCAAAATGATTTCCCGCCTTCTTGGCCTGGCTGGTAAGCTGAGGTAAAGATTGACTCGGACAGTCTCAGTAGCGGTTTGCGAGAGAGCTCGACACAGTCCAGCAACACTTGTGAGATAGTGTCTTGGGGGTCATGACGTATAGCGGCACAGCGTTGATGGTAAGTGTTCAGAAAAAGTTGGTGTAAATCGAGGGTTGCCAGGTGTAGCTTGTTTTTTTCTGGCATCCCCCCTCTCATGTTGACTGGATTAGCTGAGATCTGATTTTCTGCAGCCCAGGTTTCAACCCATGTGTAGTGAGCGCTTTTCTCATCCCAACTGGCTAACCATGGCATTGTATTCAAGCTTGCTTTTTTTTCGTCAGGTGTAAGGCATCTGTATATTAACAAGCAAAAATCTATCAGTGCTTTTTGTACTTCTAGCAAAGGTGCTCTGCGTACACTCTGCGGGGCGGCCATCCTTCTTGGTATCATGGCGTAGTTAATCAAGAAGATCTCAAACACGTTGAATATGGGCGGGATGGTCTCGTCAAATGATTCGCCACGGATGTATTCTTTTGCCCTAGCAATGCCAGTGAGCATGCTGGTTTGAAGGTCAAAGTAGCTGAGTGTTCCCAATAAATACCGCAGTTCCTGATAGAAAACGCAGTCAAGATCTTGTGTGAGTGTGTGTGGACGTTTTTCGAGCCATCTTGAAATAATATCCCGTGCGCCAGCAGAAATGGTACCTGAGTAGGTATGCATTTGTTTTACTGATCCTAGCGAGACAGTGCTTCCATCGGGCAGTGCATCGAGCTCACCTGCTATGTCTTGATAATCGGACTCAGTCAAGCAAAATGCTTTGAGGTAGTCTCGGTAACGAGAGTTTTCTTTGAATGGCCGTAGAAGACGCAAAATTTCTGCAGGTGAGATGGTGAGATAGTCGTGTATCTCTTGAAGTGCTGGCAAGATAGCCTGCAGTCTGTCTGCTGTGTTTTCTTCTTCTTGTTTTTCCCGCTTCCCCTTCTTTTTGCTCAAGTGATTACTGAAGGGTGAAGCCATTTTTGCTGGACGTCAATGAGGTTGCTTCTATTCACACACTACGTCTATAGGTATGGAGTAACATTGGGGTGTAAGTTTCCAGCAACTCCCTCTGCTCTACTTAAAAATGTAATAAGCGTTTTGAGGTGCAAGCATGCTAAGCGCCCGAAAAGCCACCTTATTTTATAAAATTTTTATCTTTAAATTCACAGAGATCCGAAATTAAGCACTCATAACAGCGCGGTTTTCTGGCCAGGCAGACATAGCGGCCATGCAGAATCAGCCAGTGGTGGGCGTGCTGCATAAAGGGTTCAGGCACGTTTTTGAGCAGGGCTTTTTCCACGGCCAGCACGGTCTTGCCGGGGGCGATATGCGTGCGGTTGGAGACGCGGAAAATATGGGTATCCACTGCCATGGTGGGTTCGCCAAAAGCCGTATTGAGTACAACATTGGCCGTTTTGCGGCCAACGCCGGGCAAGCTCTCTAAATCGGCACGATTATTGGGTACTTCGCTATCAAATTTTTCGAGCAAAATGTGGCAGGTTTGCATGATGTGTTTGGCTTTGCTGTTAAAAAGTCCAATACTTTTAATATGTTGCTTTAAACCTGCTTCGCCAAGCGCGAGCAAACCGCTGGGGGTATTGGCCACTGGGTACAGCGTTTTCGTGGCTTTATTCACGCTCACGTCGGTGGCTTGCGCCGATAAGATCACCGCAATTAGCAATTCAAAGGGGCTCTCAAACCGTAGCTCAGTGGTGGGTTCGGGGTTGGCTTCTTGGAAGCGGCTGAAAATTTCAAAGCGTTTTTTGGCGTTCATGCGGGTGTGCTTGATGTGTTTGTGGTGGAAGAAGTGGTTTGTTGCTTGGCAACGCTTGCACGTTGCTGCATTTTCGAGTCAATCCAATTTTTAAGCGCCAGGAGCAAGCCTAATGCAATAAAGGCACCGGGTGGCAGCAGCGCAAATAAAAAGTCAGGGTAATTTGAAAATAAGGTGATGGACCAGCTGCTTGCCCGCTCACCAAATAATAAATTGGCATCGGTCAGTATTTTACCTGTGCCTAACAGTTCGCGCATGCCGCCGAGCAACACCAATACAATCGTAAAGCCAATACCATGCATCACACCATCAAAAAATGCAGGTAAGCAGGCGTTTTTTGATGCAAAGGCTTCGGCGCGCCCGATGATGGCGCAATTGGTGGTGATTAAGGCGAGAAAAATACCTAGGCTCAAATATAAACCATAAAAGAAAGCGTGCGTGGTGAGCTCCAGCGCCGTGACAAAACAGGCGATGATGATCACAAAGGCAGGCAGACGAATTTCAGGGGCAATCATGCGGCGTGTGAGCGACACCGTTGTGTTGGTGCCGGCAAGCACTAACGTGGTTGCCAAGCCTAGCGCCAATCCATTGATGGCGGTATTGGTGATCGCCAGCAGCGGGCACAACCCGAGCAACTGCACGAGTGCAGGATTATTTTGCCACAAACCTTGTGTTGCAATGTTTTTATATTGCATTTTTATGGTGTCTCCCACAGCGCATCTTGGTGTTGCTCAACGTAAATCAGCGCATGTTGCACGGCTTCTGTGATCCCGCGCGCGGTGATGGTGGCACCGGTGATTTGGTCAAAGTCACCGCCGTCTTTTTTCACGCCCCAGCGCGGCAGTGTGGGTTGTGTGAGCGAGGTGCCATCAAATTGTTTAATCCAATTGCTCTTACCAATTTCAGCGCGGTCGCCTAAGCCAGGGGTTTCTTGATGCGCTATCACGCGCACGCCCGTGATGTCACCATCGATGCTGATCCCAATGAATAAAGTGATGTTACCGTTATAGCCTCGGGGTGTCACGGCGGTAAGGATAATGGCAGTGGGTTCGCCATCTCGATAAGCCCGGTAGGCGGTGACAGGCTCTGCGCCAAGCAGTTCAGGATCATGGAGTGTGAGGGTATCCAAGAGCAAGTCATTATCATAACGCGCAGGATCGATGATCTGCTCGAGCTGCTCGATACGCCACGCTTCTTGGTTATAGGCAATGCGATCTTGCGTGTAGTGATGCAGCGTGGCAACCAATGCGGTGCCAGCCGCCGCCAGAAACGCTAATAATAATACGCGACGTAATGTGGTCATGATGCAGGGTGCCCGTAAACACGTGTTTTGGTGTAATAATCGATAGTGGGAACGGTGAGATTCATCAAGAGCACGGCAAACGCCACGCCATCGGGGTAGCCGCCGAGCACGCGGATTAAATAGAGTAAGATCCCAATGCCTGCGCCGTAAATTATTTGCCCTTTGGGTGAGGTGGCGGCGGTCACCGGATCGGTGGCAATGAAAAAGGCGCAGATCATCGTCGCGCCGCTGAATAAATAAAAGGGTGGGGCGGCCACGCGATCGGGGGCGATAAAATAAAAGAGGCTGGCGACAACAAGCATGCCGGCGAGCATGCTGACGGGGATGTACCAACGAATAATGCGTTTGAGCAGCAAATAAACGCCGCCCACCAACCAGGCAAGATTGAGCCACTGCCAAGCGCCCCAATGCAGTTGGGTCATCGCCTCCGGTGCGGTATAGCCTAAATTCACCTCTATTTTTAAAGTATCCAGCGGCGTGGCGGCGCTCATCGCATCAATCGCGTTTATGTCGCTACTTGCTAACCCCAAAAATAAACGCAGGCTTTCAACAAAGCTGGGGGCGGCATGAAATTCACCCGCGGGTGCAGGCCAACTGGTCATCTGCATGGGAAAGGCGACTAGCAAGAGCGCATAAGCGGCCATCGCAGGGTTAAATACGTTTTGCCCTAAGCCCCCATAAAGGTGCTTCACGATAACGATTGCAAAAAAGGCACCCACCGCGACCAACCACCAGGGTACGCCAACCGGTAAAGAAACAGCAATTAAGGCGGCGGTGATGAGTGCGCTGCAATCTGATAAAAACAAACGCATGGGTTTTTTACGCAGGCGCAACATCCACGCCTCAGCGGCCAACGCGACCGCCATGGCCACAAAAACATTAAACAGCACCCCTGCACCAAAAAAATAATGCAACACCACCACGCCGGGGAGCATGGCAAGCAGCACTTGTCTCATAAACTGGTTCACGTTACCCGGCGTGTGCGTATGCGGGGTGGGGGAGTGTGTTGTGTAATTCATTTAGCGTCCTTTGCTTTGGCGCGTGCAATGGCGGCGGCAATCGCAGATTGCTTGTCGCCGCCTTGTTTACGTGCATCGCGTGCGGCGGCCTGTTCTACCAAACGCTTTTCTCGTGCATCAAAGCGTTGTTTGGCTTTGTCAGCACGTGCTTTTTCATCGGCTGCTTGCCGAAGATGGTGCTTGCTCTTGCGGTAATAATCTACCAGCGGAATATGGCTAGGGCAAACATACGCGCAAGCACCACACTCAATGCAATCAAATAGATTATATTCTGTGAGAGCTTTAGCATCGTTGTCGCGTGCATACCAATAGAGTTGTTGCGGCAACAGGCTTGCCGGGCAAACCGGCTCGCAGCGGCCACAGCGGATGCACGGCATTTCAGCTTTTGGAGGCGGGAGCGCCTCACGTGTGGCGGCAATGAGGCAATTCGTCGTTTTTAAAACAGGGCTGTTAAGGTCGTGCACGGCAAATCCCATGAGCGGGCCACCCATGATGACCTGTGACAAGGTGTCGCGGTTTACACCCATTTCATCGAGTAAGCTATCAATGGGCGTGCCGATCAATACCTCTAGATTACCTTGCTTATCTAAACTGTCGCCTGTGAGCGTGATAATACGCGAGAGACTGGGTTCATCTAACGCAACGGCGTGATAGACAGCGGCCACGGTGCCCACGTTATGGCATAAAATGCCAATGTCTGTTGGGTTGTTGCCACTGGGCACTTCTTGGCCGGTTAAGGTTTGGATCAATTGTAATTCGCCGCCAATAGGGTAGCGTGTGGGCACAACAATAATATCAATGGCGGTGTCTTTAGCCGCTTTCTGCACAGCCGCAATGGCGTCGGGTTTATTATCTTCAATGGCAAGATAACAGTGCTCTGGTTTTAGCAGCTGCTGTAAAATACGCGTGCCTTCGATGATAGTGTCAGCGCGCTCGCGCATCAAACTGTCATCACAACAGATGTAGGGCTCGCATTCTGCGCCGTTAATAATCAGTGTGTGTATCGCCTTATCCTGGCTGTGTAATTTATCGATGCAAGGAAAGCCTGCGCCGCCTTGGCCAATAATGCCGGCTTGTGCAATGCGATCGAAGATAACATCGTTATCGAGTGTCGTGACATCCGCTTTTTTACGCGTTATCCACTTATCTTGTCCATCGGGTTCTACGATAATACAACGGGTGTGTGTGTCATCGGGGTGCGGCACAGGATGATCTTCAATGGCCATCACCGTGCCTGATGTTGAGGCGTGCACCGGAATGCAAGATGTATTGGGTGTGTCGCCTTGAGCAATGCATTGGCCTTTTAACACGGTGTCGCCGACACTTACTTGCGGCACCGCTGGCACGGTGTGATGCTGTTGCGCAGGGTATTGCAGCGGAAAAATCAGCCGCTGAGGCATGGCGGCGTTGATAATGGGTGATTGTGTGGCGTTTTCTTTATGGGCAGGTAGCAGCAGGCCACCTGGAAAAGGGGTGAGCGTAGGTATGCTCATGCCGCTACCCGCTGGGTTAAATCAATACAGTCTACCGGGCAAGGCGGCAAGCACAGTTTGCAGCCGGTGCATGCGTCGGTGATAACGGTGTGCATTTGTTTTGCGGTGCCGACAATCGCATCTACCGGGCAGGCTTGAATGCATAAGGTGCAGCCAATGCAATCGTCTTCGCGGATAATCACTACTTGCGGGGCTTCATGTGTGCCATGTTCCGTATTTAAGGGCACTGCTTCTTGTTCTAGCAAATTGGCTAACGCTTGAATCGTTGCCTCACCACCGGGTGGGCATTTATTTATCGCCTCGCCTTGTGCAATCGCTGCTGCGTAAGGGCGGCAGCCTGCATAATCGCATTGCCCACATTGTGTTTGCGGCAAGATAGCGTTGATCTGCTCAACCAGCGCGTTGCGATCGCCTTTTAAACGTTTTGCCGCAAAGCACAACGCACTGCCCAGCAGCAGTGCAAGCAGCGCGAAGGTGAATATGGCAATCAGAATGTTGGCTGTCATCGCGTGTTATTTTCTCATCCTTTGATGAGTCCCGCAAAACCCATAAACGCCAGCGCCATGAGCCCCACGGTCACCAACGCAATAGCAGAGCCGCGAAAGGGCAGTGGCACATCGGCGGCCACTAAACGCTCGCGCAATGCGGCAAATAATATCAGTACTAAGCCAAAGCCTGCTGCCGTGCCGAGGCCATACACAATGGCGCCTATAAAGCTGTGCTGTGCTTGCACATTCAATAAGGCCAGGCCCAATACCGCGCAATTGCTGGTGATGAGTGGTAAATAAATGCCGAGCACTTGATACAAAAGCGGATTGGTTTTGTTTAATACCATTTCAGTGAGTTGTACCACGCCAGCGATAAGCAAAATAAACGCAATGATGCGCAGGTATTCAAGACCTAAGGGGATGAGCAGATAGGTGTTGACCAAGTAGCTCATGATGGCGGTCAGAGTCAGCACAAACGCGGTGGCAAGCGACATGCCCACCGCAGTATCAACCTTTTTAGATACCCCCATGATGGGGCACAGGCCTAAAAATTTTACCAGTACAAAGTTATTGACCAGTGCGGTGGCGATGAGGATAAGTAAGTAGTCAGACATGGTGTCATGTGTGTCTTGTGTTAAGCGCAATAAGTATACCGGGAATAAGGGGTGCTTGGGAGGAGCTTAAAATTAGTTTATTAACTTAATTTATATTTAATCCGATCGAAAAATAAAGTTAACTTACTTTTTTCTCCCGTAAGTGATTTCTAATCTGATGACTCCTTATTAAATAAAAAATAAATCTACTTAAATAACAATGCGTTATTCTTTTTGAGCTCTTTGTTAGATGAATTACATGGAGATGTTACCCCATATAGATAGAGGTGTTGAACTGAAATAATCCAACAACTACTTCAATAAGCATTTTATTGCTCAAAAAAAGAGATGCCCTTCAAATCGCATGACGACAAGCGCAGGCATGATGGGAAAGGCGATGAAGGGGGTGGGACCCCCCTTACGGAGGTGAAGAAGCTGCCTCCTGCTGCGCGCGTGGGAGATGATAGTCAGGAGGAGCAGGAAGAAGAGGAAGAGTTCTCTGATAGCCAGGAAGAGCAGGAAGAAGACGAGGAAGCTTCCCCTGGTGACCTGAAAGCGAAGCTGCTTCGCCCTGCTGTTAATGGCGTCGAGGCGTTGCCTGCCCCTGATCCCTACGCGGATCTCTTCGCCGAGTGCGTCATTGCCCCGGTGCACGAGAGGTACCAGCGGCTTGACACCAAAAACTGGTTGGGACACAACCTTTTCTGGAGTGGCTGGTGGGGAGTCAATGGCTTTTGGTACATGTTGTGTACGCGCATTGTGGCCATGCTCATTGTCTACATCGCTATCACCGCTATCTTCGGTGGACTGGCGGATGACTATGGTCACGAGGAGCGGGCGCAGTTCTTTTTCCTGGTGGAGTTTTTCGGCATGTGGGGGGCCCGGCTGGTGATCAGCTGGTCTTCGCGGATCATCAACGGCAGTCTGACCTGGGTGCTCGGTTCGAACTCCTTCTTAGCGATTGTGCGGCTGTTTTCATCATTCAAGTCGCTGAGATTTGTGCGGGAGCCAAAAGCCTGGTACGTCTGGGCGTTTTTGCTTTTCGCCCCGATTGCCTCCAGTGTGCCCTTTTACTTCCTGGCGGACTTCAGCCCGGATGATGATTCAAGCTCCGCCGGGCTGCTCCTCGCGAGTAGCAGTGACACGGGAGGCAAGAGCGCTTGGTCGTCGTTTGTTCAGAGTCTGGAGTCCCCCTTTGTGGCGGCCGGTTCCCAGTGGCCCTTGATGCTCAACGCTTGCGTGGACTTGGTCGAACACCCGGAGATCTACACCCTCTGGATCTTCGTGCGGTACGCTTGGCTGGCGCTTTGGTCAAAGCAGAACGAGTTGCAATCTTCGGCGTCGGGCGACTTTCTGGACTTCACCAAATATTTGGAAGCCTGGAGGTGGTGCATTCACAAGATGCGGCTTGACTACCAAGACAACCCGACGCAACTCAAAGACCGGCTCGCGCCGCTTGAGACGGCCTTTGCATCAAACGACGACACAAACATCAAAGCAGCTTTCAGAACCCTTTGGGAGCAGTACGCGCCAGACTCATCTGATGAGGAGGTCGCGCAAGCGCGTGACTGGAAAGTGCTCTTCCGCAGCACCACCGCGATTGCGCTGCTCGTGGCTGCCCTGCTGCTAGAGATTGCGGTCTGGACCATGGTGGAGGCAGCAGACGGCGCGGGTGGAGAATGGCTTGCGCTGGCGATCTTTGTGACCTTGATTGCTGCCAGCCCCTGGATGCCCGTGGCTTTGATCATCGCCTCGGGCATTGCCGCTGCGGGTTCGTTGTGGCCGACCCTGTACCAAGACAGCCTGCTGGGCGCGTTGGAGATAATGACAGAGGTCAACGAAACACTGGGAGGCTTGGTTGCCATTCTGGTGATGGTGGCCGCGATGCTCAATGTCTACTTTGCGTGGCGAGTCGGCTCGGGTAAGTGGCGCATGTGGCGTGACCTTCTGTTCGGTGGCCCTGGGCGTGCCCGGTTTGGCCGAGACATGCCGCCTGCATGGTACGGCGGCGGGTTCAGTCGTACGTGCTTTGTGAGCATTGCCATCTTTTTGCTCCTGTGCGCCATCTTTTCCTACTCAGCGATGTCTATCCTGATGCTGGAGTACTACGGTGAGCATACCGCTTCTCGTCGCGTGCTCTTTTGGATCATCATCGTGGGATGCATTCAAGTGAACAGCCACGGTGTGTTCATGGTAACGGGGCTCCCGGTGCAGTTCTGTGCGTTTTGGTGGGCGGTTTGGTTTGACGAAGACAAGGCGCGGCTGCTGGTGCTCCTCTCCGGCATGGACGAGGCACTGGACAACCTGAGCAGCCTCACCCAAGAAGAACTGGCGCTGTGCGTGAAGTCGTACCAGCTTGCCGAAAAAGCAGCGGGCAGGCCGAACTTCGTCACAAAGACGACAGGCAACTCAAAGATGGCGTCTTTTCTCAACACCCTGTTGAAGAAGGTGGCTCAAGGTATTCAGCAGGAGATGCAGCGGCACGGCACCCACGCAGCGCTCAAGAAGTCCGAGCGCAACTTTGTGCGTGCAAGCGCGGCGCTGCATAGCCACTTTACGAACGCTTTGGGGTTGGCTACTTACGCGTCTGCTTTTGCCGATTTGACACAAAAATACGCGTTGGTGGAAGAAGAGATTGATGAGGAGAAGGCGTTGTTGAAAAAAGGTGTTGCCGGGAGCAGGGGTTCTAATACTTCTTACAGTACTGCCAGCACTTATCCTAGTAGTGCTTTTTCTACGAGCTCTCTTGGCCTCCCTGGTTCGTACGGCTCTGTCAATGGGTGACTCTCTACAATAAGGTGGTTCTTTTGTGTGAATAACATTCAAGGCCTGGTGTCTTTAAAAAAACAGCAAAACTCAGAAAGTCATATGACTTAATTTTTGCTTATCTAGAAATAGATCTGTCTAGCGGATCTACTCCCTCTCCCCTTCAAGGGGAGAGGGTTGGGGTGAGGGGGTCATTATCTACTGCTGAGACACGTCCGCGCCAGACAACTCCGCCACCTGCTTTTGATCAATACGCTGCAACAAAGGCTTAAAAGGATGAATAGCATGGTCAATCAACAATTCGCCACGTGCCGCCCAGGTCATCGGCTCGATATTTAAAAAGGCCTCACTGTTGGCCGCGGTTTTCGGTAAAACCGGTTTTAGATACAACATAATTAAACGAAAACAATTTAACCCCACACTGCAAATTTCTTGTACTTCTTTTTCATTCCCTTCTAATTTTATTAACTGCCACGGCGCCTTATCATTGATGTATTGATTTGTGCGATCGGCAAGCGCCATGATGTCACGAATAGCATGGCTGTATTCACGTGTTTCATACAATTCAGCAATCGACTCGCCTGCGCTGACTAAATCACGGAGTAATTCTGGCTCGCTGCAGCTGTCTGCGAGCTTGCCATCAAAGTGTTTGGTAATAAACCCGGCACAGCGACTGGCAATATTCACCACTTTTCCCACCAAGTCAGCATTGATCCGCTGCATAAAATCTTCAAAATTTAAATCTAAGTCATCGATACCGCTGTTGAGCTTCGCCGCAAAATAATACCGCAAATATTCGGGATCAAGGTGTTCAAGGTAGGTGCGCGCTTTAATAAAGGTGCCGCGCGACTTTGACATCTTCTGGCCATTCACCGTTAAAAATCCGTGTGCAAAAATGGCTGTGGGTGCGCGGTAACCAGCGGCTTTTAATATCGCAGGCCAAAAAAGCGCATGAAAGTAAATAATGTCTTTGCCGATAAAGTGATAAAGCTCCGTGTCGGCATCGCTGCGCCAATAGTCGTCAAATTTGATATCGTCACGTTGTGCGCACATGTTTTTCAGGCTGGCCATGTAGCCAATCGGCGCATCTAACCACACATAAAAATATTTACCGGGTGCATCTGGGATCTCAAAACCAAAATAGGGTGCATCGCGGCTAATATCCCAGGGGTTTAAACCGGTCGCAAACCATTCTTTTAATTTGTTAACGACCGCGGGCTGCAAATGACCACTGGCTAACCAGTCTTCCAGCATGGGTTGGTATTTTGCTAAGTTAAAGAAAAAATGTTCAGAGTCTTTTGTGATCGGTGGCGTGCCTGAGAGCACCGAAATGGGGTTGTTGAGATCGGCGGGTGAGTACGTTGCACCGCAGTGTTCACAGTTATCGCCATATTGATCGGCTGTGCCGCATCGTGGGCATTCCCCTTTGACAAAACGATCGGGCAAAAACATTTCTTTTTCTGCATCAAACGCCTGCTCAATGGTGCGTGTTTCAATATCACCATTATCGCGTAGGTGTCGGTAAATATTTTCAGAGAGCGTGCGATTTTCATCGGAGTGTGTCGTGTAAAAATTATCGAACTCAATTAAAAAATCAGCAAAGTCGTGCTCGTGCCGGGCTTGTACGTCTTTAATCAGCGCGTCGGGGGTGATGTTTTGTGCCTCTGCGCTCAGCATAATTGGCGTGCCGTGGGCGTCATCCGCACAGAGATAAAGACAGCGATTGCCGCGCAGCTTTTGAAAGCGCACCCAAATGTCTGTTTGAATGTATTCAACAAGGTGCCCAATGTGAATATCACCATTGGCGTAGGGCAAGGCGCTGGTGACTAAAATGTTGCGTGACATATTTTCTTATTTAATTCAAAGGGTTTCTTATATACAGTTGCACACAGGCTTGTCAAGTTGAATTGCGGGTTTGGTGCCTGCTCGGCCTTCCAAATTGAGTTCGTAGACTGAAAGCGGTCCGTGATATAATTTCGGTAATCAGTTTCTAGAGAAAACGGCATGATTCATCGTCATCAAGTACAAAAAGGCCTGCAAGCTTCTAAGCGCATTAAAAACGTGATTGCAGTCGGTTCCGGTAAAGGCGGCGTCGGTAAGTCGACCGTGGCAGCGAACCTCGCTTTGGCACTTTCAAAAGAAGGCGCGGCGGTGGGGTTACTCGATGCTGATATCTATGGCCCGAGCCAACCGCACATGTTTGGTGAGCCTGCAAAAGCTGCTGTGCAAGACAAACGCTTTCAGCCGTTAAAGCGCCATGGCATTGAGTTGATCTCTATCGGTTATTTAGTCGATACTGAAGCGGCGATGATTTGGCGTGGGCCAATGGTGAGTGGTGCGCTGCAGCAGTTGTTTAATGATACAGATTGGTCTGAGTTGGATTATTTGATTATTGATCTGCCGCCTGGCACAGGCGATATTCAGCTTACGCTTGCCCAAAAAATTCCCGTGAGCGGCGCGGTGGTGGTCACCACCCCGCAAGATATCGCGTTAGCCGATGTACAGCGTGCGATTAAGATGTTTGAAAAAGTCGATATTCCCGTGTTAGGCATGGTCGAAAATATGAGCACGCATCTCTGCGATAATTGTGGTCATGCGTCTGCGATTTTTGGTCAAGGTGGGGCTGAGCAAATGGCGCGGGAGCATGGTATCAAGCTGCTGGGGCAGTTACCGCTAGATGCGCGTATTTGCCAGCACAGTGATGCGGGTACCCCGATTGTTGCAGCAGAGCCTGATAGCGACATTGCTGCCGCGTATCTTGCGTTGGCGCGGCAGACAGCCGCGACATTGGCCTTGCGTCCGCGCGACTATACCAGTAAATTCCCTAACGTTGTTGTTTCAACTAATTAATATTGAGGATATCCGATGAGTGGCATTAAATCAGATAAGTGGATCCGTCGCATGGCGGAGCAACATGGCTTAATTGAACCTTTTGAGCCTAAGCAAGTGCGGCATCATAGTGAGCGTGTGATTTCGTACGGTACATCGAGTTATGGCTATGATGTGCGTTGCGCGAATGAATTTAAGATATTCACAAATATTAATTCTGCAGTGGTTGATCCTAAAAACTTTGATGAAAGCAGCTTTGTTGATGTGCAGAGAGATGAGTGCATTATTCCACCCAACTCGTTTGCCTTGGCGCGCACGCTGGAATACTTTCGTATTCCCCGCAATGTGTTAACGATTTGTTTAGGCAAATCAACGTATGCGCGTTGCGGTATCATCGTGAACGTGACCCCGCTGGAGCCAGAATGGGAAGGGCATGTAACACTCGAGTTTTCAAACACCACCCCGTTACCTGCTAAAATTTATGCGAATGAAGGTGTGGCCCAAATGGTCTTTTTTGAAGCCGCTGAAGTGTGTGAAGAGTCGTATAAAGATCGTAGCGGCAAATACCAAGGTCAACGTGGTGTGACCTTACCCACCACCTAAAAACCAAGCGCGCTATGTGTTAAAGGCGGCCTGTTGGCCGCCTTTTTTGTATATTACAAAAACACCCAGCGGCAGACGAGTACCGCGGCAATCACGCCGACCAGATCCGATACCAAACCCGCTGGAATCGCATGACGGGTACGTTTAATGCCCACGGCGCCGAAGTAAATTGCAACCACATAGAAAGTGGTTTCGGTGCTGCCCATCATGGTGGCGGCGACTTTAGAGATAAAGGCATCCCCGCCGTGTGTGGTGATCAACTCTGCCATCACGCCATTGGCGGCACTGCCTGAAAAAGGGCGCACTAAAGCAAGTGGTAGCGTTTCGGCTGGCATGCCGATGGCACTGAGGGCAGGTGCCAACCACTTAGAGAGCGTTTCAAACGCGCCAGAAGCGCGCAACATCCCGATCGCCACCAACATCGCGATAAGGTGTGGGATGACTTTCAATAGAATCGGGAAGCCTTCTTTGGCCCCTTCAATAAAGCTTTCATACACTTTGACTTTGCGTAAATAAGCGTACGCGGGAATACCGGCCACCAGCAGCAGGAATAGCCCGTTTGAAATAGCGCTGCTGATGATTTCAACATTCATGATGCCGCCTCCCCAGTGGGTGCTTGTGGGGGCGGTGTGTCTGACGGCGCTTGTGAGGGCAGGGTGGGGGTGGCCGGTAAGCGAAAGCGTCGTGTTTTTTCTAATGCTTTGACGGTGATCAATGCGGCCGTTGTCGAGAAGATAGTCGCGATTAAAGAGGTGGTGATCACACTGGTTGGATTAGCACTGCCGGCGGCCGCTAAATAAATAATAGCCGTCATGGGGATCAATTGAATGCTCGACGTATTGATTGCCAGAAAAGTACACATGGCATTGGTGGCGGTGCCAGGGTTGGGGTTGAGTTTTTCTAAATCAGCCATGGCGCGCAAGCCAAGTGGCGTAGCGGCATTCGTCAATCCAAACATATTGGCAGACATATTCATCACCATGGAACCCATGGCAGGATGATCAACGGGCACATCGGGAAATAAACGACGCATGAGTGGTTTTAAGCTACGGGCGAGGGCAAGAATGAGGCCAGCATGTTCGGCTATTTTCATCAAGCCCATCCACAAGATCATGACACCCGCGAGGCCTAATGCTAATTCAAATGCAAACATTGCTGAATCGGTGACCGCTGCCACGACGTCGGGGATCCGGCCATTGATGGCGCCGAAGATGACGGCGGTAATAATTAAACCCACCCAAATCGCATTTAGCATGGTACACGTTCTCCGTCTAAATAAACGTGACCATCATCGGCAAGCTGTAATCGCCCATCACAAAACCAACGGATGACGTTGGGGTAAAGTATGTGTTCTTGCGCTTGCCCGCGTTGTTGTAGGCTTTCTTCTGTATCGCCTGGTTCCACAGGGAAGGCCGTTTGTGCAATCATCGGCCCACCATCGAGTTCGTCACTCACAAAATGCACGGTGACGCCGTGTTGTTGATCGCCGGCTTCCAGCGCACGCCGATAGGTATCGAGCCCGCGGTATTTGGGCAACAAAGAAGGATGGATATTGATCATGTGGCCATGATACTGCTTGACGAATGCGCTATCTAAAATACGCATAAACCCGGCAAGTACGATTAAATCAGGTTGGTAGTGTGCAACGGTATCACTCAAAGCGCGGTTAAAAGCCGCTTTGTCAGCATAGTCTTTTGGTGTGACGGCGATGGCAGGTATATCAGCTTGCTTTGCACGTGTTAAGCCATACGCATCGGGTACGTCGCTAATAACGGCGCTGATCTGACCGTTGATGTCACCTTGGACCACCGCATCGATAATCGCTTGCAGATTGCTGCCGCTTCCAGAGATAAGTACGACGATAGCAGTGGGCTTCTCAGTCATGATGATTGGATAATCACCTGCGGTGTCGCGTCGCTGCTTGGCGCAATGTGGCCAATCGGCATGGCTTGTTCACCGAGTTGATTTAAATGTTCGCAACAGGCTTTCGCATTTTCTTGTGCCACGCAAAGCACCATACCAATACCATTATTAAATGTACGAAACATTTCTTCATTTGCCACATTACCTTGTGTTTGTAGCCAATCAAAAATGGCGGGGCGTTGCCATGCTGTTGCATTAATCACGGCTTGTGTGTGTGCAGGCAAAACACGTGGAATGTTTTCGAGTAAGCCGCCACCTGTGATATGCGCCATGGCGTGTACCGGCATTTCTTGCAAAAGCGAATGTAAGGCTTTGACGTAAATTTTAGTGGGCGCCAGCAAACACTCACCTAATGTTTTGTTGTCGTCATCCGCAAAGGGCGCATCGAGATTGGCGCCGGCGTGCTCAATAATTTTTCGAATAAGCGAATAGCCATTGGAGTGTGGGCCGCTTGATGCGAGCCCAATTAATACATCGCCCGGTGTGACGTGTTTGCCATCGATAATACGCTGTTTCTCGACGACACCGACGCAAAAGCCGGCCAAGTCATAATCGTGGCCGGTATAGACGCCCGGCATTTCTGCGGTTTCCCCGCCGATCAACGACATGCCGGCTTGCTGGCAACCGTCACCAATGCCTTTGATCACATCTGCCGCGACAGCCACATCTAATTTGCCCGTGGCATAGTAATCCAAGAAAAATAAAGGCTCTGCACCGACGACCACCAGATCGTTAGCGCACATGGCGACCAAATCAATCCCTAAGGTGTCGTGTTTGCCCAGGGCCAGAGCCAGTTTTAATTTGGTGCCCACGCCATCGGTGGCGGAGACCAATACGGGTTGCTCATAACGGTGAACCGGGAGCTCAAACAGGGCCGCAAAACCGCCGAGGCCTGTTAAGACTTCAGGCCGCTTTGTTTGTTTGGCAACGCCTTTAATGGCCTCAACCAGGCGGTTACCGGCTTCAATATCCACGCCGGCATCGCGGTAAGTCAGAGAAGAAGCAGGGTGATTATCGGGGTGCGAATTAGGGGACTTAGGTGCATTCATATTAAGCATTTTAACAAGGGGCAGGTATTATGCAATAATAGGAAAATACATAAAAAAGGCCGGTCAGGCCAGTAACGGCATAAAGCAAAATGAACAGATTAATCAGTAGCTTACTTGTGATGTGGATGGGGGTGGTTGCCGCTCCTGCCTGGGCGGATCAGGTTTCAGGCTTGTATGAGACGCAAGTACTTGTGAGTGATCAGTCTACAGAAGCGCGCGCTGATTCAATTAACCGCGCTTTTGAAGAGGTGCTTATCAAGCTCAGCGGCGATGCCAATGTGCTGCACACCTTGCAAGGTGAGCCACTGCCGCCTGCCTCTCACTTCACGCAATACTATGCCTATCAACAATACGATAGCCAGTACCAAGCCTGGTGGCTTGATGCCGATACAGTGGGCCAATATACCGTGCTAGACGTGGGGTTTGATCGCCAAATGGTGAACCAAGCACTGCGTGACCGCGGTGTGGGACTGTGGGGCCAAAACCGGCCGGGCACGTTAGTCTGGCTTGCACTGGAAGATGAAGGCGAGCGTGACATTATTAGCTCACGTGATGAGATGGCGGATATGCTACGGCAACATGCTGAACGCCGTGGTCTGCCTTTGTTGCTTCCCCTGATGGATTTGGAAGATACCTCGCAAGTGAATGTGAGTGATATCTGGGGACAGTTTGCGGAAGTGACGCGAGCGGCTTCGCAACGTTATGCCAGTGATGCCATTTTAACCGCCGCTATTTATGCCGGTCATCGTGGCGTGTGGCATGCGCGTTGGTCTTTATATCAGGGCCGGCAAGTGACCAACTGGGAAAACAGCAGCGATCACTTAATCGATATTGTTGCAGCGGGTATTGATACGGCTGCCGATAACTTAGCAGCGCACTATACGTTAGCCCAACAAAATTTAACGGCGCAGCCTGCGCAAATAGTGATTTCAGACATACGCCAAGCAAAAGATTATGCCGCGGTGACGGCTTATTTAAGTACGCTCTCGCCGCTTTCTGCATTAAAACTGGTGCAAGTGACCCCAGACGCCTTGCGATTTGAAGCCATGCTACAAGGTGATGAAAATACATTAAACCAGGCTGTCAGCATCGATGACTTATTAGTCACCACCCGAAATGACACCGTATCAGACAGTATATTTTCTTTTATCGACGATGATGAGGACGACGAAGAAGAGGGTGATGATGACATGAGTACCATGACACTTGCCGATCAATCATTCGTCATACATTACCGCTGGTCACCTTCGTAGGGCGGCAGTATGCCCCTTGAACAGCAGCTTCCTCTTCCCATTCGATTGCGTGACGACGCCGTCTTCAGCAATTTTTTCCCCGGTGAAGCTAACCAAGCGACTTATCAGGCTGTGCAAGCTGCCGCACAAGGCACGGGCGAGCGCTTTGTTTATCTTTCAGGGCCGGTGCACAGTGGTCGTACGCATTTACTGCAAGCGGCTTGTCACAGCGTTCAAGAGCAAGGTGGCACAGCCATCTATTTGCCTTTTGCAGAGCATGAAACCCTCACCCCCGCTTGGTTGCAAGATTTATCGGGTTTTTCGTTGGTGTGTATTGATGATGTGGAGGCGATGACAGGCAAAGCCGATTGGGAAGAAGCCTTATTTCATCTTTACAATCAATTGCAGGCGGCCGCCAGCCAGCTGATTATTTCGTCCAATGTGCCGCCCGCACAGCTTGCGATCAAGCTTGCTGATCTGCAGTCACGCCTCACGGCAGGCTTAGTCTTAATGTTAAACCCCTTACCAGACGAAGATAAATTGGCTGCCCTGCAGCTGCGTGCAAAAGCACGTGGCTTGTATATTTCGCCTACCGTCGGCGCCTTCCTGCTGCGCCGCGTTTCACGTGATATGCGTGCTTTATTTGCTGTGCTAGACACGCTCGATAACGCCTCCCTTGCCGCCAAGCGCAAGCTCACCGTGCCCTTTGTGAAGGAAGTGTTGAGTTTGTAGGCCAGTGGCAGATTAAAGCAGCGAGAATTTTCTTTTGCATTGCGTCTTACATGCTAAGTGTTAGTGATGAAATAATTTTATTATTCTTTACTTGCCCTGGGTAGACAGTCGATTCACCCAATATTGTGCTAGTTTGCCAAGCAATGCTGCTTGGCTTGTGTTTGCAAATGCAACTCGCAGCTTCAGCGGAACACCTACGGCAGACGATCGTGGCACCCTTAATATTGAGGTCACGGTGAATGATGAGTTTGGAGGAGAAGTGACAGATGTTTTTCAGTTAAAAGTCACTTCTGGTAAGGAGTCAGGCTTAACAGACGGTGAAGTGGCAGCGATTGCTTTGAGTATAACGGGCTCCTTTTTTGGGATCTTGTACACGGTCTATAAGTTTTATAAGAAACGTAAATTTTACAAAGAAGAAGGTGGAGGGAAAGGAAAAACGACTCCTCCGAGTGCGAACATGGTTGTTTTGTAGAAGACGCTTAAGGATAATTTTTATGAACTACTTTGATGAACTTAACTTTGCACAGTCGACCCAGCACTTGCTAATTTAAATCTAGGCTTAAAAGGCTGCTCTCAACCTTGAGGGGCAACATTCAGGAATGAATATGAATCATTCCAAAAGATTGAGATCAGCCTTTAAAAAAAAGAGCCATTTTTAAGTTAGTTTTATGACATTTATTTTCCTGAAAAAGTGAGCTTTTTTAGTGTCAGATGGTTTTCCATGCTTTTTCCGGGAGGGTTGATATGAGCGTTTTATTTTGTCTGGAAAAAACGTTGGCTTGTGCTCAATCAACATTTTATTTCTGAGCATACAGATACCAACTCCTGCCATGGGAGTGCCATGATATTTTCCGATAGCAGTAGTGGCTTGGGTGCACGACAGATGATGTAGGCGCGGGGTGTGTTTGGGTATTCTTTCATAAACAAACTTAAGTGACGTGCGTCATTCAATTTAGGCGTGTCAGTCCATTTTACTTCGATAGGAATATATCGATCGGGGAGCTGTAACACCCAGTCAACTTCTGGGCCATCATGAGCACGCCAGAAGTGCACGCTTGTGGCATGTCCTGCAGTACGTGTTAAGCGCCGCAGCTCTAATCCTACCCATTGCTCAAAGATTTCAGCCATTTTGCGTTGTGATAAGCGTGTGCCTTCGCCTGCACCAACACGACGAACCCCAAGATCAAATAACAAATACTTAGGTGATTTTGTTAATCGTCGCCGTGTTGCAGTTTTTGTAATAGGCTCAAATCGTTCTGCAACCATGCAGTCTTCTAAAATACGATAATATTCTGCGATGGTCGTATGAGCAATGCCTATTTCTTGTGAGAGCTTCCTAAAATTTACCAGATTGCCAGAATCAATACATGCTAAATTAAAAAACTGTGTGAAAGCAGATAAGTTTCTAACAAGCGCTTCTTTGCGGATTTCTTCTTCGAGGTAGGTGGTCACATACGTTTCAAGTTCTTCTTCAATAGCAGTGGGGTCATCGAGTGTCGTAATATAAGGTAGCGTGCCATTTTCAAGTAGGAAGTTGAGTCCTTTTTGAAAGTTTGTGAGTTCAGGCAGTGTCAGCGGATCCATTTGATATCGAATGACTCGCCCAGGCAATAAATTTTGGAGCTTTCTAGCAGAGGAACCCGTGATAATAAATTGTGCGATATTTTTATCGATCAGTAGCTGAAGTGCATCCATTAGCTCAGGCACTTTTTGAATCTCATCTAAAATGAGGCACGGTTTTGATGGTGATATTTGGGCAAGTGCTTCGACTTCAGGTATTAAGCTGCCAGGGGAGCGTTCAAATCGTTGCCTTACCTGCGGATCGATGAAGTTATAGGCTGCGTCATGTGTAAATGATTTGACAAGAGAAGTTTTGCCTGTTTGCCGCGGACCTAGCAGTAGAATGCTTTTCCCACGTTCCAAGCTTTTCTTGATTCGATATTTTATGTTTCTGTCGTACCACATACACTCCATTTTAGTTGAAAATGGAGTGTATATCCACCAAGTTAGCCGAAAATGGAGCATTAACACTCCATTTTCGGCTAAAATGGAGTGTTAAAAATAGATAACTCAATAAATACAATAAGTTACTTTAATCTGTCAAAAATAGTGTTAGAAAAACAAATAAGCACCTAGCGACAGCACAAATACGATGGTCATCGGCACTTTCATTGTATTAATGTTCCATAAGCGGTGGCCGATATTGAACACGCACAGCGTGATATAGACTGGGTAAGTGATGATCAGCACTGGCGCAATCAGGCGGATAATCTCAGCAAAACCCAGCAGGCTGACGGTGTAAGCGATGACCAGCGTCACGATCACGCATCCCACATAACCAATGTTGCTGAGAATGTGTTTGCGCAACATATCCGCAAACACAGCGGTGAGGGTCAGTGCTGTGGTTAAGCAGGCCAGTGATGTTATCAACGAGGCAATGATACCGGCGTTTTTGCCCAGTACGGTGAAGGCTATCGCCGCGAGTAATTGATCAATGCCAATGCTTTCGATATTGGCGTCTTGGCTATGAAAGGCGCTGACATACGACATGCCCGTGTAGATAAGCGCGAGCAGTGTTGCCCCGAGGATGCTGGCTTTTGCTACCGTGCGTGCCAGATAACGCGTGTCATCACGTACCTCGATAGGGGCGCGACTGCGAATGGTATTCACAATGATCGTTGAGAAGAAGAGGGCGGCCAGCAAGTCCATGGTGTTATAGCCTTCTTTTAAACCATGTAAGAAGAGGCTACCTGCACTGTGATCCATCGGGACCGCAGCAGTGGCTGTCCATAGACCCGCGCCGATAATTAAGAATAAGAAAATAAGTAAAAGCGGTGTGAGCACATAACCCACGAGAAGCACTAAGCGGCTCTTCTTGATAGCACATAAAAAGATGAGTAAACACGCAATCGCATTAAACCACCAAAGTTCAATGGGCGTCACAGCATAATCAAACATCGATGCCGATAAACTGATGGTACGGGGGATCCCTGCCAGCGGCCCGATCAATGCGAGCACCAATAAAATTAATAAGGTGCCCGTCACGCGGCCCGTGCGGAAAAAAAATTTCAGATAGTTCCCTTTATAAAGTGCCATGGCGATTACGCCGCCAAACGGAATAATCACGGCCGTCAACAATAGGCCTAAAATAGCAATGCCGTTGCTATCACCTGCAAAGCGCCCTAAGAGCAAGGGGAAAACAACATTACCTGCACCAAAAAACATGGCAAAGAGTGCGAGGCCGGTGACCAATGTTTGGGATGAGTGTGATTTTTTCATGGTGTCGAGTGTGTTTTTCGTTAAACGATTAATGCGGCGACCACTTTACGGCCTTCGGCAATGAGCAAATTAAAGGTGCGGCAGGCTGCACGGGTGTCCATGACCTCCACGCCGATTTTTTGTGCTGCCAGTGGGGCAGTGAGCTCCGGTGAGGGGAAGCGCAAGGTTTCACCTACGCCGAGTAATAAGACTTCAGGCTGATGAGTTTTAATGTCAGTAAAATGTGCTGCTTTTAAATCGGCTAATGTGTTGGGTGGCCATGCCGCAATTGCTTCACCCGGTATGATGATCACACTGTGCCCGTACGCTTGACCATTGATGCAGATTTCACCCGGTTCGTAGCTGTTGATGTGGTAGTTGTTTCTTTCTTCTAAGGCAAACTTCATACAGAACCTTCGTTTTTCCGTGCAGAATCGTCGTCTTTTCCGTTTCTGCTTTGTTGCAGCACTTGTCGCGCTGCTCATTTATTACAATAAAATCTGCTGCTCACTCGCGCTGCGCCTCGCATAAACGAAAAATACTCGGTTCTGCGCCTGAGGTGAGAGTTCTTTGTCTTTTCCGTTTCTGCTTTGGTAGCTGTTCACCTTACTTCAATTTTAAACGTACTTCTCCCTCTCCCCTTTAAGGGGAGAGGGCTGGGGTGAGGGGTTATTTTCTTTGAGATTCTATTTTAGTTCGCTACTAGAATCATTTACCCCCTCACCCTAACCCTCTCTCCCCATGGGGGAGAGGGAATAATTGGTAAGGTGAGTTGATAATAACAACTTTATCAACGCTTTAAAAACTTACTTAAGTTGTTTTACTTTTAGCCTTGGAAAAAAGTGGGAATTGTCGGGATTTTCGGCGGCCGAGTGTGATAAATATGCCGATCATGATGAGGGCCGCCAAAAGATAGGCTATCCAACCCGGTAACCCAAGGGCGGTGGGCAAATAGCCAAAGCCAATGGCCACCGTCCCTACTAATAACGCATAAGGAAATTGTGTCTTCACATGGTGAGTATAATCACACGATGTCGCAATGGCACTCATGATAGTGGTGTCAGAAAGCGGCGAGCAGTGATCGCCAAAAATTGAGCCGTCTAATACGGCAGCCAGCGTAATCATGGTGATCAAACCATAAGTGCCGCCGTCCAACTGCAGCGCAATGGGCGCAGAGATGGGGATTAAAATAGCCATGGTGCCCCAGCTGGTGCCCGTGGCAATCGCCGTGATACCGGCTAGCAAAAAAATAATGATGGGGAAGGTAAAGGCGGGTAAGCCGTCACTTAAAATACTCACTAAAAAGGCATCGGTGTGGAGTGCGTCGGCTGCGCCTTTGAGTGACCAGGCCATGATCAAAATCACGATAGGCAAGCGTGCGGCCCTCAAGCCACTGAAAAATGCTTTACCGATTTTTTGCCAGCTAATATGTGAAATAGCCCGTGCACAGCCAATGGCAAGTAAAATGCCGACGGCACTGCCTTGCACTAATACCGAAATATTATTTTGCGATTGACTGATGACGTCGCGCCAGGCGGTAAAGCTAAACAAAGCAAACGGCTGTTGCTGAAGCACGTGCAAGCCACCGCCATCAATCCACAGGCCGCCTAATAAATACAAAAATAGCCCGCCTAATGGAATAATGGCCGTGAGAATATGCACGCGTGCACTGGTGTCCGGTGCGGCTTCTGCAAAGCCACGTGCGGTCATCGGTTTGCCATCCGGGGCGGAGACTTGCCCGCGTGTGATCGCGCGATATTCTGCTTTTGCCATGGGGCCAAATTCTAAGCGACTTAAGATATTCACAAACACAAACACCAGCATCAACAAGCAATAAAAACGGAAGGTGAAGATATCAAAGAAGATACTGTAACCATCGCGATCAATGCCCATGGTTTGGGCCACCTTGCCGAATTGACCGACTTCGTAGCCTATCCACGTGCTGATAAAGGCAATGCCGGAGATCGGTGCACTCGTGGAATCAACAATAAAAGCCAGTTTTTCGCGACTGATATTGTAACGATCGGTCATGGGACGCATGGCCGAGCCGACAATCATCGTGTTGGCGTAATCATCAATAAAGATTAAAACCCCCATCAACGCGGTGACAATCTGTGATGAGCGGCGGTTTTTGGCGTAACGTGATAACCAGGCAATCACACCTTGCAAACCACCGGCCGTGATGATGATGGCAATCATCGATAAGACTAATACCAAAAACACCACTACTTGGAGGTTCCACAGATCCGTCACACTTTTCCAAATAAACTCAGGGCCCGCAACCGCGCCAGAGAGCAAAGACGTGTCGTAGTAAACGCTGGTGAGCAAGCCCCCGATGATGATACTGATAAAAAGACTTAAGATGATGCGCCGTGTGATTAAGGCGAGCATAATAGCGATCAGAGGGGGCAGTACGCTGTACCACACGACGGGGATATCATTAAAGTGGCTGGGTGCCGCGACAGCGCTTACCGCACAGAGCAGCATCAGTATCGGCAGCGCAATCAGCGATTTAATGAGTAGCGGTGATGTCATATCACAAATGGCGTCCTTGCGTTAGCTTTTGTGTGCGAGTTCTGCGGCGTGACCAATATAATTTTCGGGTGTGAGCGCTTTTAATTGTGCCTTGGCTTCTTCTGGAAGTTCAAGGCTATTAATAAACTCATGCAAGCTTGCTTCGTTAATGGTTTTGCCTCGCGTCAAGGCTTTTAATTTTTCATAAGGCTTTTCGATACCGTAACGGCGCATCACGGTTTGAATAGGCTCGGCCAGTACTTCCCAATGTTTGGCAAGATCCGCAGCAATATTGTCAGTGTTGGCGTGTAATTTCCCAATGCCTTTTAAGGTAGATTGAAAGGCAAGGATGGCATAGCCAACGGCGACACCGATATTACGTAAGACGGTGGAGTCAGATAAGTCACGTTGCCAACGAGAAACAGGGAGCTTTTCAGCTAAATGATTTAACAATGCGTTACTCAATCCCAAATTGCCCTCTGCATTTTCAAAATCGATAGGGTTCACTTTATGCGGCATGGTGGACGAACCGACTTCGCCTTCTTTTAAACGCTGGCCAAAATAGCCTAATGAAATATAACCCCAAATATCACGATTGAAATCAATCTGAATAGTATTCATGCGCACTAAAGCATGGAAAAAAGCCGCCATGGTATCGTGTGGTTCGATTTGGGTGGTGTAGGGTTGCCAGCTCAATCCTAAGTGTTCCACAAAATGTTTTGCAAGTGCTGGCCAGTCCACTTCAGGGTAAGCCACTTGGTGGGCATTAAAATTTCCGACCGCGCCGTTAATTTTACCGGTGAGCGCAATCGATTGACATTGTGTTTGCGCATATCGCAAACGTGCAACGACATTGGCCATTTCTTTACCCAAGGTGGTGGGACTAGCGGGCTGGCCATGTGTATGGGCTAGCATAGAGGCATCCGCGTATTCATGTGCCAACGCATTGATGGCGGTGACCAGCTGATCAATCATCGGCAGTAAAACCTTGTCACGTGCGGCCGTGAGCATGAGGCCATACGCCAGGTTATTAATGTCTTCTGACGTGCAAGCAAAGTGAATAAACTCGGCAATCCCTGCAAGCTCTTTGTGCGCGGCGACTTTTTCCTTTAAATAATATTCGACCGCTTTAACATCGTGGTTGGTGGTCTGCTCAATTTCTTTTACGCGCGCCGCTTCATCTACATTAAAATTTGTGATGATGTTATTTAAAAAATCGGTGGCCGCATCGCTTAAGGCTGGCACTTCCGGAATGCCGGGTTCATCCGCGAGTGCTTGTAACCAGCGTACTTCTACTTTGACGCGTGCGCGTATTAAACCATACTCACTGAAAATAGTGCGTAAGCGTTCGGTGTTATTGCCATAACGACCATCAATCGGAGAAATAGCAGTCAATGCCGATAAACTTGTCATGGTGCAGCCTCGTTGTCATTATCGTTAGAAGGTAAGTCAGAATCAGTGGGTGGAACAGCAGGGGGAGGAGTCGGGGAACTTGCTTTAATTTTTTTTAGCAAATATTGCCCCGCTTCAAATAATCGTTTTCGACCAAATAAAATTTGCCAACGGTTACCACCGACTTGTTGCCACAGTATCGCAGAGCGCACACCGGCTAATAACAAGGCACGAATTTTATTCAGATAGCTTGGGTTATTCAGGTAGTCAGGATTCCCCATGACTTGAATACGGAATTGGAATGTGCCCAGGGTTTCAACATAAATATCCGCCAAGCTCCCAATGACGTTGCTGTGCATTTCGTCATTAAAATAATCTTTCTGCGTGATGGCCTGGTCAAGGCGTTCGCGGATCGTTTGCAGCATCGCTGGGTTTTTATTGAGCTTGCGCTCCAGATGCATCATGGAAAATAAATAGCGGCTGGTATCGATATCCCGGTCTTCTTTTTGGCTGCCGAGCAGCTTGAGTAATTCGGTTAAACCGAGCTGCAAGTTGTTCAGGCCGCCGTAAATACTGGGGACATTATCGGCGTTCACCATAAATACACTGTGGATGGTGGCCAGTATGGGTTTTTCATCCGCGTGACCGGTCGTCGCCAGATCTCTTATCAGTGTGGCTGCTTGCATGGCCCCGGCGAGGGCGAGTGTGCTGTTGATGAGTTTGGTGTTATTGGTCACTGTTAGTTAGTTTTTCGACTTTCTCGGTCCTGGAAAAAGTAATGGTATAACAAGGAGCCAACAAGGTCTATTTAGACTTCTCCCGACACTCTACTGTGGCGGTGAATTGCTTTGTTGCTGTGCTGCTCGAATCCTCATGGACTACGTGTCCATTGTGGTTGAAGTACTGCTCGCACTTCAGTCGCCACAGCGAGTTTCGAAAGCAGTCTATTACGTAGTAGGTAGCATGTGCTTCGCTAAAGAAGCTTACTGAATAGTGCCGCCACCTAGGCAGACCTCTCCTTGATAAAAGACAACAGATTGACCGGGGGCGATGGCGCGTTGTGGGGTGTCAAAGTTGACTTGTAAAGTGTCATCGTCAAGTAGCGTGACTTCGCAAGCCTGATCGGCCTGGCGATAACGTATTTTCGCTGTGCACTGAAGCGGCAGGGTGGGAAGGGAGCCAGCCACCCAATGTAGCTGGGTGGCCGTTAAGGTGGGCTTGAAGAGGCGAGGGTGATCATTGCCTTGCCCGACAATGAGTACATTGCGTGATAGATCTTTATCGATCACATACCAAGGTGCTTCCAAGGCGCCCTGCACGCCGCCGACATTTAAACCTTGGCGTTGGCCTAAGGTGTGGTACATCAAACCGCGGTGCTGCCCGAGACGCTTTCCATCTACCGTTTCAATATCACCTGGCTGGGCGGGCAAATAACGCTCAAGAAAAGCCGCAAACTTGCGCTCACCGATAAAACAAATGCCGGTGCTGTCTTTTTTGGCATGATTTTCAAAACCGGCTGCTTCTGCAAGCCGGCGCACTTCCGATTTCGGCAATTCACCGAGTGGGAAGCATGCATCGCGCAGCTGTGCTTGCCCCAAGGTATATAAAAAATAACTTTGGTCTTTGTTGCTATCTACGCCTTTTAAGAGTTGCACGCTGCCGCCCGCTTGCGTGCGGCGGGCATAGTGGCCGGTGGCAATCGCATCGGCACCGAGTTGCTTGGCGTAGTCTAAAAAGGCTTTAAATTTAATTTCTTTGTTGCAGAGAATATCGGGGTTGGGGGTGCGGCCTGCGCGGTATTCGCTTAAAAAATATTCGAACACATGGTCCCAATATTCGGCTGCAAAATTCACGCGGTGTAGCGGGATGTCTAAGCGATCGCACACGGTTTGGGCATCCATCACATCGGCCGTGGCCGTGCAGCCGCCTTCGGTGTCGTCTTCTTCCCAGTTTTTCATGAACAAGCCTTCGACATCAAAGCCTTGTTGTTTGAGTAGCAGTGCGGCGACGGAAGAGTCTACGCCGCCAGACATACCGACCATAATTTTAGAAGTGCTCATGTGTAAAAGCTTACCTGAATTGCGTGGCAGGGTAAACTCGCATGGAGAGCCAGGATGCGCGTTTCACTGTCATGTTTAAAGTGATGAAAGATACAGTAAAGATTGGCAGGGTTGAGTGTTTGGCCTTGAAATTTTAGTTTTAATAGTATTTTGAAATAAAACTAACTTATCTGGGGCGTTTTTAGAAAGATAGAATTTATCCTTCCTTATTTTGTTTGCGACGCCAGCTAAGACCGCAGGCATTACAAAGCGTCCCTTTGCCTTCTGGTCCTTTCCGCCACAGTAGTGAAGCGGTTGCGCCGCACGTTACGCAGTGTCCGGGTGTTAGTGACTTGCCGTTTCGAGATGTCTTTTTTTTCTGGATACCTCTCTGAGGGGGGATATTCCGCGCAGATTTTTCCGCCTCAACTTGTGGTGCCAGAGGTGCTTTCGGCTCGTCATGATGACTCATGGCACTGACGTGGCTGTCTTCTTCTTCCTGATCTTCAGGATCGTTCATTGCCGGGGGGGTGGCACGACCTGTTTGTTGATTTGCGTTTCGTGAAGAAGTCGGCACTGGTGAGCCACTGTCTTCAGGGGGCGGCGGTGCACCGGCACTTAAAAGAGGGAAGTGAGGAGCGGCCTCCGGAGCAGGCGTTGGTGGATGAACGCGTAGCATGTTTGCGGGGTATCCTTGAAATCTTGCTGAGAGCGCTGTTTGGTTTGCTTGCATGACAGGAAAAGAGCATGCGGGTCCCACCAAGTATATGACAGGTACTAGCATCCAGCCTCCTCCTGCGCGCATGTGTGGTGCTGGCATTGCCATGCCTGGAAACATGGAGTGCCCCGGTGGGCAAAATGCTGTGGCGGGATCAGAGCTGCCGGTAGGCCTCATAGGCTGGGACAAAAGGTTGGTGGGGGCTATTGTTGTGGGAGGAGCTGCAAACTCGAGAGGCTGGGCTTGTGCACCAGTAGATTGTTTGCACCCGTTTTTCAGCGAAGCTAATAATTTAGCTGTTTCTTCGTCTGTTTCCATTATTTTTTATTAGTCAATTGCCTAAATCGCGCTTACTTTGAGCTGCTCTATCTATATGGTGTTACAGGCACAGGTAAGTTTTAATAGCTTTATCTGACTGACGCGTAGCCCATGAGGATGCGAGTACCGCAGATTTGAACAATTTACCGTGTCAGCCCGCCATCCGACGATAACTTTAGAAGCGCTCATGCGGAGCCTAAAAAAGCGCTTTCCGGGGGGCTATTTTTGGTCGTTATAAAGTTATAAATTACACATTAGATGCGTATGCAGGAGAGGATTGCAGAAGCACGGCGGCGCCGTGAGCAACAAGGGAAAGAAGATGAAGGGTAAACACTATTATCTCTTAATACAGGATGTAGTGTAGTAAAAAAAAGAGAAAATAAAAGTTAATTTCCTAACTTTGTCTGGGCGCTCCAAAAGGATATCGGCTTCCCTAATTGACCCTGCTACAATGCCTTATTAAAACAAATTATCACTTAGGAATTTGCATGACCGTTTGTACCCGCTTTGCTCCCAGCCCCACCGGCTATCTGCATATTGGTGGCGCGCGCACCGCGCTTTATTCATGGCTTTATGCCCGCCAGCAAAAAGGGCGCTTTATTTTGCGCATTGAAGACACCGATCGGGAGCGCTCGACCGATGAAGCCATTGATGCGATTTTTCAGGGCATGAAATGGCTAGGTTTGGAGGCCGATGCACAGCCCGTTTTTCAAACACAACGTTTTGATCGTTATCGTGAAGTGGCGGATCAGTTATTAGCCGAAGGGCATGCGTATCGTTGCTATTGCACAAAAGAGCGGCTCGAGGCACTGCGCGAAGCGCGCATTAAAATGAAGCGTAAGCCGCGCTATGATGGTCACTGCCGCGATAGAGACGATCATCCAAGTGATGCGCCGTTTGTTGTGCGTTTTCGTAATCCACTGGAAGGTGAAGTGGTGGTGAGCGATCTTATTCGTGGGCCAGTCACTTTCCAAAATGAAGAGCTGGATGATTTAATCATCGCGCGCAGCGACGGCACACCCACATATAATTTTACTGTGGTGGTCGATGACTGGGATATGCATGTCACGCATGTGATCCGCGGGGATGATCATTTAAATAACACGCCACGGCAGATGAATATTTTGCAGGCGCTGGGTGCCACGCCGCCCATTTATGCACATGTGCCAATGATTTTAGGCGAAGACGGCAAACGTTTATCAAAACGTCATGGGGCAGTGAGTGTGCTGCAATATCGTGATGAGGGTTATATGCCCGAAGCCTTATTAAATTATCTTGTGCGCTTGGGGTGGTCGCATGGCGATCAAGAAGTGTTTCATTGTGATGAGTTAATCGAGCTTTTTGATCTAAAACAAGTGAGCCGCAGCGCCGCTGTGTTTAATCCCAAAAAATTATTGTGGCTCAATGAGGTGCATATTAAAGAAAGTGCCCCAGCAAAAGTTGCCGAGCAACTGCAATGGCACTTTGATAGTTTGGGCATTGATGCAAGTGCAGGCCCATCGCTGGTTGATTTGGTGATTGCCCAACGCGAGCGTGCCAAAACGCTAAAAGAAATGGCAGAAAGCAGCCGCTTTTTTTATGAAGAGTTTGAAAAATATGATGCGAAAGCGGCGCGTAAAAATTTAACCGATGCGGCATGGCCTGCCTTGACGGCCCTGCGTGAGGCGTTGGCGGCGTTGGATGATAATGGTTGGGCGAGCGACGAGCGTTTGCATGAAACCGTTGAAAAGGCCGCCGAGCGTTTAGCGCTTGGCTTTGGCAAGCTCGCGCAACCGTTGCGTGTGGCGGTGACTGGCGGCAGTGTCTCGCCGTCGATTAATGTGACTTTGAGATTACTGGGTAAAACAAAGGTGTTGGCGCGCTTGGATCGGGCAATCGCAAGCATTGCAAGTTAAACAACTTAAAATTGCCTTGACAGCGAGGCTGTGGCCGCTTAGAATCCTTGGCTCTTTGAGCTCAGGGGCTATAGCTCAGCTGGGAGAGCGC
>JAJFJF010000010.1 GCA_021774255.1 Gammaproteobacteria bacterium
AATACCCTCAAAAATAAAACACCTTAATTTTTGTTAGTTAAATAACGTCAACAACTTACCTTCAGATGTTACGCTATATCCCCAGAAAGCTTCTGTAACAAACATACACAAGTTTTCTTGTTTTTCTTCAATACGACTTCGCTGTACTGAATTATCTTGAACCCTGAAAAAAGCAAACGCCAGGATGCCCCCCAAACTCTTTGGGCTTGCCATCTTGCTGGCCTTACTGGCCTGCGCCTCCGCGCAAACCATGATTACTGACTGCACTGGGCTTCAGAACATGAACCTTGATCTGACAGCTGACTATGCCTTGGCTAACAACATCGACTGCACAGCGACGGCTACCTGGAATAGCGGCCAAGGGTTTATTCCTATTGGCTCTTACTCTAGCTCAACGAACAATGATCCTTTTCTGGGTACGCTTGACGGGCAAAATTATGAAATCTCTAACCTCTTCATCCAGCGCACTTCTAGCAACATAGGGTTGTTTGGTTATGTACGTGGCGTGGGTACGCAAATTCATAATGTGCGCATGGTCAACACAGACATCACCGGCTCAAACCAAGTAGGCATGCTGATCGGCTATAACGAAGACAGCACGATTGCCGACTGTTCTGTCAGTGGGCATGTCTTAGGCTCTGGCAGCTACATTGGAGGTATGATTGGCTACAACATTAACAGTCACATTATTCGTTCTGATGCTGCAGGCAGCGTCACGAGAACAGGTACGGTTGGTACGATGCGTACAGGTGGTTTGATTGGCTATAGCAGTGATAGCGACATTACTGACTGCTATACCAACGTCATTGTTGCAAGTAATGAAGCGCCGACAGGAGGCCTGATTGGCACTAACACCCGTGGTGCAGTTACAAACTGTAATACAACAGGGAGCGTTTCAGGTGCTGACTCATATGTTGGGGGGCTCATAGGATTCAACTCAGGTCCCGTCTTGAATTGCCATACCGAAGGCAGTGTCTCTGGCAGCAGCAATGCAGTAGGTGGGCTCATCGGCCATAACGAAGTCGGCACCATCACAAACTCCTATGCCATCGGACCAACGGTTTCTGGTCGCTCTTATACTGGAGGATTGATTGGAGAGAACGTGCAAGGCGCCACGGTTACTGATTGCTACGCAACACCCGATATCTCTTCAGATGATGGAAACAATGTCGGAGGACTGATCGGATATAATGCGGACAGTAATGTTATCCGTTCGGATGCTACAGGTAGTGTCACGAGAACGGGTACGGTTGGTACGATGCGTACAGGTGGTTTGATTGGCTATAGCAGTGATAGCGACATTACTGACTGCTATGCCACTGGCTTGGTTATCAGTAACGAAGCCCCAACAGGAGGTCTCATCGGCACTAATTTTCGTGGCACCGTTACTAACTGTAATGCCACAGGCAATGTTTTTGCGGGTGATGCGGCAGCTGGCGGTCTCATCGGCTGGAATTCTGGTGTAGTGCTTAACTGCCATGCCGAAGGCAGTGTCTCTGGCACCAGCGATACCGGTGGGCTCATCGGCTATAACGAAGTGGGCACCGTCACAAACTGCTATGCCATCGGGCCAGCGGTTTCTGGTAGCTCTGGCACCGGCGGTTTGATTGGAGAAAATATCCAAGGCGCTACAATCACTGATTGCTATGCAACAGCAGATATCTCTGCTACCGGTAGCAATATCGGAGGCATGATAGGTTTTAACACCGACAGCCATGTGATTCGCTCGTCTGCGACGGGCAGTGTGACAAGAAGTGGAGGTATCACTACTGGTTATATTGGTGGTTTGATTGGTTATACTAGTGATGCGGATATTATTGATTGCTATGCCAGTGGCCTTATTGTAAGCAACGAAGACTATACGGGCGGCCTTATTGGCGCCAACGTCCGCGGCACCATTACCAACAGCAATGCCACAGGCGATCTCTCTGTTAGTGGCTCACCGGTTGGCGGATTGTTGGCCTGGAACTCGGGCCCTGTCGTTAACTGCCATGCCGAAGGCAGTGTCTCTGGCACTAGCAACACAGGCGGTCTCATCGGTTATAACGAAGCCGGCACCCTCACAAGCTGCTATGCCAGCGGCGATGTGTCTGCTACCAGCTCACAGGCTGGTGGGCTCTTGGGCTGGAACTCGGGCCCTCTTCTCAACTGCCACGCTGAAGGCAGTGTCTCTGGCAGCAGCAACACAGGCGGCCTCATTGGCCTCAATGACGGCGGCACTGTCACAAACGCCTATGCCATCGGACCAACGGTTTCTGGCAGTTCTGACGTGGGCGGTTTGATTGGAGAAAACACAGGAGGCGGCATTATCACAAATTGTCGTGCAACGTCAGCGGTGTCATGTTCCTCTTCTTCCGGCGTAGCAGGCGGCCTGATTGGTCGAAACACCAATGGCGATGTGTTTGACTCGCATGCGATAGGCACTGTCAGCACCACAAGCTCCGCAGCGCCTAGCCTGGGCGGTTTGATTGGCTATAACGTTGGAGGCGATGTCATCAACTGTTATGCAACTGGAGACGTGACCAGTACCGAAGACGGTGCAGGTGGCTTGATTGGGCAGAACATCCGGATTTTTGGTGTTGTGTCGGGCTGCTATGCGACTGGCAATGTCGCAGGTGGTGACGTCTGGGTGGGAGGCTTAATCGGCCGTAACGAAGATACCTCAATCATCGACTGCTATGCCACGGGGCGTGTTATCAGTCAGGATCAGTATGCGGGCGGGCTGATTGGTTATAACCTTCGAGGCAGCCTGTCTAACTGTACCGCTTCTGGCGATGTGAGCGCTGTTGCTGCTGCGATGGACTATGTCGGTGGGCTGATTGGCTGGAACTCTGGTGCAGTCATCTACTGTGTTGCTTATGGCTCTGCCTCTGGAGACGCCTACATTGGCGGCTTGATTGGTCGGCATCAAGATGCAGAGATCACCGACTCCTACTCTACTGCCGACAGCCTTGCAGATGGCATTCATTCGGGCGGCCTCGTCGGCTACAATGTTGGCGGTGATATCCTGCGTTGCTACGCTATCGGAGAAGTGGAAGGCTCATCATCCAGCACTGGCGGCCTTGTCGGCAGTGAACTCAGTGGCGCGACCGTTGTTGACAGTTATTGGGACATGGAAACGTCAATGCAGACAACAAGCGCAGGCGGAGAAGGAAAAACAACCCTGGAGATGCAGCAAGCAGCTACCTACCAGAATTGGAACTTCTATGGCGGCATTTGGTGGATTGTTGACGGCTATACTTACCCTGAGTTGTGGGCTTTTTCTCAGCCGCCTGAAACACCGCCCCCAACGAACTCAAACAGCCAGTCTCTTTCTCCGCCCATCACGAATAGTCCTGCAGAAGTCACGATGTCAAATTCGCCGCCTCAAACAAAGAGCCCTGCGCTTGAGACACAAAGCACGCCTCCTCAAAAAAGTGGGGGCGGTGGGAATGCCTCCGCTGGCACGGTGGCTGGCCTTGTAGTGTTTGCCCTGGTTGGCTGGGGAGCCGCCGGTTTGCTGTTCTACCAAAGAAGATCGCGAAACAAAAACGGAGCCCGCGAAATGCACTAAGCGTCGTATCAATGAAAACAGTCAAGCCAATGTTTATTTCAGCATCAGCAAAGCACTGATCCCATAACACTAAAAGCACTCATCATATTATGAGAATAACAACTAAGACTATTACCGCTGAATGCTTGGCCTCGACCATAAAATAGCAAGACAGAAAGATTGAACCGTCCATTATATATTGCTAATCCACATCAAAAAAAACACCTCGAAACAAGTCATCTAGCTAACTGTTTTTCTATGGCAATCTTCCTCCTATTATTTGTCAACAGCGGCACCACTAAAAAGTGCTTGATTCTTTGTCCCCATCCCGTTTAGAGTAACACTATGTTTGATCCTAAGTTTTTTGAAGAATGTGCGCGCAAAATCCGTCAAGCGCTGCCCCCCGCCTTGAAAGACGTCCCCGAAGATTGGGAAAAAAATGTCCGCGCGGTATTGCAAGGCACATTCAATAAGCTTGATTTAGTGACGCGCGAAGAATTCGATGCCCAAGCAGAAGTATTGGCGCGCACGCGCGAAAAGCTTGAAGAGATGGAGCGCGAGCTTGCAAAGCTGGAAAAGCAGGTCAAACCCAAATCCCCCCCGGAAGATAACCAGATACTGTAGGGTAATAACCCCTCTCCCCAGCCCTCTCCCCTTAGAGGGGAGAGGGAGCAATTAATAGGGCTTGCAAGTTTATTGCCAACACTACCCCAACGTATCCCCATGGCGGCACCGTTCCCCTAGCTGTCGCCTGAAAGTAAATGACACCACCGAGAACCAGGCTCACACATAGAAACCACTAACAAGTTCCTCCCCCATAGAGAAAACAGATACACCGCCTTAGCCTCCTCAACACTGGGCACTATTACGGTAATCAAAGGAGCGCTTTTTATGTCACTTGCTATTGTTTACACGCGTGCTTCGCTGGGCCTGCACGCCCCCCTGGTCACGGTTGAAGTACATCTGGGAAAAGGCTTGCCGCGCTTTTCGATTGTGGGCTTGCCCGAAACGGCCGTCAAAGAGAGCCGCGAACGGGTGCGCAGTGCCCTGCTCAACAGCGGCTTTGAATTTCCGGCGCGCCGCACCACCATTAATTTGGCCCCCGCTGATTTACCTAAAGAAGGCTGTCGCTTTGACTTGCCGATTGCGTTGGGGATTTTGGCAGCCTCGGAGCAGATCCCAAAAGAGGTATTAGCGAACTATGAATTTGCAGGTGAGTTAGCGCTTACTGGCGAGCTACGCCCTATTAAAGCTAGCCTGCCTTTTGCCTTAGCGACGCACGAGGCCAAGCGGGCCTTTATGCTACCGCGAGGCTGTGCGGATGAAGCAGGCTTGATTGAAGGAGTAGCGCTATACCCTGCTAATCATATTTTAGAAGTGAGCGCTCACTTATCTGGCGAGCAGTTATTGCCAACGTACACCCCCGCGCCACACACCACGGTAAAAACAACCGCCGAGCTCGACCTGAAAGATGTGTATGGGCAGCACCATGCGAAGCGAGCGCTTACTATCGCTGCAGCCGGCGGGCACAGTTTACTGATGGCCGGCCCACCGGGCACGGGCAAAACCATGCTGGCAAGCCGCTTGCCCAGCATCTTGCCCGTGATGTCACAAGCCGAAAGCTTGGAAAGCGCCGCCATTGCTTCCATTAGCCACCACGGCATTGATTACGCGCGGTGGCGAAAGCGGCCCTTTCGCGCCCCTCACCACACCGCCTCTGCTATCGCACTGGTCGGTGGCGGCAGCACCCCTCGGCCGGGGGAGATCTCGCTCGCACACCACGGCGTGTTATTTTTAGATGAGCTCCCTGAATTTCAGCGACGCGTGCTAGAAGTGCTGCGCGAACCACTCGAGTCTGGGCATATCACGATTTCACGGGCCGCACAGCAGGTGCAGTTCCCTGCGCAATTCCAACTCATTGCTGCCATGAACCCTTGCCCCTGCGGGTATTATGGCGATCCACGCGGTCAATGCCGTTGCACCACCGAACAAGTGCAGCGCTACCAAAATCGGCTCTCTGGCCCGCTATTGGATCGCATTGATATGCATGTCACGGTGCCCGCGCTGCCGCCGGGCAGTTTTCAAAAAACAGGGCAAGACGAAACACCCAGCTGCACCTTGCGAAAACAGGTTGAACAAGCTCGCGCGCAGCAGCACCAACGCAGCCAAACCATCAATGCACATTTAAGCGGCGAAACACTGACGCGCACTTGCCAGCTTGCCCCGGGCGATCGCACTTTTTTGGATGACGCCATGCAAAAGTTGGGGTTATCTGCGCGCGTGTATCATCGCGTATTAAAGGTCGCGCGCACGATTGCTGATTTAGATAACCGTGATGCTATCCACACGGCGCATTTAGAAGAGGGGTTAATGTTTAATGCGTCTTTTGCCCACCATCGCGCACAAACAGGCGATGGCAAGCAAAGACAGGGAAAGAAGGGGGTTTATTGAGACAACATATAATCAACGGTCGCGGCAATTTCTTCATCGCTACAGTCGAAACAGGTGCCGCGTGCAGGCATGGCACGGATCCCGCTGATAGAGTTGGCAATCACTTGATCGCGCCCTTGGGCCAAGCGTGGTTCCCAATCAGCAGCCACACCGATACGTGGCGCACCCGCCACACCGGTCGCATGACACACTAAGCAATAGGTTTCGTAAATAGATTGCGGCGTGCGACCTGCATCGGTTTCAGAAGCATCCACTTCTGCCACGCCATCGACACGCACTTTACCCGAAGGTGCGATGCGCTGATCGATCGCCTGCTCGGTCATGTCATAGCGTGCAGCATACGCCACACCGGCAACAGCACTGCCTGCCAAAATAGCCATGAGAATAATCACTTTTTGATAATAAGATGTTAGCCAAGCACGCACTGCGAACCCCTTGTGTTTACTGAAAATCTAAGTAGACTGCTTTTTCACTGCGCCCGTAGCTCAGTTGGATAGAGCGTTGGCCTCCGAAGCCAAAGGTCACAGGTTCGACTCCTGTCGGGCGCGCCATCCATGCGCACCAGAAATGATTAATTATTATTTTCGGCGAGTTCTTTTTCGACAAGAAACGTAATCACCTCGGTAAATTCTTTTTCGCCACCGGCCATCGCCACATCGGTACGATACTTACCGTTAATCACCGCCGCCGGCGTTGAAGTCAGACGGTAATACTGAAACAAATTTTGGCCCTGCTGTACTTTAGGCCCGAGCATCACACCGGTATAGGCTCGGTTAAAATCAACCGCGTCCACACCTTGATCGATAAAGAACGCTTCCACTTCTTCTTTGTTGCCCAATGGGCGGCGCTCAATTAAAACGGCTTCAAATAAAGCGGGATGCAATTCATCCGTGTTGCCTAAAATTTCCGTGACGTAATATGCGCGGGCATACTCTTCCCATGAGGGGAAAAAGGTCACCGGAATACGGCGATACACCATGCCATCCGGCGTGGTCTTTAACCATTCATCCACAACCGGTTCTAATTGATGGCAAAACGGGCAGCCGTAAGAGAAAAACTCCACCACTTCAACTTCATCTTCACGGGTGACCATCATATTGCGGTTATAAAGTTCTTCCGGCAAAACGATGTACTGTTCACCGGCCTCAAATTCGGCCGCGACACTCATCAGCGGTAGCCATAAACACAACACACTAATAATAGATACTTTCCGTAACATCGTTTTCTCCATCAAATTATTAAATCGTTAAATTAGATTAATACAAACCTTCGATATAGCTGGCGACGGCTTGAATTTCTGCTTCTGTCATTTTCATGGTGATATCAGGCATCATGCCATTAGGATCACTTTTGCGCTTACCGCTTTTATAGTCGTTCAATGTTTTGGCGGTGTACTCTGCATGCTGGCTGCTCACACGCGGGAAATTGGCTAACGCATTGCCTTCGCCGTTAGGGCCATGGCACGCAATGCACGCGGGCACACCGGTTTCAAGATTACCGCCGCGGTAAATCTGCTGGCCGAGTTCAACTAAATCTTCTTTTGCGGCACCGGGCGACACTTCTTGCTCTGAAAAATACGCCACGAGATCGGCAATGTCTTGATCGGTCAAATTCATGACAAACTCATACATGGTCGGTTCAAAGCGATCGCTTTCTGGGCCTTCGCGCATCAACATCATTTGCTCAGCCGCATATTCAGGATGTTGCCCTGCAATTTTTGGCCACATGGGCACGACGCTGTTACCGTCGGCGCTATGGCAAGCGACACAATTCGTCGCCTTTGCTTGGCCCGCAACCGGATCACCAATGAGTTCCATGTCAGCGAAAGCGACACCGCTCACACTGCAACATAACAAGATAGGTATTAATTTCCGCATTAAAACTCTCTAACAAACAAGTTTCCTCTCCCCAAAGGGGGAGAGGGTTAGGATGAGGGGGATATTAGCTCTAGCGACAAGAAAAGACTCAAAGAGAAAATAATCGCTCATCCTGACCCTCTCCCTTGGTGGGGAGAGGGAGATCCCCCCTTCAAAAATCAGGGGGCGATGAAACTGACGTCGCCGACGATAATATCAATTAATGGCTTTTAAGACAAAAGACAATGCGAAAAGAGGGGCCTAAAAAACGAGGGATAACAAGCGAGAGAAAAAGAGAGCCCAGCGCAACGTTGTGTTTACGATAAGGCCTGCCGCATGCTGGCAATGGTTGCCGCGTAGTCATCGCTATTGAAAATGGCGGAGCCCGCAACAAACGTATCGGCACCGGCGCGTGCAATCTCAGCGATATTATCGGCTTTCACTCCCCCATCGATTTCCAGGCGAATATCTCGCCCGCTCTCATTGATCACACGACGGGCTTCACGCAGCTTGTCCAACGCACGCGGGATAAACTGTTGGCCACCAAAACCGGGATTCACCGACATCACCAAAATTAAATCAAGTCTCTCGATTAAATGATCGAGGTGGTGCAAAGGGGTGGCGGGGTTGAGCGCCAAGCCTGCGTGACAACCAGCATCGTGGATGAGTTGTACACTGCGATCCACATGCTCTGAGGCTTCAGGGTGAAAACTAATATACGTGGCGCCGGCTTTTGCAAACGCACTGATCAAATGATCAACAGGCTTCACCATCAAATGCACATCGATGGGCGCCGTCACACCGTGTTTGCGCAGGGCCTCACAGACCATCGGCCCAATCGTGAGGTTGGGCACGTAGTGATTATCCATCACATCAAAGTGCACCCAATCTGCGCCGGCTTTTAGTACATTGTCGACTTCCTCACCTAGGCGCGCAAAATCAGCAGATAAGATCGACGGTGCAATTTTGTAGTCTGCCACGGCAGCTTCCTCTTTAAATGATATGGATGGCTTTAAATAACTTAGCATATGTTGATGCCTTGCGCACCCAGGCTGGGCTTAAGAGGCATCATTAGCATACTAAAGTTATTAAAATAACTTAAAAGGGCGCCTTTTATTTTTCTTTCAAAATAGTCACTTTAGAAACGTTTGCTCCCTATTTTTGGGAAGACGGTGGCTGAGCCGGGGGCAGAAAAGGCACTTCTGTTTGTAAAGAAAGAGGACAAATTCTTCCCTGCGGATCCCTCAAAAACCACAAGCTCTGCACGTTTGGTGAAGCAGAAGGGAGAGGCGGTAACTGAGGAAATAGGCCTGGTGGCAACGGAAATATGTCGCCAACACTGCCCCCGCGATAAACCGTATGTCCCGCACTTGCAGAGGGCTGATAATGCTGTTGCACCTGTCTCGATGCGGCGGCTGTATTGTCTGGGTCCGCTGAAGCCTCGGCCTGCGCGGCAGCTCGCATCAGAGGCAAAGAAAAAGGCGCACTTGGCTGCGGCTGACCAGGATAAGCCCAAGTACTCTGAGCTGGCGGCAAAGCAGGCAACAAGCTCAGTGCGTTAGCCGGTGGTGGCGCTGATGCTACGGTCACTGGAAGCATCTGCTGATAAACTGCTCCCGGCTGACTGGCTGCACCTGCTGGCGCCCCCTGTTGATATGCCTCCTTAGCCGCCGCCACTTTTTTCTTCAGCTGCTGCATACCTTCTCTATCGCCACCCAAACGCACCTCTTGAATTGTCGGGGCAGGCAATCGTGCTTTCCTCGCTTCTTTTAATAGTTTCATATACCGCAAACCACAGGCATTACACAGCGAGGCAGGGCCCTGAGGGCCTCTTCGCCACTCAGGGGCTTCTCTTGTCATGCAGGCACCACAACAACGAGGCTTCAGGGTCTTCCGGGGACGGCGCCTGTAGCCCCTCTCTACTGCAATACCCTGCACTCCGGTCGCTTCTTGCATTGGAAAAATAAGTAAATTATCTGACATAGCGCTGCCAATAAGAACCTATCTATATGAATAGTGTAACATCCAAGGGGAAAACGCAGAAAAACATACACCCGGATGTTACACCATATATAAGTGAAAGGGCCCTTGATTGGGGCGTGCGGTGTCAATTTGAAAAAAATTCGGGTTGAGCATGATGTCTTAAAAACATACATGCCGATGTTACACCATATATAAGTGAAGAGAGCGCAGTTTGTTGGCGCTTGCGCAAATAATCCATTTTGGGCCGCGTCAGGCTTAAGTTTTAGCCCGCCAGGGCAAGATTTTTTTATTTAAATCAATATGTTTCATAATGACTGGCTAAGCAGCGGGTCATTTTATCTGAATATAACAGCAAGACATCAACTCATAACAATAATAATATTCAATAATAACAATAAGATAAAAGAGTTTAAGCAGTTGCACAAAGAAAAATAATACCAACCTGTGCGTGCAGTTGCTGTTTTTGAGGGAACGCCATAATAATAATAGGGAAGAAAAGCAGCCTAATAATAAGAAGAAGATAATAAGAAGAAAAATAACATCTATAGGCTGAGTTACTATTGTGAAAATAATGGTAGCGACATTTAAGGGGAGCGTAGCGAAAAACAAACATTCCAAGCTGGGGTTTGTTCTTTGTTAGCTCCCTATTTTTTTGCAAATAAATAAACATCGTTTAATTTTAGGCTTTTTTTTACAGACAATCCTCTTTATTGAGCTGAATGAAAAAGGAATATCTCTCTTCTCACATCACCTTAGGCAGCATAAAGAAGGCGTCGGGTGCCCACCTCTCATTGCATCACACAACACCCCTTCTTTCGTTCAGCTGCTCTGGCAGCCGCAAGCCCGCACTGTGTACAATATATCGCCTTTTTGGCTTTTAAATTGCTACAACCCACCCCATCAGTCCCATTGCAAGTATGAGCTTTACATCCAAGGTAACTTGCAAAAAGCTTCCTTTCCTCACAAGGCGCTGAGCCTGCTCCATCCAGCTTCTGCGTATTCGCAGAACAAACACACTCTCGGCAAAAGCCACCGCGAAAGGGAAGCTTCTCACAACCTGGAAACTGACACCTCGCATGCTGTTGATAGCATTGAGCACAATAATTTTCATCTTCATCACAAAAACGCATGCACCCATCCGCGACACACCATTTTTTAGGAGCCGCAGCGCTCATCTTGCCATCTCTCTCTTGAGTAGATAGAAGCACATTGACATGTAAACCTGCTCTTCTGGCTGCTTTTTAGCGGCCACGGCCCAAAAAAGGCTATAATGGCAGACATGAGCACACTTTCTTTTAGCAAAATGCAGGGCCTGGGGAATGACTTTGTTGTGATTGATGCCGTCAGGCAGTCTTTCACCCTGACAGGCGCACGCGCACGCCTGTTGGCAGACAGGCACCGTGGTGTGGGTTGCGATCAAATCTTGCTGCTGGAAAAGGCGCGCGATGATGCGCACGACTTTCATTACCGTATTTTTAATGCCGATGGCACGGAAGTCTCGCAATGCGGCAATGGCGCGCGCTGTATCACCCGCTTTGCGCAGCAACAAGGCCTCACCAATAAAACCACCTTAACGTTCAGCACCCAAAAGGGCTCGCTGGTTGCGCAGCTCACAGACAATGGCCAAGTGGCCGTGAATATGGGCGAACCTACTTTCCCCGATGGCGGCAGCGTGTCGCTTTCCACCCACTCGCAAGCCGTTGACGTTTGGACATGCGAGCTTGGCAACCCGCATGCCGTTTTACGCTACGCCGCACTGGATGACGCCCCTATCGCCACGCTTGGTGCGGCGATTGAGCGCCACCCCTATTTCCCGGAAGGCGTGAATGTCGGCTTTATGCAAATCCACTCCCCGTCACACATCGCGCTCCGTGTTTATGAGCGCGGTGCAGGTGAAACCTTGGCCTGCGGCAGCGGCGCGTGTGCCGCCGTCGCGTGTGGCATTCAGCATGGTGTCTTAGACAAGCAAGTCACCGTCACCCAACCCGGCGGCGATCTGGTTATCGCTTGGCAAGGCCCAGGCAGTGCACTCTGGATGACCGGCCCTGCCGAGCACGTATTTGACGGCACCGTTGATGTTGCTTGATAACGCGATTGATCAATTTATCGATCACCTGCGTCAAGAGCGCCAGCTTTCTGCCCACACAGTGCAAGCCTACTCGCGCGATCTGCATACCTTTGAGAAATTTTGTACCGCGCAAGAGATAGCTCAATGTGACCGCGTGCTGAACCAGCACGTCCGTGAATTTATTAATAAGTTACATCGGCAAGGCCTTATTGGCCGAAGCCTCCAACGCAAGCTTTCTAGTCTGCGCACTTTTTTTAATTATTTATTGCGTGAAAAAAAATGCAGCAGCAACCCCACCGCTGATCTGCGCCCCCCGAAAACCCCGCGGCTCTTGCCTAACACCTTAGATGTTGATCAAACCATGCACTTGTTGCAAACGGATTCAAACGACCCGCTCGTCATCCGCGATCAAGCCATACTAGAATTGTTTTATTCTTCCGGCTTACGTCTTTCAGAATTGATCTCGCTTAATCTCGATACGATTGATTATCAGGCGGGCTTAGTGCCCGTCGTGGGGAAAGGCAATAAAATGCGATTAGTGCCGGTGGGTAAAAAAGCCATCGACGCGGTGAATCGCTGGTTAACGCTTCGCGCCCAATTTGCGGCGGAAAGTGAAAACGCGCTCTTTGTTAGTAAGCAGGGCAAACGCATTCATCCACGCACCATTCAAAAACGTTTGCGCGAATGGGGCATTAAACAATCACTCGACTCGCCATTACACCCTCACCGTATGCGCCACGCCTTTGCCAGCCATATGCTCGAATCCAGCGGTAACTTACGCGCGGTACAATCCCTGCTCGGCCATGCGGATATCAGCACCACACAGATCTACACCCGCCTGGACTTTCAACACCTGAGCCATGTGTATGACAGCGCCCATCCGCGCGCGAAAAAGAAAGGGTGAGCGCGCTATCCAACTGATTTATATTATGAAAACCATCGTCTTGCGACATGCGCCACGAGCACGTACACTTATAAATAGGCGAAAAAAAGGAAAAAGGTAACGACCATGAAACACATTTTGACCACATCCATCTGTGCCGCGGCACTTCTCTTCAACCCCGCAGCCCTCTTTGCTGCGCAAATGGTCTCAGAAGACGGCTATGAAGTTCACTATAGCGCGTTTAACAGTACCTTTTTAGAGCCTGAAATTGCAAAAGAAAACCGACTCAAACGTAGTCGTGATGAAGCGGTGATCAACATCACCGTGGTAGAGGCTTCTTCTGTTCCTGCAGAGCAGGCCGCACCCAGTGTTGTTGCCGCCAATATCACGGGTAAAGCCGTTAACCTGGCAGGCCAAATAAAAGAACTCGCATTCCGCAAGATTACAGAAGGCGACACCATTTACTACATCAGCAACGTACATTTTGCCGACCAAGAAACCCTCAACTTTGAAATTGATGTGCAGCCACAAGGCAGAGAAGATCCTGAGCCTATTCGCCTTGAATTTAGCCAGCAATTCTTTGTTGACTAAACACAGCGATCGCACTTAAATGGCAGTACCCCGAGTCTATTATCCAGACACGTTGACGCCTGGCGAAACCGTTTGTTTGCCTGACGCCACTAGCCACTACCTTTTACATGTTTTACGTTTGCGCCCGGATGATGCGCTTGTGCTATTTAATGGGCAGGCACACGGCGAATACCCCGCACGCTTTCTCGAGGCGAAAAAAAAGCAGGCTTACGTCAACATCGAAAGCTATCACGCGCGTAATCTGGAATCGCCGCTGGCCTTGCATTTAGGGCAAGCGATCTCTGCTGGCGATAAAATGGATCTGGCCATACAAAAATCGGTGGAGCTCGGCGTGCACACCATCACCCCACTGCTCACACAGTACAGCAAACAATACAAAACCAACCACCTGCAAAAAAAAAGGGAACACTGGCAAAAAATCATTATCAGTGCCTGTGAGCAATGTGGCCGCAATCAATTACCCACGCTTAACGCCGCTCAACCACTTGCTACATGGCTGCGCAGCGACTTAACGCCTTTAAAACTATTATTTCACCCAAGCACAAACACTCGCGAAGACTTACCCAAAAATGTCAGCGACGTCACCGTATTGATCGGCCCTGAAGGCGGGCTTAGTGAACAAGAAATCCTCGAGGCAACTCAGCAAGACTTTTTAACACTAGATTTAGGTCCACGCATCCTGCGCACAGAAACAGCCGCAATGGCTGCTATCACTATGCTACAATCTCGCTGGGGTGACCTATAGCAGTTTTTATCAGCAATATCCGCTACCCCGCTGACGCGAGTGCATCTAAAAATGATCACAGCCAGACGTAGGCCGAGTGCTTTTTGTGATAGCGGAGCGCAGCGCGCGTAGCGTGCAAAAAAGCGCTCGCCGGAAGTCTGGCTTACCACCAGTCTCAACTGAACAAATTAGAAAAACAAACAGCAAACAAAAAACAATGACAATCACACTACAAAACGACCGTCTCATCCGCGCCCTGCTCCGTCAACCTGTCGACAAAACACCGATCTGGATTATGCGCCAAGCTGGCCGTTACCTGCCGGAGTATCGCGCATTACGTAAACAAGCCGGTGATTTTTTAACGCTATGCAAAACGCCTGACTTGGCAGCCGAAATCACCCTGCAACCCCTTGCACGCTTCCCGCTGGATGCCGCCATTATTTTTTCGGATATTTTAACGATCCCCGATGCGATGGGGCTAGGGTTACACTTTGTTGAAAACGAAGGTCCTAAATTTCACCGCCCGATTAAAACAGCCCGCGATGTGGCGGCGCTCTCGCCCCCCGATCCGGAAACCGCATTACGCTATGTGATGGATGCCATTACCACCACACGCAAAGCGCTCGCAGGCAGCGTCCCTTTAATTGGTTTTTCAGGCAGCCCCTGGACAGTTGCTACCTATATGGTGGAAGGCGGCAGCAGCAAAAACTTTTCGAAAGTAAAAGGCCTGCGTTACCAATCACCTGAGGTGATGCATCAGCTGCTCGACACGCTCGCACAATCTGTGCAGCTTTATTTAAACGCACAAATTGCGGCGGGCGCACAAGCCGTGATGATTTTTGATACCTGGGGCGGTATTTTAACGCCGCAAGATTATCGCGATTTTTCACTTGCCTACATGCAAAAAATCGTCAGTGGCCTGACGCGACAATATAACGGCCAACCGATCCCGGTGACACTCTTCACTAAAAACGGTGGGCAACATCTGGCCGCGATGGCCGAAACAGGTTGTGATGCCTTGGGGGTGGATTGGACAGTAAACTTAAGCGACGCACGCGCACGCGTGCAAGATAAAGTGGCATTGCAAGGTAACATGGACCCTTGCTTGCTTTATGCGTCACCAGAAGACATCACACGCGCCGCGCAACAGATTATGGATAGCTACGGGCCGGGGCCGGGGCATGTGTTTAATTTAGGCCACGGTATTCATCCCGACGTGCCACCTGAACACGTTGCTGCACTGGTAGAGGCCGTGCATGCTTACGCTTGCGACTAAACCAACGCAAAACTGATCAGCCAATACAATATTGCACTGACGCCGCCCATCACTAACGCATACGGCATTTGTGTTTTCACATGTTCTAAGTGATCACAACCGCTCGCTAAAGATGAAATAATCGTAGAATCTGAAATAGGCGAGCAATGATCGCCAAACACACCGCCGCCTAATACCGCGGCTAACACAAAGGCGGGTGGCAGGCCCACCGCTTCACCGAGTGGCAGCGCAACGGGGATTAAAATCGCAAAGGTTCCCCACGAGGTCCCCGTGGTAAACGACATCAAGCTTGCTGTGATAAATAATAACGGTGCAATTAAACTAAAAGGCAAATAGGGGCCTAAGGTACCGGCAATAAAATCTCCCGTGCCCAGCGCCATTAAACTGGCGCCCAGCGCCATGGATAACATCACAATACTGACCACTGGCAAGAGATCGCTCATGCCTTTAAAGCTGACCTTAGTGATCTCGTGAATATTAAACACCTTGTCAAAGAGTAGCATCAGCGCGCAACAACATGTGGCGAGCGCGACCGCCCATAAAACAGACTTGGCGCCTGCGCCTTGTAATAAATTACCTTCGCCCGTGTAATACATAAAAAATAACATGCCACCAACAAGCAACACAACGGGCACAACCATATAGCGCGCTTTGCTCGGCGCAATCTCTTGCTCTGGCAAACCGATGGCTTGTGCTTTTATTTCTGAGCAACGCATGCTGCCAAACACCCGGCCGGTGATGGCGGTGAAAAATACCGTTGCTAAAATCAATAAGGGGTAAAAATTAAAACCAATTGAGGTGACCAATACACGCACAGGATTGCCCACATCATAGCTATGAATTAATCCTAAAATATACGCGCCCCAGCCATTGAGCAAAATAATCACACTCACGGGCGCGCAGGTGCTGTCTAAAAAGAAGGCCAAGCGTGCGCGGCTCATTTTAAATTTATCAAATAGTTTTTGAGAGACCGTGCCCGCGGTCAAGATACTGAGATTGGTATCAATAAAAATGGAGGTACCGACCACTGTCGGAAGCAGTTGGGCTTGCCGTGGCGTGCGCGCGAACCCGCGGTGAATTAAGCGATCCGTAAACGCCGCCACACCACCTGATTCTCGCAGCAGCGCTAACAATGCCCCCACCAGCAAACCAAATAACAGCACTTGGGTGTTACTGACATCTTGAAAGACCGCCACAATGCGATCCAGCACGGCGAGAAAACCAAGTGCAGGATTGAAGCCCGCCATGAAGGTTTCTGATAACCATAGCGCGATGATAAGGGCCAGGATAACCTCGCGCTTCCAAATCGCGACGACAATGGCCACAATGGGCGGTAATAATGAGAGCCAGTCCATGATGAATTAAGCTTACCTTGCATGTTGTTAATCTGCTCCCTCTTGCTCTGTCGGGAAGAGGCTGGAACGAGGAGTCATTAAGCCTTAGCGCAAAGCCCCCCTCGCTGGCGCTGCGCAATCCCTGCTACGCTGGCAAGCCTGCCTTGGGCTTTCCCTGCCCAAGGGCGCTCGAAATATATTTCTCGCCCCCTTGGAGGGGAGAGGGAGAATTTCGCTTGAAACCAGGCGCACCGAAAAGGGGATCTTATCGCTTTCTGGCCATTGCCGTCATAAAATTGTCTAGACTTATTTAATATTAGTTAACAAACTACTTTGTGTAGCCCCTTATTTGTGAGACATTCGCCATAGCAGGTGTAAGCCATTTCTTAATTAGATGTAGGAAGATGGTGTGTTTGCTAGCTCACATCATTCGCGCAAAAAACAGCAACCCATTGAAAAACAATTAGTTTTGTTTTCATTTTTGACTCCTGCCCTCGTTTTTTTACGGTGAGATAGAGGCTGCCCAATTGTTGACCACCCCAACTCCTTGTAATATCAACCTCGCCAGTAAGGAAACAAGCAATGGCAAGGGAAGACCATCAAGGATAACGCTGCACTTGGAAGCAGCCAAGGAACACCAGCGCTTTTGCCAGCACATCATCGTTGGTGACAGGGAATTTATAAGAGCAGCCTTCGGGCTGCTCTTTTTTTATGCGCGCACGTACCTCCCGGCCCCCCTTACGATGACACGCTCTGCGGTTAGCCCCTTATAAAATAAAACGCCCCTTTTATTTACCGGCTTGCGCCCCCTCAAACACTTGCATGCCCGCGGCTCGATTGGTTTGCATCACCGATGGCAACTGCGCCAACTTCCCCTCTCGTATTAAATGCGCCACCGCGGGAATATTACGTAGAATTTCAAACTCAGCCGCTCGCCTACCCTCTGTCTGTGTGACCAAGCGCTGTGCAATCACCGCACAGAGTGATTCCGATAACAGCGTACGCACCATTGCTTTTTCTTCACCCGGAAAGACATCCACTATTCGGTGAATACTGCGTGCTGCCGAGGCCGCATGCAGCGTGGCTAATACTAAATGCCCTGTCTCTGCGGCAGTTAATGCTAAGCGAATGGTTTGTGTATCGCGCAGTTCTCCTAACATAATCACATCCGGATCGGCACGCAGCGCGGCACGCAAAGCGTGCTGCAACTCATCAGCGTGCCCGCCTATCTCGCGTTGATTGATAACGCATTGCTGGCTATGATGCACAAACTCAATCGGATCTTCCAAGGTTAAAATATGTGCCGCGCGATGCGCGTTAATATAGGTAAGCATTGCAGCCAAGGTGGTGCTTTTGCCCGAGCCCGTTGGGCCCGTGACTAACACGAGTCCATTTTCATGGCGAGCAATGTCTTGCAACACAGATGGCGTACCTAAGTCGTCTAGTGTTTTAATGTCATCATGAATAGCACGACACACTGCCGCGGCGCCGCGTGACTGATGAAAAGCGTTGATGCGAAATCGTGCTAACCCACTTACTGTATAGGCAAAATCAATGTCTGCGCCGGCTTGGTACTGTGTGAATTCTGCTTCTGTCATCCAAGACCGTAACAGGTTAAGCAGCGCGGCTTGACGGATAACTGACTGCCCGGGCAATACTTGCAACGCGCCTGCCACGCGCACATGCGGCGCCAGCCCTGCTGATAAATGTAAATCAGAGGCCCCGTATGTTAGAGTAAGTCGTAATAAATTTTCCACGTCCACGCAATTATCTTGTTGTTATATGCGGGGGGAATTAAAAAAAGAGGAAGGAATGCAAAATATCGTAACACGTTTGCGTGGTGCGCGCGAGCAAATTGCAAAGGCCGAGCGCCGTTGTGATCGCGCACCGGGAGAGGTTACCTTGTTGGCCATCAGTAAATCACAACCCATCACTGCGCTTCAAGCGGCGATTGATGCCGGCCAATTTTTGTTTGGGGAAAATTATGTGCAAGAGGCCCTTCCTAAAATTGAAGCTCTGCACCATCCAAAGTTACAGTGGCATTTTGTGGGCGACATTCAACGCAACAAAGCCAAACTCATTGCACAACATTTTCACTGGGTGCACTCGATTACCCGCGCCAGTGTCGCTGAAGCACTCAACAAACATCGCTCACCTGAGCAAGGGCCACTGAATGTGTGCATTCAAATTAATATCAGTGACGAAAGCAGTAAAGCCGGGATCGCCCTCGCGGAGCTCCCGGTGCTGGCTCACGCTATTGCTGCGCTTCCCCATCTCACACTGCGAGGCTTAATGGCAATACCGGCGCCAAACTTTGATGAAAAAACACAACGCGAAATCTTTCATCACATTGCGCAAGCATTGGCGCAACTGCAAAAGCTTGGCTTGGCTTGCGATACCCTCTCCATGGGCATGAGCCATGATTTTGAAGCCGCCATCGCCGAGGGTGCCACGATCGTGCGCATTGGCCAAGCCATTTTCGGGCCAAGATCAGGGTAATCACCTTGTCGTTTAAAACGCTTTTTAGGGCCATCACTGCAAGTAAGCGCTAAATAACAACCTGCAATGTCAGCTTGTCAACCAACTTACCTTTGGCGTTTTTAAAAAGCTGGCATGATCCTTCTCGCGACCGCTTCTCAGTCAACCCGCAGGGCTAAGCACTAGCCAGGAAGAACGCCGCCATCGCCAGCAAAGGGCATGCACTGTATGGTAAGCGTCGCGCGGCCTTTTAACCCTGCCAGTTTTCTAGCAGTACAAGGGTATTTCCCCTTATCCAAAAGCGCTTCCGGGGACTTGCCCGCTGCGTTCGGTACCGCAATCCCCGCGAGAAAAGCACCTGCTCTGTCCCTTCCATTGCTATCCAGTCGACACGCAATTTGCCAAAGGCAGGTTAAGAATGTTTGCATGCGCGCATCGATTTCTTCTGGGGCCCTCTCTGCTGTTTGGTTCGGCGTAAAAAGGTAATGGTAAATGTTATTGCCGCTTGCTGCGTCAGTGCTACCGACCGTCGCCACCCACCCAGAAGACAAGCCCGTGGGGTTGCGTCGCCAGCCCAATATAAGCTCCACCCCATCGGGGTGTTGCTCCCAGTAGCCTGGTTGCAAAAACCAAGCCAGCATCTCAAACTCGCCACACGAGGCAACCTTCAAGCGATGCGCTGCATTCTGCGGATCGATTATCCATCTGCACATGGCCATGCGCGCCTGCTGTGCGTTGCCTTTTGCGCAATGAAACTGAGAGGCGCTATTCAATTCAGAGGCTGGACCAAAATAATCGGGGCGGCGCTTTTTCGCACACTGCTCTAACAGTACTTCTGGGTGAGCAGGATCCCTGCGAGCAGGATCGGCGCCCAACGACATGAGCTGCCTGAAAAGCACTTTGTTGTCTCCCTTGCGGCTGGCGAGCCGCTCCAACGCCGTTTCGCCTCCGCTCGTCACAAAATCGATATAGCGCAGAAAGTTTTGATGCTGCACGTCCGCTTGGTCGCGCAACACCTTTTGGTCATACGTGCCAGAAACCCACTCCCAAATGGCCTGCACAATCTCCAACGCAAAGGCAGGCGGGTGCGCCATCAACAGGTGCAGGGGCGTTTCAAAAGCCGGCAGCGGCTTTGATCCCGCGTTGGGATTTGTGCTTGGGCAACGCGGCAACAAAAAGGCACCGTGGTAAAACAGTAAGAGGAGCACTTGCTTGAACGTTTCGCCGAAAGACAACGTGCCGGTCTCTTCTCCCCGCTGCGTACGCTGTTGAGGGGCATCTTGTGCTGTCAAGAGATGCAATGCAGTCTCACCTTCAGGCGTGCAAGTATTTGGATCAGCATACCCCTGGGTGAGCAGCTGATCGATCAATGTCACGCGGATCGAAGCGTCGTTTGTTCGTTCATCAGGAAGAAAGTCCAGCATGCTGAACAACAACAACGCATCATGATTTTTACGTGCCTTGGCGGAGAGTGCCTTTCTCTTGCTCGCGTAGTCTCCCCTCTGTACTGAAAGCATTTGCCATTTCTCGGCGTCAGATTCAGGCATCTTTCTCTTGTCTATTGTCTTCAGCACGGGCTCTTTGTCTTTTGTCCCCTCTGCAGAGAGCCACCCAAATAACGCCTCAAGCTTGTTCGCGGGCATGCCTCGACACGGGTTGATGAAAACGAGCTTCAACGCCGCAAGCTCGTCTTCCCCCAAGCGGAAGTAAGCGACTAAGGAAAGCGCGAGGGAAAACCAGTCAGGATCATTTGTTTTGCCGCCATTTGCTTGCACCATCCTGCAGATGCGTGCCAAGGGGGTCGGGAAGTAAGCGTTGTCTGCGTTCTCCTTTTGGGGGTACACCTGCCTCTCTGCTTCTGTCAGGCCTTCAGACTCCGGCAGGCAAAAACGAAGCGCCTTACCCGCCCCCTCAGACCAAAGCAACGCAGAGAGAAGGGAGATAGGGGGCTTTCCCAGCGCATCACCTAGGATGCCATGCATCACGGCCGCGAAACTTCTCGGTTTCGCCTCCCATGAATAAAAGAACAAGTAGAGGCATACTCCCCAATTTCTCTGCGTCACTGCAGCTTCTACGATTACTGGCATTCCTATATCCCAACCGCCTTGTTGTCGGGCAAGCTCCTCAAGATACTTTGTCGCGGCAGCTTCTCCTGCCTTATCCTCAGCGCCCCTAAAGCTCTCAATAAGTTGCTGCAGCGTATTCTCTGTCACCTTTTCTAAGGATGAGGAGCCTCCTCCTTTTTCTCCAGCAGACATCTTCACACAATGTTCAGTAAGACTTTTTCACGCAACAAAAAAGGTTTGGGGAAACGCAGTTGATAAGCTATCTAGATAGATAGGGTAACACGAGCAGGTAAGTTTTTGAGGCGGGCTTCCCAACAGGCCTGCCAACTTAACCACCTGATTATGCTCAGATTATTTTAGATGGTGCCGCCAGATAGGAGCTGCGCTCTGGGATATCGTAACGCAAAGCATTGTGGTACAAACAGCCACGCGCGCGCGGGAAATAGCCTTTGTAGGCATCTAAGGCCTCCCGTTCGGCTTCGACTTCATGGGGGGCTTGATAAAAATCTGGTTTCACAATATCAGCCGGGCTGGGAAACTGCGTTTCTTCCAACGGATCGCCACGCCAATACTGCACCTTATGCATGGCTTCGTGCGCGGCAATTAAGAAAAAGCAATGCGCCTCGGGAAGCGGAGTTTGAAGATACGATTCCGCAATGGCATCTGTCGCCAGCAAAATCATATCTTTGTCTGCCAAATACAAGCCGCTACAGCGCATGCCTTCAGGAAACTTATCACAGGTGATCTGCTTAGCAATGAGCACACGAAAGTCACCCGGTGTTTGCATATGCTTTGCCCACACCATACTCAATGCCATTTTAATCGCATAGAGATTGCTACTCGCCATGTCATCATCAAAGTTTTTGGTAATATGAAAACGATGATGGCTGGGGAGCATCAAGGGTGATAATACATTTTTTTCGACTTCTGGAAGCATCAACAGCACAGCTACTTTTTGGGAGCAGCATTGTAGCTTGCTTTTGAAAACACATCTACGGGGCGAATACGATTTTTACAACTTTTTTAACGTTATGCTGTGAGATAAATATCAAAGCGATGTCGCCTCAATGACATCACCCTATCGGGTTTTTGGTTGCCAAGTGGCGGCGCCGCATGCATGCGCTTGACCACCACACGTTGCGTTGCTTTCTCGAGTGCTAACGCCAATAATTTAGCCTCTGCGGGATCGGTTTTAATGAGCTCACGCAATAGCTGCATGTCTTTTTTGACTTGTGCCTTATGGTGAACGGGATACATGGGGTCGAGGTAAACAACATCCGGGCGCGCTTGCTCAAGCAGTGCGGCCAAAACCGTCGCCGCGTCCGCCTGTTGGTAGCGCATACGTGCAGCGATCATTGCGGTGGCCTCGCTGTCGCGTGCACGCGATAAACCATCTGCCAGCAAAGCACCGATAATCGGATCGCGCTCGATCAACAATACATCACAACCCAAGCTCGCCAGCACAAAGGCATCACGCCCTAGCCCTGCGGTTGCATCTATCACAGAAAGACCTGTTTTACTTTTAAGCCCCACGGCACGCGCAAGCGCTTGTTGCCGGCCACCGCCATGACGACGCCGGTAATCATTGGCGCCTTGCACAAAATCAACCCATAAGGGTCCTGGTGCTGTTGGCCCTGTTTTTTGCAGGGCTAAATGCGCATCTGACAGTACCAAATAATAATCAACGCCTGCTACATCCTTGGCCGCTGTATGAAAGGGAAGCTGCAGCTGCGCGGCAAGTTTTTTAGCCTCTGCTTCGCGGACCGTGCTGGCACAGATGACCGCCATAGACTTCTTTTCTTTGAGCTGATAATCTTCCTGCATAAATAACGAATAAAGAGAATGCAAATGATAAAAAAACTACTGCCTTGTTTACTGTTAACCCTTAGTTTACCACTGCAAGCCGAGTGGGTGTTAAACAACAAGCAATCCCACCTTAGCTTTATTTCCATCAAACAAGGCCATCTTGCCGAAACTCATGGCTTTACGGCTTTAAGTGGCCACATTGATGACAATGGCCAGGCGACGTTAATTATTGATTTAGACAGTGTGGCAACCGAAATACCACTTCGTGACGAACGCATGCGTGACATGCTTTTTGAAACGGAAGAGTATGGTAGTGACGCAAGCTTTACGACCCAAATTGACGCTAAAAAGCTAGCCGCATTGGGCACGGGGGAAAGCGAGCAAACCGATGTGCAAGGGCAGCTCAATCTACATGGCCAGACCAAACCGATGAATGCAAGCTTGCTTGTCACGCGGGTGAATGAAACAACGTTGCAAGTGTTCACGCAAGAACCCATTAATATCAATGCTGCTGATTTTAATTTGATAGAGGGAGTGGATGCCTTACGCGAAATTGTTTTGCTTGACCAAATCAGTTTGGCCGTGCCGGTCACCTTCGTCTTGATCTTTAATCAAGCAACCCAAGGCAAAGGTGACGACAACTAATCTTGTTATTTGCTCGCCCGATAAAAACCAGCCGCGACCCAACCCCAAATAAGGTTGAAGAAAATAACCACCAATGGGGTGAGCACACCTAAATTTAACCCCATCATGCCGGCACTGGTTTGTGGTAACCAGTAAAAGAGCTGCATCGCACTTGGTGCCAAGCTAATCACAAAGCCTTGCGACCATACACCCTTGCCAATTGGCAGCATCAATAAAAAGCCCCAAATGCCACCCCACACGATGAGGGGATAAAGCCACGCCGCACTCAGCCCGGGCGCCATATTAACGCCCACCATTTCTGTGATGGCTAATGCGCCTAAGAAGTAGACAATTAAGGCGCGGATTAAGCCGCCAAATGACCCTGCCGCAAAGGCACGGGCAATATTTTTTGCAGTAATTTCCATGGTGTCTCCTTGTTCTTTGTCGCTAGTAAGCCCCTTCCGTACCAAATACAGGCATCCTTCCCTTTAAAAAAACGAGGAGAATGCCCTCCTGAGTAACGCAACCCTATTTGATTGCCCCCTCTCCCCTCCAAGGGGTGAGGGGTTCTTTACGTTGAATCATCATAGTTACCTATATTATCAATCAGATACAACGCTGGATCGTACTATAACATGACTTATTCAGTTGCGCACATAAATAGCGATTACGCAGGCCGCGTTTGCCCGCTGCCCATGGCTATCCATTTGTAACTGGTGAGCTCCTGCAAGGCCATCGGGCCTCTGGCATGCAATTTCTGCGTGCTGATCCCTATCTCGGCACCCAAGCCAAATTGCGCGCCATCGGTAAAAGCTGTGGAGGCATTCGCATAGACCACGGCGGCATCGACATGCTTAATAAAATAGTCAATATGCGCCTGATTAGACGACACAATGGCCTCGCTATGCTTTGAGCTATAGCGCGTAATATGCGCCACCGCCTCTTCCAGGCTGGTAACGGTTTTCACTACCATTTTTAATGACAGAAACTCCACGCCAAAATCACTTTCCTGTGCCGGCTTCAACAACGCTTCCGGGTAATGATTTTTTAATGCCGCATAAGCCGGCGCGTCAGCTAACACCTCTACTTTTTGCTCTGCCAGCGGCGCCAACATGTTTACCAGGTTTGCTAATTGTTTTTCATGAATGATAAGGGCATCGAGTGCATTACACACACTCACGCGCCGCGTCTTGGCATTGAAAATAATATCGCGCGCCATGTTGATATCCGCTTCATCATCGACATAGGTATGGACAATGCCTGCACCGGTTTCGATGACCGGCACTTTGGCATGCTCGCGCACAAAATCAATTAAGCCTCTGCTGCCGCGCGGGATGATCAAATCAACTTGGTCAACCGCCTCTAAAATAAATTTCACCGCGGCGCGTTCAGGGGGTAACAAATAAATCACATCGGGTGAGACGCCGCAGTTTTTTAATACTTTATGGATCAATGCCACCGCCGCCTGATTAGAGCGGGCGGCATCCGAGCCGCCTTTTAAGGCAACAGCATTACCCGATTTTAAACATAAGGAAAACACATCAAAGGTAACGTTGGGCCTGGCTTCATAAATAATACCAATCACCCCCAGTGGTACGCTCACCTTTGAGAGCGCGATGCCATTTGCCAGGGTGTGCCCCTCTAATACTTTGCCCAGCGGCGAGTCGAGTGTTGCGACGTTACGAATATCATCGGCAATGGCAAGCAAGCGAGACGCATCGAGTAGCAGACGATCGTATTTTGGATCGTCAGGCGACATCCGCTGAAGATCGTCTTGGTTGGCCGCCAGAAGATTTTCCATATGCTCAGGAATGGCATCAGCCAGCGCGAGCAGCACCTGATTGATTTGATCATCTGAAAAATCCACCAACTCTCGGCTAGCTTTTTTAACGGCGTTGAGTGATGCCATGATATCGTCTGTCATGCGTTTGAAAGTTCCTCTGAACGATTTTTAGCCCGCGCCATGGCTTCCCCCATCAGCTGAACAAAGCCGTTGGCTTCCAGATGCGAAAGCGCGGCATCGGTGGTGCCTTTTTTCGACGTCACAGCACGCCGCCATTGTTCCGCGGTTTGATCGGTCTGCTCAAGCAGCGCAGCTGCGCTGATACAGGTTTCTGCCGCCAGTTTATTGGCAAGCGCCTCACTAAAACCTTGTTGCTTAGCAAAAGCCGTCAGTGCTTCACAAAGATAAAAGAAATACGCTGGTCCTGAACCGGAGACAGCCGTTACCGCATCAAACTGGCTCTCGCGCTCAAGCGCATGCACCGCGCCCATGGGTGCCAGCATTTTTTCAACAAACGCTTTATCTTCTGTGCTAGCCGCGTCATTGCCGAACCAGGCTGTTACACCTTTGCCCACTTTGACCGCCAAATTAGGCATCACACGGATCACCCGTTTTGCGCCGCTTGCCTCTGTCAGTCGTGCTAAACTGGCGCCTGTTAACATCGAGATAATTAACTTATCTTCCATGCTGGCAGCGGAAACCGCTTCGAAAGATTTTTCCAAATCAAATGGTTTAATGGCCAAAATAATGACATCACACGCATCAATGATGGTGGTAAAATCTGTTGAGGTGTGCGCGCCACTAAAGGCAGCGAGCTTCTCTGCATTTTTATCTGCCACATAAAGCACCTCACTGGGGAATAAGCTGCGCAAGCCATCATAAAAGGCTGAGCCCATATTGCCTGCACCGAGTAATCCAATTTTGTTGTGTTGTTGACTAGGCATGCGTTGACTCCACCGCGTGTTACAAATGTGATTATTTATACGTTAATAAAAAGATAATCATAGTGTATTAACGGTCTTTGATTTTTTTGCCCCATTTTCTCAATGGCGCTCTCGGAATCATATTGTGCAATGCCGTAACCAATCACTTTGTGCTGCCGGCCTTGTATTTCAATGATATCGCCCTTTCGAAATGCCCCACTGACTTTTGTGATCCCAACGGGCAGTAAGCTGCGTGCTTTATCGTTCGCCTTTAATAAATCTTCTGCACACGCATTGACTGAGACCACACCTTTTTCTTTGCCTTTGGCATGCGCTATCCATTTCTTAATGTTCGAGACTTTCTTTTCCTTTTTAAATACCGTGCCCTGTGGCGTGCCAGCTATCACCTCTAAAATAATATTGTCTTTTTTGCCATTGACAATATGCGTCACGATCCCTTGTCTCGCCAAGTGTTGCGCAACACGACACTTTGTATGCATGCCACCCCGCCCAAAAAGCGAGCCTTGTGTTGCGGGTAACGCGTATTTGTCAAACCCTTTCTGATTGGCACTGATCTCTTTAATTAATTCGGCATCTTCTGCATCAGGGTGTTTGTTAAACAAGCCGTCTACGCTGGTTAAAATAAACACCGCATCGACATTGAGCATGGATGCGGTTAGCCCTGCTAGCTCGTCATTATCCGTAAACATTAGCTCATAAACCGCAACCACTTCATTTTCATTAACGATAGGAATGATATTGTCATGGAGCAATGTTTTAAAGCAATTACGCATGCAAAGATAGTGGCGACGGTCACGAAAGTCTTCTTTGGTGGCCAGTACCTGCGCGCAATGCAAGCCTGCAGGCTGAAACAAGCGCGCATAGGTTTCGATAAGTTTCACTTGGCCGGTGGCGGCTAAGACTTGTCGCTCTTTTAGCATCGAGGCGCCCTGTGTCTTTTGCAGACGCGCACGCCCCGCCGCGACAGCGCCCGACGAAACCAGCACCACTTCTATTTTCTTTTTCTTAAGCGCAATAATCTGCTGCACGATCGATCGCATCACCGGCCGGTTGAGCAAACCGTTATCGCGGGTAATGACATTGGTGCCGACTTTAATGACGATTCTTTTCATGATGTTCTGCTACGAAAAGATAACGTTTCCCTCAGCAAGCCTATGCCTATTCTATTTGGCTCACCCAGCAACGCTACCTTTTCCTAAGTATTTTCCTATGCCACTTGAGCTGGCTGAGGATCTTCTTCGTTAAACTCGCCCACCTTGGTCGCAAACGTCCAGACGTGACCATCTGGATCAAGCACATTGGCAATGCGATCACCCCAGAACATATCTTCCGGCTCTTGCACGACGGTGGCACCAGCGTCTTTGGCTTGCGCAACTAAAGCATCCACGTCTTCACAGTAGGTATAAAAAGCGGCGCCAGGTTGCGTCTTGCTATTAGCCGGTGTTTTCGCCTCATTACCCCACGCCCCTTCCGGCGCAAACATCACGATAATCTTGCCTTGATAATGCATCTCCGCGTGGAACGTGCTGCCATCGGGCCCCGGTATTGCCTTGCTCGGCTCAAAACCAAAAGCGGCTTCATAAAAATCCACGCTTTTGTCGGGGTCGCTGACCGTTAAATAAGGCGTTAAGAAATTAATATCGTCTGGTTTCCACGATGGTGTTGACATATTTTCCCCTTTTTCATGAATAATGAATCGTTCCCATCATATCGAAGGAATAAATGAGCGTCTACTGCTTAAAAATTACCCGCCCTTGTTACTCCATATATGATGAAGAGCCTTTTCTACTATCGACAATATGGCGCGTTTTAGTTCGGGATGCATGCTTTCCTGCCTGGCACTGGGCCTGGTTGTGACAGCCATTACGCTCTCTGCGTTGATTACACAAAGCCAACTGTGGGACAACCGTCTTTCAGATGATGATGCTGCTTTTGTGGCCTGTTTTTCTTATGAAACAGCACAAAATCAACAACTTTGGAACAAAGGCGAGGACGATCGCACCCTCACAAACTTGCGAGCTGATTTTTGTGTCACGGCCCCTCCTGATTGCACCGACGAAGAAGCGGCCCAAGTCTCTGAAGGGATAAAACAGGCTGAACACAATTTTGTGAACACCACTGCCCGAGCAGCCTGTCTTGATTCCCATCCTCGCACCAACACCGAGCCTATCCGCGCGATTGGGTTTGTTGTAGTTTGGCTTGTCGGCTTCATCGGGCTTTTCCTAATCGCGGTGTTGTTTGCGATCACACGCGCCCCAAAGCGGGCAAAGCAACGCCGAGCTGGCGACGACGACGAAGAAGGTCCAGGAGACCACGCAGGGGAAATTGGCTGCTGGAGAGCCTTTTCTGATTGGTGCGTTGATATGTGGGAATACGGCTCTCTGCCGCGTGATCAACGGCGTGATGGTGAAAGAAGAGGCTTGATCGGCGCCGCTGGCAGAAGGGTAGCCCAGGAAGATGACAGGGATCACGGCGACGATACCGATGACGGCGGTGGCGTCAACTAACCAACACACCCTGCAAACAACGCCCAACTCCCTCGCTATTCTTTTTCTTTTGCTTGGCTGTTTTGGCTTCCCTTTTTTAAAACCCTCCAGAACAGGGTCAGACATACTTAACAAGCATATCCTTCTTCTAATCCATCTAATACACTACCCAGTTCAACCCCCAAATCATCTCTTACCTTCTCTCGGCTGAACCTTTTACAATTAATCCTAAAAAGACAAGCCTCCTCATTAATCAAAAAAACAAACCCATAAAACCACATGAAAATCATGGGATTATGCTATCAGGCTTAGTTCGGACACTTATAGAGCCTCTATAAGTGTCCGAATAAACAGAAAACTTTATTAATAGGGACATTGTTTATTAATGCAGAAATTTATGTAGACCTAATAAAGATAATAGCCAGCTCAAGATACGGCGTTTCTAGAAAAGAATTAGAAACTCATTCAAAACGGAAACAAGATGGCGGAAGGCTCACCGCTCGCTTAAACAATTTAGAAACGGCCGGGTTTATTCGATCTTTTTTACCTATTCATCATACTCGAAAGGGATTATATTATCGTGTTATCGACGAATTTTGTTATTTCTATTTACAGTGGGTTGCAAAAGAAAAACAGCTAATTTTATCGTTAGAATCTGATCACAATTACTGGCAAGCAAAATTGAAAAGCCCTGCGTACCAAAGCTGGGCCGGTTACGCATTTGAAGCCATTTGTTATAAACATATTCCTACTATTAGGAAAAACTTGAACATCCCTGTAGATACCCATGTGGGTGCTTGGCGACACATTCCAAAAAAGGGCAACGTGGAAGACGCAGCCCAAATAGACTTGCTATTTGATCAAGCAGATGACTCTGTCACCATTTGTGAAATCAAATACACAGATAAACCTTTTGCCATTGACAAGGCTTGCTATAAGAATATCTTGAATAAGATAAAAACATACCAACTCGTTTCAAAAACAGGCAAACAGACCTTTGTTTGTTTCATTTCGGCCTGCGGCCTAAAGAAAACAATCTACTCAGAAGAACTGGTTACCAATACCATCACACTAACGGACTTGTTTTCATAAAAACCTCACTCAAAACGAGCAAAAATAGACGGCCAAAAAGTTAGGTGACGGCCTCAGTTGACAACTTCCTCATTGCGTGTTTAAATTTTGTCGACATGGAAAGTGCTCGTGTCGCACAATAATAATCATATCTAGACCACCGCGGTAATTTAACACACCGCACATCCCGCAAACGGACCGCAACCGATTCACTCGGCGGATGATTTGCCTCTTCAGGCGCGCATCATTTTTATTACAAGAAACACTTTTTCGCGCGCGTGCTGAAAAATTTTTAATTGGTTTAGTTTGTGATTATTCATGGCCCTACAGCGCACCCACCCCTTGCTATTCATGCTGCACAGCCTCGCTTGCTTAGCGTTCGTGCTGCTGTTTATGTTTGCGCCACAAATCGCAATGGCGTCAGCCTTTCAAAATAATTCACAAAGTGTCTCCGCCATGGGGCGTGCGCTCGCCGGTGCAGGCTCGTTTACCAACGATGCCAGCAGTTTATTTTACAACCCCGCCTTGATGGTCATGTCGCCTTACAAGCAATTAACCGTTGGCAACGTTATTGATATCTATCATTACGAGCTTGAAACAGAAAGTGTCTCTGGCTTTTATGGCGGTGAGGCATCAGGCAACGACACCGATAAAACCCTCACCACTTATTTCTTGCCGTCGTTTTATTATTCTCAACCCCTATTTGATCGTCCTAAAAACCGCGTGTGGTTAGGCTTGGGCGTCACCACGCCTTTTAGCCAAAATGTTGAATACGATAATGACGACGCGGCGCGCTACCAAACCACCAAGTCTTATCTTTATACGGTGAATATTAATCCCAGTGTGGCGGTACTCGTCACACCTCAGCTTTCACTTGGCGCAGGCTTTAGCGCGCAGTGGCTCGACACAGAATTCATGCAAAGTGTCGATGCGGGTGGTGGTTGGTGCTTTGTAAACCCCGAAGAATGCTATGGAAACGTCACGCCCGGTCATCCAGATTATGACGGGGAAGTAAAATACGATTCCGATAGCTGGGCGTTTGGCTGGAACGTGGGTGCATTATGGCGCTTTAACGATCGCAGCTTTCTTGGGCTGGCTTACCGCTCGGAAATTCGCCATGACGTAGACGGCGCCACCAGCACGAAAAAATTAAACTGGCTGGACGATCCTTATTTTTATGATTGGTTTAATTACCGCGATCGTGACTTTGAGGGTCGTTTTTCAACACCGGCAACCGCCACCTTGAGTTTCACACACTTTTTCACGAAGAAGTTCGTGATGATGTTAGATGTGCAATACATTTTATGGTCTGAGCTGAAAGATAATTACATTGAATATGATGAGAGCGGTAATAAAGAAAAAAACGATATCGACTGGAATGACACGGTGCGCATTGCCCTCGGCGGCCAGTACACCCTGGATCGGCAACAACGCTGGACCCTACGCTTTGGGATCGCCTACGACCCTAGCCCCTTAAGCGGCGACTCCCGCACAACGGCGGTGCCTGATGCCGACAGCGTCGAGTTGGCTATTGGTGTGGGCTATCGCATCGCCCGTACCTGGCAGCTGGATGCCGCTTACGCCCACCATTTTTACAGCAGTGTGTCGATTGATGAAAGCAGTCAATACGGCAGCTTCGCCGGCGACTTAAGCGCCATGCGTGATCGTATTGGTTTACAAGTCACTAAAGTTTTTATGAGATAAGGAATTTTTAATGAGAAAAATCATCTCTACATTACTCATTAGCACACTCAGCTTGTTGCTGGCTTCAGCGGCAGCCGCTTTTGCGCCTTACCCCAGTAATTATTATACGCAGGGTGCTCAGCAGCCATTGTTACCGCCTCAAAACGTTGCGGATCTTATTCCCGGTTATGACGCTTCCGATCTCTTTGATACTTTTGATAGCCAATCTCTTCCTACCGGGTACAGCCGTGGCTCGAGCATCACGCTGCGCTTGGCGGGCGACCTTATGCCTGAGCCGCTTGCGCTTGATGGCGGAAGTGCCCTGATACAAGTTGGCTTGTTTTCATTGGTTGACCATTCGCGCATAGCTGTTCGTGTTCAATCACTTGGTGATGGCGTATTAACGGTTACGCCACAAACGCTGCTGACACCCGGCCATGATTATCTGTTTGTGGTGACGCGGCACTTGCCTTTCTTGCCGGCAACAGAAAATGGCACAGACTCTTCTGGTAACTGGTTACGCAGCACACCGCTTGAAGCTGCACAATCATTGCTTGAGGGCTATGGTATTTTTGAAGACGATGTGATGGTGCTTGCTGAACTCACTGTTCGAGAAGAAAGAGAAGTGCAACAGGATCTCACACCATCATTACAGCATATTTATCAGCAAACACCTGCACTCAAGATTAACCGCGTTGAACCGGTGTTGGCCACAAAAGCAAGTACACCTTCTGCTATTAACACATGGTTGCATGCTAATTTATCTGCCCTTTTGCTAAATGGCGAAATAAAAAGCTGGCCTGTTCGCATTGCTATCCCTCACCGTTTAAACCCGGCTGCGCCACTGGCCATTTTAAATATTGGCAGCAATGAGGAAGTCAGCTCGGCTCAGGCCGCCGCGCGCTTTGCGCGTCTTGGCTACGCGAGTATTCAACTTGGCGCTGGCAGCTATCAATCAGCAAAAACGGACCGCTTTACACAAGCGCTTAATGCCGGCAGCCTCGATGCGTTTATAGAGGAAAGTGCGCAGCATGCCCAAATGCTTACCGCATTACTGCGCGCGCTCCCCTCGCTCACCAACATGGACCTTTCCACACATATTGACTCTTTCTCTCAGCATACCCGTTTGAACACCTCTCACCCCATCATGTTAAACGTGGGGTATGCTGGCGCACTGGCGCTTCCTTTTATACAGCTTGCTGACAGTGAAAACTGGGGCCTGCATGCAGCAGCTTTTCTGGATGTAAACAAGAAAAGCTTAAGCGAACAATTGCTTTCTACTTATTACTATCACGGGCATTACGCCCGCTTAATAAAGAGCGGCAAAAATAAAACGGCGCTTTCTCAACAGCTATTTTTAAATCAATTACAACAATACTATTTAGATAGCATCGATGGCATTAATGTGGATATTTCAGCATCACACAATATCGCCACCCTGATGATAGAGACGCGCGTGCCGCATGCGGAGCGTGATAAAAATGAAGATGAAGCACCTGTTGAAAAACTCATCACTTGGTTGACAACACTATGATGACACAAAAATCTTACCCCTTATTCGTGGCGCTGCTATTGCCCACGATCGCTAACGCACAAGCCAGTGAACCCTGGCATGTAGAGCTTGTGATTAACAACCACAGTGGTCAAACAATTTCTGAGCGTACAACCACCCTCAGCAACCGTTATCCGGCGCCGGCGCAACTGACCGACGATGACTTTAGTAGCGCGCATCAATGCTTTGATGATTTGGCTGATAACGCAACAAGTCTCTGCACGTTGCAAGATTATCCTGGTTTTTATGGCCAAACACCTCTTTCGGTAACGTTTGATAATTACACGCTCTCTGGCACGGTGGCTTATTCCTTCGCCGACAACCAAACACTACATTTTGGTGTTAACTGGGGAAGTGATCGCAACAGCAGCCAAAGTCTATCTTGCCCCGTCACCTTTTCAGGCGTCTCGAGAGATGACTACGTCGTCATTGTCTCAAGCAGTACCAACACCGGCGCACGCCAAGGTCAGTGTGTTTTTGATCTCTACCCTGCCGCGCACATGTTTGGCATGGAGCTTAACAATGAAACATCAACGGCCACCATCACCTCGACCGTCACGGTCATAGACAACATGGGTGGCGAGCCTTACATCCAGCCTTTTCCTGGGCAATATCCCGCCGATCCGGTCACACCGATTGACCCAAGAAAAGAGATGGTCGTGCAAGAATACCAAGGCAGCGGCGAGGCAAAAACCTTCACCGCTACCTTTGAAGTTGAAAGTGGCAGCGGCCAAACCCACCCGCTGCCCGTTAGTTGGACACGCGATGCGGACGGCATGGTAAGCTGCATCGATAGCATCGTCATGTTAGATGAAGCCACAGGCTTGCACGGCCGTTTTAGCACAGCCCACCCTGTGCCGGACTGCCAACTTGATTTGTATCAAGCCGATCAGAGCACCGCTGTTTCTATCAACCTACAAAATCAGGCATACAATGTCACCACGCCTGTTCCGCTAAAAGTCGTGGACAGTGGCTTAGATAACCCTGAACAAAGTGGTTTTAATCAAGTGTTAGATGGGCGTGTTTTTCATCCCAGTACCTCGCCTGAAATGGATCTCTTGGTTTATCACTACACCAACAATAATATTTCGCTTGGCGGCTTTGTAACCTATTGCATTGGGGATAATTGCACCGGCAATCCCACCACTGACGACCTGCTTACCATTAATTGGTCAACAACGTCGAATAGTGACACAATTACCTGTGGGCATGATGCTGCAGGGCTGCCTGCAGACTATATTCTCAGCGGCGATGGCACACGTTATGACAATACCTGTGAATTTAGCTTCCGCCATGTTTCATCAGGCTCGCCGATTAAATGGCAATACGTTTTTATTAAAAATGCAGCGGATCCCCAGCTTGATTACAACGCCGGCGACAGCTATGCCGATGAAGGCAAATTTCGTAGCACACCGCCCTCACCTATTATTGAACAAGGTGACTTCTATTTTGACGCGACGTCTGACGGTAACGGTTTAGCCGGTGGCGTGACCTATCATCTCACCGATAATGTTTATCAAGGCAACAACGTCTTGAAACTAAAAATAGATTGGATCTTGCCTAAATACGGTGCAGGCCATCAATACCCTGTCAACCATGTTTGTGAAAGTGCGGTGCAACATGGCAACACCATGCACCCAAAATATCTTGTTAATGTTGATCTCAGCAAACAAAGCGATACCGAGTTTGAATGTGAAGTGACCCTCACCCCAAATGACGTACACCGTGGCACGGTTGTATTTTTTAATGGCGCCGCCGGCGAGCGCTCTTTCTATTTTGAGGAAGGCAGCTTGTCACAAACCCCCAATAGTGTCTTGCAAGCCGAATTTGAAGACTTGCCTCGTGAAAACTATCACTACCAACGTGGCAATGCCGATGACGATCGCAATGTAATGTATCGTTATTACTCTTATGATAGCGATTACGACGGCACGCTCTCGGCGACTGCCAGTTACCGCGCCCGCGATTTTAGCAACCAAAATCGCGGTACCTTTACCTTGTACACCGAACATCCTCATCGCTGTGAATTTGAAGATGGCAAAACCAGTTGGTCGGGGGATGGCTTTACCATTAAAACACAAACCAGCCAACAAGATGGTATGTTGACCTGTTATCTCAAAATAAGTGATTAACCATGAAGGAGAACACCGTGCACCCTTTAACACAAATTATCGTTGTGATTATCCTGAGCTTTACCGCTTTAACGGCGTGGGCACAGCGCAGTACCAGCGTTGAAGTCTACAATCGCGCGGAAGGCTTTACGTTAAAGCATATTGAATACAGTGGCGATACGCCCACCAACCCACCGGCAGTTGGCCACACGATTACCTTTGGTAATCAACAAATGCTGACCTGGCAGTCTGCGGCTGATCTGAAGCCGCTTGGCGTGGCGACCTATCACGTCTACAGCACCGATCAAAACATGCATTACGGCACACTGACAGTGGTGGCGGCCAATCCTTCTGGCGGTGCCAGCAGCACAAATTGCGCGGCCGTGACGTTTGTTTCTAATTTTACCGATTTAATCACCGCCCCCGTGGGTTGGGATCAAAACTTTGGACAACTGTGTCGAGATCGTTTACCCACTGACGAAGGTAAACAGATTGAAAATTTAGGGATCCGCACAGAAGGCAACACCACGAGCAGCCGCGTTTATTTTTACGGCACCGGCGACACGCGTAATGATTGGGTGGGTGAAATTTGCATTCGCCAGCAGCCTATTCCTGTGAACAGCCCTGGCGCCTATGTGTCTCATTCCCGCCGCCTCGCTGGCGGCCCTGCAGAAGCAGAGTGTGCTTTGCCGTAGGGAAATTATAATCATTCACAAGAGAGAATGATCTATAACCAACTGATTTATATGCTTTTCCCTGGCCTAACGTTCCGAACGTTCGCTTGGTTAACGTTTAGGACGTTAGTACACACGCAGGTAGCCACTAAACATCTAAGTTGGAGACTTCCAGCGCGTTAGATTCGATAAATTCGCGTCGTGGTTCGACTTGGTCGCCCATCAATGTCGTGAAAATCGCATCGGCCGCAACGGCGTCTTCAATTTTCACTTGCAGCATACGGCGCGTCTCGGGGTTCATGGTGGTTTCCCAAAGTTGATCCGGGTTCATTTCACCCAAGCCTTTATAGCGCTGAATTTGTACGCCACGCTTGGCTTCGCCTATTAACCAGTTTAACGCGTCTTTAAATGTTTCAGCGGGTTTCTGACGCTCACCGCGGGCCACATAAGCACCGGCTTCTAATAAGCCTTGCAGCTTTTCACCGAGCGTTGTGATCCGCTCATACTCTTTTGACGCAAAGAAATCATGACGTAATGCATAAAATTTTTCGATGCCTTGCGCACGAATCGTGACTTCTGGGTAAAAGAGTTGCTTTTCTTTATCTTCAACGCAATTGAGGGTGTATTGTGTTTCTGTGCCATTGCCTTCGTTTAGCGCGGCAGTGAGCTGCTCAGACCATGCTTGCAGTGTTGTTTGATCGCCAAGCATGGCTTCGGTGACTTTCGGAGCGTCAATCAATTTTTCTAATAAGCTTTCAGGGTAGCGCCGCGATAAACGCGCAATCTGTTTTTTTACCGCACCAAATTCTTTGACCAAGCTTTCTAATTGTTCGCCCGCGATCGGCGGGGCACCCGGCGAGACAAACAGTTGCGCGCCATCCAGCGCTTGCTGGATCAAATAATTTTCTAAGGCATCATCATCTTTAAGATACTGCTCTTGCTTGCCTCTTTTCATTTTATAAAGTGGCGGCTGGGCAATATAAATATGGCCACGCTCAATCAGCTCTGGCATTTGACGATAAAAGAAGGTTAAGAGCAGCGTGCGAATGTGCGAGCCGTCGACGTCCGCGTCAGTCATAATAATAATATGGTGATAGCGCAGTTTGTTCGGATCGTATTCTTCACGACCAATACCGCAACCGAGCGCCGTGATAAGTGTCGCCACTTCCGCTGAGGCCAGCATTTTATCAAAGCGTGCTTTTTCCACGTTTAAAATTTTACCTTTAAGCGGCAAAATAGCCTGATGACGACGGTTTCGCCCTTGTTTTGCCGAGCCGCCCGCCGAATCACCCTCAACCAAATAAATTTCACAAAGAGCCGGATCTTTTTCTTGGCAATCAGCCAGTTTGCCTGGCAATCCTGCCATGTCGAGCGCGCCTTTGCGTCGTGTCATATCCCGTGCTTTACGCGCCGCCTCTCGTGCACGCGCGGCTTCTAGCATTTTATTCGCGATGGCTTTGGCTTCTGCAGGGTTTTCTTGCAAGAAGTCTTGGAAAAATTCATTCACCAGCGATTCAACAATGGATTTCACTTCCGAAGAAACCAATTTGTCTTTTGTTTGTGATGAAAATTTTGGATCAGGCACTTTGACAGACAGCACGGCCGTCAGACCTTCACGGGCATCATCGCCCACGGTGTTCACTTTATCTTTCTTGCTTTTATTGCTTTCAATATAGCCATTGAGCGTGCGTGTCAGTGCCGCACGGAAACCCGCCAAATGGGTACCACCATCTCGCTGTGGAATGTTATTGGTAAAACAAAAAATGTTTTCTTGGAAAGCATCGTTCCATTGCATCGCAAGCTCAACACTCACGTCTTCTTTATCAGCAATAAAATGGAATATTTTATTTTGAATAGGTGTTTTATTGCGATGCAAGTGTTCGACAAATGCTCGAATACCCCCTTCATATTTAAACGTGTCTTCACGGCCAGAGCGCTCGTCAATTAATTTGATATTGACGCCGGAATTAAGAAAAGAAAGCTCGCGCAAACGCTTGGCTAAGATATCGTAACTAAATTCAATGTTATTAAACGTTTCAGGGCTGGGTTTAAAATAAATTTCAGAACCCGTGTTGTTTGTTTCACCGGTTACCGCAAGCGGCGCCTTCGGCACGCCTAAATGATATTCCTGCTCGTGCACTTTGCCATCACGCCGAATGGTTAACTTCAATTTATCAGAGAGTGCGTTCACCACCGACACCCCCACACCGTGCAAACCACCTGACACTTTGTAGGCATTGTCATCAAACTTACCGCCGGCATGCAGCACCGTCATGATCACTTCGGCTGCAGAGACGCCTTCTTCGGGGTGGATATCAACCGGAATGCCACGCCCATCATCTTTCACCGAAATCGACTCATCTGGGTGAATGATCACTCTAATTTCGCTGCAATGCCCCGCTAATGCTTCGTCGATGGAGTTATCGACCACCTCAAAGACCATGTGGTGTAAGCCGGTACCATCATCGGTGTCACCGATGTACATGCCAGGGCGCTTGCGCACGGCATCGAGGCCTTTTAAAACGCGAATACTGGAGGAATCGTAAACAATATTTTCTGTGGTCATAGTGTCTTTGGGAGGAAAGAAATCAATACAAATAGCAGACGTATATTATACCACACTCCCCGCTCAAAAAGAGCCCAACATGTCAAAATAAGTTCTGTGAAAACAATACGCTATATTTTAAACACCCTGAAAAAAACAAACGTATTTTATTGCTGCTTTATCTCTGTCTTTTCTGCACCTCTTTTGCCGAATATAAAGTTATTAATATAACTTAATTGTGCGGTTTTTTTAGATCTTGAATTCAGATCCCAAGTGCAATTTCTTTCTTGGCCTCAACTGGCCACTGCGACACTTCCTAAATGTTGCCGTTCAGATTTGAAGCCAAGGCTCAGGCTTTTAAAATAATGTTCTTTTGCCTATCAAGATAGCGTTATTCTTAAACATGATTCAGCAATATAAAAGTCTTCTTACGTTTGGGGCAAACATTCTCGTTAGTTATGTTTTATGCCTGAGATCACGCTATGTTGTCAGTACCGGCTATCACTACCAAACGCGCCTATTAGTCTGCCCAATAAGGACGTGGAACAAAGCTTGCCTTGGGGGCGCTCTTCAAAAAGCTTTGTCGCACACGATCACAGTCAGCGGCGCCTTCTCCCAAATAAACTTCCTCTAACTTTTTGCCGGTATTATCCGGGCAGCTGAAGTCACTGGTTAGCCCGTGGCAGCGGTACAAATACAGGCCCCTAAGCGACGGGCAGTTTTTCAAAAAACTTGCTACCGTTTTGTTGCCAATCTTTTCTGTCTTGCTGAAGACAAGCTTTCTGAGATCTCGACAAGTACCTGAGGGGCACTCGAAGTCAGCTGTTAGCTTGACTTCATATATGTTCAGCTCCTTAAGTTTTGGGCAGGCCTCCAAACAACTTCCTATCGCTTCGTTGCCAATCGCGATATACCCGCCGAAGATAAGTACTTCAAGATGTTTGCCAGCACCCTTGGGGAAGCTAAAGTCAGCGGTTAACTTGCCGTGATATACCCGAAGATATTTAAGCCCTGGGGAGGCTCGCAAAAAACTGACCACCGCTTCGTCGCCAATCCCTCTTGTATCACTGAAGCCAAGCGTTTCGAGCAATTGACAAGCCCCCTCGGGGCACCTGAAGTCAGCAGTTAGACCGTGGCAGGAGACCAGTTCCAAATGCCTAAGTTTTGGGCAGGCCTCCAAGATGCTTTTCAATACCTTGTCCTTCCAAGCTACTTCGTTCAAAATAAGCTTTTGAAGAGCTTTGCAAGTATTATCAGGGAATCGGAAGTCATCGCTTAAGGACACTCCACCATTCGCCTCCACTATTAACTCCTCAAGTGCTGGGTAGGCTTTGAGAAAATTTTCTAGCATTTCCTCGCTAAGCATGTTGCTGAGTTTAAGCACCCTAACTTTGCCAGACCCCTGGGGGCAGAAGCCAGGAGTTAGAAGATGGTAGGTCAAATCCAGTTCTGTAATCTCTGGGTTGTTTCGCAATATTTCATATAGCTCATTGTCAGTAATAAAGTGTGATTTATAAACGCCGTCAATGACCCGAGGCTTTTGGCTGTCAACGTCACTCCCTGTGCTAGTGCTCCCGTCATTGCCAGGGGGGCTTTGAGTCTTCCCCATTTTTATTGCTTTGTGTTTTTAGCTTATTAGGAAATGGCTTACAGAAAAGTATTTGGCGTTTCTATAGATATAGAGTAACACGAGCATGTAAATTTTTCGGTACGGAATATGTCAATGAAAATGGGACACTTTTTTTGAGTTTAGTGTAGTAAATAACAGAATGTATACAAAGATTTTATCAAGACGCTTACAAATTAATTTCAAGGTGCGCACCTCTTGCGCATTTTTCAGAGTACGCTGTGGAGGGTGTGTGGCTTGCCAGATTTTCTGCTGCGCGATTACATTGGGACCACTAGCTCTGCACGGATTGATAAGAGGAATGCCTAGCGCTCTATTTCCCACAACGCTGACAGCGGCATGGCGTGTATTTTTTCGCCCATGGGAATGACTTTGTCGCCCAAATAGAGCACAACACCACGATGAAAGTGTTCGGGATACTGCGATTGCAGTAGCTGCAAACCTGAAAGATGTTTTGAAGTGATGTTCTCAGAGACTTTTATTTCAATGCCGACTAGCTGACCATTTCTTTTTTCTAGCACTAGGCCAACTTCTTCACCATAGCTTGTACGGAAGTGATATAACTTCGGCAGTGTTTTGCTCCACGTGCACTGCTTTTTGATTTCCATGACAACAAAGTTTTCTATTAGGGCGCCAAGCACATGTCGTTGGGTGCTTAGATAATCGCCATCAACTCCCAGCAAATAGCAAAGTAGCCCAGTATCATTAAGATAGCCTTTGGGTGACTTAATAAGGCGCTTTCCAATGTTGCGCGACCAAGCAGGCAATTTCACCGTTAAAAAAAGCGTATCAAGCAAACTCATGTAGCTTTTAAGTGTTGTGTTGGGGATCCCTAATGTGCGCGAAATATCCGCGGTGTTAATGAGCCCTCCCACTCGAGTGGCTAGTAAAGATAAAAGATCAGGAATTTGTGTTAGCCCTGAAATGTTTGCAAGATCGCGCACATCTTTTTCAAGCAACAAGGTAATATATGAGCGAAACCACGCTTCGCGCCGTTCTGGATCACGACGACTTACAACCTCAGGATAGCCACCCACTTGCACTTTATTGAGCAGTTCATCAAATCGAACACCCGGAATAGCATCCGGGATTTCTTCACCAAATAGTGTGTCAACAAATGCTTCTTTTCGGCCAATCAATTCCCCTTGTGACAAAGGCCAAAGCGGATGGATTTCAATACGGCCTGCTAGCGAATCGGCAATTTTGGGGAGATCGAGCACATTGGCAGAACCTGTTAGTAAATACTCCCCTGGCTTTCGATCGTCATCAATTAGCTCTTTAAGCGCAAGAAAGAGGTTTTCTGCCCGTTGCACCTCATCAATGCCGACCGGTTTACTAAGGCTCTGTAAAAAGAGCTTAGGGGACTGTATCGCCCGATTAAGTACCGTGGCATCATCAAGGCTAAAGTAATGCCCAGCCTCCTTTCCTCCTAACAATGCTTTCATCAACGTGCTCTTTCCCGTTTGACGAGCACCGTTGATTAAGATCGCTGGCGTATCGGCCAGCCCTTTTTGAATATCAGCAATAATATTTCGCTTAATCATGATTGTATTTTAGCCAAAACACTGTTGTAATTCCACGGAAAATCCGTTAATTTACAAAAACAGCCACAAGCATATGATTTTCAATAATTTTATTACTTGTCAGGATCTGAGAGATTTTAAAAATTTTGTGCGCGTATAAGCAACTTTAAAGCCAACCTTCTCAGCATTGCACTGCGAAATACTGCCTGGCTCGGTAATGGCGGTGGCAATACGGCATCCTGCCGCTTTGGCACGATTAAGACGCGTATAGAGCAGCGCTTTTTGGATCCCAAGTCCGCGATGCGCAGGTAACGTGCTGGCATACCCTAAATCCGCCACATCCCCGTAAATACCCACCGCCGCGCCGCCCGCATAAACGGAGCCCGCCTGTGCTAAAAATAATTTTACGTTTGGAATGTTGGCAAAAATAGAAAAATCCCGCCGCTCGGCCTCGCCTGCCGGCGCCTCTTCAAAAAAACCAGGCAAGACGGTATCGCACCAGCGCTGCGTGTCTTCTGTTGGCGTAATGCTAAACGCCGTGCTGGGGCTGGCCTCGGGAATATCTTCATCTAACGGCAGATAAATGACGCTGGAATACTCTGCCACATGGTAATGCCGCTGGTTTAAAGCCTGTAAGAGACTCTCATCCGCAAAAGGGCTTAGCTCAACATGGCAATCCATCCCTCTGTCTCGATAAAAGGCCTCAAGCTTATCAAGCTCACGGCTTGCCACAGGACCTGACAGCCCCGCGCCTAATAGCTGGCTTAAAAAAGAATCTGTGCCCGCAAATGCCGCACACCCGCCCGCCACGTCAATGGCTTCTGCATTGAGCTCGGGGTGTAACTTCGCGGTTGTGGCCGCATGCAGTGCATGCATATCAGCAAAAGCGCCTTCTAGCTTTTGAGAGAGTGCGTCATTAGCAAAAATCATATTATTCCTTGTTCCACGTGAAACACTTGTACCTTTATTCTAATGTTGGGGCCAGCTCCTGTGGCCGCCCTTTGATAAGAGGGCGGGCCTGTCACCCTTTCAAGAATTTACGATTATATCAAAGATAGGACCCGTATCTGATCATGAGGGTTGCCAACATTATCCCGGGATAAGAACACCGTGTTCCACGTGAAACATTTGTGGTTCCGGCCTGAAAATATTGTTGTAGGGCGGCCTGCGCTCACCCTTGGCAGAGAGAGGCGCGAGGCTCGATTTGCGGGCACGCACGGCGGCCCTACGGATGGTTTCTTGAGGATGCCGATATGGATGGGCACGGCGCCGCGCCCCTACGAGGCTGTAAAAGCGCCGTCTTGTACCCGAAAGATATGGGATTCTGAGGTATCAATCCATTGAGAAAGGGGTTTTTGTTCAATACTGGTGATAAAAACCTGTGCATTAAGGCTTCGGAGCACCGAAATAACACGCCCACAGGCTTCATTATCCAATTCGGAAGGTAAATCATCGACAAGGTAGCAACAAACGGATTGCCTAGAAGAGGAGACTGTGTCTTGTATAGGCGGCGCCGCAGGACGCTCCCCAGATTGAAGGCCCTCGGATCCTGGGGTGGATCCTTCTAATGCTGTAAGGCTCTGGGCGGGCGGGTGGCCACAAGGGGCTGCCCCGACGTTAAAAAGGCGGCCCTGGGCCAAGCGCAGAGCACAAACCACCAGCTTTTGCTGCCCACGAGACAGCACTTCATGGGCGGGGCGCCCATCAATTTGTAGCAGTAAATCCGCACGGTGTGGGCCGTATTGGGTGTGCCCCATGGCTTTATCGCGGAAAAAGGCGCCTTGTAGCACCGCCTCCAAGCCTTTCTCTTCATCCCAACCCGCAGAGTAACCCAAGGTAATGGTCGAAGCCGTGAATAGCTGCGCTAAGACCTCACTAAAAACAGGGATAAACGCCTCAACGTAAGCGCGGCGGTACACATTAATTTGGTTGGCGACAGCAGCAAAGTCATTATCCCAAAGCTGAACCTCTTCCTTGGGGGCATTTTGGGACTTGAGCGCCGCATTTCGCTGGCGAAGCAACTTCTGAAAGCGCTGCCAGTCGCTGAAAAATTGATGTTCCACGTGGAACACACCCCAATCTAAAAATTGGCGGCGGTACTTGGGGCCGGCTTCTAATAAATGGTAGCTGTCGGGATTAATGAGCTGCAAGGGGAGCAATTCGGCTAATTTTGCTATCGATTGGACGGGCTCAGCATCCAAACGGATAGAAAGCTGCCCGTTTCGACGCCGCTCGATACCCAGCGGCAAATTGCTGCCTTCGGAAGTATCCAGCCGCGAAAACACACTGAAACTATCGTTATCGTAGTGAATTAAGGGATCTGCAGAGCGAGATCGAAAGGATCGCCCCAAACTTAAGATATGGATCGCCTCTAAAAGGCTGGTTTTACCGCTGCCATTGAGGCCAGAGATGATATTAAAACGCTCACCTAGCGCAATATTCACATCACGGAGATTGCGTAAATGTTTAATCGCTAAGCTGCGTAAGGGCATGTTAGGTGTTCATTGGGCTCACAACATAAAGACTTTGTTTGTCTTCTGTGTGCTCGATCAACGCGCTGCCACTTGCCTGAGAGAGGGTGAGGCTCACGCTGCCTTCGGGGGCCGCGCTTAAAACATCTAATAGATAGCCAATATTGAAGCCAATTTTCAGCTCTTCGCCTTTATAATCCACATTTAACTCTTCTTCGGCCTGTTCTTGCTCAAGATTATTGGCAAATAAGCGAATTAAGTTGTTTTTTAGCTCCAGACGCACGCTACGTAGCTTCTCGTTTGATAATACCGCGACACGAGACAAAACTTCTTTAAACTTATCACGCTCCACCGTCACCACTTTATCACCGCCTTTGGGCACTACTTTTTTGTAGTCAGGAAACTTACTATCAATTAGTTTCGTGGTAAAAGTAACAGTAGGGGAAACAATGCGCGCATGATGGCGGCTAATCGTTAGGTTTACCTCGTCTTCATTATCCCCTAAGGAGCGCAGTAGCTCTGTAATCGCCTTGCGGGGGATAATGACTTGCGTGAGCGAAGCCGGCTTAATCGCCAAATCACAGGTGCTCATGGCCAGACGATGGCCATCTGCTGTGACGCCTCTAAAATACCCATCACCAATTTCCCACAGCATGCCGTTTAAAAAGTAACGTACATCTTCTTGAGCCATCGCAAAATGGGTTGCTTCAATAACGCGTTTTAGATCTCTGTTTTTTATAGATAAATCAGTTTCAACGGAAGAGACATCGATACTGGGGAATTCATCAGCCGCCAACTCTGACAGGCTAAAACGGCTGCGGCCAGATTTGACTAAAAACTTCCCTTTCTCAGAAGAAATCGTAATATCTGCGCCTTCAGGCATGTTGCGGCAGATATCCAATAATTTTTTAGCAGGAACGGTCGTTTCACCGGTCTCTTTGACATCTTCAACAGGCACGCGAGACAACAACTCAATCTCTAAGTCTGTGCCGGTGATAGACAGAAGTCCTTCATCAAGTACTAACAATACATTCGCTAAGATAGGGAAGTTCAGGCGTTTTTCAACAACACCCGTCGCTTGTTGTAGCGGCTTTAATAATGCTTCTCGCTTGATGGTAAATTTCATAAAAGGCCTCTTTTTCGTCTTATCTCTGCTCAGTAGGGGCGCGGCGTACCGTGCCCACCTAAAGATCACGGCTTACCCTTAATAAAGGCGTGGCGCGTAGTGCTCCTAATTTTTAAGATACTACTTTAAGTTGATAACAGTCGACTTAAATTTTCGTAATCTTCTTCAATGCTTCGATCGCTTTCTTTAAGTTGTTTAATCTGACGGCAAGCATGCAAAACTGTCGTGTGATCGCGCCCACCAAATGCATTGCCAATTTCAGGCAAACTGTGCTCTGTTAATTCTTTTGCAATGTGCATCGCCATTTGGCGGGGGCGCGTAATAGAACGATTACGACGCTTAGAAAGCAAATCGGATATTTTGACTTTGTAATATTCAGCAACGGTTTTTTGAATATTATCTATTGAGACGAGTCTTTCCTGGATCGCTAACAAATCTTTTAAAGACTCGCGCACAAGATCTGACGTAATTTCTCGGCCGGTAAACTGCGCATTCGCACTCACGCGACGCAGCGCGCCTTCTAATTCACGTACATTAGAGCGGATGTGTTTAGCGATAAAAAAGGCTTCCGCATTAGGCAGATTAACCCCCATTTGTTCCGCTTTTGTCATCAAAATAGCGACGCGTGTCTCTAGTTCGGGCGGTTCAACCGCAACCGTTAAGCCCCATCCCAAGCGAGAGCGAAGGCGTTCTTCAAGCCCCGTAATGTCTTTCGGGTAGCGATCAGAGGTTAAAATAACTTGCTGCTGCGCTTCGTGTAAGGCGTTAAACGTATGGAAAAATTCTTCTTGGGAGCGCTCTTTGCCGGCAAAAAACTGCACATCATCGATCATCAATAAATCAACGCCGCGATAATAGGCTTTAAATTCCTGGATGGTATTTGTTTGCAAGGCTTTAATCATGTCTGCAACAAAACGCTCAGAGTGCAAATACAAGACGCGCGCCGTGGGTTTGGCTGCCAAAACCGCATTCCCAACCGCATGCATTAAATGTGTTTTACCCAGCCCCACGCCACCGTGTAAAAAGAAGGGGTTGTAAGAAGCCCCAGGGTTTTCAACAACTTGTTGAGCCGCGGCAAGCGCAAGCTGATTTGATTTTCCTTCCACAAACGTTTCAAACGTGAAATTCGGGTTCAAGCGACTGTTGTACACCGCATGTGATTTAGGGGTTTCGTTTGCGGTTGACTGAAAAACGCCGGCAGAGGGAAGGGGGGAGGGGGAAGAAGCCACGCTTTTTTTCTCGATCGTTTCAGGGGTGCCATTTTTACTGCCAATACCAAATGTCACTTCTGTTGCATGGAGGTGTTCATCAGCATGCTGCTCAACGGCCTGCGTAATATGATCGAGAAAATGTTCTTTCACCCAATCCAACACAAACTGATTCGGCGCTAATAATCGCAGGGAACCTGGCGCATCTTCAATTTGTAGGGGGCGGATCCAGGTATTAAATTGCTGAGCAGAAAACTCATCTTGCAAGGTATCTAAACATTTTTCCCAGAGCGACAACTGCTGCATCCCAAAATCCCATGGCTTTCGCCGAAAAAAACCGGCCAACTGGCGACCTGTTATGAAAGGCGATAGTATATTTTTCTTTACCCTGAATAGATAGTCAAGGAAGCTGTGGAAAAACACATAGTTTTCTGTGGATAACTTATCCACTCATGTTATTCACTGGCTATCCCCAGCTGTTCCCATCACACTCCCCTTGCTAATCCACAGTTTAAAAATCTCCCAACCTATTAATAAAAAAAGATTTTTATAAGATACCCCCTGAACAGGCTCTCTCTTATCATCATCATTACTCTTAAATTTATATTATTATAATTATATATATAGGCTGTGGATGGATTGACAAATTTCAAGCAATCTCGTATTCTGCCTTCCTTTGTAAAGCCACCAAGACCAGCAAATGAAAAGAACATTTCAACCCAGTAAAATAAAGCGCAAACGCACTCACGGTTTTCGCGCACGGATGGCAACAAAAGCCGGTCAACGTATTCTTAAAAGCCGTCGAGCAAAAGGCCGCGCGCGATTATCGGCGTAACCCCTCCTTATTCATTAGCATTCCCTAAGCGAATGCATTTGCTTCGCCCTAAAGACTTTCGAGCGGTCTTTCAATCTGCCCGAAAAGCCCGCGCCTATGGTATTATCTTCCTCTTTCGTCCCAATGACGTAGGTTATCCGCGCTTAGGGTTTGCGGTGGCAAAAAAGCATATACCGACGGCGATTGGACGTAATAAGCTAAAACGTCGGGTCCGTGAAAGCTTTCGTTTACAAGCCAGCACACTGCCCGCGATTGATTTGGTCGTGCTTAGCCAAAAGGGGATCGATGATTTTGATAAAACAGAAACCTGGCGATGTTTAAACAAGGTCTGGCAAAAATGTCTTCAGCAATGCGAACAGTGATGATTGGGGTGATCCGCTTCTATCGCTATTGCATTAGCCCGTTGATGGCCCCGCATTGCCGTTTTGAGCCCACGTGCTCGCGTTATGCCCAAGATGCCCTGACTGAGCACGGTGTGTTGCGTGGCATGATGTTTAGTTTGCGCCGACTTTCTCGATGCCATCCCTGGCACGAAGGCGGTTTTGATCCTGTACCTGAAACCAAGAAGAAAATAACATAATGGATTTTCAACGTATTCTCCCTTTGGCCGCTTTTGCCTTAATTTGTTTACTTTTGTGGGACGCGTGGAAGCAATATCATGCGCCGCCACCCGTAGCGCCTGGCGCGGCGGTTGCGGCCGATGTCGCGACAGAAACGTATCGAGAATCTTCTCCCGATGTGCCGCAAGCGCCAATCGCATCCGCGGATGTGCCAAGCGCGACAGGCGGAACCGATATCCCGCAACCCGAGCAAGTCACGAACATACCTGCAACACGCATTATACAAGCTGAAACCGACACCTTGATTGTGGACATCGATACATTAGGGGGCGATGTAGTGGGGGTGCGATTAAAGCAATATCCCGTGTCGGTGAATGAGCCTAATGTACCGTTTACCCTGCTAGAAAGTGATAACCAGCGCGAATACATTGCGCAAAGTGGCTTGATTGGACAAGATGGTCCAGACGCCAACCCTGATGGCCGGCCACAATATCACGTGGAGCAGAAACGCTTTTTGCTTTCTGAATACGAAGATTGCCTGCAAGTACCGCTTTATTGGGAAGACGGTAACGGCGTCAGCGTGACGAAAATATTTACCTTACCGCGCGGCACCAGCGTGATGACGGTAGATTATAAGATTGAAAACAACAGTAGCGAATTGTGGTCTTCGCGCATGTACGGTCAATTGAAGCGCGATAACAGCTCTGATCCAAGCTCCATGGAAGGCATGTTTGCCATGCGCAGTTATTTAGGCCCTGCGTACTCTACACAAGACACGCCGTATAAAAAATACAAGTTCGGCGACATGGTGAAGGCGAATCTGCAAAATGAAACAGTAGGCGGCTGGGTCGCGATGCTGCAGCATTATTTTATCAGTGCGTGGGTGCCTAACGCGGATGACATCAACAACCTCTATACCAGTACCTTACCAGGGCCGCTTTATGTGATTGGTTTTTGGGGGCCGGGTGTGCATGTTTACCCCGGTGAGCAAAAACAAGTCAGTGCGCAACTTTATGCTGGCCCTAAAGTACAAAAAGAACTGAAAGAAGTTGCCGAGAATTTAAACCTCACGGTTGATTACGGGTTTTTATTCTTTCTCGCGCAGCCATTGTTTTGGTTGCTCGATGCCATTCACTCCGTTGTTAAAAACTGGGGTTGGGCGATTATCTTTTTAACGTTATTGATTAAACTCGCATTTTATAAGCTATCCGCCACCAGTTATCGTTCAATGGCGAGAATGCGCCAGTTGCAACCGCGTGTGCTGTCGTTAAAAGAACGTTACGGTGATGATCGGCAAGGCATGAGCCGCGCGATGATGGATCTCTATAAGAAAGAGAAAATTAATCCATTAGGCGGCTGTTTACCGATATTAATTCAGATCCCCGTGTTTATTGCGCTGTATTGGGTCTTGCTCGAGAGTGTCGAGCTGCGCCAAGCGCCGTTTATGTTGTGGATAAAAGATTTATCCTTGCGCGATCCGTATTTTATTCTGCCAGTGCTAATGGGCTTAAGTATGTTTGTGCAGCAGCGCTTAAACCCAACGCCTCCTGATCCGATGCAAGCGAAGATCATGGCCTTTTTGCCATTCCTCTTTACGATATTCTTCTTGTTCTTCCCGGCCGGTTTGGTGCTTTACTGGGTGGTCAACAACTTGCTTTCCATTCTGCAGCAGTGGTATATCACCAAGAAAATTGAGCAACAGCCTAAGCATAAAGCTAAGAAGTAAAGTTTGAGGTAATCGTTTACCGGGGCACTCAACCTTCTGTACCTGTTGTAGGGGCAGCCACCCGCGGCTGCCCAGGTGACAAGTGATAGGAGTAGTCAAACACGTTGCTATGAATAACCAAACCACAATCACCGCCATTGCCACCCCCGCTGGTCGTGGCGGTGTCAGTATTATTCGTGTGTCAGGTCCTAAAGCTAAAGACATTGCTGCTGATATTTTCAATAAACCATTACCGCCTCGCCTTGCCCAACATGGGGCCTTTCTTGATAAAGAGGGGGAGACTATTGATTTAGGCCTTGCCTTATTTTTCCCTGGCCCCCATTCATTCACTGGCGAAGATGTCGTAGAGCTCCACGGGCACGGTGGGCCTGTCATTACCGATGTATTGCTTCAACGCGTATTGGCATTAGGCGCGCAATTAGCCCGCCCGGGTGAGTTTTCTGAGCGTGCTTTTCTAAACGATAAAATTGATTTGGCACAGGCTGAAGCGATTGCGGATTTAATTGATAGTAGCTCCACACAAGCCGCACGCGCCGCCATGCGCTCACTGCAAGGCGTGTTTTCAAGCAAAGTGAAAGCAATACTCGCTCAGCTCATCAAGCTTCGGGTTTATATTGAAGCGGCAATCGACTTTCCGGAAGAAGAAATCGATTTTCTGGCGGATGATAATATTAATAAGTCACTTGCTGAGATAATCGATGCGACCAGCAATCTGCTAAAAGAAGCAGGCCAGGGCGTGTTATTAAAAGAAGGGTTGCAGGTCGTGATCGCCGGCCCACCCAATGCCGGTAAATCCAGCTTATTAAATTGCCTGGCGGGTTATGATTCAGCGATTGTGACGTCTATCCCCGGCACCACACGCGATGTATTAAAAGAAAACATCCACATTGACGGTTTGCCACTTCATATTATTGACACAGCCGGCTTGCACAGCAGCAGCGATGAAGTGGAACAAGAAGGTATGCGTCGTGCAGAAAAAGCAATTGCTCAAGCCGATCTTGTGTTATTGCTTTGTGATATTTCGCAATCAGCGATCACCGCGCCTCAGCAGATCTGGGAAAACTTTGATATTGCATTACCTGAAAACACACCGATCATTATCGTACAAAATAAAATCGATCTCACAAACGACGAACCCGTGCTAAATACAACGCAAACACATCCCACCATAAAACTATCCGTTAAAACCAATCAGGGTATCGACTTACTGAAACAACAACTCAAAGAATATGCCGGTTATCAAAGCGATAGTGCCGGTGATTTTAGTGCTCGCCGCCGTCACCTTGACGCATTAACTGAAGCGAAAAAATCCCTCCTCACTGGCCAACAACAACTTGAACAACACAAAGCAGGCGAACTGCTCGCTGAAGATCTCCGCAGTGCCCAACAAGCGCTAGGCAAAATCACTGGCGACTACACCGCTGACGATCTTCTCGGTGAAATCTTCAGTAGTTTTTGTATTGGTAAGTGAAAAGATTTAAACCTTATTTTCATTTTCTATGTTTACTATTTCTATTTTATTATCGCTTTGTGTTTTTTCCAGAAATACAAGCTGTGTGGAAAAAATACTGGAAAAAGAAGGAGAATGTTCAAACGATACTTTTCTTGTTTTTTAGAGAAGGCTGTTAGCGTGGTGTTTTTTATGGGGATTATTTCAATGGCATGTGTTTTTTATAAAATATTGGCTTAGAGGTAGTGTAAATATGAAGAAAGAAGATGATTTTAAAGAATCTAAAGATAAAGATAGGGATAGTGAGCTTAAAAAAGGGCTTGGAGAGCTAGCAGGGATCCTTAAGAAGATAAAAAAAAAGAAATAAGGCTATTTTTTATGGTATCGCTGATAATGAAAAAAAGAATTTGCCATCCATGCAGGCATATATTTTTTCGAATTTAATACCTGATTAAACTGTTTTTTAGTTAATTTCTTTTCAATTGTCTCAATTGTTTTGGGTGTTACGTTGTTCTTACCTAAATACCATAGAGCGGATAAAACACTTCCTGCTACTGTACCAGCTAAAGCTAGTTTTTTGTGGCTGATGTGCTTAAGGGTGATCGTTAAGTTTTTAGATTTAATTTGGCGGCTATTTCCGGAAGTATAGAAAATGGGGCGCACAGGTGTTTGTGTTGTCAGGCTCAGCCTACGTGCTGCTTCTGCACCATGTATCGCAATGGTTTCACCGGTTAAATTGGCAACTGTTTCCGCTATTTCTTGAGTGCTCGGCATTATTTCACCAACATGAGAAATTTGTTTAGGACGCACAAATATTCCACGAGATACGCGGGCGATCTCATTATTTTTCACCATCCTAGATAAAATCTGACGCACATTATCTGCCAAGCCAAGGTGGCGTAAGCTTGATGCGTGGAATGGCTTTCCTTCTGGCGTTCGTTTAATTTGTTCTCGTATTTTCTGAAAGACTGTTGACATGACTTTTCTCAATATTGTCACGTATTATATAAAAAAATGTGACAACATAAAATAGCACTAGCATAAAATGTGTTTGTTTCATAAAGATTTTTATAATAAATACTCTGCGTGAGGGTATTGACTAAATTTAGTCAATGACCATTGACTAAAAATTGAATTGATAAAAAATAGCTGCCTGAGAGTACTTTCCAGGCGCCCCCTGGAGCGCCATTCAACGTGGCCCCATAATCTGACAAGTCAAAAGCAACAGCAGATGGCAGGGGATGCAGGCTCCTGAAATGGGCGCATTTGAGGCCAAAAAGTAAGATATACTTTGTGTTTTTCAGCCAAGTCTTGAGCGAGAAACAAACGGTGATGGCCTTAAATACCAAGCTTGCAAATACTTAATAAATGACATCACAAAAAGTTCAAATCATTTTCCTCGTCTGCCTATTAATCGCTGCAGGGCAAATCAGTATCAGCTTATATTTACCTTCCTTGCCGGCCATTGCTGAAGCATTGGGTGGTGATCCGCGCATGAGCCAACTAACCTTGGCGTTATTTCTCTTGGGGTTTGCGAGCTCACAGCTCGTGTATGGGCCGCTCTCTGATGTGTTGGGTCGACAAAAATTAATCTTGATTGGTCTGGCTATTTTTATTGTGGGCTCTGCTGTCTGCGCACTCTCCACAAAGATGGAAGGGCTTTTTATTGGCCGCTTAATACAGGGGTTAGGCATTGGTGCAGGCTCTGTGCTGGCGCGCGCCGTGTTACGTGATGTGTTTACCGGGCCGCAATTTTCAAAGGCCATGTCTTATGTGGCTGTTTCTATTGCCTTGATGCCGTTTTTGGGCCCGGTGATCGGTGGCTACATTCAAGATTGGGTAGGTTGGCGTGGAAATTTTGCAGGCTTATTGATACTGGGTTCAGTCACGCTGCTTCTACAATGGCGTTTTTTACCGGAAACCAACCCGGTGAAGCGTGAGCAGCGCGCTCAAATAAGCGCACGCAACATCTTGCGGGATTTTGCCTGGTTTTTAAAAAACCGCAATTATATGGCCTATGCCGCCTGTGCCATTTTAGGCTTTGGTTGCATGATTGCACTGATGTCATCCATTCCTTTTTTCTATCAAGAATATCTTGGTCTATCTGCCACCACGCATGGCTGGCTCAGTGGCGCAAAAGCATTAGCCTTTTTAATAGGCGCAGGTTTATCGGGTAGGCTCGCGTCATACCGTGGTGTGCAATTCCCAGTGGGGTTAGGTCTTAGTTTCTTGTTGGCAGGTAGCGCGGTGTTTTGTATGGTCGCTATTTTTATGGATTTAAGCATTTTTGCGATTTTACTACCCGGCATGATAATGATGCTGGGAGTGGGCATGTTGTTCCCCAATGCGTTAGCGGGGGCGTTGATGCCTTTTCCTGAAAAAGCCGGCACGGCAGCTGCATTGCTTGGCTTTTTGCAAATGCTGATCTCCGGCGCGGTCAGCGCGGTGGTGGCCATATTACCAGAAGTGACCTTATTCCCTGTTGCCATTGTTTTGCTGGTGATGTCGCTGTTTGCTTACACGATTTTCTTCCGCTTTGTGCCAACATTGAAGCTAGAAAGTATAACCACATCAAGATTTGACCCCTGAGATTTTGCGTTGTGAGTATGTATACTGCGTAGATCAATTTTTTAGACCTTGGCCTGAAAGGGCTTGATAAAATAAATAATTAAATCAACGCATTAAAGGCATTGTTTCTATTCATGGCGAGCGATTCTACATTCGATGTCATCATAGTCGGGGGCGGGCATGCCGGCACTGAAGCCGCGCTGGCCGCGGCGCGCACGGGCGCGCGCACGCTATTGCTCACCCATAACATCGACACACTTGGCCAGATGTCTTGTAACCCTTCCATCGGCGGCATTGGCAAGGGCCATTTAGTCAAAGAAATCGATGCGCTGGGCGGCGTGATGGCGCACGCCATTGATCATGCCGGGATCCATTTTCGCATGCTCAATGCCCGCAAAGGGCCGGCGGTGCGTGCCACGCGCGCACAAGCCGATCGCGTGCTCTACAAACAATTTATTCGGCACACGCTTGAAAACCAGCCTAACTTGCACATTTTCCAACAAGGTGTGGACGATCTTATTGTTGAAAACGATCGCGCCGTGGGAGTGGTCACACAAATAGGGTTGAAGTTTCGCGCAGCAGCCGTTGTCTTAACCGTCGGGACTTTTTTAGGCGGTAAAATTCATATTGGTTTTGATAATTATCAAGGCGGCCGCGCAGGCGACCCACCCGCGAACACCTTGGCAACAAGATTGCGAGCGCTACCGTTTCGTGTGGAACGTTTAAAAACAGGCACGCCGCCACGACTTGATGGCCGCTCAGTTGATTTTAGCAAATTACAAGCACAGCCTGGCGACACACCGCTGCCAGTCGTTTCCTATTTAGGCTCCGCGGAACAGCACCCAGAGCAAGTGTTGTGCTATATCACACGCACTAATCAAAAAACGCACGACATCATTCGGGCCGCGTTAGATCGTTCACCACTTTACACTGGCAAAATTGAAGGCGCTGGCCCGCGCTACTGCCCGTCGATCGAAGACAAAGTCGTGCGCTTTGCTGAGCGCGATAGCCACCAAATTTTTGTGGAGCCTGAAGGGCTAGACACACATGAGCTTTACCCTAATGGCATTTCAACCAGCTTGCCATTTGATGTGCAAGTTGAGCTGGTGCGCAGCATCGAGGGTTTTGAAAAAGCGCATATTACGCGCCCTGGTTATGCGATCGAATATGACTTTTTTGATCCGCGTGAATTAAAATCCAGCCTTGAAACCAAATTAATGCCCGGTTTGTTTTTTGCAGGCCAAATCAATGGCACCACAGGCTACGAAGAAGCGGCGGCGCAAGGTTTATTGGCAGGCCTTAACGCGGCACGTTTAGCACAAGATAAAGAAGCATGGACACCGAGCCGAAGCCAGGCTTATTTAGGCGTATTAGTCGATGACCTATTAACACAAGGCACCCTGGAGCCTTATCGTATGTTTACCAGTCGCGCGGAGCATCGCTTGTTGTTGCGCGAAGACAATGCAGATTTGCGTTTAACAGAAATCGGGCATGAGTTGGGGCTTGTCGGTGAGGCGCGTTTTAACGCGCTCATGACAAAGCGCGAAGCCATCGAAAAAGAAAAGCAGCGTTTAAAAACCACGGTCGTGCATCCAGACACGCCGGCAGGGGTTGCGGTCGGCAGCCTGTTAGAGAAACCACTGTCGCGAGAATATAATGTGGCAGAATTGTTAAAACGACCCGAGCTTAACCATGAGAAAATGATGGCCATTGATGCGCTGGGTCTTGGTGGCGAAGCGGTTGACGCTAGCGTTGCGACGCAAGTCGAAGTGCAAATAAAATATGCAGGTTATATTGCACGGCAGGAAGAAGATATTGTGCGCCAGCAGCGTTATGAAGAAACGCTCTTGCCTGAAAGCGTGAATTACGAAGAAGTAAAAGGCTTGTCGAATGAGGTTCGTGAAAAACTCATGACATTAAAGCCGGCCAATATTGGTGTGGCCACGCGCATTCCGGGGGTGACGCCCGCGGCGATTTCATTATTATTAATTCATTTGAAAAAACAGAAGCACGCAGCATTATGAGTGACGTTAACCAAGAAGAACATCAAGAAATTGATAGGCAGCTCATCAAAGGTTTAGAGGCGGCAGGGTTGAAATATCCGCCCTCGCTGCGGCAGAAAATCATCGTGTACATTGCCTTGATGATTAAATGGAACCGGTCTTTTAATTTGACCTCGGTGCGCCAACCCAAAGATATTATTCCGCGACACATTTTAGATAGCTTATCGATCTTACCGTTCTTGACAGGCAAGCGGGTACTAGATGTGGGCAGTGGCGCCGGTTTGCCGGGTATTCCGTTATCTATCTTTTCGCCAGAGCACCACTTTGTGTTAATCGATAGCCGCAATAAAAAAACACGTTTTTTATTACAAGCCCGACAAGCGTTGAACTTAAACAATGTAGAAGTGATCAATCAGTGTGTTGAAGATTACCAAGCAGAAGCCCCTTTTGATTGTATTATGGCCAGGGCCTTCAGTGATGTGCCCACCTTGCTGCAAAAAACAGAGCATCTGAGTACCCGGGGCACGCGCTTTTTAATCATGAAAGGTGCCTATCCAAGAGCAGAGCTGGTAGACTTGCCCACAGGTTTTACGGTGCAAGAAGTCAAGCCACTGATGGTGCCAGGCTTACAAGCTGAGCGTCATGTGGTGATTGTGACGCGAGATTAATTGAGATTATGTCCATGGCCAAAGTGCTTGCAGTAGTGAATCAAAAAGGTGGGGTCGGTAAGACGACCACGTCCGTTAATTTAGCCGCCAGCCTCGTGGCCACCAAACGACGCATTCTGCTGGTTGATCTTGATCCGCAAGGCAATGCCACCATGGGCAGTGGTGTCAATAAAAACGAACTCCAAAACTCGGTGGTCGATGTGTTATTAGGTGAAGTCTCTGCCAGCCAGGCACGCGTGAAATCAACACCTGCCGGCTATGATTTATTACCCAGTAATAGCGAACTCACCGCTGCAGAAGTGCAGCTATTACAGCGCCAAAATGGCTGTTTAAATTTAAAACAAGCCTTAGCCGAAGTAGGCGCCCAATACGATTTTATGGTGATCGATTGCCCACCGTCATTGAGCATGTTAACGCTTAACGCTTTAGTGGCGGCGAACTCGGTGTTGATCACCATGCAATGCGAATATTATGCATTGGAAGGCTTGAGCAGTTTGCTCGAGACCATTCAACAACTACAAGGCCATTTAAACCCGGCGTTAGAGGTCGAAGGTTTAGTGCGCACGATGTATGACCCACGTAATCGTTTGGCAATGGAAGTGTCATCGCAATTACACGAACATTTTGGCGACAAGGTTTATCGTACGGTGATCCCACGCAATGTGCGCTTAGCCGAAGCGCCAAGTTATGGCTTACCCATTTTGTTATACGATAAAAATTGTGCGGGCGCGAAAGCGTATTTAACCTTAACCGGCGAATTTTTACGCCGACACGACCGTCAAACCCAAGACGAAAATAGACAGACGCCTCAACAAGAAGCGGCAAATAAAGCAAACACCGTCACAGCAGGCGCTGCCTTTGATGCTGCGCAAAACAATCTGGAGCAATCTCATGACTAAAAAAAGAGGTTTAGGCCGCAGTTTAGAATCATTGTTGCAAGGAACACATTCCGCTGTGAATCCACCAGAAGTCAATGATCCGGGTGTCGATATTCCACCCGAGCAAGGTGAGTTACGGCATCTACCCATTGAATTTTTGCAGCGCAGCCCCTATCAGCCGCGCCGTGACTTCGACCCAGATGCGCTCGAGCAGTTAGCCAATTCCATCCGTAAGCAAGGCATTATGCAGCCGGTGGTGGTGCGACCTATTGCCGATAATCACTATGAGCTGATCGCCGGTGAGCGTCGCTGGCGTGCTGCGCAATTAGTGGCGTTGGCGGAGATCCCTGCCCTTATTCGCCCGGTATCTGATGAAGCCGCCATGGCCATGGCGTTGATTGAAAATATCCAGCGTGAAAATTTAAATGCGGTGGAAGAAGCGTTTGCCTTACAGCGTTTAGTGGATGAATTTGGTCTCACCCACCAAGAAGTGGCCGATTCAGTGGGTCGCTCACGTGTGGCGGTGAGCAATTTATTACGCTTATTAAGCTTGCACCCTGATGTGCAAACCTTGCTCGAGCATGGCGATTTGGAAATGGGCCATGCCCGTGCGTTACTGAGTTTAGCCGGCGAGCAGCAATTGTCAGCGGCGCGTTTAGTCATTAATCGTGACTTATCTGTACGCGCGACCGAGAAGCTTGTCCGCCAATTGCAAAGCCCAGCTTCTGTCAATATTGGGGAAGATGAGCTTGATCCCAACATCCGCCGCCTGCAAGAAGACCTATCTGAAAAGCTAGGTGCGGAAGTAAAAGTTCAATCTATCAATAAGAAAAAGGGTAAGTTAGTAATCACTTACAATAGCCTGGAAGAGCTCGACGGGATCTTAGCGCATATTAAATAAAGGTGATTCACCTGCGACAGCGCTGCTTGGCCTTTGGTTGTTCAAGGCGCGAGTGTTCGCCTTTTTCAAAAAACGAAGATGATCCCCGCTCAAGAAAGAGGAAGCACATTCTCGTGGGTAGAATGAGTTTGAAGAGAAAGAGGTTGGCTTGAAACAGTAGTTATAAGGCTGACAAATCCAATGTGTTTTTTTTCTGCTTAGGTTCAATTTTTGTCGGGACTGGGATCATCATCGCCCGGTGCGGCATGGAACCACAGAAACTGGCTGAGGTGCGGCGGCAGCAGACTATTAATATAGCCGCTCAAAATTTCCCCCAAGTTGCTCTGCTGCTTGTGGATCGGCTTATTCGCATTAGCCCTAGCAAGCAGCATCTTTGAGAGAGTGTGATGGCCATTGACAGCGGCGTAATTGGCGGCAACATAGCCATCGTTATCCTTTAGCGCGGGATCGGCTCCGCTGGCTAGCAGCCATTGAACTACTTTAAAATTGCCACTGCCAGCAGCCAGGTCCAGCGTTGTCGGACCACGCGAGCCAGGCTCTTCCGGATCTGCCACACGATGATTAACATTTTCTTTCGTTACGCCAAGCACTCTTAAGACATTAAGGTGGCCAAGGTAGCTAGCGGTGTGGATAGCCGAAAAACCTTTGGCATCTGCCAGAGTGGGATCGGCTCCGATCTTTAGCAGCCAGAGCACCGTTTCAACCCTACCGCTGCCCACAGCTGTTTGTAGCAGCATGCAACCATGAAAAAGCTGATCGTTGGGATCCATTAAACGTTGATTAACATTTTTCTTCGTCACGCCAAATGCTTTCAAGAAATTTGTGTAACCATGTACGGCAGAGAGAAAGGCAAGGTTAACCCCTAAGTCATTTGGCTGGGAAGGATCGGCTGCAAGAACGGCCAAGCGCTGCAGCATAGCCGCTTCGTCGTAAGCTGCGTGGGCGTCTTGCGCGCCAACTTGATGGCTAGCGTAATAGGCCTGATCTTCCTGTGGATTTTTTTCCTGATGTTCACCTGGAGGCGAGTGGTCACCCTCTGCAACCCCGCTTCCCGTTAAGGTAAGCAGTGTCATGAAAACAAAAGAAATCTTTTTCATTTTGGCGTTGAAACACAGCAACGATAATCATAGAACAAAAATACACTTCTTCTCTCTGTATATGGCGTAACATCACTGTGTACGCCACATGAAAAAATTTTCCTTCCCCAAAAACGATGTGAGCGCTTACTCAAAAACATGCACGCTAGCGTTACTCTCTATATAGATAGACACAGTGTCTTTTTGTTTTTCTGCTTTAAGGTCATCACACGCTGATGCGCTTCTGTAATACGCGCCTCCGGAATATCCCCTTCACGCACGGCTTTTTCAAGCGCGCCCATTACTTCTTCATAAAGGTCGGGCTGGTAATCTAATTGATTGCCAAAAATAAACATATCGACGCCTGCATTGATGCTCAATATCAATGCTTCTGAGAGTGTGTAGTGATCAGCCGCCGCTTTCATTTGCAGATCGTCAGCGATCACAACGCCGTTATAATTCAATTGTTCGCGCAACAGTCCTGTGATCATTGCGTGTGACAGTGTTGCGGGCAGTGCGGTGCTATCAAGTGTGTGATTGACTAAATGCCCCGCCATCACCATGCCATCAAATGTGCCGAGTAATTGTTGGTATGGCAGCAGTTCGCTTGCTTGCCAGGTGTCAGTGATATCCGTCGCGGCAAGATGCGTATCGTGTAAGCTACTGCCATGGCCGGGGAAGTGTTTTAAACAGCCAAGCAAACCTGCTTCATTAAATGCGGTTAATACTTGCTGTGCATGGGCTGAAACCACTTCTGGGTTATCCGAAAAAGCACGCCCTCTTGCGCCAATCACCGGGCACTGCGCATTATCAATATCAACAACCGGTGCAAAATTAAGATTGATGCCATATGAGGCTAAAAGCGCAGCCGTTTCTTTTGCGGCCTCATACGTTGCGGCCAAATCATTTTGCGTGCCTAAGGTTTTTGCTGGGATTGGCGCGGCCGCAAAATTTTCAAAACCATTTTCAGATGAAAGACGCGCCACGCTGCCACCTTCTTGATCCACGCTAATCAATAAAGGCTCGGTCTGTAGGCGTTGTAATTGAGTGGTGAGCGCACGTAACTGCGCGGGGCTTTCAATATTATCCGCAAACAAAATCACGCCCCCCAGCGAGTGTTGGGAGATCGCTGGGTAAAGCGGGTCGCTTGCTGCAAGCTGCGACCCACGAAACCCAAAGATGAATAACTGCCCAAGTATTTGTCTTAAATGCATGCGGGTGATTATACGTGAAGTCACAGCGACTTGTCGGTGGCAATAAAAAGACAACGGCGGCGAATGATGGCGCTCCTTTACAAGGAGAGAGAGAATGCATACTATTATAAAAAGCTAGCTAAATAGCTAATAATGACAATGCAGGGGGGACAAGTACCATGTCATTGTTTTCAAAATATTTTTACCACATTTCCTTAAAGGAAATGTTTTTAATCTCTTCAGCAGTTTTATTCTGTCTAAGTTTCATCACCCTCAGCCACGCTGAAGTGGTGGCACAAAATGACACGGCAGCAAAAACCCCTCTCTACCAACTAGAGTTTACGGATCTTAGGATGCGCGCCTGCGTGCTTGAGCTTGCCGGGGAGGTTGGGGCCCCGGTCTATGCGGAAGATGTCGAAGAGCTTTTTTGCCAAGCAAAAGGGATTGTTGAGCTGGATGGCATCGAAAGTCTGGTTAGTTTAAGAGAGTTCCGTGCAATATATAACAACATAAAAGATATCGCGCCCACGTTTGGGTTGAAGAAATTAGAAATTCTGGATTTAGAAGATAATCGTATTCGCGCAGTAGACGGGATTGGTGCATTAAAAAAATTAGAAATTTTAAATCTCGGTGGAAACCCACTTAGAAGTGTTGCCCCGATAGCAGAGCTACCTAAATTAAAAGAAGCGTGGCTTTATGAGGCGCGCATTAAAGATATTTCATCATTAGGGAATATAAAAACACTTGAGATCCTCGATCTCAATTTTAATCAAATTAGAGAGATTGGGGATTTAAGTAGGCTAAAAAATTTAGAACAGCTTCACCTCTTTCGTGCGCTGCAGTCTGGGGTTGATACGGATGTGCTTATCGAACCCATTGCTCAGTTAACAACACTGAAAAGAATTACGCTGGGAGATAACAATTTAACAGATCTATCGCCACTGGATAATCTAAATAAACTTGAGACCATCGATGCGGGCTTTAACCTCATCAGCGACACGTCATTTCTGATAGGCAAAGAAAACCTGAAGACGCTTTATCTAGATGGTAATAAAGTAACTCGAATGGATCATCTTACAGGGTTGGTCAGTCTTGAAAACTTGCATTTGCAAACCAATCGAATAGAAACCATCCCCGACGATGTTATTGACGCATTCCAAAGTAATTTAACGGCATTAGGATGGATGAATATCAGCGGGAATCCTATTAGGGACTGCGAGGATGTTTACCAGCTGGAAGCGGCACTACCGGATGTGACCATTGTTATTCCCGAACACTGTAAATAAGGAGGTCGCTGTTAACCCGTGAATGCAAGCTTGCGTTCAATATGGGCGTAATCTGGTGTGGTACCAGCAGAGGGCTTACTGTGAGAAGTATACTGCGCGAGCACCCAGCCGTCAGCATAATCTTCGGTTTCATGATGGCTAAGGTGTATAAGATGCTCTTCATCGAGTGCTTGTCGCCATGCTTTATAAACCTTGTGGCCAATGGGTTTGTGTGGTGCAACGTTATCAATAATCACAATGGTTTTATCATGCGCCGCCTGCTTGAAATGTAAGATATCGTGATACGCCGTTTTAACACCATGGCCGCCATCAATAAAAATCAAATCAAATTGGCGGGGGTGGTGCGCAAGATAGGTCGGCACACTCTCATTGGAATTGCCTGCAATCAAAGTATGCTGCCGGGCAAAGCGCGCATCAATATACAGCTTACCCAAATGCGAATAAGCATGCTGCATAATATCGAACGACACCATTTGCGTATCCACGCCCGCTGCGCGCAATAACATCTCCGCAGAATGCCCGGCATTAAAACCCACTTCCGCAATATTTTTTATCCAAGGATTTTCTTTTAGCGTTTGTGCAAAAAAATGTGCATGAATAGCTTGGCTGTGGCCGCCCAAACTTTCAGCTGGGTGCCCAAGGCGCGCTAGAAAGTCTTCTAGGGTTTCGTTTTCAGAGAGGGGCTTTGGTAAGTGTCGCATATTGACTTCATCGAAACGTTATTTTTGACGGTGAATTGCTTTGTTACTGTGGTGTTTAGAAGAAGTTAGTGCTCACTAAGCTGGGCGTTTCTGTGGTGGCGCCAAATGTTTGGCAACCCGTCTATCAAGCTGCGCCAGCCAACGATCGATACGTTTTTTGTTTACATTAAAATCAAAATAACCATATCGCGCGCGGCTGTAAATAGCGAGCGTGGATTGCTTATTCGGCAAATCAAAAAATTGCACCGTAATAAAATCAGGAAAGCGGAACATAAAACTATGTTCACGATACACATACTGCCCACTTTCTGGGTACGCGGCTTTTAAGGTCACGCGTTTTTCACGTGCGAGCATTTCTTCCCACAATTCATATAACACGCTGGCCGGCACGGCAAAATCAGGGCTGACTTCATGCGGCAGCGCAGGCGCCATCCAGGCGGGCGAAATTAAATAATAATTGGGGCGATGAGGCGGCGCGAGCTCACTGAAATCAACTTCACTTTCCAGCGCACTGCTGAGCTGTGAGAAAGTAAGTAACAAAATAGCCAGCACACCAGAAATTAACTGTAGAAAAGTAGGGGCAGCCCCCTGTGGCTGCCCGGGTTGACAGGCCTTGTTTTGCATTTCGATAAGAAACTGTTTTTATTGCGATTTGCTTGGATTATACCTCAAAACGCATGCAAAATGAAGTCGAAAATAGGGGGACGGTGATTAATGCCAAATTGGGTTGGCTTTAAGCTTCAGTATGAGCGGCCCAGGCTTTTGTTAGGAGGAGTCAATAACGGGCTGTCATAGACTCTCACTTAGCATCCTTTTATACTCTCATTCATGGTGAATAATAAAAAATCTTCTGCCCCTTCAGCGGCAAAGCCACTGAGCGTTGTTATTTTGGCAGCTGGCCAAGGCAAGCGCATGAAATCGGCGCTGCCAAAGTGCTTGCACCCGCTCGCGGGCAAGCCCTTGTTGCGCTATGTGATTGACGCGGCGCAGCGCCTCACGCCCGACGCTATTTATGTGGTCATCGGCCACGGCGGCGAGCAATTGCGTGCCGCATTTGAGCAAGAAAAAATCACCTGGGTCGAACAGACCAAACAGCGCGGGACGGGCCACGCTGTGCAACAAGCCATGCCACATATTCCAGATGACCATCAGGTTTTAATTCTTAACGGCGATATGCCGCTACTCTCCCCTGACACATTAAGAAACCTCTGTGCAGAGATTGAGGCCGAACAAGTGCGGATGCTCACGGCAATAGTGGACGACCCAACAGACTACGGCCGCATTCTTCGCGATACCGATGGATCAGTCATTGCCATTGTGGAAGAAAAAGACGCCATCCCTGCAGAGAAAGATATTTGTGAAGTCAATACCAATGCGTATTTGGCTAACGCGGGGCAACTGTCTGTCTGGCTAAAAAAAGTTAAAAATAGGAATGCCCAACGTGAATACTATTTGCCCGATATCATCCCCTTCGCGCGACAGGATGGCGGCGAAATTGTCGCTATGCCCATTGCATCAGAACTTGAAGTATCTAATGTCAATTCGCGGCAAGATTTGGCTGAGCTGGAAGCTGCCGTGCAAGAAATTTACACCGATCATATGATGAGCGGCGGCGTGACACTCATCGACCCTTTGAATGTGTATGTGCGCGGACAAGTCGGCTTTGAAAAAGATGTGGTCATTGATGTGAACGTGGTGCTTGAAGGCGAAACATTTTTAGGTGAAGGCTGTCGCATTGAACCACATTGTGTGATACGCAATAGTTGTATCGGTGCAGGCGCGATAGTGAAAGCAAACAGCGTGATAGAAAATTCAATTATAGAAGAGGGGTGTGAAATTGGCCCCTTTGCGCGCTTGCGGGAAATGGCGATTATCAAACAAGGCGTAAAAATTGGGAATTTTGTGGAAATAAAAAGAAGCATGGTTGAGGAGGGAAGTAAAATCAACCACCTCAGTTATATCGGCAATGCGGAAATTGGTCGCGACGTGAATATCGGTGCAGGTGTGATCACCTGTAACTATGACGGTGCCAATAAACATAAAACAACCATTGGCGATCGCGCCTTTATTGGTTCAAACGTACAATTAATTGCGCCGGTGACCGTTGGTGATGATGCGACAATCGGTGCAGGCTCAACCATCACAGAAGATGCGCCGCCGAATAAACTGACCTTAAGTCGCCCCAAGCAGGTTACCGTAGAAAACTGGGCGCGCCCTAAAAAGCAAAAAACAAGCAAACGCTCGAAAAAAGAAAGGAGCAAATCATGAATGGACCAGCAGCTGAAGGTGGCCTGTTTTTAATTCAGGTTTTATTCGATTTCTTTATCATTTTATTCATGCTGCGCGTGTTGCTGCAGCTGGTTGGCGCCAACTTTTATAATCCCTTAACACAATTTGTGGTGCGTTTAACCGAGCCTGTGCTCAAACCCATGCGCCGCCTGGTGCCGACTGCCCGAAAAGTTGATTTGGCCGTGCTCGTTACCTTGGTTATCTTTACGTTGATTAAACTCGCGCTGCTCGTGTGGCTACAATATAAACACCCACCACATTTAACCGGTTTATTGCTCTGGGCCTTGGCCGATCTCCTGCGCCATGCCGAAAATATCTTTTTCTTTGCCTTGCTCGTTGAAATTATTTTAAGTTGGATTGCCCCAATGTCGCGTCACCCTGTGCGCGAAGTGGTGCACCAGCTCACTGCACCGGTGATGAATGTTGCGCGCCGCGTGATCCCACCCATCGGCGGCATTGATTTATCCCCCATCCCGATTTTATTGGGCTTAAAGCTCATTGAAATTGTGGTCGTCCATCCCATGATGCAAACAGGTGCGATGCTGGCGTTAGCAGGCCATTAAGGTGCCTTGGTATTGTTGGCAAGATAAAAAACTTTTTCTTGATCTTCACGTGCAGCCCGGTGCCAAGCGAACCCATGTGGTTGGCGAACACGGTGGGCGCTTAAAAATGAGTTTGAAGGCCGCTCCCGTTGAAGGCAAAGCCAATGAAACCCTTATCGCTTTTCTCGCGAATGCTTTTTCAGTGCCACGAAGGCAGGTGATCTTAGTCAAAGGTGTCAGCAGCCGTCAAAAACGAGTATTGATAGACGCCCCAACGCATTTTCCGGCGTGGTTACCCCGCGATAAAGGCATTGGCATGGGGGCGCCATGAGCGCGGCAATAATTTATCTTATGCCGACAAGTCAGACAGCGGCCAGCGGGGAGTCGCACGAATAATGGGCGGCTCGGTTTGGCCGGCTTTCAGCCGCAGGTAACCGGTGTAAGCGACCATGGCGCCGTTGTCGGTGCAAAAAGCCGGACGGGGGTAATAGACCTGTGCATCAATGGCTTGGCAGCGGGTGGCGAGCTGGGCACGCAAATGTAAGTTAGCACTTACTCCGCCTGCAATCACAAGTCGCTTTCGGCCTGTTTGTAGAAGTGAGCGCTCACTTTTGATGCATAAAGTATCTACCACGGCTTCCTGAAAGGCGCGGGCAATATCGCGCCGTGCTTGCTCGCTTTGATCGCACGCCTGCCAGGCCGTGATGGCGGCAGTCTTCAAGCCACTGAAGCTAAAGTTCAGGCCAGGTCTGTCGGTCATCGGGCGCGGCAGGGTAAAACGGCCGGCCTCACCTTGCTCAGCCAAGGCAGCCAGCGCCGGCCCACCAGGGTAGGGCAAACCGAGCATTTTGGCGGTCTTGTCAAAGGCCTCACCGGCGGCGTCATCCAGCGATTCACCCAAAATTTCATACTGCCCAAAGGCCTTCACATCCACCAAGAGGGTGTGCCCGCCTGAGACGAGTAGCGCAACAAAAGGGTAATCGGGCGCCTCTTCTTCAAGCATGGGGGCAAGTAAATGCGCCTCCATATGGTGGACCCCTACGGCGGGGATCCCCAGCCCCCAGGCCAGGCTGCGACCCACGGCCGTGCCGACGAGCAGGGCGCCCACCAAACCGGGGCCGCAGGTATAGGCAATGCCATCGAGAGAGGCCAGCGGGGTGTCTGTCTCAGCAAGCAACTGTTTGAGTAGAGGTAAAATTTTGCGAATGTGATCCCGGGAGGCAAGCTCCGGCACCACGCCGCCGAACTCAGCGTGTAATTCGGTTTGGCTGTACAACGCTTGGCCCAGCAAGCCCTGCTCACTGTCATATATCGCGAGCCCTGTTTCATCACAGGAGGTTTCAAAGCCTAAAACACGCATAGATTAATTGCTTTTTTCTCAATTCGTACTAAAATGACCGGTTCAGTTGGCGCCTTCTTTCCTCTTTTGGAGTTCGGTAAGGCCAGCCACAGTATAAATTCAGTGAGTCTTGAGGTACAGGCAGTATGCCAAATGTTTACATCAAAGAAGGCGAGCCCTTTGAGTTAGGGTTGCGTCGCTTTAAGCGCTTATGCGAAAAGGCCGGCATTTTAACCGAAGTGCGCCGCCGTGAATTTTATGAAAAACCGACGTCTGAGCGTAAACGTAAGCGCGCGGCGGCGGTGAAGCGCCACCTTAAGCGTTTAAGCCGGGAGCGGTTTACCATTTCAGGTGGTACACGCCCTTCGCGCTCGCGCTAGTTATCTAGCCATTCTTAATTATTAATATTTAACGAGCGAGTTCACGTTCATGGCTGACGCGCCACTTAAACAAAAAATCCAAGAAGAGGTGGTTGCCGCGATGCGCGCAAAAGATAAACCGCGCTTGGGTGCGTTGCGTTTGATCTCTGCGGCCATTAAACAAAAAGAAGTGGATGAACGTATCACCTTAGATGATGCGCAAGTGCTTGCTATTTTAGATAAAATGCTCAAACAACGTCGCGAGTCGGTTGCGCAGTTTAAAACAGCGGGCCGTGATGACTTAATTGAAAAAGAGTTGTTTGAGATCGCTATCCTACAAGAATTTTTACCCCCTGCCTTGAGCGATGATGAAATGGCGGCGTTGATTGATGCCGCGATTGCAGAAGCCGGTGCGGAAAGCATCAAAGACATGGGGAAAGTCATGGCAGCACTGAAACCCAAAGTACAAGGCCGTGCAGATATGGCGCAGGTAGGCGCCGCCATTAAACAGCGTCTGGGGTAATGCCCACCATCCCTCGAAGTTTTATTGACGATCTATTAGATCGTACCGATATCGTTGCGTTGATTGATGCGCGTGTGCCGTTGCGCAAGCAAGGCAAAGATTACGGTGCGTGCTGTCCTTTCCATACAGAAAAAACACCTTCCTTTACCGTGAGCCCCACCAAACAGTTTTATTATTGTTTTGGTTGCCACGCCAGCGGTAACGCCATTGGCTTTTTAATGGAACACGAACACATGGGCTATGTGGAAAGTGTGGAAGCGTTGGCACAGCAAGCCGGCATGCAAGTGCCGCGCGATGCAAAAGGCGCGCAGCGCGCCGCGCAACAACACAAAAACCAAAATTTATATGACTTGCAAAAAAGTGTGGCACAATTTTATGCGATGCAATTGCGGCAGCATCCAAAAGGAAGCGAAGCAATTGAATACTTAAAAGGCCGAGGCTTAAGCGGTGAAGTGGCCAAACAATTTATGATCGGTTTTGCGCCACCGGGCTGGGAAAATGTATTAGGCCAGTTTGGAAACGATCTGGAACAACGTCGCGCGCTCGAAAAAATAGGCTTGGTGTTACAAAAAGACGGCGGCGGAAAATACGATCGCTTTCGCAACCGTATTATGTTTCCTATTCGCGACCGGCGCGGCCGCGTCGTGGCCTTTGGCGGGCGCGTGTTAGGTGATGAACAGCCTAAATATTTAAACTCACCGGAAACCCCCCTCTTTCATAAAGGGGAAATGTTATACGGTGTGTATGAAATGCTGCAAGCGGCACGCCATCCGTCACAAATTTTAATGGTCGAAGGTTACATGGATGTAGTGGCCTTAGCGCAACATGGTGTGAATAACGCGGTTGCGGCGCTGGGTACCGCGATTTCACCTCAGCACCTCACCACATTGTTTCGGCTCGCGCAGGAACTGGTTTTTTGTTTTGACGGTGACAGTGCCGGGCGCGATGCCGCAAAGCGTGCGCTAGAATTGTGTTTGCCACACATGGAAGCAGGCTTGCAAGCGCGCTTTTTATTTTTGCCAGAAGGCGAAGATCCTGACAGTTTAATTCGTAAAATTGGGCAGGCACAATTTACGGCGCAAGTGCAACAAGCCAAACCGCTTTCAGAATTTTTACTCTCGACACTCATGCAGCAAGTTGATAGGCAAAGTATTGATGGGCAGGCACGTTTAGTGAAGTTGGCCGCGCCGCTGTTTGCCAAAATTCCAGAGGGCACGTTTAGGCACTTGTTGATCGGTGCACTGGCCGGCGAACTTAAAATGGAGGAGGCACTGTTGCAGCAACGGTTGAGCGCGACAAGTGGCACGAGCGCTTCTTCTTCTGCCGCTTCGCAAGGGGCCAGCGCGGCGGGTCGGCGAGGTGCGCCAGCGAAGCAGCAGCAAGCACCGCGGAGCAAGCCGGCAACGCCTATCCGCTTCGCGCTCGCGTTATTATTGCAGTACCCGACATTGGCAGAGGCCGTGACAGACAGCCACATAGACATGCTTGAAAATACCCAACTGCCGGGTGTACGGCTTTTGATCCAAGCCCTTGAAATTACAAGAAAGCAACCCAATATAAGCACGGGTGCTTTATTAGAGCGCTGGCGAGACACAAAAGAGGGCGAGCAGTTGGCGCGCCTGGCAGTTTGGCAGCTTGTTGTGCCTAACACCGGGATTAAAGAGGAGTTTTTGGGTGCGCTGGCTCGCATGAAGCAGGCAGAGACGCAACAGCTGCTTGATAACTTACTAGAAAAATCAAAGAAAACCCCTTTGGATCTACAAGAAAAGCAAACACTGCAGGCGTTGCTCGCGGCGAGTGAGTAAGCCAGGCTTTCTGGGCAGAATAAATAAGATATGCTATAATCTATTGACTTAAGTTGACCCTTGTCGAAAGTCGAATCCTACCGCAATTTAACTCTGTGAGGCCGAATGAGCAACGCAACCGTAAATACAAATGCAAGTGAAAATCCACAACAATCTCAACTCAAATTGCTCATCGACCGAGGCAAAGAGCAAGGCTACCTAACTTACGCGGAAGTTAACGATCACCTCCCCAGCGACATCACCGACCCAGAACAAATCGAAGATATTATTCGCATGATCAACGACATGGGTATTACGGTTGTTGAAAGTGCCGCCGATGCTGAAAATCTTGATTTGGGGGTGACCCCAGCGGTCGCCGACGAAGAAGCGGCAGAAGAGGCCGCCGCCGCCTTGGTGTCAGTTGACAGTGAATTTGGCCGCACCACTGATCCTGTTCGCATGTATATGCGCGAAATGGGCACGGTGGAGTTATTAACACGACAAGGCGAAATTCGTATTGCCAAGCGGATCGAAGAAGGGATCCGTCAAGTTTTAGAAATCATGGCGCATTGCCCACAAACCATTGAGAGTCTGTTGGTCGCTTATGAAAAAGTAGAGAATGAGGAAGGCCGTTTAAGCGATGTGATCAGTGGCTTTGTTGACCCGAATGAAGATGAAGCAGAAGTGGCGCCTGCGGCCATTGGTTCAGCGCTGCCGAGTGCAACGGCAAGCGACGAGGATGATGACACTGCTGATACCGGCCCTGATCCGGAAGAAGCGCGCGAACACTTCACCAACTTACGCAAAAAATTTGATAAATACCGCGCCGCAGAAAAGCGTAATGGCAAGGAACATAAGCGAGTGCTTAAGCTGCGCCAAGACGTGGTGGATGCGTTTATGTGCTTTAAGCTGGTGCCACGCCAAACGGCTAAGCTGTCTGCAGGATTGCGTGACATGCTCGAGCAGATCCGCCGCCAAGAGCGTATTGTGATGAGTGTCTGTGTTAGCAAAGCGAGCATGCCCCGCAAAACATTTATTCGTTCTTTCCCTAAAAATGAAGTGAATTTGGAATGGATCGATAAACAAATTGCGGCAAACGAATCGTATTCAAAAACACTGAAGCCGTTCCGCACAGAAATTTTACGTGCACAAAAGCGCTTGCAGGCAATTGAAGAAACGTTTGATCAAAGCATTGATGAAATCAAAGAACTCAACCGCCGCATTTCAATTGGTGAGGCCAAAGCACGCCGCGCGAAAAAAGAAATGGTAGAGGCCAACCTGCGTTTGGTGATTTCGATTGCGAAAAAATACACTAACCGCGGCTTACAGTTTTTAGATTTAATTCAAGAAGGCAATATTGGCTTGATGAAAGCCGTTGATAAATTTGAATACCGTCGCGGGTATAAGTTTTCGACCTATGCCACCTGGTGGATCCGTCAGGCCATCACACGTTCGATTGCTGACCAAGCTCGTACCATTCGTATCCCTGTGCACATGATTGAAACGATTAATAAGCTTAATCGTATTTCGCGAAAAATGGTGCAAGAAATGGGCCGTGAACCCACCCCCGAAGAATTGGGTGAACGCATGGAGCTTAGCGAAGATAAAGTGCGCAAGGTATTAAAAATCGCCAAAGAACCGATTTCAATGGAAACCCCAATCGGTGATGATGAAGACACGCATTTGGGTGACTTTATCGAAGATGAAATGGTGGAATCACCCGTTGACTCTGCCACCCACTCTGGTTTGCGCGAAGCGACACGCGATGTACTCTCTGGCTTAACCGCACGTGAAGCCAAAGTGTTACGCATGCGTTTTGGTATCGACATGAATACCGACCACACTTTAGAAGAAGTCGGCAAGCAGTTTGACGTGACACGTGAACGTATCCGCCAAATCGAAGCCAAAGCGTTACGCAAACTACGCCACCCCAGCCGCTCTGATCAGTTGCGCAGCTTTTTAGATATAGAGTAAATTACTGCGCCGGCACACAATTCAAAACGGGCCCTTAGCTCAGTTGGCCAGAGCAAACGACTCATAATCAATAGGCCAGGGTGGAAAAAGTTTAAATGGGCCTGTAGCTCAGTTGGTTAGAGCACACGACTCATAATCGTTAGGTCCTCGGTTCAAGTCCGAGCAGGCCCATCATTTAAATTTTTAAAATCAGCAGGTTAGAAAAGTTTTTCAATTTTCAATTCTTCGCTGCCAGGTTGATTTATCCGGCACTTAGCGTATAATTCGGCAAAATTTCACCTCGTTGGAACACATTTTGCTGATCAGTCCGCCATAGCGCTCCTTCCTCACAATTACCTCGATTGTCTCCTTTTTTCTCTTTAGATTGCTCACTATCTCGTGTGCTATTCGCTGTTATACATTTTTTGTCCTCGATGCATCAGCGTAACGGGGGATCATTTTTATTTGTAGGTTGTTCATGATAGAAACAATAAAGCAGGATTGGTTTTCCAATATTCGCGGGGATTTGCTGGCGGGCATCATTGTTGCCCTGGCCCTCATCCCAGAAGCCATCGCCTTTTCCATTATTGCTGGTGTTGATCCGAAAGTCGGGTTATACGCCTCCTTTTGTATCGCTGTCGTTATTGCTTTTGTCGGCGGACGCCCCGGTATGATCAGTGCCGCAACAGGCGCCATGGCGTTGTTGATGGTCACTTTGGTCAAGCAGCATGGGCTTGAATATCTGCTAGCGGCCACCTTGTTGACCGGGGTAATCCAGATTGCGGCTGGCTTTTTGAAGTTGGGCAGTTTGATGCGGTTTGTATCCCGCTCTGTCGTTACCGGCTTCGTTAACGCTCTGGCTATTCTTATTTTCATGGCACAACTCCCAGAACTGACCAATGTGACCTGGCACGTGTACGCCATGGCAGCTGCCGGACTGGGGATTATTTATCTGTTTCCCTTATTGCCGGTCATTGGTAAAGCAATTCCTTCACCACTCATCTGCATCATTGCCCTGACTGTACTCGCCATGTTGTTGAATCTGGATATCCGTACCGTCGGTGACATGGGGCAGTTGCCGGATACCTTGCCTGTTTTTCTTTGGCCCGATGTGCCGCTCAACCTGACCACTTTGCAAATCATACTGCCTTATTCCATTGGTCTGGCCGTTGTCGGCTTACTTGAATCCATGATGACCGCAACCATCATAGATGATCTGACAGACACCAAAAGTGATAAAAACCGTGAGTGCAAAGGCCAAGGCATTGCCAATATCGGTGCGGGCTTTTTGGGAGGTATGGCCGGTTGTGCCATGATTGGTCAATCGATTATCAACGTAAAATCAGGAGGCCGAGGCCGACTCTCAGCATTTTCAGCCGGTGTATTTCTATTGGTGATGGTCGTGTTTCTCGATGAATGGCTAAAACAAATTCCCATGGCAGCACTGGTCGCTGTCATGATCATGGTATCCATCGGCACCTTTTCGTGGGATTCAATCCGCAATCTGAAAAAGCACCCCTTATCCACCAATATTGTGATGATCACGACGGTTGTGGTGGTTGTGGTAACCCACAATCTGGCGATTGGCGTGCTTGTCGGCGTCCTATTGGCGGCCTTGTTCTTTGCCAATAAAATTGGTCGTTTTATGGTCGTGAAGGATGAAGCTCCCGAAGAAGGACATCGTAGATACAACGTGATAGGCCAGGTATTTTTTGCATCGGCGGATCACTTTATGGAATCTTTTGACTTTAAAAAAGTGGTCGATCGCGTCACCATTGACCTGCATCAGGTTCATTTTTGGGACATCACAGCGGTCGCGGCGCTGGATAAGGTCGTGATCAAATTCCGGCGTGAAGGTGTTGAGGTGGATATCATTGGCATGAATGACGCGACGCGCACCGTTGTCGATAAGTTCGGTGTCTACGATAAACCGGAAGAAGTTGAAAAACGGGTGGCTGGCCACTAAGATCTGGAGAAGAATAATGACAAAAAATCGAATTACCGCCTGTATAGATGGCTCAGCCATTTCAACCGCTGTGTGCGATACTGCCGCTTGGGCAAGCGCTATCCTGGAAGCACCGCTGACCTTTTTGCATGTATTGGAAAAATCCCGATCACCTGCAAAAGAGAATTTTTCCGGTGCTATTGGCCTCGGGAGTCGTGAGCACCTGCTGGATGAACTGGCAGCATTGGATGAAAAGCGCAACAAGGTGGCTATTGAGCACGGCAAGCACCTGCTGGAAGAGGCGATGCAAAGAGCGAAAACCGCTGGAGCGATTAATGTCTCAAGCGAACAGCGACACGATCAATTGTTGGATGCTTTGTTGGCATGCGAAGACAGTACCCGCTTGTATGTCATTGGTCGACTCGGCGAAGATCACGACGTTAATAGGCAAGTGATAGGCTCCCACATCGAAAATGTGGTGAGGACTATCCATACACCGATACTCATGGCAACAGGGAAATTTTCGACGCCCAGCAATTATATGTTGGCTTATGATGGTAGCGAAACCGCCGATAAGGCCATTGACCGCATTGCTAATAGCCCCTTGCTTTCCAAGCTTTCGGGGCATGTAGTGATGGTCGGCAAGGAGACTCCTGACAACCAACGCTGCCTGGAAAATGCTTATAAAATGCTAACCACTAAAGGGCATCAGGTTCAGTCTCATCTGCTCCAGGGTGATATCAATGGTAGTCTGATGGACTTTCAGGAACGTTTCAATATCGAGTTGAAAGTGATGGGGGCCTATGGTCACTCGCGGATCAGAGAATTTATCATTGGCAGCAACACCACCAAAATGCTGGCCACAAGTACCGTTCCGGTTTTGATTTTGCGCTAGTCCACCAGAATGACGAAACGATGACTGATCTGGATGTTGCGAACTTCCGTACTGCATTGATAAAAAAGCGCGAGGAGATACTCGCGCTTAAGGATCCTCGGCAGCAATCACAGCAAACCGTAGAGCGTGATGGCCACTCTCTACATGCTGCAACTCAGCATGATGCAATGGCGCGGAGAAAGAAGCCTAGCGCCCATAAAATCGGATTAAACTATGATCAGCATCAAAGATAATTTGCATCTTTATCTCGATGGTAATGGGCGGCATGCTTTCGAGCAGTTTCCTGTCAGAGTGCGGGTGAAGACAACTGGGCAACAAGTTTACACGCCAATGTACGAGGGGGTCATTCTGCTTAAGTAATCGATAAAGAGAAATCTGTTGCTTACGTTTGCACCGCTTTGCGATACTGCGCGAGCGCTTTGCCTAATTTAGGAAAGCACTGCACGTAATCGGCTTGGCTGGCGCGGATAACTTCAAACGCTTCTTCGCGCCCGTAGACTTCAGGTAACTCGCATTTACGGTGCTCACTGCCGGGTTGATCTTTGTAGGTCAGAAAATAATGTTTTAATCGTTCGATTAATTTATCAGGCAATTCACTGATATCTTTAATGTCGCCATACACCGCATCGTCTTTCATCACCGAAATAATTTTATCATCGGCTTCATCGCCATCGATTAAACGAAAACCACCGATGGGAATGGCCTGCAACAAAATATCACCCGATACGATCGCTTTTTCGGCAATCACGCAAATATCGATCGGATCGCTGTCTCCCACAATATTTTTGCGACCGGTCGCTGCCACGCAGCGTTTAGCAACATGCGAGTTGCAGTAGGTCTGCGGAATAAAGCCGTATAAGGTTGGGCAAACGCTTGAGAATTGGTGTGGCCGGTCAATTTTAAGATAGCCACTGGTTTTATCGACTTCATACTTAACCGTGTCAGTTGGCACGGCCTCAATGTAAGCCGTGACTTGCTCAGGCGCTTCTTCACCAATTGGCACGCCGTGCCAAGGATGAGACTTAAACAGCAACCCCACGCGTTCGAAAACAGGGTGTGTGGCGTTAGATTTTTTCTTAAACATAAAAAGCACCTCAAAGCGTCATGCGGCAACGGTTATCAATAAACCAATAATACATGACGGGCATTTCCGTTACGAAGATTTTCGTTACAAAAAGTTTCGTAATAGACTGAAATCAAAGCGGGGTATGGCTCAGGTGTGTGCGACGTTGTTGGGTAAGCATTCAAGAGGGTATCGTACCCTTCATGAATTAATGTAGGGGCGGCCCCGAAGTGGCCGCCCTTTAGCAAGGGGGAGCCCACGCTAGGGGTTGCGCCTACATCTGTTTTTCAGAGAGTTGCGATAAAAAGAAGCCTCTGTGAAGGCTTACTCAGTTGCTTAGAGGGCAGGCCTAAGGCAATATTTTTTTGTTCAACGGTGAACGCTTTTCTGCTTAACCAGTTGTAAACATTCAGAAAATATTGGATGTAGCAAGCGTGTGCGAGATCGCTTACAAACCGAACCGCAAAACTCTTATTGCGTGCGGTCGTGTCTGCCGTATGATTGTTCTCATTTTGAGCGCTATACGGAGGCAAGTGTGTCAGCGAGATTGCTATCTACTTCTTCTAGCCAGCGGCTGCTAGAAGATATCCTGGCATTAAAGGGATATGATCTCGCGCGCATTGCCAAAGAAGCCCGCTTATCCCGCCGGACACTGCAATCTGTGCGCCTAGGCCAAACCGAAGACCTCCATTTTAACAATTTCAGCAAGCTACTCGCCCTACACTGTGTGCTATTTGCCAGAGCCTCTGCTTTTCCAGACAAAGCAAGCGCATTGCACCCGCGAGCAGCTGGCAAAACCCCTGCTGCCGTCTAGGTAGCGCTCCCCGCAACAAGCTCCTCACCCCTCACCAAAACCGTTACAAACAAGCCTCCTGCAAGGAATAATAAAGCCGCTAAGCAGTGGATCTCTACAGGCAAAAAACAAGCACTTAAGCTTACCTGTAACATAAAAATGTTTATTCCTGATATAAAAAAATAAAAATTTTATCTATTTTTTGTTCTTTAACTACCTAAAATATAAGCAAAAATTGCTCGTTATGCATAATTTTATATGAAAAACCTCATGAAGAATCAATTTACCCTTCCGTGTTACTCCATATTTACAGAAGGGAAAAGAAAAAAATTCGGTCTTCACTGTTTGTGCTTTCTATAAGCGATACAAAAATCATTCAATTATTTACTTTGTGACAACATGGCACTTCGTGGTGGAAAAGGCAGACAAGCCTCGCCGAAAAGCACGGCGATTGTAACGGTGGTGCATGATTTTGACCCCTCCCAAAAAGCGGAGTGGGAAGCAGAGATCAAGGGGCGCTTTCGCGTGACGGGAGACGACAAAACGCCTAGCCTGGATAAGCTGAAGCTTCCCGAGCTCAGGGAGCTGGTTATCCTCTACGCGGAAACTTTGTGTACGTCGATTGCAAGCTGCCCGCGAGAGGCTCAAGAGAAGGTTTTCCAAAATGTGCTGCAGGCTATCGAGTTGGCGGCGCTGGATGCCGGCTGGCCTACTCAGAACAGCGAGTGGGCTGGGGATCCCGAGCGGCTCAAAGAGCTTCGCAAGCTGGCCAGCGAGGCGCTGGAAAAGCCCGCTGGAGGCCTCTTCTCCCGCCTCATTGGCAAGCCGGCCTCTGCCTCGCTCGCCGAGGAACTCGCCACGCTCCGTGATGCAAACCGGGCGCTGGAAACAGAGACGCGCCGGGCAGAAGACCGGGCAAGCGCTTCGCAGCGCCGGGTTAAGGAGAATCAAGCTGCCGCGGGCGCTCGGTTGGCAACAACCTTGGAGGATGCTCGCCGGCGTGACGAGAAGCTGCAGGCAGACATTGCTGAGCTCCAGCGCCAGCTTCGCTGCGCACAGTCTAGCGCGGCAGCGGTGGCCATCGGGCATCAGCGGGAGCGCGAACAGTTCAACCTCGCTCGCAAGCTGGAGGAGCGTGCCCGGCAGGAGGTGTGGAGGCTGCGGGACCAGGCCGAGGTGCTCGAGGAGACATGTGAGGCGTGGAAGTCTAATGTGGTTGAGGTTTCCGAGAAGAACGCGCGCTACCTGGAGGGCTGGCGGCGTGCTTCGAAGGTGGCTGTTGATGCCCGTCAGGAGGTGGACCGCCTTCGCAAGGAGGGACTCCCTGAAATTGAGCGCCTCCAAGAGAAGAGCCGCCGTGAGGTGGCTCGCGCTAACGCGTATCAGAAGGAGGTGGCGCGCCTTGAAAGGGTGATTGCCGATTCGCAAGACGCTGCGCATCTGCGCGAACTGATTGCGGAGCGCGATCAGACAAAGGCCGAGCTTCAGACCGTCCGTGAGCAGCTGCAGAATACCGAAGTTGCACTTGCTGCCTCCCGTGCCCAGGGACTTGTCGCTACCCAAGATAAGATCACCTTCCAGAAGCAGGTGGTTGCTCTTGAGCTGTTGAGAAGATGGCGCAAGAGGCGGGAGGCGTCGCTTGCCGCGCAGCTGGTGGCCGAGAAGGCTACTGGCGAGGCGCAGAGCAAGGCGGCGGGTGAGCTGGAAAACATGTTGCGAGTTGTCAGAGGCGAGGTTTCTGAGAAGAAGCGCGTCCTTGGCGAGACAGAAGAAGAGCTGAATATCGTCCGTGCTGAGGTGCGACACCTTGCGGCGCGCCTTGCCCAGGAGCAAGAGACGAGCAAAATGCTGACGGACCAACTGGCCAACCCGGACGGTGGCGTGTCGACGGCGCAATCTACACTTGCCGCCCAGCTCGCTGAGGCACGCAGAAAGCTGGTTGAGCTTGAAACCAAGCAACAGCTTGCAAGCACTGCTCGCTGTCAGAAGTGTGCGGGTGCGGGTGGCAAGAAGAAGCGTGCAAAGCTTGCCACCATCGCGGCTGCTCAAGGAGAGGAGGTGCGCGGCCAGACAACGGCAGTGGGCTCTTCCTCCTCCGGCGGCGGCGCAAGCGGCTCTGAATAGAGCCGCATCGGACACAAAGTCGAATACATAAGCTGGATACGCACGGCGGGCTTTTTAGCACTGCCTACGCGGTCACGGCGCTTGGTTACGACGTCCACCCTGCTTGGATTGACGGTTGCTGAATGACTGTGGTTACGAGCGGTTGGGCGCTGGCTTTCTTCAAGAAAGCTGGGTCACGACCACTTGGATACGCAGGAATCGACGACTAACGATCCAGGCTTTTACTTCCCGCATTGCTGGCAGTGTGGGGAGTTGTAAGATTTTTTACTTTTAACCCTTGTGCTTTGATATCGAGGGAAATAAAAAAAACCGCCACAAATAAACATAGTTTAATTTATGTGTTGTCTATTAATTTATGAATAGCTATTTCATTAAAATCATTTTTTGTGCCAAATTTCTCTTTTGCCTCATTAAAGTTGGCGAGCGCTAACTAACTTATTTTTATTAGGATTTATTGATGGACCCTCTTTTGCTCGTCAGCCGAGTGCTAACAAGGCAAAGAGAAAGGCAGCAAGAAAAAGTTTGTCAGACAACTAAACTTACCTTCGAATGTTACGCCATATAGAGAGAGGAGATAAGAAAAAGAAGCACCTTTGTGTTAGCAAGTCACTCACTCGAAACCAACAGCGAAAAGATGGCCTGGAACGGGAAAGTTAAGTTTGCAAGCCTTGAGGAGGTTGTGAGAAAGATCGGCACCTTCAACAGTGGTGATGCGATCAAGGAAGAAATTCTTGGCGAGGCAAGGAACCTGCTTGGTTATCTGTATCAGCAGCTCCAGAAAGACATCCAGAATGCGGGTCTTCAAGCTGGCCTGGCAGCCCAGCAGCAAGCCCGGCAAGAGCTTTCCGCCGTAGAGGATGCCCTCAGGCGCGACGCAGCACGTCAGGTACTTGAGGAAAGGGGGCGGCAGAAGGAGATTTACCAGGAGGCCATGCGCAAACTGGAGCAAGATCACCAGGCCGCCCTGCAGAAGATGGCGGCAGCGCATCAAGTTGCTTTCCAGGAGCTCCAGCAGACGGTCACCGATCTTCGTGTGCAACTCAGCACAGTCGAGACGGCCAAGCAGGAACGCGACGCGGCGGCGGGCAAGCGCGAGAGTGCCGTCGAGGCGCTCCTGGCCGCCACCCAGGCCGAACGTGATGAGCAAAAGCGCATCACGCAGGACCTCCGGCGGGAAGTTGGCAGGCTTCAGGCAGAACTCAAGACTGCTGACGAGGGCCCCAAGCTCCCTGCCGGGCAGGAGTGGCTTGCAGGCCTTGCTGTCGGCGAGGCCACAGCCCTGGCGCAGGTGTGGGAGAAGATGCAAGAGATGCAGCAGGCTACTCATAAGGATGCCGGCGCGGTTGCCGCCGAGATCTGCACCGCGATGGACACCCGCAAGGCTGCTGCTGAAAAGAAGAAAAAGAAGAAGGCTGCGGCCGGCAACGGGGTGAATGAGAACAACTTGTAAGTCACTCTTTTGGAGCGTGACGGGAGGACAAAGAAGCTGCCAGCAGCACAAAAAAAGCCTAAAATTTAAACGCCGTTTAATTTGTGCCTGACAAGAAAACCAATCGGCACACTGGGATTTAGCCTAAAAACGAGTGTGCATGCTAGATATTAGCCTAATGTCCAGTGCTGACGATCGTGCATTTTTTGTTCGGCGTTCAGGAGTTTGTTTAATGAGAAGCCGGCCCGGGCCGCTGATAAATCCACAGCGGTTTGGGATAGCCGCTGCGCACAAGGCCATTTGCATGCGTAAAATCATTTTGGAAGGTGATCTGCTCAAGGAAAGTCGCCCCCTGTGCACGTAAGAGGCGGTTGGTATCATCAGCCAACGGGGCGATGCGTGGCACATTATGGATATACACGGCAATGATCCCACCGGGTTTGACGGCTTGCATCATGTCTTTAAGATAGGGTGTGTAGATTGAGTCAATCCATTTTGTATAGGGCAGCGCCGCGTCGTCTCTCGAGTGGGAATATAGCTCTTGATTGTAAAAAGGTGGACTGGTGAGGGCCAAATCAAATTCCCCAATCTGTTTCTTAGGCAACACCTCAAGTGAAAAATTATCAGGAATGCAAACTACTTCTGTGTCATTTGCTAACGACGCGATTATCTTTTTATATTGTGGATGCAAATCTTTATTAGGATCAACACCCACATAAAGCTGACAGTTCATCGCCAGCGCCGCAATCAATCGGTCACCCCACCCCATAGACGGATCGAGTATGCTAATCGGTTTTTCAGCAAAATATTTTTTAATCACATTCGTCAGAACAAAGGGATTGAAAGTATTGCATTCATAGCACTTTAATTGGGTCATGGCCGATCGCCAGGCAGGTTTTTCAGCAGAGCCCAGCCAAATTGCCTCACGCACAATCTGAGGTTTTCTGTTGGTCCAATACTGAAACATATCTTTCTTTTCGCCTCGATTGACGATGCATCTCATGCGCTCACGTTCAGTGAAGTGATTGGAGATCCCATCAGCGCGCGTATAATCCGCTGTAAAATTGCGATGCACACACGTTGCCGGTGCCATGGTGTGTGCTGCTTGCTTCAATGTGTTGAACATGTCTTTGGCGGGCGGCAGGGCATCACGAAAAAGAGGCAGCGACATGTCTTGTGCACTTTCATACACTTTTGCGACATCAAGACGCGCTTGCGCCAACTGCTCATCAAGTCTTTCCTTTTCAGCACGCACCTCACGGAAGCTGCGCGGCTTGCCGGCTGTATTCCAAATAAAATCACCGGGCTCGCCATGCGCTAACACAAAGGGCCAGACTTTTGCATCGTAGTGAAGCAGGGTGTCGTAAGGGGGCGCCTCCTCGCTTCGTACATCTTCTGTGTAGTCATAGGGTGATACAAAAAGCCTGTGATGGATCCCTTCAAGTTGATCCGGCCATATTTTTTTGCCAACTTGCACAATCATCAATGGCGTTGTTGGGAAGAGTTTACTCAAGGTGGTGAAAATAAGCCCCGAACCCGCCGTGACCCATAAGCGTTTTGGTGGTGTGGTGATCGCATCTTTTAGCGGCTGAAAGGCTATTTTGTATAACCCCATGGCCTTTTCTTCATGTAAACCAAAAGGCAGTAAGCAGCGTGTTGTGGGCGAAAGCGCTTGATAGGCCTGCGCTTGCTTTTGTATGTATTGCAAGCGCTTCTGGCGCACACTGGGGTCGAAATAGAAGATGCGTGCACCGAAGAGGTTGGCTATCTCGGTCAGCGGTGCTTTAGCGTCTTTGTCTGCGTCGACGAAGATAACCGCCTGTTTACCGGCAAGGTGACAGCAGTAAGCGAGTGCCACTTGCGCGTACCCAATGGCAGAGCCGGCATAGATCACTTCTTCTTGTGGAATATCCAAGAGGCGGCGCGAAAGCATGCGTTGCTTGGAACCCGCAAAAAGAGGACTCTCATCAATGAGCGTGAGCTCAAATCCGTCAGGGTGCGCCATGGCTTTTATGACAAAGTCAGGGTTGGTCTCTTTGACGGTTTGGTAAAAAGGTAATCGGGATTTCATGTCATAAATTCGTGCAGCTTTTGCCAGTTAACAGCCAATATATGTTGGCTAAAATCTAGTGTTAACACGGGATCTTAGCCTAAAATCCAGTATTACATTGAATATTAGAGTCTTACAAGGATAATTTATTACTCGAATCGAGCGTGCCTCGATGTGAATTCCCCAATTATTTAACTCTCTTAGGCCCGGGTTTTTACGGGCGCCCCCGTTGGGTTGGCGGGAGGATGATGGTAAACTTGCGCGCAATCATTAGTGGAGAATTATCATGCAGCGGTTAACGATGATGCAGCGGCTATTACGTTTAGGGGCTCAGCGAGCAGCGCGCGTTGGAGCAGGTATCGGGCTGTTGGTTGGCTATAGCCAGCTCGCCTGGGCGGAATTGCAATTTAATATGACGCCTGGGATCACCGAGATCAGTCACAAAGTCTTCAATCTACACATGACCATTTTTTGGATCTGCGTGGTGATTGGTGTGCTGGTATTCGGTGTGATGTTTTATTCGATTGTGCGGCATCGTCAATCCCGCGGCGTGAAGCCCGCTGTGTTTCATGAGCACCTGGGTGTTGAAATTACCTGGACGGTTATCCCGATGCTTATTTTAATTGTCATGGCTGTGCCGGCGACCAAAACCTTGCTGGAACTGGATGATACCGGCGATGCGGATATCGACATATTAGTGACAGGTCACCAGTGGTTTTGGGAGTATGAATATTTAGAAGAAGACATTCATTTCTACAGCCGCCTCACGACACCGGCGGCGCAACGCAGCAATCTTGCGACAAAGTCAGATGATTATTTGCTCTCCGTCGATAAGCCCTTAGTGCTACCCGTGAATCGAAAAGTACGTTTTTTGTTAACCGCTAAAGATGTGATCCATTCTTGGTGGGTACCGGCATTGGGTTGGAAAAAAGACACCATTCCGGGCTTTATTAATGAAGCGTGGACACGCATTGACGAAGAAGGCATTTACCGTGGTCAGTGTGCGGAGCTTTGCGGCACCTTGCATGGCTTTATGCCCATTGTGATCGACGTACGAAGTGAAGAAGACTATGACGCTTGGGTAGCAGAGCAACAAGCAGGAGAAAGCGCATGAGCAATGGTATTGATGCAGTTTCGCAAGGTGGCAATGTAGACGTGTCTCATGATGCGCATGCCGGTCACGATCATCATCATGATCACAAACCCAAAGGCATAAAACGCTGGTTGTTTACGACGAACCATAAAGACATCGGCACGATGTATTTGTGGATGAGCTTTACGATGTTTTTTATCGGCGGCATCATGGCGTTGATCATTCGTGCGGAATTATTCCAGCCGGGCATGCAGCTGGTGGCCCCTGAATTTTTTAATCAGATGACCACCATGCACGGTTTGATCATGGTGTTTGGTGCCATCATGCCGGCATTTGTGGGTTTAGCCAATTGGATGATCCCCATGATGGTAGGCGCGCCGGATATGGCGTTGCCGCGGATGAATAACTGGAGTTTTTGGATCCTGCCATTTGCTTTCACCATGCTGATAAGCACCTTATTCATGGCGGGGCCGGCCCCTAATTTTGGTTGGACATTTTACGCGCCGCTCTCAACGACGTACGGGCCCAACAGTACCGACTTCTTTATTTTCTCCGTTCACTTAATGGGGCTGTCTTCTATCATGGGGGCGATTAATGTGATCGTCACCGTGTTAAACATGCGCGCACCGGGCATGACACTCATGAAAATGCCCTTGTTTGTGTGGACATGGTTTATCACCGCTTTCTTATTAATCGCGGTGATGCCCGTGTTGGCAGGCACGGTGACCATGATGTTAACCGACAGGCATTTTGGCACGAGTTTCTTTAATGCAGCAGGGGGGGGCGATCCGGTGCTCTTCCAACATCTGTTCTGGTTCTTTGGGCACCCAGAAGTGTACATCATGATTTTGCCAGCCTTTGGTATTGTGTCGCAGATTATTCCCACCTTTAGTCGTAAAGTGTTGTTTGGTTATGCGTCGATGGTGTATGCCGTTGCCTCGATTGCCTTGTTGTCTTTCTTGGTGTGGGCGCATCATATGTTTACGGTTGGCATGCCGGTCGTGGCAGAGCTCTTTTTCATGTACGTCACGATGCTCATTGCGGTGCCGACAGGGGTGAAAATATTTAACTGGGTGACGACAATGTTTAAAGGGTCGATGACCTTTGAAACGCCCATGTTATTTGCGCTTGCTTTTGTGGTGCTCTTTACGATCGGTGGTTTTTCGGGGCTGATGCTCTCGATCGTGCCGGCTGACTTACAGTATCACGATACTTATTTTGTCGTCGCGCATTTCCATTATGTGTTAGTGCCGGGTGCCTTATTTGGCATCATCGCGGGGGTGTATTATTGGCTGCCAAAATGGACAGGCCATATGTACAACGAAATGTTAGGCAAGACGCATTTCTGGCTCACCGTGATTTCAATGAATCTGACGTTCTTCCCCATGCATTTCTCGGGATTAGCGGGTATGCCGCGACGGATCCCCGATTACGCATTGCAATTTGCCACCTTTAATCAGATCTCCAGCGTGGGGGCATTCCTCTTTGGCTTTACGCAGTTATTATTTTTGTACATTGTTATTCGCACCATTCGCGGCGGCAAAAAAGCCACGGCACAGGTGTGGGAAGGGGCAGAAGGTTTAGAGTGGGAAGTGGATTCACCGGCACCGTATCATACGTTTTCAACGCCGCCGGCAATTAAATAAGCGTGACGGTTAAGGTGCAGCAGTGAATACCGAAAATACCCAACAAGCGAGGCGCAAAAAAAACCGGCGTGTCATTTTCCTCGTGGCGGCATTAACCATCGGCATGTTTGGTTTTGGTTATGCCATGGTGCCGCTGTATAACGTGTTGTGTGAGGTAACCGGTTTAAATGGCAAGATGGGCAATCAAGCTGTGCCGGTCACCGCAACGGAGGTCGATGAAAGCCGTATTATCACCGTGCAATTTTTAGCGAATGTGAATGGGCAAACCCCGCTGGAATTTCGCACCCTAACGAAAAAAATTGAAATTCATCCAGGTGATGTGCATCACTTAGAATATTACGCAAAAAACACCTCTGATCGCGCGTTGATTGCGCAAGGCATTCCAAGTGTGTCACCTGGTCTTGCAGCAAAATATGTGCAAAAAACAGAATGTTTTTGCTTTACACAGCAAACGTTTGAAGCAGGGCAAGAGATGCTGATGCCCATTCGTTTTGTGTTAGATCACGATTTGCCTAAAAATATTCGCACACTGACAATGTCGTATACCATGTTTGATACAGAGCAAGCATTGCTCACGGAAGAGACCCAAGCCTTTATGGCGGCTAAACATGCTTGGCAATAAAAAGAGTAGACTGCTGTGTGATTGCAGTGGTGCTTATAAAAAAGACTGGAGAAAGAAACATGTCTGTTGATTATGAAAAATATTATGTGCCTGAGCAAAGTATCTGGCCCTTTGTTGGATCGGTTGCATTGTTTCTCTTTTTTATTGGCCTGGTGAATATACTGCATGGTAATAGTTGGGCGATTTATCTTTTCTGGGCAGGTGCGGCCTTGCTGGTGTATATGTTGGTGGGGTGGTTTCGGCATGTCATCCAAGAAAGTCATGCGGGCTTGTATAGCGCACAAATGAGCCGTTCATTCCGTTGGGGCATGGGGTGGTTTATTTTCTCAGAGGTCATGTTCTTTGCGGCATTTTTTGGCGCACTTTTTTATGCGCGCGTGTTGTCGGGCCCGTGGTTAGAAGGGGCGGGCACGAATATCATGACGGGCCAATTATTATGGAATGATTTTACTTATCACTGGCCGTTATTAGAAAACCCCGATCCAGAAGCGTTTCCTTCACCATCAGGCGTGATTGGCGCTTGGGGGTTGCCGGCAATTAATACCCTTATCCTGTTGACCAGTGGTTTGACATTGACCATTGCGCATTGGGGGTTGATGAAAGAGAACCGCAAGCAGTTAATTTTGGGTTTGGCAGCCACCGTTGCACTGGGGATATTATTCTTAGTGTTGCAAGCGTATGAGTACGTTGAGGCGTATCATGATTTGGGTCTTACCTTGGGATCAGGTATTTACGGTAGCACGTTCTTTATGCTTACCGGCTTCCACGGCCTGCACGTCACGGTGGGGGCGATTATGCTCATTGCCATTTTAGGGCGCTGTATGAAAGGTCACTTCACCAAAGAAGAGCACTTTGGTTTTGAAGCCACCGCCTGGTATTGGCACTTTGTCGATGTGGTGTGGTTATTGCTATTTGTCTTGGTCTACTGGCTGTAGCCGCTGTACTGGCCTCGCTAGACTCCCCGCGGCGAAATCACGCCAAAGGAAAATAGCAGTAACAGTATGATAAATAACAATAAAGAGATAACCACGCGCAGGGTCAATGCCTTGATGACGCGCTCAGACATCTCTTCGCCCCTGAGAAGCTGAAAGAGTGCGGTACCTAAGCTGGCAAAGATCAGCACCACCATGATGAGCACAAATATTTTCGTTAGCATTTCAATTCCTTATGTCAGTTGTCGTCTGAAGGCGCTAGGTTACCAGATCATGCGATTATTTTGTAATTTTCACAGTCTCCTTTTTTCAGCTCAGCGTGAACGCTAGATTTTCCCTGCGTCGAAACACCTCGTTGAACTAGGTTTTCTAAAGGCGGTTGGAAGCAGGCAAGGGCTTACTAGAAATACTCCCTCTCCCCTCTAAGGGGGAGAGGAGCATGTCTCCGAGTGCCTTTGGGCAGGGAAAGCCCAAGGCCGGCTTGCCAGCGTAGCAGGGATTGCGCAGCGCCAGCAAGGGGTTGGGAGCCGTATCGCTATCCTCGATGAACCAGTTGTAGGGGCGACCGGCGGTCGCCCTATCAGATAAAGGCGCGGAATTTGATTTGTAGGCGACCGCCGGTCGGTGAGGGTGAGGGGTTATTTCAAATATGAGGCACTATCAATTTAAAGTGAAATGGCAAGTCGCTTTGCCTGTCGCATGTCTCTTTGCGCTTCTGCTCTCTTTAGGTTTTTGGCAACTCGATCGCGCCGAGCAAAAGGCGAAACTCCTCACAGCTTATGAAGTCAGCCAAATGGCGCCCCCGCAGGATTTTGACGGTGTGCTATTTGAGCTCGATGCTGACACTGATAGCCTCTATCAATCAATAGAGGTCTTTGGCGCATTCCAGACAGAACGCTATTTTCTACTTGAAAACAAAATCCGGGACGGCGTGGTCGGGGTCGAAGTACTGATCCCGCTGCAAATACCCGGTCATGAACAATGGCTGATAGTGAATCGAGGTTGGATGCCGTGGCCTGAGGGGCAACGCAATGTTGGGGCTGTCAAAGCAGCACTAGAGGTTAATGAAGACGGCATCGCGCTAACGGGCCTATTGCGCGCACCAAACAGTCGTTACTTTGCGCTTGGGCCCATCGTGGATAACCCCGGGCAGTGGCCGCAGTTGTTGCAGCAACCCGATCTCGCTGTCATCTCAGAAAGCTTAAACGCACCGCTCTATCCTTGGATCTTATTGCTTGAAAGCGATATAAATGATGGCCTAGTTCGTGAGTGGGCGCTAACTAACATTATGCCGCCTGCAAAACATATCGGCTATGCCGTGCAATGGTTTAGCCTGGCGCTCGCGCTGCTTGTGCTATTTATTGTTGTGAGCACACACCGGGTTAAAAGGCCTGCTGACAAGCCGTCCTCATAACTCTATCTCTCAAAACAACCAGTATGTCGAGGAAGTGTCGACATACTGGTTGTTAAGTATTTATAGTTCACCTTGGGACGGATTTCCAAGGTGAACTATAAAAAAAGTCCGCGTATTTCTTTGTTATTTAAAAATTTTTTCGTGCTCTGTTCGGTAGGTTTGAGGTTTACGCCGCCCGCAATTGAGCGGTGACCTGTTTAAAAAAATCGGGTGACCAGACGGCTACGCTATCAGGATCTTTTAGAAAGGGCAGCACTTCATTTTTTGCTTGTGTGATATCTATCTGATCAATTTTATGATGCAGGCGCTCAATAAGCCACGGAAGAGTTATTTTCTCTTCAGGTGCACATGCTTGAGTTTGTAATAGACGTGCTTTTAGATGCTTAAGCCTTATGGGTATATCGCGAGCAACGTACCAAACAAAATCATACCAGTCTCGCCCTTTTACACGGTTTTGCCAGCCTCGGCATAGTAGAGCATGGATCTTTCCAGCAAATAAATCGGGCTGCTGAAAAGTATTCACATGAAAAGGAATAGGTTGTAGTAAGGGTTTTGCTTCTGTTTCAAAGTCACCTGGCGGCTGAGTATCAACCTCCATCTTGATGCGCAAGGCATGTTTTTGATGAATAGATTCTGTCAGTGCTGGTGGCAACTGAATATTAATTAATTGTTCTTGTGTATTGGCTTTAATAAAAGCAGACTTGATGGCCGATTGTTTTGTTTTTGCTTTCTTATTTACCTGCACATCAATATTAAAACCAGCTAACTCTGCTTTAATGGCATCGTTATACGGATTAAAGTCAAAGTGTGTATCGGGTGTTAGCAAGGAAAAATCTAAGTCTTCTGAAAAGCGATCTAAACCATATAAAATGCGCAATGCAGTGCCGCCGTAAAAAGCAGCGGACTCAAAAAATTTAGCGCGCCATAATCCTAATAAAGCAATTTCTTGAATAATTTCTTTTAATGCATTTTCATAATCATTGCGGCTTTGACAATGATATCGCGCTAACATCGTTTCAATAGCATTGTTGTTCATTTAACACCTCTACTTTCTAATAAGTCATTTAATAAAACAATCAACAGATCTATTAAGGGGTGTTGATAAGCTAAAGCTATTTCTTTAAATAGCATGATATCAAGTGATAATAAAGCGTCTTGTGGTATCCGTAAGTTATCAAAAAGATGCTGGGCTAATTCTTGTTGACGGCCAATGCGCAAAGTAGGACGTGTTAACACTAACTGATCAGCCAATGCTTTTTCTGGAGAAGCTATTAAGATCGAGTGTGTGGGATCTAAATCTATTTGATTAATGCCAACAGGGTATTTATGAGGGTGAATGTAGCGATAGGAAAAGCGCCCGATCGGGGTGTCAAAGGCTTTATTTCTTTTCGAGGTAATGCTAGTGATGACATCAACTCGCTCAGGGATCAAACCATAAAATGCAAGCGCGTACTCTAATGAAATAGCGGAAGGCCCATAGATTAAATTAGCAAGCGTTTCTTTGGAGTAAGGGCCCTGAGCAAGATCTGGCCCAAAAACATAAAGGCCTTTTTTTACCCGAATAAGGTCGCCATTGCGCAAAAGCGCGGTGATCTTATCGCGTGGGTATGCGTATTGAGACAGAGCACTTTTCAAAAACACATAATCAATCTCTTCGTTAACGGCTTGTTTTCGTAGTAAGTCACTCATTTTTCATTGGCATGGGGAATATTTAACCAGTATGTCGATAAGTATTCGACATACTGGATTTTTTGTCAAGACGAGATGAAAAAGAACCAAAAGCGCTGCCACAGCGGCTTGCTCGCGAATAATTTGCTAAAATACGCCGCATGACAACACAATCCTCCCGCTCAAAGCGTTCAAAACTCACCGCCTGGTTGGTGGTCTTGGTATTTGCTGTTCCTTTGGCACTGGCTATTTGGCTGTACCGGAGCAGCGATCATTGGGATCTGGCGACCAGCAATCATGGCGAGTTAATACTCCCGCCGATGACCTTACCCCTGCTCGAGGCGGCAGATCATGATGAGGTAACAGACGAAAAATGGTTGATATTCTTTATAAACTCCGGCGAATGTGGCGACATTTGCCGCGAAAACATCCATTATATGCGTCAAAGCTGGTTGTCGGTTGGCAAAGAGCGTGATCGCGTTAAACGGCTCGTGATCAATACGACGGAAGTTTCACCTGCCTTGCAGGAGTGGCTAGAAGCCGAGTATCCTGGCACTCAGATTGAGATGCTGGCAGTGCCAAGCGATGAATTTATTTTGGAAGAAATTTACGTCGCCGATCCCATCGGGAATGTGATTTTGCATTATCCGCCGGGCACGGATCCCAATGGCCTCTATAAAGACCTCAAAAAATTGTTAAAGGTATCGCGCATTGGTTAAGACAACAAAAGCCGCCCTTGTTTTGGTATTGATTGTCATCGTATTGGGGGCGTATACGCGCCTCGTCGATGCGGGGCTCGGGTGCCCTGATTGGCCGGGCTGTTATGGGCAGCTTGTTGCGCCCACTTCAGAAGAGGCAATTGATGTCGCCGAGGCGCGCTACCCCGAGCGCCCTGTGGAAGTCAGCAAAGCGTGGACAGAAATGGTGCATCGTTATGCGGCTGGTACGCTCGGGCTGCTGATAGCTGTGATTGCATTCGGCACGTGGCGGCAACGTAAAGTCACGCGCGAGCCGCTGGGCTTGCCCTTTTTCTTAGTTGCACTCGTGATTTTTCAAGCGCTATTGGGGATGTGGACGGTCACGCTAACGTTACACCCGACCATCGTGATGCTGCATTTGCTGGGCGGCATGGCAACGCTCGCCTTGTTGACGTGGCTATGGTTGCGTAAGCGCACAATACAATCTGCAGGCAGCGTCGCTGCTGCAGCGATCAAAGCGGCAGGGCAAAAAGAGCCAACCGGCCTACAATATTTTGCAACAATAGGCTTGGTTATTTTAGTGTTACAAATCGCGCTAGGGGGATGGACCAGCGCGAATTACGCCGCGCTAGCGTGTTTACAGTTCCCGCTTTGTCATGGCAGTTGGTGGCCACCGATGGATGTGGCGGCCGGTTTTAAATTTTGGTTGCCAATCGGCGAAGATTATGAATACGGCCACCTGCCTTATTTGGGGCAGGTCGCTGTGCACATGATGCATCGCGTGGGTGCCGTGATCACATTACTTGTCCTGGTCAGTTTGTCATTAGCCGTGAGACTGCAGGCACGACGTATTCAAGCCGGGCCACAACAACAAGCACTGCAATACGACGCGACACTGATTTTATTATTAGTCTTCGTGCAATTTACTTTAGGCATGCTCAATATTTGGTTATTGCTACCACTGTCTGTTGCGGTTGCGCATAATGGTGTTGCCGCCTTGTTACTGCTTTATACCGTAAAACTAAATTACGATGTGCGCCAACAAGCCGCCATTGCATCAAATAATAATGAAGATCAAGAGTCAAAAAGATGAATGAAGCGGTGATAACAAAAAAACCAGTGGGCACATTATTGCGTGATTTTTTGGTGATGTGCAAACCCAAAGTCGTGCTCTTGATGTTGTTCACGGCCATCGTGGGGATGTTTATGGCATCACCTTATAACGTGCCGTGGTCAGCCTTGGTGTTTGGTACATTGGGGATTGCGTTGGCCTCTGCGTCTGGTGCGGTCTTAAATCATTTATTAGACAGACAGATCGACGCCGTGATGCGTCGCACTGAAAATCGCCCGCTGCCCATGGGGCGGATTGCACCGCGCAATGCTTTTATTTTTGCAATAATACTGGCTGCGCTGTCTGTGTTTGTCTTGGTCTTTTTTGTAAACACCTTAACCGCCATGCTGAGCTTGTTTGCGCTCATTGGCTACGGGGTGGTGTATACCTGGTATTTAAAGCGCGCCACGCCGCAGAATATTGTGATTGGCGGGGCCGCGGGAGCCATGCCGCCGCTGCTCGGTTGGGTGGCCGTCACGGGCCAACTGGATGCACAAGGTGTGTTGCTGGCTTTGATTATTTTTGTGTGGACGCCGCCGCATTTTTGGGCGCTTGCCATTCATCGCCAAAAAGAATACAGCAAAGCCAGCGTGCCGATGCTGCCTATTACCCATGGCGTGGAATACACCAAGTTGCAGGTGCTGCTTTATATTGTGTTGCTGATCGTGTGCAGTGTATTGCCGTTTGTGATTCAAATGAGCAGTGTGTGGTATTTGATAGGCGCGTTATTGCTTGGTGCAGGCTTTTTATATTGGGCCTGTGTCTTGCTCTTTACCAGCCGGCCGAATGCGGCGATTAAAACATTTGCTTATTCCAATTTTTATTTAACAGCATTGTTTTTCATGCTGTTGCTTGATCATTATATTTTCGCTTAATAAGGGGCGCGTGCTGATGGCGACTACTCGACAAAAAAATCGTAACGTTTTAATTTTAATTGCGGCCATTGCTTTGCTGGGTGGCGGCATGTTCAGCTACAACATTAAGCAAAAAAACGAAGCGGCGCAGGTGCCTATTCAAGAGCGTGTAGAGGCGGCTGTGTATTATGAGCCCCGTGAAATCTCTGAGGCTGTCTTAATAGATTATAACGAAGCGCCTTTTTCGCGCGACGATTTAAAAGGCAAATGGTCGTTTGTCTTTTTTGGCTTTACGCATTGTCCTGATATCTGCCCAATGACCTTGGTGATTGCCGATGAGTTGATGGCACAGCTGGATCAACATGATGTGCGAGGTGCCGCGCCCAATCAATTTATTTTGATGTCACTTGACCCCGATCGCGATACGCCCGCCCGTTTGCGTGAATACGTGACCTACTTTAATCCAGACTTTTTAGCCGTGACCGGCAGTGAAGAAAATCTAGATGACTGGACCAACAGCATGGGTGTCTTGTATATGACCGTGTTCACCGATGATGCGGCAGGTTACACCATTGATCACAGCGGCAGTATTTTACTCATCAACCCTGACGGCAAACTGCACGCACAGTTCTCCATGCCACATATTCCCGATCAGATCGCGCAAGACTTTGTGCAGATCCGCCAGGCTTATCAGCCTGCATAAAAAAGACCTTCCTCATTGGTTGAGGCATGATGTTCTTTCTAAATAGATAAAACAAATCAAAAAGGGTGCCGTTTGGCACCCTTTTTTAATGGTAAAGAGGGGAGACTGTCTGCGTTATTTTTTATTCTGAAGCACAAACGGGGTGGATAGGGTCATTATTATCGTTAGTGTTATCACGCCAGTCATTACCGACACACTCTATATTGTCATCGTATAAATTATGTTTGGCACTTCGATAAACTTGGTTGTTTGTGACGGTATTAGAGATGCTGCCGCGAGAAAGGCTAATGCCATGCCCGGAACTTCCGTAGACAAGGTTGTTTGTAATAGTGTTTTCTGAGCTTTCACCGGATAAACTAATAAAGTCATGCACTAAGTCAGAGTAGCAAAACGATGTACCAAAGGTATTATGCTCAACGAGAAAATTATGTCCATTATTGATAGAGAGCATACCCTTTACTTCATTCTTGTGTACCCACACATTTTTATTTTCGCCAGTAAATACAATACCTGTATCAGCCGGTGGGTAGTCCCACCATATTTTCATATTGGTAATTTCAACGTCTTCTACATTATGTAACCTAATAATCGGGGTTGTTTGTTTTCCGCTAAACAGGATGTCTCCATCAAAAATTTTAATATCATGGATATTTGAATTTGCTTCTGTAAAGTCACCTACAGAAATAGGGAACTGAGTGTAGCTCATAACCGGACCTCTGAGCTCTACGTTATTACCAAGGACCTCAATCCCAGTTGTAAACGAGCCATGTGTTCGGGAGTCGATTATGCTGACATTATTTCCTACAATTCGGAGCCCGACAGTGTTGTTCTCTGTGTTCAGGTTACGGAGCAGGATGCCTTGCCCTAGAAGGGTAACACCTGACTCAATGGTCAATGCAGCTTCTCCATCTTCGAGAGAGCATACAAGATCTTCGGTTATGATGAAGGTATCATTCTCGTCGGTAGATAAAATTTTACCGCAATCTTCGTTTCCTATTGGGGTAGGCTCTGCTGCATACGCCGCGGAGCTAAGTAAAAGGCTTGTAAAAAGAAAAGTAAGTACTCGCATGTTGTTGACCTATTAAGTAGTTAATCTAAGTGGTTAATCGAAAGAAAGCTTTAAAAACATACACGCCGAAAGAATATGTTAGCTTTATAACGCAATTATATTTTGATTTTCTCAATTTGAGCAATCCGTGAAAAATACTGCATGGCGAGGGGTTTGCTCTGAATATTTCAGAGAAATTTAAAGTTTTATCATATTTTACAATGGATTAAGCTTGTTGCTGTTTAAAGTGCGCTTGGGAATTATGCTGTTTTGCGGAGATTATCGCGCCTATTCTCCGCATAATTTGCTTGATTTTGCGGAGAATAGAGGCTATATTCTCCGCATAAGGGATCTAAAATGCGTCGATATATTCATCAACTAGCTGACTGGCCTAATTTTTTTTGGGATCAGGCTAAACTAGCCCCGTTACTGGCTTCCGTACGTCATCAGCAGGGCCGTCTGCTTGGTCAGATGGAAGGGCTTGGGTTTTTATTTGAAACGGAAACGGTGCTCGAGACACTGACGCTCGATGTTTTAAAGTCCAGTGAAATTGAAGGTGAGTTTCTTGACAAACAAGAGGTGCGGTCTTCTGTTGCGCGTCATCTGGGGGTAGATATCGGTGCTTTAGTGCCCGCTGATAGCCATGTAAAAGGGATGGTAGAAATGGTGCTCGATGCCACGCAAAATTATAACGCGCCACTGACAGCCGACCGTCTTTGTCGCTGGCATCTAGAACTACTTTCTGCTGACTATCGTATTAATATGAAAGTTGGCACATGGCGTGATGATGCGTATGGCCCGATGCAAGTGGTTTCTGGCTTTATTGGGCGAGAGCGTGTGCATTACGAAGCACCCCCTGCAAAACGTCTTGATATGGAAATGGATGCATTTATCAATTGGGTAAATCGAACTGACGAAATTGATCCAATCCTAAAAGCGGCAGTAGCACATCTTTGGTTTGTCACAATTCATCCATTTGATGATGGCAATGGGCGTATTGCGCGCGCTATTGCAGATATGTTACTTGCACAATCAGAACAAAATCCACAGCGTTTTTATAGCACGTCAGCGCAAATTCGAGTAGAACGCAAAGGGTATTATCATATATTGGAGAAAACCCAGAAAGGGAAGCTGGATATTACGGCATGGCTAGAATGGTTTTTGAATTGTTTGAGTAATGCTTTTAGCAAAGCAGAACAAACATTGTCTTCTGTGTTACGCAAAGCGCATTTTTGGAAGATGCATGCTGATACAGTTTTTAATGATCGCCAAAAATTAATGTTGAATAAATTATTCGATGGCTTTAAAGGTAAATTAACTTCATCTAAGTGGGCCAAGATAGCAAAGTGCTCACAAGACACGGCACTGCGGGATATACAGATGCTTATTGAAGAAGATATCTTGGAAAAAGCTCCTGCTGGTGGCCGAAGTACGAGTTATTCACTGAAGGAATAAGTGCGTCGTGTGATACTGTACGTGTATAAAGAAGATATAAAAAAAGGCGCCGAGCGGCACCCTTTTTAATGCTGAAGAGCAGCGACTGCCTGTGTGTCATGCTTTATTCTGAGGCACAGACTGGGTTAATAGGATTATTATTATCGTTAATGTTATCGCTCCAATCATTATCTTCGCAATCTATATTTCCATCGTATAAATTATGTTCGGCGCTTCGGTAAACTTGATTTTTTGTGACGGTATTAAAGATGCTTCCGCGAGAAATGCTAATACCATGCCCTGAGCTTCCGTAAACAGTGTTGTTTGTAATAGTGTTTTTTGAGCTCTCGCCAGATAAGCTAATGAAGTCATGAACTAAGTCAGAGTAACACCACGCTGTGCCGAAGGAATTATTTTCGACTAGAAAGTTATGTCCATTATGGATTGAGAGCATGCCATTTACTTCATTGTTATGTATCCACACATTTTTATTTTCGCCGGTAAAGACAATCCCTGTGTCAGCCGGTGGATAGTCCCACTGAATTTTCGTATTGGAAATCTCGACATTATCTACATTATGCAGTCGGATGAGGGGTTCTGTTGTTGTCCGTCCGTTATACATCATGCCTCCATGAAGAATTTTAATATTACGAATAGGTGAGCGCTCATGGCTTTCTGCAAAGTGACCAACAGAAATATAAGCACTGTTGTAGGAGCTCGAGTAGATGCCGAACCCTATGATTTCTACGTCATTACCTAGGACCTCTATCCCTGTGGCAGGGAATAAACTGACAGAAGGATTTTCAATCCTGATGTTATTACCCAAGACTTCAATGCCGGTTGTAAAGTATTCAATGCGGGGTGTTATTATAGTCACATAATCTCCTATAATGCGGAGTCCGATGCTATTGTCTCTTGAATCCGGCGCAGCCTGAATATTAATGCCTTCTCCTAGCAGGGTAACACCTGACTCAATAGTCAATGCGGCTTCTCCGTCTTCGAGAGTGCACCAAAGTTGCTCGCTTACAATAAAGGTATCATTTTCATTAGTAGATAATACTTTACCGCAGTCTTCGTTTCCTATTGGAGTTGGTGAGGCCGCATAAGCAGCAGAGCTGAATAAAAGGGAACTAAAGAGAAAAGTAATAATTCGCATGTTGTTGACCTATTGGGTAGTTAATCGGAAGCAGGCTTTAAAGATAAAGAGATGCACGCCACAAAAGGAGCGTTAGCTTTATAACCTAATTATATTCTGTGTTTCTCATTTTGAGCAATACGTGAAAAATACTGCATGTCTGGCAGGTTTTTTTAAATTTGCGAGGCAATATCTCGGTTTTTATGAAAATTTACAAGGGGTTAAGTGCGATGCCGCTCAATGCGCAGAGCAACATTTTGAGCTTCTGGGACAGCTTGTGGCTTGTGGAGGGTGAGGCGAACGCGGTTGGTTGGAAATTCCGCTAAGATGAGTTCGGCGGTGCGTTCGGCAAGGGTTTCAATCAGTTGGAAGCGGGTGCTGCCAATAAATTCAATTAGGCGATGGGCCAGGGCGCTGTAATCAAGGGCGTCGGCAATTTTATCCGTCTTTGCACCTCGTTTTGCGTCTGTTTCTATTTCAACATCGAGCAGCAGCGTTTGTTTTTCTGTTTGTTCCCAATCATAAACACCAATTAAGGCGTCCACGCGTAACTGCTGAAGGGTAATCGTGTCAGTCATCATGAGGCGCAGTATAAGGCGAGCGCGGGTGCTGCTGCAAGGCAGTGCTTTTTGCTACAATAGGCGTCACTTTCCATAGCATTCATTAAAGGAACGTCATGCAAAAAGTTTATCGCCATGCCTCGCAAGCGCTCGAGGGTTTATTAGAAGATGACATGACTATCATGGCCGGCGGGTTTGGGCTGTGTGGTATTCCGGAACATTCCATTAAAGCCATTCACGACAGCGGTGTGAAGGGGTTGACGATCATCAGCAATAACTGCGGTGTGGATGATTTTGGTTTAGGCGTGTTATTGCAAACGCGTCAAATTAAAAAAATGATTTCATCTTATGTCGGTGAAAATAAAATTTTTGAACAGCAATATCTCGACGGCGAGCTCGAACTAGAACTCAACCCACAAGGCACGTTGGCCGAACGCATTCGTGCGGGTGGCGCAGGCATTCCGGCTTTTTATACCAAGACGGCAGTGGGTACGGTGTTAGCCGAAGGAAAAGAAACGCGCGAGTTCGATGGCGAAACCTATGTGATGGAGCGAGGCCTGTTTGCGGATTTGTCGATTGTCAAAGCCTGGAAAGCAGACACAGCGGGTAATTTAATTTATCGCAAAACCGCGCGTAATTTTAACCCAATGATGGCAACGGCGGCGAGTATGGTCGTGGCAGAAGTAGAAGAAATTGTTGAGCCTGGTGAGTTAGATGCGGATGGGATCCACACGCCGGGTATTTTTGTGCAGCGCTTATTTAAAGGCGATCACTTCGAAAAACGTATTGAACAACGCACCACACGAGAAGCGTAAGCGGCTAAAGAGAGGAATCAATAAAAATGGCTTGGGATAAACAACAAATGTGTCAAATTGCCGCGGAAGAATTTTTTGACGGCTGTTATGTGAATTTAGGAATAGGCATGCCAACACTCGTGGCAAATTATATTCCAGAAGGCGTGTCGGTGACGCTGCAAAGTGAAAATGGCATGTTAGGCATGGGGCCGTTTCCTTCGGAAGAAGAAGTCGACCCTGATTTAATTAACGCCGGCAAACAAACCATTACGGAACTGCCCGACACCAGCTATTTTGATAGTGCGGCGTCTTTTGGCATTATCCGCGGCGGGCATGTGGATCTGTCAGTTTTAGGGGCATTAGAAGTGTCTGAAGAAGGCGATTTGGCAAATTGGATGGTACCTAAAAAAATGGTGAAAGGCCCGGGCGGGGCGATGGATTTAGTGGCGGGGGTGAAGCGAGTGGTGGTATTGATGACGCATACTGCTAAAGACGGTTCGCCAAAATTATTGAAGACGTGTCGCTTGCCATTAACGGGTAAAAAAGTAGTTGATCGTGTGATCACCGAGCTGGCTGTGTTTGAAATCAGTGAAGCAGGGTTAACACTGGTGCGCACGGCGCCCGACGTGACAGTTGATGCGATCCGTGAAAAAACAGAGGCCAATTTCAAATTGGGTGAAGGCTTAAACCAATAATGCTTGAATTTATTTTCCCCGATATTATTTTTATCGTGCTGGCCTATCTTTTAGGCTCAATTGAAAGCGCAATCATTGTGTGTCGCGTAATGGGGCTGCCCGATCCGCGCGAGAAGGGTTCGCACAATCCCGGCGCGACCAATGTCATGCGCATTGGTGGGAAAAGCGCAGCGGCAGCGACGTTCCTCGGGGATGTGTTAAAAGGGGTGATAGCGGTTGCGGTGGCGGTGTATTTTGGTGTTGATAAGATTATATTAAGTTGGGTGGCCTTGGCGGCTTTCTTGGGGCATTTGTACCCGGTGTTTTTCCATTTTCGTGGCGGCAAAGGAGTGGCCACAGCCTTGGGTGTGTTGCTCGTACTTTCGTGGCCGCTTGGGCTCATGATGCTCGGCACTTGGTTGGTGGTGCTCGCCATTTTTCGTATTTCGGGTTTGGCTGCAATAGTCGCGACATTATTACTGCCGCTTTATGGTTATTACTGGCTTGAAGCGCTGCAGCTTATCCCTGTTGGTATAATGACCGCGCTGCTACTTTGGCGTCATCGTCGTAATGCACAAGATTTGTTTGCTAAGAGACGGCATTAAATAGAGGGTGGGCCTCTGCGCCCGCCCGCATAAGCCTGCAGGTTCTCTCGAGGTCATCTAACGGCTCTGAAAATAGTTATTTAAATAGCTATTAATAATTCTTTTTTTGCAAAACAAAAACACAACACGCATGCTTGGGCACAAATCCAGTTCGCAAAAGGCCCTTGGCTACGCGAGATGCAAGTAGACAACTATACAATTAAAAACTTTTCAGTGTGTGCGATTGCGTGGATATTTCAGGTGTGTTCCTCCATTGAAGGGGGCTGGGTGGCTGCATGAGGGTGGGCTGCGAGAAAACGCCGATAAGCGCGTTCGGCTACCTCCCGTTGTTGTGTACGGCTGCTTGCGTTGATTTTAGACATCAATAGCGCATAGACAGCCGTTGCTTTTTGGTCAAATTGATCAGAAGGGAGGGTGTCAAATAATTCCGCAAGCGCAATGTCCAGTGGTGTGTACTCGATATCAAAATAAAGTGAAGTACATGGATCGGCGCCAAGTTGCAGCAATGCAAAAACAGCAGGGGGCTGGTGTTCAAAAATTGCGTGTGTCAGCAGTTGGCTTAGTTCAAAAGTTGTCGGTGTGATGTTGCGGGGGCGCTTCCTGCCGGAGGCCATGTAGGGGGTTCAAAAGAATATTGATTTTCGATTTGAGTTATTTTTTCAGTATAGTAAAAGCGTATTTTAAAATGCTCTTCTCATATTCTGCTGTAACATTGAGGTGTAAGTTTACAGTTTATTCCTGTGGATTCCTGTTGCCAACTGTTCCGCAACCCTGCCAGCACGGCTATATTGTTCACCATGCTTAAAAGAGAGGCTTCCTCTCATCTCTTGGTGAATAATGCCCCCGTTTTGCGGTAAAATAAGCATAATGACAACCGTAATCTACCCAGGGACTTTTGATCCCATCACCAATGGCCACGCCGATCTTGTTAGCCGAGCTTCGGGTCTTTTCTCGCATGTTATCATTGCGATCGCAGAAGATGGCAGCAAAAAGCCGTTTTTTACATTCCAAGAACGCATCGCGCTCGCAGAGGCGGCACTGAGCAAATATAAGAATGTTGAGGTGTGTGGTTTTGATGGCTTATTAGCTAATTTTGCTAAAGCGCGTGATGTGAACGTTATTTTACGCGGTGTGCGTATGGTATCTGATGTAGAATATGAGCTTCAGCAAGCTTGTATGAACCGCCAGTTGATGCCCGCGCTTGAAACCTTATTTTTGGCGCCGACGGAACAGTTTGCTTATCTTTCTTCAAGCCTTGTGCGGGAAGTGGCATTACTCGGCGGCGATGTCTCCGGTTTTGTGCACCCTGCGGTGGTAGACGCTTTCGCTAAACGTGGCAGTAGGAAATAGTCATGGCTTTGATGATCACTGAAGAATGCATTAATTGTGATGTGTGCGAGCCAGAATGCCCTAATGAGGCGATTTCGCAGGGGGAAGAGTATTACGTTATTGATCCGCTTAAATGCACCGAATGCGTGGGGCACTTTGATGAGCCGCAGTGCGTGCAGGTTTGTCCGGTAAACTGTATTCCGACGGATCCAGATCGCCAGGAAAACAAAGAGACATTAATGATTAAATATCAACATCTTATGGAGAACAAACCGGCTAACAAATAAAATTAGCGGTAGGGTGGTGAATAAGATATAATAGTCAGCTTGCTTAATTAAAGGTTCGGCAAGCGACAAAATCACCCGCCAGCATTCCATTACCTACCCAAAACTTAAGAGAAAATTTTTATGATAAACGGTCTACTCAGCCTCAGTTGGTGGCAATATATTGTTATCACGCTCGTCCTTACCCAAATCACTGCCATCAGTATCACGCTTTATTTGCATCGCTGTCAGGCGCATCGCGGATTAGAGCTGCATCCAGTCGTGAGTCATGTTTTCCGTTTCTGGTTATGGTTAACCACGGGCATGATTACCAAAGAATGGGTGGCGGTGCATCGTAAGCATCACGCCAAGTGTGAAACAGAAGACGATCCCCATAGCCCACAAATCGTGGGTCTTAAAAAAGTCTTTTTTGGCGGCTATGGTCTTTATCGAAAAGAAGCCGATAAACAAGCCACCTTAGACGAATACGGGCACAAGACGCCGGATGATTGGATTGAGCGCAATGTGTATTCTCGCTTTAATGCCTTAGGTATTTTCTTATTGTTGGGGATTAACTTTTTATTGTTTGGTGTTGTCGGCATTTTAATGTGGATAGTGCAAATGATCTGGATACCCTTGTGGGCCGCGGGTGTCATTAACGGGGTGGGTCACTATTGGGGTTACCGTAATTTTGAATGCCCTGATGCATCTACCAATATTTCGCCGGTGGGTATTATCATGGGCGGTGAAGAGTTACATAACAATCACCACACCTATCCAACGTCCGCAAAGTTTTCAGTCAAACCTTGGGAGTTTGATTTTGGCTGGATGTTTATTTCTATTTTCCGGGCGTTTGGGCTTGCAAAAGTAAAACGTTTACCGCCTAAGTTAAGCGAACGTGATAAGCCGGCCATCGATGTGGACACATTAAAAGCCGTGTTGGTGAATCGTTTTCAAATTTTATCGCACTACACGCGCGATGTACTTTTACCTGTCTTTAAAGAGGAAAAAGCCAAAGAATTTGGGAAAGCCTTGTCTCGCAAAACAAAAGCATTGCTCATTTCTGATCAATCATTGTTAGATGGTGCCGGTCGTAAACGTTTAGGGGCTGCCTTAAAAGAAGCGGAGGCCTTGCAAGTGGTGTATCAATTCCGTTTACAACTGCAAGCCATTTGGGCACAAGCAAAAGCTGATCAAAAAGAACATTTGGCGGCATTAAAAACATGGTGTGAAGAAGCCGAAAGTACAGGCATCAAAGCGCTACAAGATTTTGCGCGTCGTGTGAAATCTTTTTCACCGACGAGAGACGCGCAGGCTGTTGCCGTTGATGCGCAGCGTCGCTCGTAGCCTGTTTCGTTTTTTTGTGCCTGTATTTTGCTAAATACTGATCCGCCGTCTACAAAAAAGCCCGCATTGTGCGGGCTTTTTTTATTGATTCAATCAGAACGACTTATTTAATTTTCGCCTCACGGTACTCCACATGCTTGCGAACAACCGGGTCGTATTTCTTGAAAACTAATTTATCGGGTGTGTTGCGCTTATTTTTATCCGTCGTGTAGTAATGACCGGTGTTAGCGCTGGAAACGAGTTTAATTTTGTCACGCATGGTTAAATTCCTCTAAACTTTCATGCCCTTGGTACGCATATCTTGCAAGACGGTATCAATGCCAAGCTTATCAATGATGCGCATCCCTTTACTGCTGACACGCAAGCGCACAAAGCGGTTTTCACTTTCCACCCAAAAACGGTGGCTGTGCAGGTTCGGCAAAAAACGACGCCGGGTTTTATTATGGGCGTGAGAGACATTATTGCCCGACATGGGGCCTTTACCAGTGACTTCACAGACTCTAGACATCTCATTCTCCTACATCGACCCAGCGTTATTGCTAGGCTTCATTTGTTCAAAACGGCCAGCCTTTATACCAAAATATGGGGGGGGTTGCAATTTGGCAAATATTAACTTAGCTAGCTGGCTTCTATTGCCTCAAGCACCTCACGGGTCCCCACATTCCACCATTGGCCAGCATAGTGCTCCCCGGTTATTTGCTGTTTCGCTGCCGCCGCTTGCAGCAGCGGCCCAAGCGGCAACACGCCTGGTGGGCAGTTCGCAAAAAAGTGGGGGTGATATACGCCAATATTGGCGTAGGTGAGTGAATCATCAACGCGCGGCACCACAAGGCCATCACTTAAATTGAAGTCGCCTTTGAGAAGGTAATTGGGGCGATCGACCAAAACAAGATGAGCGTGTGTGGGCTTGCATGTGAGCAGTGTCGAAAAATCATAATCGGTGTAGATATCGCCACTCACCACAATAAAAGGTTCAGTGCCGAGGATGGGTAAGGCATTGATGATACCGCCTGCCGTTTCCAGCGCCTGCGGCTCAACAAGGTAATGGATGTTGACGCCGTAATGTGAACCATCGCCTAATGCCGATTGAATTTGCTCAGGGAAATGCGAGACATTGATAGCGATGTCATGAATGCCCGCTTTGGCTAAGGCATTAAGATGGTATTCAATTAAGGAATGTTTGCCGACTTTAATAAGGGGCTTGGCTGTGCTGTCGGTCAGTGGGCGCAGGCGCTCGCCACGCCCTGCTGCCAGTATCATGGCTTTCATGGCGCAAGATCCCATGGCTGTGTTTTCAGTGCCGGCGCAACTTTTTCTATTAATAAGGTATTTAAAAAAGAAAAAGCATCGTAGCGAGAAGTCACATCGACGGCGTTTTGAAAAGTCACTTTAAAATAATCAAAATAATGTGGTGCGTTTTTCGTGACACCTAATTCTACAAAGAGACCGAGTAATTTTAATAAGCGTTGCAAACTCATCCAATCAAACCAACGTAGAAATTCAGCTCGGTCAAGGTCGTCAGGCAAAAGGCCTTTTGCTTGCGCGTGTTGTTGATATTGCCATACCCACTGCGCAATATTTTCCCGCGGCCAAACAAAATTGTCTCGAAAGAGTGAAGCCAGATCATACGTTATTGGTCCCCAGCAGGCATCTTGAAAATCAATAATGCCCGGGTTGTTTTTTTCGCAGACTAATAAATTGCGCGGATGGTAATCAAAGTGCACGCACACTTGTGGTTGAGCAAGTGCTTCATCCATTAAAAGCGAAAAGAGATTGTTTAACGGCTGTGTCGTTTCAGTACTCAGATCAAGTTGTAAATATTTTTTTAACAACAACTCAGGAAAAAGCTGCATTTCTTTTAACAGCAAGTCTTCATCATAAGCCGGCAATTCAGAAAAATGTTCACGTGAGCAAGATTGAATCGACAGCAATGCAGTGATGGCATCAGAGTGCAATTGATCTGCCGTTTGTAAATTTAACGCACTAAGATAACGTTCGCTACCCAGGTTGTTAATGAGCAAAAAACCTTGTGTGAGATCAGCGGCGATAATATCAGGCACATTAAGTGCGTGCGCTTTAAGCACTTGCGCAATATCAATAAAGGCCGCATTTTTTTGCGTATCAGGGGGGGCATCCACCGCTAGCAGAGGAGGGTGGCCTGCGATAGGTGGCAGGCGAAAATAGCGCCGCTCGCCCGCGTCACCCGGCACGGGTTCCAGCGGGAAGGCGGTGCCATTCAGCTGATCGCGGGTCCAACGGCTTAATGCCGCTAGGCGAGGGTCTTGTGGGGTGGATGAACTCATGAAATTGTTAGCACTATAACTTTTGTGTATGGTCTTAGCCAGGCATGTTATTCATTTGGCCTCAAAGCTGCAAACACTTCTCGCGACTAAAGGTCCGCTGATTTTATAAGCTGATAAGCTTGCTTCGTGTTGGAGCTTTGCAGGGGCGTTGTTACAAAAAGGCCTGATTTATTTTTGGCTATAAATCAGTGTGTTATATAAAATTGGCCGTTTTTTTGCCCAGCTGAACAGATGCTTTTTTGGTAAGCGTTCACGAGGGGTGGATAATTCCTTGCTGCACTGGGAGAGATTATTTGTAGGGGCAGCCCCCCGTGGCTGCCCGGGCGGCCACAGGGAGCCGCCCCTACAGATGTTTGAGATAACCTCGACATTTACCCCCGTGAACGCTTACGTTTTTTGGAAATGACTAACGGTTGGAGATAATGCAACATTAAGGATGACCTGCAGTGAACCTAGAAGCTAACGTTATTTTATATTTAATTGATAATTAAGATAAAAACATCTTCTCTATCTTGGGAGTGGTTTCTAATTAGCATTTGCTGATTAAAAACTATAAAAATAGTTGTAAATTGACATTTGTCGATTAACAACTAAAATAAGGGTGAGAGTTTTAAATAAAGCGTGAATGCAATGGGCCAATTTTGGGGGCGGGAAGAAGAACTTTCCGCGTTGAGAAATTTATTAAATAAAGATTCAGCGAGCCTGGTAGCTGTTTATGGTCGGCGCCGAATTGGCAAGAGCCGGCTTATTGAAGAGTTTGGCAAAGAAATGAAAATGGTCGCTTTTGCAGGCTTGCCACCTCGTGCCAATATTACCTCACAGAATCAGTTAGATGAGTTTTCTATCCAAATGGCTAGGCAGTTCAAGGACTCTCAAGCAAACTGCACAGATTGGAGTGATGCATTTTGGCAGCTATCCCAGCGTACAGCAAAGGGCCGAATATTAATATTTTTGGATGAAATTAGTTGGTTAGGCAATAGAGATCCAGATTTTTTAGGCAAGCTAAAAAATGCCTGGGATATGTGGTTTAAAAAAAATCCTAAACTTATTTTAGTGCTATGTGGTTCAGTTTCAGCGTGGATCACAAAGAATATTATATCGAGCACAGGATTTTACGGACGTATTTCACTTAAGCTTTCATTAAAAGAGCTAGCCCTAAAAGACTGCCAGAATTTCTGGGGGAAGCTTGGTGGGAAAATTTCAAATGAAGAAAAATTAAAAGTGCTTTCTGTGACAGGAGGTGTTCCGAAATATTTAGAAGAAATAAACTCAAAACTTTCGGCTGAAGAAAATATTAGACACTTGTGTTTTACTGAAAGTGGATTGTTATTTAACGATTTTGAACAAATTTTTTCAGAAACCTTAATGAGGCGCAGTGATATCTATGGGGAAGTTGTCACGGCACTTTCTAATGGAGGGTTGGAGCAAACGGAGATCGCTCGAAAAATAAAAGGTAAGGGCGGGGGAGGATTGGCTGCTTATCTGGAAGAGCTAACAGCCGCTGGTTTTATTAGTCGTTTTTATGCTTGGCAAATAAAAACAGGGAAAACGTCAAGGTTAAGTCGATATTATTTAAGTGATAATTATTTAAGATTTTATCTAAAATACATCAAACCTAATGCAAACAAAATCCTGGCAGGTAATTTTAAACATCGGTCACTGAGCGCGCTACCAGGGTGGGTGTCTATCATGTCTCTGCAAGTTGAAAATCTTGTATTAGCGAATCGTGTTGTGATCCAGCGTAAGTTAGGTCTTTATCCAGAAGAGATTGTTTGTGATAATCCTTATTTTCAACGAAAAACCACGCGTCAGAAGGGCTGCCAAATTGATTATATGATTCAAACAAAATTTGGTGGCTTGTATGTTTGTGAGGTCAAATTTAGCCGAAATATTATTCGAAAAGATATTATTGATGAAGTGCAAGAAAAAATTGACCGGTTAGCAGTACCGAAAAATTTCTCTCTTCGCCCTGTGTTGCTTCATGCTAACGATGTGCATGATGAAGTACTAGACAGTGATTATTTTAGTCATATTATCAATCTATCTACGTTATTTGATTAAGGTGCAGCTTTTAATCATCAAGATGGAAGGTACAACAACGCAGCCATCAAAAGGGGTCGGGCATATCTAAAGGGTTATTTTAGGCGCCCAGTCAGGTGGTCGCATTTTAGTTGGCCTCAAAGCTGCAATGACTTAAGCTATGGGCGCTGGCAAAATAATAAAGCCGATAAACAGGCTGCCAATTTAAATATCTAGTAAAATTATCAGCTTAGAATCCAACCACTTTGGTGTGATTTTGTTAAAACGCTCACGACAATGCCTTTTTTTCGTTTGTCTTCCTGCCATTGCTTGCGGGGAGGAAGGGCCGGTTATGCCTGCCATCGAGCCGCCGAGCACGGAAATCACGATAGACATTGATAACGACTGGGTCGTTGACCCACTGGCGGAGTCATTTTGCGGTGGGTTTTATATTGAACCCGACTGGATGTGGGTGGCGCGTAGCCAAGGCACGATCATCGACGCCAATAGCAGTGAAATTCATCCCAGTACCGTGTCTATTTTGCGGGGTGACGTGGTCGCGCGGCAACTTGACCGCACCTTGCGCGCCGATGAAGCGCATTTGTTCCGCGATCCAGCAACGGGCGAGTTTGTTGCCTTGGAAGCCTTTGGGAATGTTGATCTCCATGAGCCGGGTATTCGTTATATCGGAGAACAAGCCTGGTATCAATTTGAGCCGCAAAAAATCACATTAGGCCACGGGTATTTCCGTTTCTATGAATCGCATGCGCGTGGGCAAGCGGATGAAACGGTGTTCGAAGAAGGCGAACCGGTTAGACTCACACGCGCAAGTTATACCAGTTGTGCGCCCGGTAGCAATCAATGGGAAGTGCGCGCAAGCCACCTGGTATTAGATGAAGAAGACGGAAGGGGGCATGCACGGCATGCGCGCTTATATATTAGAGATGTGCCGGTGTTGTATACGCCGTATGCAAGCTTCCCTATTGATGACCGTCGTCGTACGGGTTTTCTGTTGCCTTCCTACAGCTATTCCAATCGCTATGGCAGCAGTGGGAGCTTGCCGTTTTATTTGAATCTGGCGCCTCATTATGATGCGACGATTGTGCCCAGCTATTATCAAGACAACGGTGCGCGCATAGAAAGTGAAGTGCGTTATTTATCACACAGTGGCCGTGGGGATCTGGGCATCGACTACATGCCTTATGATGAAGAGCGAGACGAGTCACGTTATGCCTATCATGCAGACTACACGCACCGCTTTAACAAAAACTGGCGCAGCGATGTTGATTTCAATCGTGTGTCAGATGATAGTTATCTCAACGATTTCAGTAGTAGCGTGAGCGCGTACAGTACACAACAACTTAATCAACAGGCCAAAGTAGACTATTCGGGGCAACACTGGACGAACCGAATCAATGTGCAAGCCTTTCAAGCCTTGCAGCCGGATGATGGCTCGGGGACGGTTGTTGAACAGTATCAACGGGTGCCGCAGTTATTAAGTACGGTGTATTATCCTTACGCGTGGTTAGGTATGGACTACAACTTGCGCACGGAATATGTTTACTTCAATAGCAATGAAAGTAGTCGGCCCACGGGGCAGCGTATTGATGCATTAGGTGAGATAGTTTGGCCTTGGGAGCGTCCGTGGGGCTATGTGAAGCCGACGCTCGAATTGCAACACACACAGTATTACAACAATGACGTGCTAGACAATCAGGATGAAACGATTTTCCGCACCCTGCCGCGGGTCAGTCTCGACAGTGGCTTGTTCTTTGAGCGAGAGGTAGATTGGTTAAAAGCTTCTTATCTCCAAACACTGGAACCGCGCATGTATTATTTGTACGTGCCTTTTGTGGATCAGGATGAGATCCCCGTTTACGATACAAGCTTTCGCGATCTTAGCTTTTCACAAATGTTCCGATCAGATCGATTTAACGGTGCAGACAGGGTCGGAGATGCCAATCAAGTCACTCTGGCGATGACCAGCCGCTTCTTGCAATCCGTAACCGGCCGTGAGCGTGCGCGCGGCAGCCTGGGGCAGGTTTTCTTTTTTGAAAACCAAGAGGTCACGTTGGGAGGAGATGGCGAGAATGATGACAGGGCGTCTGCAACGATTGCTGAGGCATATTATGCTTTTTCAGAAGCGTGGTCACTTCGCGGCTATGCAGAATTTGATCCAAACAATCCCCAAATTGATAAAGGCACCACGGCATTGCAATACATGCCTGAGTGGGGGAGTGTCGTGAATCTGGGATATCGCTATGTTGCCAATGATCCGGGGGTGCGTGAATTAGTTAACCAAAGCGACATTTCATTAATGTGGCCGCTGTTTAAACGTTTTCGTGTGCTGGGACGCTGGAATTATGATTTTGATACCAGCCGTAGCGTTGATATGTACGGTGGGTTAGAATATGAAACATGCTGCTGGGCAGTGCGCACCTTGGCGCGGCGTTATATTCGTAGCTTTGTTGAAAGTGGCCGCATCGATGATGATTTTGAGTATGACACCTCTTATTTTGTACAGTTCCAGCTGAAGGGCTTGATGAGCATGTCAAGCTCAGCCACGAAGCTGTTGCAAGATACCATGCCTGGTTTTTATGATACGTTTTAGCAAAAAATGATAGTGTAGCGGAGTAAATTGATGCGATTGATACAAAAATGTTTTTTAGTGGCGTTGGCTGTGATGTTGCCGCTACTCAGTGGTCAGGCCCAAACGGAACAAAAATTGGATCGTATCGTCGCGGTGGTCGATGACAGTGTGATCACCGAACGCGAGCTTGGTCAAAAAACAGATTTAATTTTATTGCAGTTACGCCAACAAGGCGCTGCATTGCCACCACGCGACGAGATAGAAACGCAAGTATTAGAGCGTATGATACTGGATGAAATTCAGTTGCAAATGGCACAGCGCATGGGCGTGCGTATCAGTGATCTGCGATTGAATGAAGCCATCACCGACATCGCACAGCAAAATGGTTTTACCCTCGAGGGCTTTCGTCAACAATTAGCACGAGAAGGATTAGACTATACGCAGTTTCGTGACAATTTCCGTAATGAAATGATTATCGCCAATTTGCAACAACGTCAATTGATGGCGAGTGTGCGCGTCACGGATCAAGAAATTGATAATTTTTTAAAGTCATCGAGCGGTCAAGCCGAGTTGGATTATGAATATTTGGTGGGGCATATTTTGGTCAGCTTGCCGGCGGCACCCTCACCCGAAGAAACACAAGCCGCACAACGTATTGCCGATGATTTGGTGCAAGCCATTAATGAGGGCACCGACTTTCAACAATTAGCGGTATCACGTTCTGCCGGGCAAGAAGCATTAGAAGGGGGTGATTTAGGCTGGCGTAGCGCAGCAGAATTGCCGACTATTTTTGTGGAAGAAGTGTTAGTGATGGATGTTGATGAGGTGGCAGGGCCTATTCGCAGTGCAAGCGGTTTCCATATTATTAGATTATTGGACCGTCGCGGGGGGGCGGTGGCTGTGCAGCAAACGTCAGCGCGTCATATTTTAATTAAGCCCAGCGCGATTACATCAGACGATGATGCGCAGCAGCGGTTACTGAAAATCACAGAAGATATTGAACGGGGTAACACAGATTTTGCTACACAGGCACAGCGTTTTTCAGAAGACCCAGGCAGTGCGGCCCAAGGCGGTGACTTAGGTTGGATATCACCAGGCATGATGGTGCCAGAGTTTGAAGAAGTCATGAACACCTTGGCCGCGGGTGAAACCAGTGCGCCCTTTAAAACAGAGTTTGGTTGGCATATTGTCGAAGTGGTTGAACGTCGCGAAGTTGATCAGGGCCAAGAGATTATCACCAATCGGGTGCGGCAATTAATTCAGCGTCGTAAATACGAAGAGGAATTACAATCTTGGCTGCGGCAGATCCGTGATGCGGCTTACGTTGACATCCGCTTAAACAACAATCCAGATATTGTGAGTAACTAGAGTCGCCTTGTGACCTGTCTTGCACTCACCCCCGGTGAACCCAGCGGCATTGGGCCTGACTTAACGATACACATTGCACAAGCAGCGTGGCCTGTTGGGATAGTGGCGATTGCCGATCCTGATCTGCTGCGCGCGCGCGCAGAAAAATTGCAGTTGCCACTTACGGTTGAAACATGCGATGTCAATAGCCTGCCGCAACAGCATACGCCGGGTACACTCCACTGTCTTCCTATTTCACTGAATGCACCTGCTGTGGCAGGTACGCTCAACCCTGCTAATGTAGAGTATGTATTAAAAACATTGCAGCGGGGTGCACAAAGTTGTTTAGCGGGGCATTGCGATGCATTAGTGACGGGCCCGGTGCACAAAGGCGTGATCAACGATGCGGGCACTCCCTTCACGGGCCAAACCGAATTTATTGCCAAACAATGTGGCAACAACACACCGGTCATGATGTTGGCCGCCGAGACACTGCGCGTGGCTTTATTAACCACGCACTTGCCATTGTGTCAGGTGCCGCAGCAAATCACAAAGGAACGTATTAGCCAAGTGGTTAATATTTTGCAGCACGATCTTATTCAACGATTTAAAATACCCTCGCCACGTATCTTAGTGTGTGGTTTAAATCCGCATGCAGGTGAAAATGGGCATTTAGGGCGCGAAGAAATAGACGTTATTATTCCCGCCTTAGATGCATTACGCGAAGAAGGTGTTGACGTGCAAGGCCCTTTGCCCGCAGACACGCTGTTCACGCCGCATTATCTCGAAAAAGCCGATGCCATTTTGGCCATGTATCACGACCAGGGGTTAGCGCCCCTGAAAGCACTTGCTTTCGGTAAAGCCATTAACATCACACTGGGCTTGCCAATTATCCGCACCTCCGTCGACCACGGTACCGCCCTCGATTTAGCCGGCACTGGCCAAGCCAATCCCAGTAGTTTGCGCTGTGCGTTAGAAAAAGTCATAGCGCTTGTTTAAATGTATTGCTTTAAAAACAAGTTTACCTGTGGATGTTAACCTATATAGTTAGAAAACAGCGCAGCTCTTAGCCTCTCTCCACTCAAAAAGAATCCTTTCTCACTGCTGATTTCACGCTACCCACAGCCTTCATGACAACACTCAAGCCAGTTCACTGTTCTACTTCGACTCTTGTTGTTGTTGCTTGTGGGATCTTTATTTGCGTCATTGGTGGTCTCACAACTTATCTAGAGGCTGAGTCGACTTTTTATGATTTTGCTCGTCTTCCAGAAGGCCATGCTGACACAGCAGGTGCCGTTGGTGAGCTGGTTGAGAAAGGAAAAGACAAATACTGGGCGAAGGTTAACACCACCGCGACGCTGAATGACTCTCCTGGGAGTACAATTAACGTGGCCATCAGGTGTCCAGTCGAAGGTACCATCAAGCAAACAGGCGCAGAGAAGTGTTTGAACGAGACCTTGGGAGAGGAAGATGTGTTTGTTTTTATTGATGTGAATGAGAAAGTCAAAAAAGCGGATGCTGATGGGCGGCTTTGGGCATTTGAAGTCAGTCGTGTGCCAGAGGAAGGAATTGATATGGAAATAGTCGGCATTGCCTTCATGGCGATTGGCGGAGTTGTGTGCGTGGTGCTCGTTGTTGGCCTGAAATGTGGATGGATAAAGAAAAAAAGCACAGACGAAGATGAGGAGATGGGAGAGGTACACTAAAAAGCGTTAAAACCAAAAAGCATGAGCGCTTAGCCAGTAGCCTGCTCATAAAAAAAGGCGTAAGTTTAAGTCAGCTAATGGGTTGAGTTAGGTACACGATGAGTACAAAATAAGGTAAGATAAAGGCAGTAAACAACACACAAGAGAGAAAACAATGGGCTTAGGTGGCATTCATATCGGTTCTTTACTGATTATCTTATTAATTATCGTATTATTATTTGGCACAAAGCGACTGCGCAATATAGGCAAAGACTTAGGGTCGGCGGTAAAGAGCTTTCGCAGTGGCTTGCAGGAAGATGGTTCGGCAGAAAAAACCTCGCCAGAAGCAACCGGTACGCAACAAATTAACCATCAAGAAAAAACCAATGACTAATATGGGCGAATGGTTGATGGTACTGGCCGTTGCATTGATTGTGATAGGGCCAGAGCGCTTGCCGCAAGTGGCACGCACCTTGGGGCGTCTTGCTGGCCAGGCGCGGCGTTTTGCGCACAACATGAAAATCATGATTGAATCGCAAAGCGATCAGTCAGATAACAAATAGCCATGCAGCCTGCTGACGCCCCTTCCACGCCTGAATCACCGCGCACTTACGCTGCTATTTGGCGGCATCTAAAAGCATTACGCCAATGCTTAATTCGCAGTGCGTTGGCGGTCACGCTTATTTTTCTATGTCTATTTTATTTTGCTAACGATTTATATACCTGGTTAGCCTCTCCCTTACTGCGCCACTTGCCAGAAGGCAGCACGATGATCGCGGCGCAAGTCGCCACACCGTTTCTCGCGCCCCTTAAGCTCGCCTTTGTGGTGTCTTTTTTTATTGCCATGCCTTTTTTGCTTTATCAATTGTGGGCCTTTATTGCGCCTGGCTTATATCAGCGTGAAAAGCGAGTTGCTTTTCCATTGCTCTTTGTCAGTCCGGTGTTATTTTACAGCGGCATGATTTTTTCTTATTTTATTGTATTGCCGTTGGTCTTTGCGTTTTTCACGAGTAGCGCACCGGAAGGCGTGCAAGTGATGACCGATATCTCACATTATTTAAATTTCGTTTTAAAATTATTATTCGCATTCGGTTTTGCTTTTCAGGTGCCGGTTGTGGTGGTGTTGTTAACGCAGCTGGGCGTGGTGACGGCAGAAAAATTAGTGCAAATGCGGCCTTATGTTATTGTCGGCGCGTTTATTGTGGGTATGTTGTTAACGCCGCCCGATGTGATTTCACAAATCTTACTCGCCCTCCCCATTTGGCTACTCTTTGAACTCAGTGTGTGGTGGGTGCGCCGTTTTAACGTTGGCAGCCTGACGCCAGAGAGGTCAGCGGCAAAAAACGGTTCACCTGAATGAGCGCGGCACACCGTCCTCGAAAACGCTTTGGACAGAATTTTTTAAGCGATCAGCGATTCATTGATCAAATAATCAGCGTGATTAATCCTCAGCCCAGCGATGCGTTAGTTGAAATTGGCCCAGGGCAAGGGGCGTTGACGGCACCTTTATTGGCCGCGGCAGGAAAATTAATTGCCATTGAATTAGATCGCGATCTCATCGAGCCATTAAAAGCAAAGTGCGAATTAATTGGCCAATTGCAGTTGCACCAAGCTGACGCCCTGCAATTTGATTTTTCAAGTTTGGGTAAAACCCCGCTGCGTATTGTCGGTAACCTTCCTTATAATATTTCCACGCCATTGTTGCTCCAGTTATTTTCTTATGCGAACCAAATACAAGATATGCATTTTATGCTGCAAGACGAAGTGGGGAAGCGTTTAGCCGCATCACCCGGCAACAAAGATTATGGTCGCTTAAGCATCATGACGCAGTACCACTGCCAGGTGACGCGCTTGTTCACGGTGCCGCCCCAAGCGTTTTACCCTGCGCCTAAAGTGACGTCTTGTTTTGTGCGTTTGGTGCCGCATGCCCACATCGAGCAGCCTGTTGGTGATTTGGCTGCTTTTTCTGCATTATTAGCAAAGGCGTTTGGTCAGCGTCGCAAGACCTTGCGTAATAGTCTAAAAGGTTGGATCGATGAGACAGCGCTAACAGCGTTAGGCATTGACCCAGGCGCTCGCCCTGAGCAACTATCAGTGAATGACTTTGTGGCATTAAGTCATGCAGTAAGACGATAAGTAAACTTTTTGCTATGATGATAACAAGACAACGATAAGGAAAACCCATGAAACGTTTAGCGCTCTTTATGACGAGTACAATCATTTTACTGTTAGCGATTGTTTTGCTTGTCGCGCCGTATTTCATTGGCGGCATGATTAAAAATCAATATGAGGAATTGCTCGCTGCCGGCTCACTACAGCAGGGAATGGTGCAGGTTGAAACCACACGCTATCAACGCGGTTGGTGGCACTCCGAAGCAGAGACGGTTGTTGAAGTGATTGACGAAGATTTACTGTCTTGGGCGATTGCCTACCGCGATGCTATCGAACGAGATGCAGGTGTTGGCCGTTTTACAGTACAACACCGTCTCTCACACGGCCCCTTTATTTTGTCGCAGCAGGGTTTGCAGTGGGCGCTCGCACTGATTAACAGCGAGGTCGTGGTGTCAGAGGCGTGGGCAGACATTTTTAATGAACCCGTTGGGCAACGTTCGCCATTGACCTTAACCACCCGGCTAGGGTGGCAAGGTAAAGCGGATATGCAAGCGGTGAGCCCACCGTTACACCACACCCTCGACGTGCCGGGCGCTAAAAATCTTATCGATCTGCAGTGGGGTGGCTTGATGGGGCAGTTTGAAATCGATGTGCCCTTGGATGCAATGAAAGCCCACATCACGGCGCCGCATTTTGCGTTAGCGCTGCCTGGAAGGCATATTGAACTGCAAGAATTTATTGTGGATGTGGATGCGCAACGCAACGTGATGTTATGGGCAGGCAATGCGGCAGCCCAGTTACGTTATGTAGGGTTATCGCGCGATGATGCGCCAGTGATCCACGCCTTGGAGTTGCACGCTGCCACGTTAAGCATGCACGGTGAGACCTTTGAGGAGGCTTTCTCATCGGAGCTGGAGTTTAATGCCGGCCGCTTGATTATTAATGAGGATGCTTATGGTGCCTTGCACTACGATATGGTGCTAGAGAGGCTTGATACTGAGGCGCTCGCGAACATTATCCGCATCCAGCGCGAGTACAGCGGCCCAGAGCAGACCGTTTTGTTATTAGAGTGGGTCACGCCGCTGCTTAGCCACGGCCTGACGCTCACCAAACGCTTTCAGCTTGAAACCGTTGAAGGGCCATTACAAGCCAACTCGCATTTGTCGCTCGCGGAAGTTGACCTGCCTGGCATGAGCAATCCTTTGGCCATTTTAGGGGCGCTGCAATTTGAACTGTTTTTGCGATTCCCGCCAGCGGTTGCACAGAATATATTGTCTACATGGGAGGTGCGTCAGCTGGTTGCAAAAGATGAGGCTTCTCCTGACGACCGAAACTTGTCTAAAAGGGCGCAAGCACTGGCTGAAGAGCGCCTCGCCACGCTACTGCAAGAGGGTACCTTGTTGCGTGATGAGACAGGCGGCTATACCTTCCGTGCTGAACTCAAACAGGGTGCATTTAGCATCAATGGCGTGCCTTTTCAGTTAGGCGTACCACGCTAAAGCAAGCGTTGGAGGCGAGGGGTCAATGTGAGAGCCCAAATTCACTGTGGATAAGTACTTGAATCGCGTCTAATAGTTTATGGATTTGCCATAGTTTTGCACAGTGCACTGCTGTAGCGTGGTTTTGGTTAAGCTACTATCAAAAAAAGATGAACTCAAAGCAGATTTAAATCTTAAAGCATTGATTTTTAACTAAAAATATTATGTGCTCAAAATTTGAACAATCTGTAGAAGACACACTATTTACAGGGGTTTTTGTTTGTTTTTGAGCAATAGTCCACAGAGTTATCCACAGGAATTGTGGATAACTTAACCGGGATTATTTCTTTTCTTTGAAATGATAAAGAATGCGCTTGTCCGAAGCGCCTAAATGGATAGCAACGACTTCCGTTTCCTCCGCAATCGTCTCAACGGGACTCAAATCGAAGACCAAGGTCTCTAAGACAACTGCGTTGCAGGTATCCCCATTTTTATCATGTGCTATTCGTGTGCGCAGGATCCCGGGTTTGGCGAAGCGCCCTCTTTTGGTAGAGGTGTAAATAATCTTGCCATCCGTAATCAGATCCAATGAGTGTTTAGCGCAGCCGCCATTATAAGCCACATCAACGCGCATTCTGCCATTTGGCAAGCTTTGTATATCCAATACATCAACGGGCTCGCGGGCGGTCATCTCTAATAATGCTGGATCGGTAATAATCTGTAACGGATGTACCGGCACACTGCCGGCGCTTTCTAGCGCTGTTGCCAGCCCTGCTGTTGCCAGCAGGCAGGCAAGTAGAGCAATGTGTTGCGTAAAGCGCATGTGTTTCATGGTGAAGCCTCTCATCTCTAACAGGGAGTGATAATGATTATCCTATCGTCTTTATCTAAAGAATGCATTGTTTGTCTATATAGGATGTTGGCTGAATATAAAATAATATAAGTGGCCAAACGTGGTCTTTTTAAGGTGGTTTTGGCTGGGTCTATTTTAACGTAATGATTTTTAAATAAATAATAAGCGCTGTTTTTGAGGCGTTTTTAAAGACTCCTGGCCGGGTGACGTTGGTTCAGGTAAGCAAAGATACAAGCTATTGTCTGCCGAAATATCTGTATAATAGGTAAACTGAGTTAACTACGGCAAGATGAGTATGTCGATATTAAGCGGTAAAAAAATAATCTTAGGGATCACTGGCGGGATTGCTGCCTATAAATGCGTGGAATTCGCCCGCGCCCTGACGCAAGCAGGTGCAAAGGTGCGCGTGGTGATGACCGATGCCGCTAAAGCGTTTGTCACACCCATGACCCTGCAGGCGGTGAGCCACTACCCGGTACACGATGATTTATTTGACCCCGAGGCAGAAGCCGCAATGGGGCATATTCAATTAGCACGCTGGGCAGATGCCGTGGTGGTCGCGCCCGCCAGCGCCGACTTTATTGCGCGCCTCATTCATGGTCGGAGTAACGATTTACTGAGCACCCTGTGTTTGGCCACCAACGCACCGCTCGTGGTGGCACCCGCCATGAATCAACAAATGTGGACCAATGCTGCTACCCGAGCCAATCTTACACAACTGGCGCAGCGAGGCGTGACAGTGTGTGGGCCAGCCAGTGGCATACAAGCGTGTGGTGACGTGGGGCCCGGTCGTATGTTAGAACCGCCAGAATTATTAACCCACCTCGAAAATATATTTACACCCAAATTACTGGCGGGCACGCGCGTGTTGGTCACGGCCGGCCCGACACGTGAGCCATTTGATCCAGTACGTTATCTGTCGAATTATAGCTCGGGCAAAATGGGCTATGCCATGGCCGCGGCAGCCGCGGCGGCGGGCGCCGAGGTGGTATTGGTGAGCGGCCCCGTTGCATTGGAGGCACCCGTTGGCACGCGGCAAGTGAAAGTCGAAACAGCTTTGGAAATGTTGGCTGCGGTGATGCAAGAGGTAAAAAGTTGCCAATTATTTATCAGCACAGCGGCAGTCGCCGATTACCGTTTTGAAGAAGTGGCAGATAGCAAACACAAAAAAGCACAAGATAATTTACAACTTAATTTAATGCCTAACCCCGATATTCTTGCGCAAGTGGCGAGCTTGCCCAATCCGCCGATGACCATCGGTTTTGCAGCAGAGACAGATAACGTATTGGCGGCTGCGCGCACAAAATTAAAAACGAAAAAAATCGATATGATTGTTGCCAATCAAGTTGGGATCCCCGATCAGGGCTTTGATAGCGATACGAATATCGTGACCCTTATCTCTCAAGAGGGCGAACAAGCCTTCCCCCCAATGCTAAAGACGCAGTTAGCGCGAGAATTAATAAACTATTTTTCCGAACGATTACGTTAACGCTCAAACGCTTGTCGGTGTGATTGGAACGCTAAAAATAGTTATGAGTATAGCTTAATTTGGGACGTTTTTTTTCTTGGAGCCGCTACCCAAGCTTGGTGTTGTTTTGGGTTCTACTCTTGAACAGATGAGGTGCTAGCATGGGCGTTTACCCGAGCTATTGCTCCCGGCCCCTGATTTTGCTCTCCCCTGGCGGGGGCTGGAGCTCTTTAAAAGCCGTCGAAAGTGAACGCTTACTTACAGCCTACCACCCGGCTGCTGTTTTAAAAGCGCCTTCTAATCCAGAAACACGTCCTTGTACAAGCTCGCTCAACCCAGCGGGTCTCTCATGCGAAGAAGGGGCGAGCGCTTGCGCGCGGTGTAGCGTTAGCTCGCTTGAAGACAGCACTAACGGGCTTTGTGCAGCCCAGACACCTTGTACCAAATATTCTTGCAGTGCTTCCGAAAAAAGCCCGTTTTTTAGATGTGCTTCAAGAAAAGTTTCTAGAGAGAGCTGCTGGAGCACTTTGTTGGCTGGCCAGCTGCTGGTTTTCCATAGCGGTAGCAGGGCGATAGCTAGCTCGGCCTGGTGGGTTTGGCCAATATGGGGCGCAAGTGCAGTCAGCGCGTCGGTGGCGGAGTATATTGCACCGTTTTTCAGTACTTGCAGCAGGACGGCAACGGTTTCTCCTTGTTGAGTTTCCTTGATATGAGGCGCCAGTGGAGTCAGCGCTTGGCAAGCGGCTTGGCGGACGTACTTATCGCTGTCTTGCAGTGCTTGCAGCAGGGCGGCAACGATTTCGCCTTGTTGAGTTTCCTTGATATGAGGCGCCAGTGCGGTTAGTGCTTGGTAGGCGGCGCGGCGGACGTCTTCGTCATTGTCTTGCAGTGCTTGCAGTAGGGCGGCAACGGTTTCGCTTTGCTGGGTTTCATAAATATAAGGCACAAGTGTGGTCAGTGCCTGGCAAGCGGCGCGGCGGACTTCTTCGTCATTGTCTTGCAGTGCTTGCAGCAGGGCGGCAAGGGCTTCGCTTTGCTGGGTTTCATGAATATAAGGCACAAGTGTGGTCAGTGCCTGGCAAGCGGCGTAGCGGACGTCTTCGTCATTGTCCTGCAGTGCTTGCAGCAGTGCGGCAAGGGCTTCGCTTTGCTGGGTTTGATGAATATAAGGCACAAGTGTGGTCAGTGCCTGGCAAGCGGCTTGGCGGACGTCTTCGTCATTGTCCTGCAGTGCTTGCAGCAATGCGGCAAGGGCTTCGCTTTGCTGGGTTTCATGAATATAAGGCACAAGTGTGGTCAGTGCCTGGCAAGCGGCGTAGCGGACGCCCTCGTCACTGTCTTTCAGTGCTTGCAGCAGAGCAGCAAGGGCTTCGCCTTGCTGAGTTTTCTTAATATGAGGTGCAAGTGCGGTCAGTGTTTGGTAGGCAGCTTCACGAACGTACTCATCACCATTTTGCAATGTTTGTAGTAGGGCGGCAACAGTTTCGCCTTGCTGAGCTTCCTTAATATGAGGTGCAAGTGCGGTCAGTGTTTGGTAGGCAGCTTCACGAACGTACTCATCACCATTTTGCAATGTTTGTAGTAGGGCGGCAACAGTTTCGCCTTGCTGAGTTTCCTTAATATGAGGTGCAAGTGCGGTCAGTGTTTGGTAGGCAGCTTCACGAACGTACTCATCACCATTTTGCAATGTTTGTAGTAGGGCGGCAACAGTTTCGCCTTGTTGAGCTTCCTTGATATGAGGTGCAAGTGCGGTCAGCGCCCGGCAAGCGGCATAATGGGCGTATCCGCCACTGTCTTGCAATGCTTGCAGCAGGGCGGCAACAGTCTTGTCCTGCAGGCCTTGGCCGATGTGAGGCACAAGCGCGCTAAGCGCACTGGAAGCGGCTTGGCGAACGTACCCTTTACTGTCTTGCAGCGTCTGTAGTAGCGAGCCAACCACCTCACCTTGCTGGATTTCATGAATATAAGGCGTAAATACGGCAAGCGTTTGGCAAGCGGCTTGGCGAACGTCCTCGTCACTGTCTTGAAGTGTTTGCAGCAGGGCGGCAAGGGCTTCGCCTTGCTGAGTTTCCTTGATATGAGGCGCCAGTGCGATCAGCGCTTGGCAGGCGGCTTGATGGGTGTCCCATTCGTTGTCTTGAAGTGCTTGCAGTAGCGCGGCAAGTACTTTGTTCTGCTGAATTTCCTTGAGATAAGGCACCAGTGTGGTAAGCGCCTGGCAAGCGGCTTTACGGATATGAGTTTCATTGTCTTTCAGTGCTTGCAGAAATACTGGCAGTAGGTGATCCATGCTGAGGCGTAGTCCAGTCCCTAATGTGAGCCAGGTATGAAGTAAGTAGTAGATAATGTCAATTTTTTTGCCTTCTTGAAAAAAAGAAAACCTTGCTTGATTGTTCTCTTCATATGCTTCAATCTGTACTTTCACACCATGGTTTGCCATAAAGTGAGGGCATAAAGTCAGTGCGCGAGTGAGCCCCTTAGGCAATGCCTTTACTTTGTTTGCAAAGCCTTTTAGCAATCTACAAATAAGGGTGGTAGCCTCACAGTAATGCTTGAGTGGTGTGCTGCTACGGCGAGCCTGAGCCGACTCTTCAATGCACCGCGCCAAGAGGCTCGCATCATACACCAACGATATATCGCGCGGCGGGGCAAGCAGTGTCTCCCAAAAGCGATTAGGTGTTTGAATTGCGCCCCAGGGTGAGAGCCCAACGGGCAAGTCCCAGAGGCCTGCACAAAACCACACTACCACTTGGTAGCGGGGTGGGTATTGTATTTCTTTTAGTGCCCGTTGGGCTTTTTTGTAGTCTGCTTTTTCGGAAGCACGCAGTGTCTCTACCAACGCATAAGCAGTGAGCCATTCTTGAAACGTCAGATGAATAAAATACACTGACTGCTGGCTAACGGCTTTGTCACTCTCGGTGCCTTTGAGTAGGCCGCTGAGCAGCGCATCACGCAAGATGGTATCGGGTTTGCCTTGACGGCAGCGCTCAATCAAATGTGGTCCGATAATGAGATTGCCTTCAGTCAGTCCTTGTTTAGCCAGTGCTGAAAGAAAACTTAACATTTGGCCGGAGAGTGCCCAAACACGTGGAATAGCTAAGTCCTGTATATCTATCTTTTGTAGCGCTTCATCGCCTTCTTCTTTTCGCTTGGTCAGGTAGCGCCTCAGCAAGCTGGTAAAAATACTGTGATACAAGCGCGTGAGGGTGAAGTCATCATCCAATTGACTTTTGTTTTCTTTCCAAGTGCCGCACAGCAGCTCAAGTGTGACGGGGATATGCGCTACGCCCCAGATGCTGGGGTTAGCGTGCATAAAATCAAAGCATTCGCTTGCTGTAGTACTCTCATGACTGAAGTAATAATCCACATAGGTTTTAATATTTTCATCGGTAAAGCCAGTGATTTCCAGCCGCGCCCCGGGGCGCAGCTTCTCTACACCATAGGGCCGCGAAGTCAGCACTTTATAAAACGGGGCCTCTAATAGCGCTTTTACAATGGGGGCCTGCTCAAGGTTTGTTGTGATCCCCAACTGTTGAGGCGTCAACTCATCATAGCCATCCAGCAAAAGGAGTACCTTATCGGGTTGTGCGGTGATTTTTTTATAAAGCGTTTCCCATTGTGCTTTGTTAACACGGTGGTGTTTCGCCCAATATTCATAGAGCACCTCAGAAAGCGACATGCCTGCATTAAAGCCTAGGCTGGTTGATAAAGCACGCCAAGGAACAAGGAACACAAAATCAAATTTCCCCGGCCAAAGGGTGTGATGCATCAACGCTATGTATTTGCAGCAGGTGCTTTTACCCACCCCAGCGCGGCCTAAGGCCATGAGGAAACGAGCGGGTGGGGCGTTATCGTTTGCCGCTTTACCGTGTACTTGCTCTTTGGTTTCCCAGAGTTTATCGAGCGCCACGGGTTTTTTAATGGCGTAGATATCTTCAAAGCTGGCGAGATGTTGCTCGCGTAGATGAGTGGGTACAGGGGAAGCTTTGCCTTCTTCGTCGTCATCAGGATCTGGCTTGCTGGCTTGTTGACCACGGGAAGATGACTCAGATTCGCCATCTGCCTGAGAGGGCTTTTCTTGTGTTTCTTTGCGTTTTTGAAGATGTTCTTCAATAATGGCTAAGTTGACATAACGGCCTTGGTCTTGAAGGTTCCAGGTACCGCCAAAAAGCAGTGTGATCAGGGCATTTTTTTCATGGTCACCTTGCAGCGCTTGTTGAAGCCCCGCAAGCTGTGTGTTTAACTGTTCGTCACGCTTTGCCTGATGTGCGGGGTCTAATGTAGTCGCGTCTTCTATAGCATTTATGCGGCCACCCATGTCATCAAGCTGCTGTGTATGTTGGCTCAATTGTTCGCCTTGTTGCGTTACTTGCGTTTGCAGCGCACCAAATTGATATTCAAGCCCCAGCAAGCGGGCACCTTGTCCGGCCTGCAGGGTGACGGCTTCTTTTAATCTCACCTCGACATCTGCATGCGCTTTAAGCGCAGTGCACAGCCTGATTAAAAAGGTGCGGTTATCGGTCTCGTCATTTAACAGCCAATGGCAATCACGTTGGTCCTCTAGGTGGAGGTTGTGTAAAGCGCCTTGCTGCAACAGAGTTTTTAACGTATCAGGCAAAGTAGACAGGCCGCCGCCTAACAGCAACAGCGCCTTAACAGTTGGATGCTGGTGACTTACGCGTAATCTCTGACAAGTAGGCAATGCATGATAATGGCCTCTGTAAAGCAGCTGATATTGATCGCTCAGTTCAAGCGTCTCAGGTTGCGGGTTGTGCCTATCCGCTGTGTTTTGATAAAAACAACGGTATTCTTGCAGTGTTTCACCAGCAAAGTAAAAGGCTTTTACCAGTGTAAATACTGTTTCCAAGGGAAGGGGCAGCAGGCCACTGAGCCCAGTGATTTTCTTAAGCTGGGCCCATTCCAGGCAAGGCCAATCTTCAATGGTTTTTTGTTCACGCGGGTAGCCTTGGTGTTTATCGAAGACTGCTAAAAACCCCTGCATACTGTGTTGGGTTACTGTATGAGTAAACCATGCTTTGAGTGCGGCCAGTTTCTCTTCTACTTTCTGCCAGCCTAGAAAAGCTACTTTTTTCTGCTCGTCAGGCAGATATACTCGACGCACCTGCCCCACATGCGGGTGGCAGGTGTTAATCAAGTTGGGTGCGCTTAAATAGGTGGTCACGTTAAGCTGTGCTAACCGAAACTTCACATGCCCAGCAATGTTCGTTTCTGCAAGCTGAGTGAGCATGGGGCCGGCACCGGGGCTATCAAAGGTGACGGCATAGGCATTCAGGTTATGAAAGGTCGCTGTGCACAGCTCAGCGAGCCACGCGCCTAAACCATGGCCGGTAAAAGCCAGGTGATAAGCAGTGAAGTCGCCGGAGAAGAAGCCTAGCCCTTCAACCTGATAAGCAGGCTGAGGTGGCAGCGGCAAGCTGGCCCCTAAGAGACTCGCGACAAAACCGGCGGCTGCTGCTTGCTGTGAAGTGAGTTCGCCAAACAAAACGCCTTCCGCGTTTGCGCGCAGGCTGCCAAGGCTCATGGCAGCGCCGCGGTGCGCAATGACTAAATGCTTGTGCTGGTGATTGACCCAGGCGTAGCCATGGTAAGCCCCTTGGCCTTCGCCGCCTTCACTGCTTTTGAGCAGTTGCCAGCCTTTTTCTCGCCATTCATCATAGCTTGGTAGATTGTCTTTATTCCAATACACCTTTTGGCGTTGCCAAGCCTCTTTGTTATAGGCTTGGTGAGCAAGCACGGCAAACTCGTAATCGGTAGGCCAAGGTGGCATTGTAAATTGGGGTAAGAATACGGGTTTTAACTGTCTTTGAATAACACTGGGTTTTCAGAATAGATGGTGTAACTTCCGTGTGTAGTTTTTTCGGTAAGTGCGCTCACCCCCTATGGTCGCCCGGGCAGCCACAGGGGGGCTGCCCCTATCACACGTACAGAGATATTGAATACCTCTATGAACGCCTACTTGCCGTGATGATATTCTGAAGTATCTTAAATCGCGCTTCACGGTTGCGTGCAGAAATTGAGTTCAGGAAATACCATTGACGAGGCTAGGCAATAGAACAACTTGACAAAGGGCTGTTCTTCAACTATTTATTTAACGTGATGTAATCATTTAAGTTAAGGATAACTTAATCAATTTTAAGGTCATACAAGGAACGTAGACATGTCAAAACTAGTATCAAAAACAATAACCGCTTTATTATTTGCGTTGCTCGGCGTGGGTGTGCAAGCATCAGCGGATGTCGACAGCGGCAAATATCGTAATCTAGATGGTTCAGGCAATAATCCAAACGGTGGTGAGGCACACACCCCTTTAGGGCGTGAAGCTGCGCCTGAATATGCTGATGGTCTTTCAGCACCCGCCGGTGATAACCGCCCAAGTGCCCGTGAAATTTCTAATGTGGTTTCTCATCAAGAAGAGCCTAATATCAACAAATATAAGCGCAGTAGTTTTGTGTGGGCATGGGGCCAGTTTGTTGATCACACCATGGGTATCACGGAGGGTCATGATCCAGCAGAACCCTTTAATATTCCCGTCCCCATGGGCGATCCATGGTTTGACCCTTATGGCACCGGCACACAGGAAATTGATCTGAATCGCTCACATTATCTTGATGGCATTATTTCACCTCGCCAGCAAATCAATTCATTGCCCGCGTTTATTGATGCCGCATCGGTTTATGGTGTGGATCCAGGCAGAAATGCAGCGTTGCGCAGCAGCGAATGCGGCAAAATGGATGTGACCCCAAGTGAGTATGGTGATTTATTACCCTACAACAAAGATGGCTGGCCTAATGCAGGTGGTCCAGGTGATGACCTTTTCTTGGCGGGTGATATCCGTGCCAATGAACATATCGTATTAACGTCATTGCATACCCTGTTTGTCAGAGAGCACAACCGCCAAGTGGATAAGCTGTCGAAAAAATATCCATTTTATGATTGTGAAAAACTTTATCAGGAAGCAAAGCTCAGAGTAGAAGCACTGTTGCAAGCGATTACCTTTAAAGAGTTTCTACCCAGCTTGTTAGGCAAGGAGGCTATTCCTGAGTACACAGGCTATGACGCAAGTGTTAATCCTACTATTTTAAATGAATTTTCAACGGCGGCGTATCGCTTTGGTCATTCATTGCTGCATGAAATGTTAGAGCGCATGGATGAAAACGGTGATGAAAACGAATACGGACATGTGCGATTAAAAGACGGTTTCTTTAATCCAGAAGAAATTTCAGAAAAAGGCGGTATTAGTACTATTTTGCGCGGTGCAGCGGCAAGCTACTCGCAAGAAGTGGATACTCTGATTGTAGATGACGTACGTAACTTCCTGTTTGGCCCTCCGGGCGCGGGTGGTTTTGATTTGGCGTCGCTCAACATTCAGCGTGGTCGCGATCATGGATTGCCTCACTATAATGCAATGAGACAAGCCTACAACTTAGCGCCTGTGCAGGATTTTTCAGACATCACGTCGGATCACGCGCTTCAAATCAAACTGACCCATTTGTACGGTGATGTGAACAACATTGATGCGTGGGTAGGTGGATTGGCAGAAGACGCTATTGACGGCTCACTGTTAGGTCCATTATTCCATACTATCGTGCTTAAGCAATTCTTACGCTTGAGAGACGGTGACCGTTATTGGTATGAAAAGCGTTTAGCCCACAAGCCCAAGTTGCTGGATGAAATCCACAACACACGTTTGTCAGATGTGATTAAGCGCAATACGGATATTGAGCATATGCAAGATGACGTGTTCCAACGCTATACCCGTATCGGTGGTAAAGAAAGTGGTTTCAGTCTCATCATGGGCACAGAAGAAGATGACATGCTCATGGCAATGGGTGGTTATAACGTGTTGGTTGGAAATGCCGGTAAAAACTATCTCGTGGGTGGTCCTCGTCGCGATATTCTACTCGGCGGACACGGTGATGATGTATTAGAAGGCGGTGCCGGTGGCAATCTTTTGATTGGTGGCCCAGGTGAAAATACCTATCGCATTAATCTCAAGAAAAAGCGTCACGGTGTTTACCCGCAGGGTTATAACCGTGTCATCACTTTCCTCAAAAAAGACACACTGGAGTTTGCCGGCGGCGCGGTGAAAAGTCTTGCTGAGCTGGATGAATACACAGAGTTTGAATATGACCAGACGCTTCCCGGGCTACGTATCACCTTCAGCGAAGGCGGCAAGGTGTTAGAGTTGCTTGGAAAGCGTTTCCAAAACATCTCAAGCTTTGAAGAGTTTGCGGAAAAAGGATACAAGGTCGTTATCTAATAACGAGCGAGGAATATCCTATCCTCATGACACGCTGATTGGTACGTCAGCGTCGTGATAAACGGGCCAGGCATTTGAAATGTCTGGCCCGCTTACATTTGAATAAAAAGCATGCAATAAAATTTAAGTGATTAAGGCAGGGCATTGCTGCCCAAGCAGAGACGCACATTACTTAAAAAGCGTGCGCGCTCAGTTTTTATAAAGGGCAAATGGGAGCGTTGCGTTTGACCATTTTTAAAACCGTGAGCGTTTCCATGCGTTCAATATAAGGGAAGGCGCGAATTTTATTATTGATAAAGTCATTCAAGGCATCAATGTTTTTGACGGCAATATGAATAATAAATTCGTAGCGCCCCAGCACTTGTGCGCAGGTAACAACTTCATCTGCTTTTTGCATGGCCGCGATAAAGCTATCAACGTCATCTCGCGATTCGATTTTTAAGATGAAGGTCATGATAACTTCAAAGCCTCGCCCCATCTTTTCTGGGTTAATCTTTGCTGTATAACCCTCAATAATACCGTCGCGTTCTAAATGGCGCACGCGCTCTAGGGTGGCTGAAGGTGAGAGCTCGATGGCTTTAGCCAGTTTTGCATTGGTAATGCGCGCATCTTTTGACAAGATACGCGCAATTTTTTTATCGGTTTCATTCATGGAAGCATTCCAGCGATCACTTGCCATTGCAAAGCAAGCGATAATAAAAATGTGGCAGCAACCGGTATTTTTACGGCCTTAATACCCCACAGTTTATGGGCTAAGTTACACACACAGAGTACCACAAAAACAGGGTAGCAAATAATCAATATCGGGACGAGTATCACCATGATGCCAGCAAATCCTAATAGACTGCTGATAAACGTCACTGCCAAAGTAATAACCAGTAACGGCGTATAGCGCAGGTGTCTGAACACAGGGTATTTCTGTACGCGCGTTTGTAAATATTCTTGTACCATGCTCGCAAAGACCGAGGTCAGAGCGATAGCGGTTGTGAGGCATGCAAGTGCGGTGACGATGGCTGCCACTTGACCTGCATAAGGGCCAAGCACGTCCAAGGAAATGGCAGCCAGCAGTTCTGCGGGCATGATACCAGAGTCGATATTGGCCCCATGGGCCGCACTGACATACGACATGCCTGCATAAATAATGGCCAGCAGCACACCACCGATCAAACCTGCTTTGATGGCAACACGCAGCACATAATGCGTGTTATCTTTATGCGTTTCAGGCATGGCTTGCCGTATACTCATAATAATCACTGCCGAAAAAAACAGCCCACCAAACACATCCATGGTGTAATACCCTTCAAACAAGCCTTGCAGAAAGATTTGGAAATTAGTGTAGTCGGTGGGTTGTGGCGCTGATGGCCCCATCACGCCTTTCACAATGATGAAGATTAAGAAAAATAACAGTGTTGGCGTTAAGACATAACCGACGATCCTGACAAGATGATTCTTCTTAACGGTTAAAGCAAACACTAAAAGACAAGATACAAAGCTAAATTTCCACAGAGAGACATTCATGACGGCGTAATCAAACGTCGCGAATGCAAGTGTAATGGTACGTGGAATAGCAAATATTGGACCAATCAGCAGCAAGCCAAGTAGGATCATAAAGCTGCCGGGTATGCGCCCCAGACGATGGAAGAAGGCGCGATGATCACCTTGATAAGCTGACATCGCAGCAAGCGCGAGTATGGGTAAACCGATCGCGGTGATCAGCAGCCCCATAATGGCATAGAAGTTTTGCTCACCGGCCGCTTGCCCAATCAACAGAGGAAAGACAACATTTCCTGCGCCGAAAAACATGGCAAACAAAGCCAGGCCTGTTACAAACGTATTTGATTTAAAGAATGACATGAGAGTACCTTTTAAAATATCTAACACTAGACAAATATCATTATAGCGCTCAAATTGAGTGTTGTCCATATAAAATGCGGAAAAATAGAAAAATTTCAGAATATTATTCTGTTTTTATGGCTAATATAAAAATATTTATATTTCCTGATCTCATGCCTTTGTTTTTGAAAGAAAAATAATTTCAGCCAATTTGTTGCATGAGCAAACAAACATAAGCTGTATAGGGCTTATGAGTGTAGCGGGAGGTGATCTTGGTTACCGCCTCAATAGAGACTATAATGAGCTCACGTTTTAAGCGATACCGCCGTCAACGGTTCCCCCCCACAAGTCGTCTTGTTTGCTTCGAAAGCATCAAGGAATAATAATTAACCATTTCAGTGAATTATCATGAAAAAAATTCAACTTAAAATTCTTAATCCTAAAATAGGTGATGAGTTCCCTATGCCTGCGTATGCCACCGATGGGTCGGCGGGGCTTGATTTGCGGGCTTGCTTAAATGAGTCGCTCACCTTAGAGCCTGGTCAAACTGAATTATTGCCCACCGGGCTGGCGATCCATATTGCTTGCCCAGAGACGGCAGCTGTCATTTTGCCGCGTTCAGGATTAGGGCATAAGCACGGGATTGTGTTAGGTAACTTAGTTGGTTTGATCGATTCAGACTACCAAGGTGAGTTACTGGTCTCCTGCTGGAACCGTGGCCAAACGGCTTTTACGGTTGAGCCAGGTGAGCGGGTCGCGCAGCTCATGTTTGTACCCGTAGTGCGTACTCACTTCGATTTAGTGGAAGAGTTTGATGCCAGTCAGAGAGGTGAGGGTGGCTTTGGTCATACAGGAAGAAACTAGCAGCGAATTAAGCGCAGCGCTAAACGGCCGGATCTTCCGTGCCTATGACATTCGTGGCGTCGTGGGCAGCGATCTGACTGCCGAAGGGGTGTATCAGATTGGGTTGGCGCTTGGCAGCGAAGCGCGCTGCCGCGGTGAGCAGACCCTCATCGTTGGCCGGGATGGTCGATTATCAGGGCCGGCGCTTAGCCAAGCCCTGCAAGCCGGGCTGCTTGCCAGTGGTGTTGATGTTATCGACATCGGCCAGGTGACGACACCGATACTTTATTTTGCCACGCATCATTTGAGTGCACGCTCTGGTGTGATGCTGACAGGGAGTCATAACCCATCAGAATATAACGGACTGAAAATGGTATTGGGGGGCGAGACACTCTCAAGCGACGCCATTCAAGATTTGTGGCGGCGCATTCAGGGCGGCAATTTCACTGCGGGTAAAGGCCAGCAGCGTGAGCAAAATGTTGTCAGAGCCTACTTTGATTACATCAAAAGCAAGGTTACGTTAGCGCGGCCGCTAAAAGTGGTGGTCGACTGCGGCAATGGCGTCGCAGGTGCTATTGCACCAGTGCTCTTGCGTGAGCTCAGGTGTGAGGTGGTGCCACTGTATTGTGAGGTGGATGGGCGCTTTCCTAATCATCACCCTGATCCTTCAGAAGCCAAGAATTTGACGGAATTAATCGATAAGGTCAAGCAAACCGGCGCCGATCTTGGGTTGGCCTTTGACGGTGACGGCGATCGCTTGGGGGTCGTGACCGATCAAGGTAATATTATTTGGCCTGATCGGCAAATGATGCTATTTGCAAAAGCTATTTTAGCGAATCACCCTGGCGGCGAAATCATTTTTGATATTAAGTGCAGCCAAAATTTAGCGCGTGTGATTGAACAGCAAGGCGGCAAGGCCACGTTGTGGAAAACAGGGCACTCGTTTATTAAACAAAAGTTACATGAAACCGGCGCGTTATTAGCGGGTGAAATGAGTGGGCACATCTTTTTTAAAGAACGCTGGTTGGGGTTTGATGATGCACTTTATGCCGCGGCCCGCTTGCTTGAAATTGTGGCGAAAACATCAGAGAGTGTTGATGCGGTGTTTGCACAATTGCCAGACAGCGTGAATACCCCGGAGCTGAAATTGCCCATGCCCGATGATGAAAAATTTATTTTTATGGAACGTTTTGTGCGCGAGGCCAGTTTTGAGCCTTCTGCAGAAAAAATTACGCTAGACGGTCTGCGTGTTAATTTTGAAGATGGCTGGGGTTTGTTGCGCGCATCGAACACCACGCCGTGCCTCGTGTTACGTTTTGAGGCAGACAATGAAAAGGCATTGCAACGTATTCGATCTGTTTTTCGAGAACAGTTATTAACATTAGCGCCACAATTTGCGACGCAAATCAATGCAGTGGTGTAATACTTCTGCTGGGGAGTGAAAGAGTCATGAAAAAAACCGAACAAAAAAAATCACGGCGTCAGCATATATTAGAGTGCTTGGCCCAGATGTTAGAAGAAGGGCCGGATACCAAAATTACCACGGCCAGTTTAGCAAAAGCAGTGGGAGTGTCTGAGGCGGCGTTGTATCGTCACTTTCCCAGCAAAGCGAAAATGTTTGAAGGGCTGATTGACTTTGTGGAAGAAACATTATTTTCGAGGGTGGCCGTTATCTTGAAACAAGAGTCGGGCACCTTAGCGCGTTGCCAGGCGATGCTGACATTGTTTTTAGGGTTCGCAGAGCGCAACCCGGGGATCAGCCGCATCTTAACCGGCGATGCCATTGTGGGTGAGCATGAACGGCTGCGCGCACGCATGACGCAACTATTTGAACGCTACGAAACACAGCTAAAACAAGTGCTGCGTGAATCACAGTTGCGAGAAAATAAACAATCATTATTGCCGATTGCCGTCGCTGCCAATTTATTAACCGCGATCGTAGAAGGGCGCTTAAATCAATTTGTGCGCAGCAATTTTAAACGCAAACCGCTAGAATCGTGGGAAGAACAGTGGCGCTATCTGAGCACAGGGTTGTTAGCGGAAGCCGAACCTGCGGCTGCTTAACCCCCGAAACAACAATATGCCACATACCCCTTTAGAGCAGTACCAAGCGCTCACGCAGGCCAAAAAATTTATAGGTGCGTATCCGATCACGCTGCAACGCAAGCATTTAGCGAATATTAATATGCGTGATTATGCTGTAAGAGTCAAAGCAGATGGTAAACGATTTTTGATGTTTATCCCTGACGCTTCACAAGGTGACGCCCCGTATTGTTATTTAATTGAACGAGGGATGAAGTTTACACGCTTGCCATTTGTCCAAACAGCGTTTGCCAACAGCATTATTGATATTGAATACATTAAAGAAAATGATACCTATGTTGGATTGGATTTACTGTTTTTTAAAGGAAAAGATTTGCGCGGTGATCCAGACTACCCCTTTCAAGTCCGCCTGGCTCTTTTAAATGAATTTGTGGAAGCAATGCATCAATATCCAAAAGGTGAGGCGCCCACGTTTGTATTGATAGAAACGTTTTTTGACAACATTAAAAAGGCAGCAGAACAGCTTCTTGTCGGAAACAAAAACAAACACTACGAAATTGACGGGCTACTTTTCCTGCCGAAAGCTAAGCCTTACCCAGCGACCAAGCTGTGGGATAGCCAGTATAAATGGAAGCCCGACGAATTTAACTCCATTGATTTTTTGCTACACAAAGCCCGCCAGTATGATGATCATACGGTTTGGCATTTGTTGAGCAGGCGTAAGCATGAAGGATCTGTGTTGTTCGAGCCTTTTTCGCCGCCAGACCATCCTGAGATTTATATCATGCCATTGCCCAATGGGTATGCCGATGAAGCAGGCGTGCCTTTTGAAGAGGGTCGGGTGGCCGAGTGTGTCTATGACGACGCAAAAGGGCAGTTTTTCCCTTTTCGCCATCGGCCAGATAAAAACGAAGATAAACGTTGTAACTCATTGACCACGGCATTGGATATATGGGAAACCATTATCCATCCGGTGACGCAAGAAATGGTTATGTCGAGAATTGATTAATTTTGTTTTCTAATTCTGCTAGTACTTTTAAGGCTTCATCAAAAGTCAGCACGCTGCCTCGTGCGGCACGTACTTTTTCTGTGTATTTTTCCTCTATCATTGACAACAGTGGGGCGGGCGGCATCAGTGAAAGCGTGCCAGGTTTAAATGTCTCGGCAAGTTGATCAAATTTTTTATGTGGAAAAAAATATTTTGTATGCATAAAAAGAGTGCGCATAACCTGGGCAATGTTGCTGGGGATGGCGCTGCTTTGATATTTAATGGCCAGATCATAATAAATAGCAGCATGGAACTTATCTTCTTTAAGTTCCTGCGCAATGATTTCGATAGGCAATCTGGCATAGCGATGTAATGAAGAGAGATTATCGCAGAAAGAAACGGACGAAGGCTGGATGCGAATATCGACACAGGCTTCATGTGTTGTGGCTAAATCAGGGTAAAGTAATAAGGGTTTGATGGTATAACGTGGGTAGCTCGCCAGCTCAGCAGGTGCATTAACGAAACTAATATCTACCTCAAAAGAAGGCACTAATGAAAGCGCCTCGTAATCTTGTGATGCAAATGCAGTAGGGTAATGGAAGATCAGATGTGCTTGGTAAGGTGCCGTGAGTGAAACTTGCCAAGGTTCACGCAGTGTTGTTTTACAGACCGCGGAGACAGCCGGTGCGAATGTATTGGCGATATAGTCAGATTTCGCATCAAAAAATTGGCGAATAAATTTTTGCTGTTGTACGTCTGTCCAGTTTTCTGTATCCAAATCAATTTCGACGGGAAGTGCCTGATAGCTCATGATCAGATCAATGTCTCTGGGTAGCCGATTAAAAAGAGGGCAATTTTTTGAGTGAAGAAAGCTGCCTTTGAGGCCGGGCTTATCACCAGGATAGTCTAGTTGATGGATGTGCTGGAGGAGCCAGCACATCCAAAAGTCTCGTTCTGCGATGAGCGGGCTGTGTAGCAAGTGTTGTTTGGCCGTTTTCTTGAAATAGTGCGCGCGATGGTGGGGTGTTTGGTGGATAAATAGGTGAGAAGCCATAAAAATAGATATACACGAGACTCTATCCTAATACAAGCTAGGTAGATTTGGGAGGTTAAATCCTCATACTTTGTCTATACTTATAGAATATAAAGTATTGGTTTGTAGAGAGATTGTGCTGCTTGTGTGAGCTCAGCGCCCTGCTTCCTGCTAGAATAGGCCTTGAGCACCACCGCTTTGAGAAATTTGCCGCCACAGATAGAGAGAAGTGTATAGTAAATCTTCTTTCAAAATTCGCTGTGGCGAGCAAAGTTCGAGGCGCGAGGCGCGCAGAACCGGAATGGACATATAAGTCCCTGAGGATTCGAGCACCACAGCAACAAAGAAATTTGCCGCCACAGATAGAATTTTGAAAGAAGATTATGGATATTGCAGGGTTAAGAGCCTTCCACAACTGGGTCAAATCAACCCTCATTAGCACCTACGGTGCAGGTGCAGATAACTTGCTGGATCTGGGCTGCGGGGTCGGCGGTGATATCAGGAAGTGGGTAAGTGCGGGTATCAAAAACGTCATTGGTTTTGATATTAATGATGATTCAATTGCCGAAGCTAATCGACGTCTGGCACAAATCAAAGAATCCAATGCCACTATTCGTATTCATTTTTTTCATCTTAATACGGGTGAAGAAGACATATCTGCTTTTCTAGAAGCAAAAAAATTATCGCGATTGTTTGATGTTGTCAGTAATCAGTTTGCATTGCATCACTTATTTGCTTCTGAAACAATGTGCCGACAGCACATAGAGAATGTCAGCAAAAACCTGAAGGAAGGCGGTTACTATATCGGTACGATATTTGATGGTGAGAAAACATTTACGCTATTAAAAAATACAGTCCCGGGTGATAAAGTGGTACGATCTGAAGGTAGCCAAGCTTCATTTTCTATTAAGAAGTGTTATGAAAACCAAGGTGATGATTTTAGTGCGCTCCCGCTGTTTGGGCAGAAAATTGAGGTCATCTTAGAGGGTTCTCCGTTGATAGGCAAACCGACCGTAGAGTACTTGGTTGATTTTAATAAGTTTGTTGAATTTATAAAGCCATTCGGCTTAGAGCTGGTTGAGTCGCAGCACTTTGCCAATTTTTTTGAGGAATGGGAGTCTGCCTACCCTGCGCTGGCCCTATCAGCACTCGAACGAGAATTTAGCAGTTTAAATAGGACGTTTGTGTTTAAAAAGATACCTGTGAAGCCATAATTCGATGAAAATCATTATCCTAGGTTCTGATCATGTTGGCGCGACGCTAGCGGAAAACCTCTCGATCGAAGAAAATGACGTCACGATTGTTGATACGGAAATAGAGCGGCTGCGTCAATTACAGTCCCGCCTAGATGTACGTACTATCACGGGGCAAGGTTCTTATCCTAGCGTGCTCGAGCAGGCAGGTATCGAAGATGCCGACATGCTGATTGCCGTGACCGATGACGACGAGCTGAACATGATTGCTTGTCAGGTGGCCTATAGCCTCTTTAAAACGCCACGCAAAATTGCACGCATTCGTGCGAGCGAATACCTCGCTTATCAAGAGCTTTATGTCAACGAAGTGTTGCCGATTGATGTAGTGATTAGCCCTGAGCAACTGGTCACGCGCCATATCCAGCGCCTCATTGAATTTCCCGGTGCGTTGCAGGTGCTCGATTTTGCTGAAGGCAAAGTACAGCTCGTGTGTATTTGTGCTTATCACAACGGGCCGCTCGTCGGGCATGCTTTACGTACGTTGCAGCATCATATGCCGACAGTGGATACGCGGGTCGCCGCTATCTTTCGCCGTGGTGCACCGCTTATTCCAACCGGTGATACCGTCATTGAAGAAAATGATGAGGTTTTCTTTATTGCGGCAAGCCACAACATTCGTGCCGTCATGAGCGAGTTTCGACGCTTTGAACGCCCTTATCGGCGCGTCTTTATTGTGGGTGGCGGCAATGTTGGCAGCTACCTTGCAAAATTATTAGAGAAAAAATATCAAGTGAAATTGATTGAACACAACACAGAGCGTTGTGAGTTGATTGCAGAAAATTTAGATAATGCCATTATCTTACAAGGCGACGCGTCTGATCCTGAATTATTGATACAGGAAAACGTTGAAGATGCAGATGTGTTTTGTGCGGTCACGAATGACGACGAAGCCAATATTATGTCGGCGATGCTGGCAAAACGTTTTGGTGCGTATCAAGTCATGGCCTTAATCAACCGTCCGGCCTATGTTGATTTAATGCAGGGAGGGGTGATTGATATTGCCATTTCACCACAACATACCACGGTCAGTAGCTTATTAGCGCATATTCGCCGTGGCGATGTAGTGAAAGTGCATTCCTTACGGGGCGGCGCAGCAGAAGCGATCGAGGCGATTGCGCATGGCGACTCACAATCATCGAAGGTCGTGGGGCGCGCGATTGAAGAGATTGATTTGCCACCCGGCACAACGATAGGTGCGATTGTGCGTGAAAATAAAGTGATTATTGCACACCACAGCACGGTGATTGAATCTGATGATCATGTGATTTTATTTCTCATTGACAAAAAGCGCATTCATGAAGTTGAACGGCTGTTTCAAGTAGAGGTTACCTTTCTTTAGGCAAGACGATGCGGATCACCACGGCGTTTTATGTATTAGGCGTACTGCTCATGTTGCTCAGCGGGACGATGCTCGTGCCATTGGCCGTTTCATGGTGGTATAACGACGGCGAAATTGCGCCCTTTTTAACAGCGTTTTCTGTGACGTTTGTAACAGGGTTACTGTTGTGGATTTCGTGTCGTTTTCGGCGACGTGAATTGCGCGTGCGAGATGGCTTTTTGGTGGTGGTCTTATTCTGGACGGTGCTCAGCTTGTTCAGCGCGTTACCGTTTATTATCTCGGTGAACCCGGACTTAAGTTTTACCCAATCTGTCTTTGAAGCGACCTCAGGCTTGACCACAACGGGGGCAACCGTCATCACAGGCTTAGATGATTTGCCGCGCTCCATTCTCTATTACCGTCAGCAGTTACAGTTTTTAGGGGGCTTAGGCATCATCCTGCTTGCCGTTGCTGTATTGCCTATGCTCGGTATCGGCGGCATGCAGCTCTTTCGTGCGGAAATGACGGGCCCAGTGAAAGATAATAAATTAACACCTCGTATCACGCACAGTGCAAAGGCCTTGTGGTATATCTACATGGGGTTAACGGCGCTGTGTGTAACGGCCTATTGGCTGGGGGGCATGACGTTGTTTGATGCCGTGGGTCACGGCTTCAGTACGGTGGCAACCGGCGGATTTTCAACACATGATGACAGCTTTGCCTATTTTGATAGCCGATTAATTGAGTCTATCGCGATGGTGTTTATGGTCGTGAGCGCAGTCAGCTATGCGTTACATTACTATGCACTGCACCGCGCAAGCATCACGCCATACAAAGAAGATGCGGAATTTAGAACCTACATTACGATTTTATTTTCTGCCGCGGTGATTGTCTGTGGGGCACTCCTGCTCACACAAACATTTGATAGCACAGAGGCGGCATTGCAACATGGCTTATTTCAGGTCATTGCAGCAGGCACCACCACAGGGTTTGTTTCCACCAATTTTGCGGTGTGGCCAAGCTTTTTGCCGGTGATGATACTCTTTTTAGGCTTAGCCGGCGGTTGCGCGGCTTCCACCTCCGGTGGGTTTAAGGCCATCAGAATACTGCTATTGCACAAGCAAGGCATGAGAGAAATCAAGCGCTTAATTCATCCGAGTGGGTTATTTCGCATCAAAATTGGCAAACATGTCTTGCCTGACCGCGTGGTTGACACCGTCTGGGGATATTTTGCGACGTTTACCGTGGTCTATATTTTGCTACTATTTACCTTGATTGCCTTAGGGTTAGATCACGTGTCTGCTTTTGCGGCCTTAACCGCGTGTATTTCTAATTTGGGCCCGGGTATTGCCAGTGTTGCAGAAAATTATGCGGGTGTTAGCATGGGCGGGCAGTGGGTGCTTGTGTTGGCAATGCTCCTGGGTCGTTTAGAAATTTTTTCATTGTTAGTATTACTTACCCCCACATTTTGGCGTAGTTAGTCATGATATCGTTTACTGAGCCTGATTTGCTCACACAATTTCCTGGCGCTTACATAGAGCATGGTCGTGCCTACCAGGCAGAAGGACGTGTGAAAAAAGTAGTCTTGGATGAAAGCAAGCATGTCGTCACCGGTAAAGTCACGGGGCGACGCGATCAAGCCTACCGTGTGAATATTCATTACCGAGACGACCCACGCAAAAAAGAAAAATTTATCGGTAGTTGCACTTGCCCCGTTGCCTACAATTGCAAACATGTGGTGGCAACCTTGTTTGCGCTGCTAGAAGAAAGAAGCGCAGAAGCGCCTGAGCCACTGAAAACCCAACAAACAGGTGATGGCCTGAAAGACTGGCTCAAGCAGCTCATCACCACGCAAAAGGCAAGCCAATCCACTGCGCCGCTTTACCCCGAGCATATTCACCAGCGCTTGCTTTATATTTTGCATGTTAACGAAGTTGGAAAAACGCTGGCCGTTGAGGTTGAATTAGTCGTTGCAAGAAAGTTGGCAGCGGGGGAGGGGTATGGGAAAGCGGCACCTTATCGAGGTAACTATTTAAGCCCCGCCACATTTTTATTACCAGACGATGTTGAAATACGACATCGCCTTGAGCTAGACCGTCGACAAGCCATTGTACAAAGCAGCGCAGGGTTTTCTTTATTAAATCAACGTGGCGCAGAATTATTAGAAAAAATCATCAATACCAAGCGATGCTATTGGCGAAATAAAGATAACCCCATACTGCAGCGTGCGGAAGAGAAAACAGGGAAATTTGTATGGAAAACAAATCCGCAAGGCGAGCAAACATTGGAGTATCAACTAGAGGGTGTCTCGCTATCCTCTTCTGAGAAAGACGCCTTTTACATGTTGCCGCTTGACCCGCCTTGGTATGTGTTACCCCAGCAAGCGCAGATAGGGCGTTTGAGATTAGACATGCCAAGCGAGCTCTTAAAAACGCTGCTTGCTATTCCCGTGGTTGAACCCGAACAAGTGGCGGTGGTGCAAAAAGCACTGAAAAATTATGTGCCGGATTATCATGTGCCGCTTCCGAAAGCATTTACGGAAACAAGTGAAGACCATAGCAAACCGACACCTTATATAACGTTGTTAAATGGCACGGCATCACGTCCAGATAAAGATTGGTATTGGAAACAAGTAGAAGAAGTCTTGCCGCTGGTGCGCCTGGGCTTTCGTTATGGCGAAAAACTCATTCCTTGGCATGAACATAAAAACACCTTTACGTATGTTAAAAATGGGAAGCTCACGCGTGTGACGCGACAGAAGAAGTTCGAACAACAAGAAATGAAAAAACTAGCCGGCATAGGCATCGTGCCGCTCAGCGAATATGAAAATTATAAGTCGACAGCCAATCATCGCCATGATTTAGTGATTGCCGGCATAGAGGAAGCCGAGAAACAGCTGCATTTTATGGTGCACCAATTGCCTGCGTTGCGTGAAGCGGGCTGGGAAGTCAATGTCGATAAACACTTTTTGTTGCAGATCGTTGATGAAGAGCCTGAATGGTATACCTCGTTAGACTCGCAGGCTGGCACCGATTGGTTTGGCTTAGAGTTAGGTATTTTGTTAGGGGGCAAAAAAATTAATCTGCTCCCTGCATTGGTCGAGATTATTCAAAAAAACTTTGCCAAACTCGATGCGGCTCAAATTCAAGCCTTGGCGGATGAAACACGTTGCGTGGCAACCTTGCCCGATGGCCGCTTGCTCCCTATTCCTATCCGTCGCGTACGCGGCATTTTATCAGTACTCACAGAGTTATATGACAGTAGTATTTTAAATAATAAGCAGCAGTTAGCGTTATCTCGTCTGCGGGCGGTGCAACTGCTCGATTTAGAAAGCGCGATGGGGGGTGTCCCGCTTCGCTGGCAGGGCAGTGAAGCATTACTGGCATTAGGCAAAAAACTGCGTCATTTTTCGGGTATTCAGCCGGTTGCGATCCCAAAAGGGTTTACAACTGGGCTGCGACAATATCAGCATGAAGGCTTAAATTGGTTACAGTTTTTGCGCGAATATGATTTAGCCGGCATTTTGGCTGATGACATGGGTTTAGGGAAAACAGTACAAACATTGGCGCATCTCCTGCTTGAGAAAGAACAAGATCGCATGCACAAGCCGTGTTTAATTGTTGCGCCGACGAGTTTAATGTCTAATTGGGCGCAAGAAGCAAAACGTTTTGCGCCTACGCTCAAGGTGCTGACCTTGCATGGCCATCAGCGCAAGCGACATTTTGACAAAATTAGCCAAAGCGATATTGTGCTCACCACCTACCCTTTGCTCGCACGTGATCGCGAGGTCCTCGCTGCACAAGATTTTTATTATTTGATCCTGGATGAAGCGCAGCATATAAAAAATCCTAAAGCCTTGGCAACACAGATGGTGCAGCAGTTAAAAGCACAACACCGCCTATGCTTAACAGGCACGCCGATGGAAAATCATTTAGGTGAGTTGTGGTCTTTATTCAACTTTTTGATGCCAGGTTTGTTGGGGGGCGCACAACAATTTAAACGTCTATTTCGGAACCCAATTGAAAAACAAAATGACGAAGACAGACGTGCCAGCTTGAGCGCGCGTGTAGCGCCTTTTATGTTGCGGCGCACAAAACAAGCGGTGCTCAAAGAATTGCCGGCCAAGACGATTATGGTGCGCCAAGTGGAACTGGAAGGTGGGCAGCGCGATCTGTACGAAAGTATTCGCCTAGCGATGCACAAAAAAGTCGCGCAAACGGTTTCTGAAAAAGGCTTGTCACGCAGCCACATTATTATTTTAGATGCACTGTTAAAGTTGCGGCAAACCTGTTGTCATCCCCAATTATTAAACCTGGATGAAGCCAAAGCCATTGACACATCCGCTAAGCTCAACTTGTTGATGGAGATGTTGCCCAACATGATTGCAGAAGGGCGACGTATTCTACTTTTTTCACAATTCACCAGCATGTTGAAACTGATTGAAACCGCTTGCCAGGCCAAACACATTGATTATGTGAAACTGACCGGGCAAACCAAAGATCGCGACATGCCGATCAGCCGCTTCCAGGCAGGTGATGTCCCCTTATTTTTAATCAGTCTAAAAGCAGGGGGCACAGGGCTTAACTTAACCGCGGCAGACACGGTGATCCATTATGACCCATGGTGGAACCCCGCGGTTGAAACACAGGCCACCGATCGCGCGCACCGTATCGGCCAGAAAAAAGGGGTGTTTGTTTATAAATTAGTCACCACCGGCACGGTGGAAGAGAAAATTCTGGAACTGCAGGAAAGCAAAAAACGCCTCGTGGAGGGTTTATTTGTCAACAAACCGGGTAGCGCGGCGACCTTGAGCCCCAACGATCTCGAAAGCCTATTTGAACCACTGCACTGAGTGAGTTTCACCAAATTTATCCCCTCGCTATTGGCGTAAGCGTGCACCTATCCCCGATTTTAAACATATTTCTCCCTCCCCCCCAATAGAGGGAGAGGGAATAATTGATAGGTAAATGGTTATCTACCCCTCGTGAATGCTTGCTTATTGGCAGTGCTCTATCAGTCAAATATAAGTTATTTTTATAACTTTATCTTGGCTTTTTTTTTCGAGGTCTCGAGCGCCCCGTTTTTTGCCTATCAGAAAACCGAGGCGCTGCTCTATCCGTGTGAGTACTTTTGACAGATGTTAGGGGATTACACTGTGTTGTTACCTTTTTCCTCAGTGTCTTCATCGCCTGCTGTGGCGGGGTCAATCAGTGGCGTCATGGCGGTGCCGCCTCGCTGACGGTGCACAAGTGTTCGCATCTGCTGCCACACGGCACGCGGTTTTTGGCTGCCCGACCAGCACGATTCGATAAAGCGTGCCCAGCAGGTGGCGTGATTATCTGCTTCGGGTGGTGAGTCATCCTCTGCCTCGCCTTCTCCGCGTTGGCACACAATGAGCTCGACTTCTTTGGCAATGCAGCCATTCTCCCGGTAAACACACAAAGTAGAACGACCCATGTCTTTTGCGTCTGGTGTGCCAGCGATCCCCAATGGTGCCTCTATTTCCTCTAACCAAGTGGGAAGTTGTTTGCCTCCTCGAAGCTCTTTTCCCCCTTTATAGGCTTTTGTCCACTTATAGTCTTTGTTATCTAAATTTGCAGGAAGAGAAAAATGTTCGCCCACGTAAGCAAAGACTTTTCCTTTCCGATAATGCCTCTTCATAAAAAAGTTCCAGAGTTTGGCGCGTGCGAGATAAATACTCAGCAGTACAGAGACAATAGGCCCAATGATCTTGGCGGAATCAAAAAGTTCGTCATAGAGAGATTTACCAGTGACGGCGAGCTTGAATTGCAGCGTGGCACTGCCTTCCCCATCACTGGCACGTAGTTCAAGGGTGTGCACCCGGTCACTTTGAAAGGTGCCGGTGTCTCGCCAGCCAGGCTTGCCTGAGAAAGTGCGAGTAGCCGGGTCAAACGTGAGCCAACCGGGCAGCGGTGAACCATCTTCTTTTAATGCGGTGTAAATCAGTTCATCTCCGTTAGGGTCGCGGAAAGTGTCTGCGGGGATAGGCAATAAAAACGGCTCGCCCACGCTGGCCTTTTGATTCGTGAGGGGATTGAAGACCTCAGGTGGATGATTGGTCGCATCTTCGATTAACAGTGAAAAGGTATTGAGCGCCAAGCCGCCATTGCCGTCGGCAGCGCGTACGGAAATACGCAAACTACCAATGTTAGGCGGCATACCGGAGAACTGGCGCGCGTCAGGGTCAAAGAAGAGCCAAGGCGGCAGCGGTGCGCCACCTTCAAGTGAAGCGGTGTAAGTTAATACATCACCATCGGGATCTTCAAACGTGCCTTCATCAAACGTAAATAAAAAGCTGGTACTGCTGTAGGCCGTTTGCGTGGGGATAGTCACGGCCACATAGGGCGGTTGATTACCGCTTAAATCAGAGATCGCAATGCCAAACACGGTGCTGGCACGGCCACCATAAGGATCAACGGCAAAGAGCTCTATAAACAAGAAACCTTGATCAGCGAGTGCGGGCGTACCGATAAAGGTGCGAGAGGCGCTGTCTAAAGTGAGCCACGCAGGCAGCGGCTCGGCGTTACTTTGTTTTGCTTCATAGCGGAGCACGTCGTCATCTGGATCGGAAAAGGTGTTGGGCGGAAAGGTATACAGAAAAGGATTTCCGACCGTCGCTTGTTGGCTATCAATAAAGCCTTCCACCACTGGCAGGTGATTAATGGCGACATTGAAGCTTGTTGATGCTTGCTCGCCAAAAATATCTTCTGCGGTGATTTCAATGGTAAAAGGCATTTGCTCTGCGGACAGGGTGCCAGACAGAGCGCCGGTGTTAGCATCTATTGTAATGTCACTGGGCAGTGGCGCGCCGCCGGGTTGTGTTGCGGTGTAATGCAACACGTCACTGTCTGGGTCAACAAACGTGTCATTGGGCAATGGCCAGACAAAAACTTGCTCGGCGTGGAAGCGTTGTTCATTGATAGGGGTGAGGACTTCAGGCGCGCGATTGGGGATAATCAAATAAAACATTGTGTTGCCTTGCCCGCCAAAGCCATCTTCTGCAAGGATGACAATGGCCATAGTGCCTTGCGTGCCCGAAGGTGGCGTGCCAGTAAAGGTGCGTGCGCTGGCATTAAACACAAGCCACACAGGCAGCGGCGCGCCGCCTGCTTGGGTGGCCGAGTACATCACCACATCGCCATCGGGATCCACAAATAAATCTGGGTCAAAAGAAAACACCCATGGTTCGCTCACCCAAACGGTATGATTGCTGAGTGTTTGATTTAATTGCGGGGCTTGGTTAGCGACCCGAAATTCAAACGACGTGCTGGCTTGCCCGCCGGCACCGTCGTCGACTTGCACAACAACAGTGTAAGAGTTGCGCTCTTCTGCTGTGCCCGAAAAGGTGCGCGTGCTTGTATCAAAGTGCATCCAGTCTGGCAGAGGCGCCCCGCCAAACAAAAAGGCAGTGTAGCTGAGTGTATCGTCATCAATATCCTCAAACGTGTTTTCGGGCACGTCAAAGTTAAACGCTTCGTTTAAATCGGCTGCTTGGTTGGGCAAAGATGCCACAGCGCTGGGTGGCGTGTTGGGAACGGTGAGCGTAAGCGCGGTGCTGGCTTGCCCACCAAAGTCGTCACTGGCGGTAAGCTCAAGTGTTTCAATAGCACGTTGCGTCGGCGTGCCGGATAACTGCGCGGTGCTGGCTTCAAAGGTGAGCCAGTCAGGCAACAGTGCGCCACCGACACGCGTGATGTTGTAGATAAGAAGGTCACCATCGCCATCGCTAAACGTATCAGGCGGCATTGTCCATTCAAACAGCTCACCATTAAAAGCTTCAAGCGGGTCGACGGGGTTTTGCAGCACGGGCGCACGATTACGCACGGTCAATGAAAAATCCCCTTGCGTGCTGCCACCAAAGTTGTCGCTTGCTGTGATAGTTATCGTGTGGCTACCTTGCGCCCCTGAAACCGGCGCGCCTTCAAGGGTGCGTGTGCTGCTGGTGAAGTTCATCCAAGCGGGCAGTGGTATTCCATTAAAGGCCGCCGTGTACGTTAGTGCATCAAAATCCGGGTCAAAGAACGTATCGGCCGCAAAAGTGTAAGTCCAAAAAACACCGACGTCTGTTGCATCATCGCTTAAAGGTCTATTTTGAATTGGGTCTTGGTTAAGCACAGTGAGGATAAAGATATCACTTGCGCTGTCGTCTTGCTTGTTGGTGGCGATGACTTCAATCGAGTAAGTGTTTTGATCGCCAGAGCGGGGCGTACCGAGCAGGCAGTAGTCTCCTTGCAGGAAGCAAAGCAGCCCCTCTGAAAAAGTAAGCCAAGCGGGCAATGTGTTGCCATTCGACAGCTGCACGGTGTACACGAGCTCCGGATCACTAGGGTCAACAAACATCCCTTGTGAAAAATATAAAGCGAAGGGTTCGTTAACGCCTACGGATTGATCAGCAATGGGAGCAACCAAGATGATAGTAATGGGGGCAAGCGCTTGTAGCTTTGGGTAGTCACGCCCTTCATTAATGTGCCAAATGACATCAAAATCCCAATTAACGAAAGTGGCTTGCTGGTACATCTCTTGTGTCGTTTTGCCCGTTCCTCCGCTACTTGTGCTGAACCCTGAGGTATCGGTGTCCCAGTAGCTTTGTGTGGTGGTGCTGCCACTATATTGATAGCCCACGAGCCCGCCAACAGAGCTTGTTCCAGAGACGCTTCCTGTAGCATAGCTTTGGGTGATTTCACCAGCAACAGGGGGAAAAAAAGCCCCTTGTTTACCCACGAGCCCGCCAATAGAGGATGTCCCTGCGACGCTTCCCGTAGCATAGCTCTGGGTGATGGTGCCATATTGAAGGCCCACGAGCCCGCCAACATCGCTTGCTCCGGAGACGCTGCCCGTAGCATAACTTTGAATGATCCCACCAAAAGGAAAATCTCCTGAATCGCCCACGAGTCCGCCAATAGAGTATGCTCCTGAGACACTTCCCGTAGCATAACTTTGAGTAATGGGGCCAGATCGAGTGCCCACGAGCCCACCGACAGAATGGCCTGAGGCAGACACGGTGCCTGTGGCATAACTTTGAGTGATGGTGGTATAACCCTCGCCCACGAGTCCGCCGACATGGTCGCCTGAGGCGGAAACATTTCCTGTTGCATAGCTCTCGGTGATCTGATCAGAAGCAAGGCCCACGAGGCCACCAATCCTCTCTACGCCAGACACGGTGCCCGTAGCGTGGCTCTGAGAGACAGTCCCACTCTGTTGATATCCCACGAGCCCGCCGACATAATCTGAGCCAGACACGGTGCCCGTAGCGTGGCTCTGAGAGATAGTCCCACGCTGTTGATATCCCACGAGCCCGCCGACATAATAATCTGAGCCAGACACGGTGCCTGTTGCATGGCTCTGGATGATAGCCCCGTAAGATTCGGCCACGAGCCCGCCGACCCGGCGGTTGCCAGTGATATCCACTTCTTCCAGACCGATGCTTGTTATTTCAACGCTCGAAC